>JAZUSD010000052.1:0-3647 GCA_045606545.1 Acutalibacteraceae bacterium | reverse complement strand
CACCGTTTGCCCTTTTTATTACTCGTTTATGCCTGTTACGGAATACACAAATACGCCCTTGGATTTACCCTTTAGCGGGATTTCTCCAACCTCTTCAACAGTTATTCTGTCTTTCACCTGTTCATAAACCGCACCGCTGATGTACACCTTACTTCGTGGTGCATTTGCTTCAAGACGTGCGGCGGTATTTACAGTGTCGCCTATTGCCGTATAATCCATTCGGAAATCGCAGCCGATATTGCCTACAACGGCAGGACCGCAGTTTACGCCTACACCAAAGCCCACGTGCTTGCCGTAACGTTCAACAAACTGCTCCTCGATTTTATTACCGCCCTGAACAATATCCCATGCAGCAAGAACCGCCTTATAAACATAATCTTCGGTATCAAAGGGAGCATTGAACACCGCCATGGTAGCGTCACCGATAAACTTGTCGAGCGTACCGCCGTGTCGGAAAATACAGTTTGTTGTAAGCTCAAGATAGCTGTTCAGAATATCAACCACCTGCTCAGGTTCAAGACTCTCAGAAAGCGGAGTAAAGCCTCTGATATCCACGAAAAGCACAGCTATGTCACGGTTTTCACCGCCAAGTCTTATTTCGTAATTTCCGTTTTTCGCAATTTCCTTCACTACCTGAGGTGCTACGTATTTGCTGAAGGCTTTTTCAATACTCATTTTTGCGGCACGTGCCTTGTAATAATGGAGAACAATAAAATAAACAGCGATTATCACTGCCATCACGGGAACGGTAAGGTTATCCCATACATAGCCACTGTTAAACAGTATTCCTCCTGCCACAAGCTTTAAAACTGCAGTTCCGACACATATAACAGCAGTAAGCGCCGCACTTAGTTTTTCACATACAAGCACAAGAACAGCTGCAATTACCGCTGCAATGAGTCCGTCAGCCCATTCAGGGACAGCAGAAAGCATTTTACCGTCAATAAACGCCTGGATAGTATTCGCATGAATCTCCACGCCATACATCTGCTGGCCTCTGTCAACAGGAACATAATAAGCATCCATCATTCCCGGAGCATAAGCGCCCACAAGCACAATGCAGTCATCAAAGGCCTCGGCAGGAATTTTGCCGTCAATAACATCACACAAGGATACGTTCTCGTATTCGGAAGCACTGCCGCTGTAACGAAGCAGCATTGAGGCTTCATCTGTTGGATATACAGCGGTTTTTCCGCAGAAATTCATATATTTTTCATATATAGCAGAGCTGAAGCTCTTGCTGACAGTTCCATCTTCCTCGGTAAAACGTATAAATGCCTTGCGTATAATTCCATCGGACTCATCAAGCAAGGCTGTTACAAAGCCCTGGGATACATTTGCCGCAAGTGATTCATAAGGCGTGACAACATCGGAAACATGAAGATTGTTGACAAATAAATCGCCGTTTTTATCAGGCATGATTTTTTTTGTAAATACATAATTGAAGCCGCATACAACATTACCATACCTGCCGCATACTTCGGCAAAACGATTATCGGTTTCAGCATTCTTGTCGCTTGCGAAGATAACATCAAAGCCAATGACAGCAGGTCTTGTTTCCCCGGAAATATTGAGCGCATCCACAAGATCAGCATAAATGCCCCTGTCCCAGTCCGTGTATTCACCATAACGGTCAAGTGTTTTTTCATCTATCTTTATAATTTTTATCTTTTTACTTACATCCGCAGGCTTGTGATAAAGAACATCTCCCGCAGTTGAATCAAGAGTCCCGAAAACACCTGTAAATGCTGCAAAAAAAGCAACCATTCCAGCCACAAGCGCAGTTATGTATTTTTTCATAGGCTTCCCTCCCGATGGAATTTTTTATATTATATCATATAAAAGGACATTATTCAAGAAAAAAATAAAACCTCAGTCTTTCGACTGAGGTTTTGGGACCGACACTCAAAATGGAACCGGTCTAAAAACCTGATTTTCTTTAATTATTTTATATTTTTTTGTTCCCAAACATAATTCTTTGCAAATTCTACGCCAAAATTATAAATTTCTTCATAATCAAAACCATCTGCAACAAAAAACATTGATATTTTCGTATTATCTGTTTCTTCTGCTTTTTCAATTCTTATGTATGCAATAGGAATAGCACCTTTGCATATTAGAAAATGTTTTGTGTCTGTGCTTTCTTCAGTTAATATTTCTTTCCACTCATTCATGTCAATATTGCCAACACTTAGTTTCTCTTTATTTTGTACAAATAATATTCTTACAAAATATGCTTCATCGAAAGTAGCAGGAATAATGCAAAAATTATTAACTATTTGCAACTCATACATTATTTCTCCATCGTTTATAAAATCATTAAACGTGCAAAAAGGTCTCTCTGTGAAACCAACAGATATTTGCAACTGCCTACTTGCAACATTATCTGGCTCTACATAACAGCATAAACTTTGTGCGCCTATTTCGGACAAGTGACTTTTGGCTTTTTCTATCATTTGTGTAGCAATTCCCATTCTTCTATATTCAGGAATTACGAATAGATCACCATAATACCACTTCTTAATATTATCTTTGTTTCGAACACAATGTAATCTTCCGATAACTTTATTTTCTGCCGCTAAAGCAACTATGCCAAAACAATCATTTCCGTCAGTAATCTCATCAAAAACATACTGTCTCGAACGATTTACAAATGCTGGGTTTGTGGTGTGCCATTGTTTTTGAGCTATTTGTTCAACTAACTCATTACTTAAAAATTTGCTAATTTGGATTCTGATAATTTCTTTCATTTCGTTACCTCACTTAAATAATAAATGCTCTTGATAAAACCAAGAGCATTTACATCCAAGAAGCAACTTATTATTTAACAGCGGACAAAACGACTTTTGATTTTATCAATACTTTCCTTTTCATTTTGTCCACCTCACTTTCATTTTAGGTTAGTTATATTTTAACATAAAATAAGTCAAATGTCAACACACGGTGATATATTATTTTTTGCATAGCATTATTTATTTAATTTGCTTTTTGCAGTATTTATTGAAGTAACTAACAACTTTTTAACTTCAATACATTTTTCTAAAATATCATTATTATCATAATAACCACTTTCAATTAAAAGTTCTAACCAATATTCACTTTCAGAGCACTCTTTAAGTGCTATTTGAAGTTTGGCGATAAAATCAGCAGTTCCGTGTCCATAAAACGCTTCGCGAATATTAGCACCAACACTTGTACCACTACGGATAAGTTGATTTGTGAGCACACTTTCCTTTTTAGTTTGTTTTACATAATTGCAAACCTTAATTATCTGTAAAGCAAATTCTTTAGATTTAACAATCAACGGACTATCAGCCATAATATTACCGCCTTTCTAAAATAATTATACCACTATAAAACAAAAAGAGCAAGGCAAAGCCTTGCGAAAAACTTATTACCTCTTACTTCTTACCTATTACTTCCCAAAGCCCCAAGGACACTTTGAGGTAAGAGTGAAGAGGTAATAGGTAAGAAGTAAGCCCCAAGAACTTATCGTCCTTGGGGCGTTGGAGGCGCCACCCAGATTTGAACTGGGGATCAGGGTGTTGCAGACCCACGCCTTACCACTTGGCTATAGCGCCGGGTGTCTTTACTTTTGTGAAACCGCATACATGTCTTACAAAAGTAAAAACTTTGCCCCCACTATT
>JAZUSD010000051.1:0-94149 GCA_045606545.1 Acutalibacteraceae bacterium | reverse complement strand
ATTTCTACAACAACGAAAGAATTCAATTAAAAACAAAACTGACTCCGCTTGAAAAACGAAATCAGTTTGTTGCTTAAATTTTAATATTTAACACCATAGGGGGTGTTTTTGTACTGTCCGCACAATTTGGGGCAGTTCAATTAGGGAGGCTATATTTTTTATTGACTTATTCTTAATTTAGCATCATCATACATCTTTTCGATTTCTTCGAAATGACTGTAGTTATCTTTTTGTTTTATAAGCTTTTCTGCATCAAGATAAACCTTTGCGGCACGGTTGAAGTATGCGTGTTTATCCATTTCCTCTTTAGAGAACTTACGAGCATCTTTTCTGTCTGCATCAGTTTTCTTGATTTCTGCCTTCAGCTCTGTAACTTTTGAAGTATCCTTTGCTTTCTTTGCTTCCTTCAAATCAAGATAGAGCGTTTTAAGCTTTGCTTCGCAATCATCTTCTGCATTAAAGAACTTATCGAGCTCTGCAAAGTCGGGTTGCTTGAAATCCTGACCTTTGCTGAAATACTTTTTAACTGCTTTATAAGAAGCCTTTTTGCTTTTTGCAATTTCAATAGCAGTTTTGCGTATTTCCTTTTCTTCCTTTGTTGAATTGGGCATTGCTTTTGCAATAGAAAGTTCCTGATTTATAAGTGAAATATCTGCATTAAGAAGGGCAGCAAGACCCGCTGCATATACTTTCATATTTTCCTTTACCTGAAGCTGAACTGCAGGAGTTGAGAATTTATCAAGCTCTTCGCAAACAAATTTACCGATTTCAATTTCATCGTTAAACTCTTTATCTGCAAGATATGCTTTTTTTGCGGCTTTTCTTGCTTCTTTATCTTTTATGGATTTATAAGATTTTTTGTCTAATGTTTTAGGCACAGCAACTGCCATTTCTTTTGCTTTACGGATAATATCAATAACTTCAACAAGCTCTGCATCTTTAAGAATACCATTTCCATAGTCTTCAAACATAGCACGAACCTTAAGAACGCGAATAACAGATTTCTGTTTTCTTTCGTTGAAATCATACCAAATATATGGAATAACGTTCATCAATGCACCAACTGCGGCAACAAGAATGAGCACCTTTATCAGGCTTAAAAGAATATCGGGGTCATAAAGAGCTGAAAGTGCATTATTGTAATTATCTTGTCCGTTTGCCAGCTGTTCCGAAAGAATTTGGCCAACTGTTTTACCATCACCTAAAACTCGGTTAAGAACCTCGGGATTAGAAGTAACCAATGCGGCATTTTCTTTTGTTAATCCGTTTTTTTCATAAATAAATGGAAGAACAGAAGATGTAAGGAGAGTGATAACTGTTCCGATTGTTGTAACAACGGCAAACATACCGTCAATTCTTTCCCCTGTTTTATACTGCTGATAGTCACGGATATCTGCTTGAATTGATGGATTGAGAATATGAGCAAATGAACCCATAAACGCATTAAGATACAAACATCCCAATACTAACCAAATTGTGAGATTATCAATTTCTCTTGTTGCCGGAAGAAGCATTAAAATAAATAGAATATTAAATAAGTTAGTAACAACAAGAACAGCTTTTTTACCCCATTTTCTTATGCAGAATGGTGCAAAAAGCATACCCCATAGGGACGCATTACCATAAACCGTAATAACAAGACTATAAATATTGCCGGAACAAGCTCCGCCATAGTTATATACCCAAAACATTACATTAGCGTAAGCTGACTCTAAGAAACCAATCCAACCAGCAAGAGATATAATCCAGAAGTATTTATTTTTTGCAACCGCTTTAAGTGCATCAATAAATTTAATCTGAACAACGTGAGTTCTTGCCTGAACGATTTTCTCTTCTGTATGCTTATAAACAATCATACAAAGAAGAAGTCCGCCCACTGTAAGAATCGGGTATAAGAATCTGTAAACTCGAATATCTGTTGTATTTGAATGGAAAATATTTGATGCAATAATAGGTGTAAAAAGATTTACAACTGTTGGAGCAAATGAATATACAACGCTCTTAATTGATGCAACATCTGTTCTTTCCTGTGAGTTAGGTGAAAGAACGTGAATGAGATTTTCATAAGCATCATAGAAGAAATAATAGAAAAAGTGCAGCAACAGATTCAGGAACATTATGATTGCACATTTTGCAACATAAGCCTTTGTTTCGCCGAAAATCATTCCATCCCCTAACCAATCGGAAAGCTTTGCATAAGGGAACCATACCAATATGTTACAAATTATTGCTGCAGGAAGCGCCATTGAAACAATGTAAGGACGGTATTTACCTGCTTTGTTACGGGTATTGTCAATAATATTTGCACGAATACCTGTCAAGGGAATATTTGCAATAACAGCAAGCACGTACATTATGTACATATCCATTGGATCAACACCCAATGTACTGGAAAGAAGGGTACTGTTTGTTGCCAACAAACAAGCGGAACCCATTGTGATAATCATATATGCACCGATACCACCACCGGAATAAGCAGCGATTTCCTTAAAGGGCATATATCTTTTTGCAGGTGGGGTTTTCCAATAGGTTTTAACCTTGGAAATACCATCAACTGCTTTTTGTTTTAAGCTCATTTCGATACTCCTTTTTTTCAAAATTTACGCTATTATATAACATTATAATAGTATCATAAAACATTGTTTTGTTCAATGCAAAATAAAAAAGATTAACGAGAGTTTTTCACTTTCGTTAATCTTCAACAAAGTTAAATTATTTTAAATGTGCAAAACGGCAATTAGTTTTCTGAATTATCTCCCTCACCATCAGCGGAAACATCAAGAATTGCTGCACCACCTGTTGCATAAGGAAGCTTACCGTCCCATTTTTCTATTTTATTGTTTTCAAGAACATTTTTGCTAAGTGACTTTTCAATTCTTTCATTAGCTTCAGCCTGAGCTTCTGCTTTTCTGAGAATTGCTTTTGCCTCTGCCTCTGCTGCAATAACTTTCTTTTCAGCCTGAGCATTTGCTTCAACAATTAACTGCTCCTGCTCGGTTTTTGCTTTAAGAAGGTTTTGCTGAGCAACTTCTTTTGCTTCAATTGCTTTTGCAAACTCTTCTGAGAATGAGAAATTAACAATATTGAACTTTTCAATTACAATACCGTACTCTTCCATTTTTTCTGCAAGAGTATCCTGAATTTCAATTGCAACCTTAGAACGGCTTGTTACAAGCTGTTCTGCAGTATATTTTGCAGTTACTGCTTTAAGACTTTCGTGAATTGCAGGCATAAGCATTATTGTTTCATAATCTCTGCCTATTTCTCTGTAAATCTTTGCAGATGAACTGTCACCTATTTTGTAGTTAACAACAATAGTGGTTGAAATTGCCTGAAGGTCTTTGGAAACAGATTCTGCGCCTTCAATTTCACATTTCTGAATCTGGTTGCTCATTTTAACAACATTCTGTACTAAAGGTGCTTTAAAATGGAAACCCTCGGACAAAACATTATCGCTTACTTTACCTAAAGTAACTACAACACCTGTATGACCTGCAGGAACAATTGTAATTGATGCTAAAAGTGCAATAATTACAAATACTGCAATAACTGCCACAATAATAATTTTCTTTACATTGGAAAAATTGAATTCGCCAACAACTTTTGCATTTTTAATCATAATATGTACTCCTTTTAATTCAATTTTTATTTTTTTGTTCCACGTGAAACATTCTGACATTTTGACCTTTGTTCCCGTGAAACGTATATTTCAAATTTGTTCCACGTGGAACATTAGTCTTTCATAAAGTTTTGAAGCATTTTATCTGCCTCATTTTTAAGATTAGAAGAAATATGTGCCAACATCATAATTTCAAGAGCATTGCGCAATTTCTCTTTACCTCCGGAAAAAGGTTCTTCATAATCTTTAATTTGTTCGTCAATAACGCTGACAACAGTTTCCTTATTCCAATTTCCGATTTTGTCAATTTCTTCGGTAACGGAACACATAATGCTATAGAGTTCACCGTCGGGAATAGCGTCGTCACACCTATCATCGACTTTACCGTTGATATAAGACATTAAGGAAACTATGTTTGAGAGCTGCATTGCTCCTTTAAGCATATTGATTATAAGAACCCTTGCAATAGAGGTTTCGCCATATCTTCGGTCTTTCGGGGGTTCAATCCATCCGCGTTTAACCCAATTTTGAATTGTTGTTGCTTCAAGACCTGAAATCTCAGCAAGCTGGGAAAGGGTAAAACCACCGGTAAGCCTCATAGCTGTTCTTATAGGTTCAAATGCTTTTTCTTTCGTTTGCATTCTCTCACTCCTTTCGTCTCACGATTACTTTTCGTGTTGATATGATAATATCACAGGTTCACGTGACTGTCAAGTGTTTTCTTAAGATTTTTTACATATTTTTACAATATCCGACAAAATAATACTTTTTTGTAGTTTAATTTTACTTTAACACTATATTCATAGTTTGCTAATATTTTTTTGCTAAACTTTAATTGTACTTGGAAAGGGAGCCGCACCCGAGTACAAGTACTTAGTTCTGAGAGGAACTAACCCCTCCTCAAGTAAACCCAAGATACAGAGTGTTATACTATGTGTCGGAATGCAGCGTCTGTCCCCGCAGGCGCTGTATTTCTTTATAAGTTGAAAGTGGCAAATATAAATACATTTGTACTTTATAATGCTTGACTATTAATTGATATAGTTGTAAAATATATAATTGATTTAATTTGTAAAAAAGTCTTAAAACAACAGATTGGAGGCTTAATTTTGGCTATCATTCAAGTTGATTCACTATCAAAAGCTTACGGCAACAACATAGTTCTTAATGATATGAGCTTTTCTCTTCCTCAAGGAGAGATTATTGGTTTATTCGGTCCTAACGGATGCGGAAAAACTACTCTTATGAAAATTCTTACAGGACTTATTCATGATTATAAAGGTAATGTTCTTGTAGATGGTGTTAAACCCGGAGAAAATTCAAAAGGTTTTACTGCTTATCTTCCTGAACAGACCTTTGTTCATGAATGGATGAGAAATATTGATGCAGTTGATTATTTCAATGATTTCTTCTCCGATTTTGATAAGAACAAAGCTCTTGAAATGTTAAAACGCTTTGGTCTTTCCGAAAAGCAGAAAGCAAAAACAATGTCCAAGGGTATGCAGGAAAAGCTATTATTATCTCTCGTTATGTCAAGAGATGCAAAGCTATATATATTGGACGAGCCTATGGGTGGTGTTGACCCCGCAACAAGAAATTCCATTCTTAATTTTATTATGGAAAACTATGCGGAAAAATCAACGCTTCTTGTTTCAACCCATCTTATAAACGATTTACAGTCTGTTTTTACTCATGCTTTATTTATGGGTCACGGAAAAGTACTGCTTAACGATAGCGTTGAAAAAATTACTAAAGATGGTAAATCAATCGAGGACATTTTCAAGGAGGTGTTTTCAAATGTTTGGTAAACTCTTAAAAAATGACCTTAAAGCGCAATGGCATTCAATGTCTGTTGTTTTCCTTTGCACTTTTATTGTTGCAGTAGTGGCAGAAATTTTCACTTTAACCTCTGATAACAAAGTTGTAACAGTAATGGGTGGGATGCTCGTAAGCCTTGCATTAGGCTTTGCTTGTATCATTATAATAATTGCCGTTGCGATGATGTTTTCAAAAACAATGTTCGGCAGGGCAGGTTATCTTACATTGACCCTTCCTGTTAAAACAGGCTCACTTTTAGCATCAAAAACAATTTCAAGTCTTATTTGGATTTTTGTTGTTTATGCATTGTTTTTGGGTTCTCTTTTCCTATGGGTTTTCCAGGTTAAAGATGCCTTAGGTGAAGAGGTTATGGAAAGTGCGGAAAACCTCTTAAAGCTTTTTGGTGTTCCCTCTTTTTTAACAATTTTTATGGGTATTATATCATTTTGCCTTTCTCTTGCAGTTTTAGTTCTTGTTGCAGTTCAATCCTTACAGTTAGGTTTAACACTTTCACACGTTTCCCCTGTTTCAAAATTTGGAAATATCGGTGTAATTATCATTTTCTTCGGACTTTTTGCAATTATTCAGTCTGTTTCAAATGCAATTGCTGATTTTCTCCCCTGCGGACTTGTTATAACTCCCGAGGTTGTAAAAATTACAAGTGATATTCATTCGACAAAACACGCTTTAGGCATAAATGCTATGGGTGTTAATGTTGTTGGTTCACTTGTAAGACTTGCAATTGCAATCGGACTCCATTTTCCCACAAAATATCTTATTCAGCATAAAGTAAACGTAAAATAAAAAATTCTCACTCTGAAAGGGCGTATAAATATGGATAATATGAACGGTCTTAAAAGAACCGCCTACTGCGGTGAGCTTCGCGCAGAAAATATCGGTAGCGAAGTAACCGTTTGCGGTTGGGTTGCAAAACAACGTGACCTTGGCGCACTTATTTTCGTTGACTTGCGTGACAGAACCGGTATCGTTCAGTTAGCATTTGACGAAACAACCGATAAAGAAATTTTTGAAAAAGCTTTCTCAGTAAGAAGTGAATTTGTGCTTATGGCAAAAGGTGTAGTCCGTGAGCGTTCATCTAAAAACAGCGAAATTCCCACAGGCGACATCGAAATTGATGTTAAAGATTTGAGAGTTCTTTCAAAAAGTGAAACTCCCCCATTTGACATTGTTGAAAACTGTCAGACAGCAGAGCTTACAAGGCTTAAATATCGCTATCTTGACCTTCGCCGCCCTGATTTACAACAGAATATTCTCTTCCGTCACAAAGTGACAAAAATTACACGTGACTATTTTGATGAAAATGGTTTCATTGAAATTGAAACTCCTATGCTCATTAAATCAACTCCCGAAGGTGCAAGAGATTTCCTTGTTCCCAGCCGTATTCATCAGGGTTCATTCTATGCTCTTCCTCAGTCACCTCAGCTTTATAAACAGCTTTCAATGGTTGCAGGTTTTGACAGATATATGCAAATTGCCCGTTGCTTCCGTGATGAAGACTTAAGAGCAGACAGACAGCCTGAATTTACACAGATTGACCTTGAAATGTCATTCGTTACAATGGAAGATGTTCTTTCAATAGGTGAAGGCTATATTGCAAGAGTATTTAAGGAAGCTCTCGGAGTTGAAATCCCCCTTCCCCTTCCCAGACTTACTTATAAAGAAGCAATGGAGCGCTACGGTTCCGATAAACCTGACACTCGTTTCGGTATGGAAATTTTTGACCTTACTGATATTGTTAGGGACTGCGGTTTTTCTGTATTCTCTTCCGCAGTTGCAGGTGGCGGTTCAGTTCGCGGAATTACTGCAAAAAATGCAGTTACAACTTACACAAGAAAAGAAGTTGACAAGCTTACAGAATTTGCAAAAGGTATCGGTGCGAAAGGTCTTGCTTGGATTCGTCTTACAGATGACGGTATTGCCTCTTCCTTTGCTAAGTTTATGACAGAGGATGAAATGAAGGCAATCCTTGAAAAAGCAGGTGCTGAAAAAGGTGACGTTGTTTTCATTGTTGCAGATGCAAAAAACAGCTCTGTTCTTTCTGTTCTCGGTTCACTTCGTAACGAAACTGCAAAGAAACTTAATGTAATAGGAGAAGGCTTCAATCTTTTATGGATTGTTGAATTCCCCTTCTTCGATTGGGATGAAGATACTCAGCAGTTTGTTGCAATGCACCATCCCTTTACTTCTCCTCTTCCCGAATGTCTCCCCTATCTTGAAACAGATAAAGCATCCGTAAGAGCAGAAGCTTATGACCTTGTTCTTAATGGTGTTGAGCTTTCTTCAGGTTCAATCCGTATTACCGATTCCGATTTACAGGACAGAATTTTCAAGCTTCTCGGTCTTTCCGATGAAGAAGCTCAGCAAAAATTCGGCTATCTTCTTGATGCTTTCAAATTTGGTCCACCTCCTCACGGCGGTATGGGTATCGGTCTTGACAGACTTATTATGCAACTTCTTCAGGTTGATTCTCTTCGTGATGTTATTGCATTCCCCAAGGTACAGAATGCAAGCGAACCTATGACAGAATGTCCCTCCAGAGTTGATAATCTTCAGCTTGAAGAGTTAGGTATCAATTTAAACGAAGAAGAAAAATAAATTAATATTGAATTTTTCCTCTGTTTCAGTGTCAAAATATAAAAAAACACTTGAAAATAGGGGCGAAATGTTATAGTATTATTATGTAAAAATATGAAATTCATTTTCGGAGGATTTAATTATGGTAACAGCAGGCGATTTCAAAAACGGCGTTACATTCGAAATGGATGGTAAAGTATATTCCATCATCGAATTCCAGCACGTTAAACCCGGTAAAGGCGCAGCTTTTGTTCGTACAAAAATCAGAGATGTAATCAACGGCAGTGTTGTTGAAAAAACATTCAGCCCCACAGACAAATATCCCACAGCTTTCATTGAGAGAAAAGATATGGAATATTCTTATGAAGATGGCGGTCTTTACTATTTCATGGACCCCGAAAGCTATGAGATGATTCCCGTTGACGCTTCAAACCTTTCTGATAACTTTAAATTCGTTAAGGAAAATATGACTTGTAAGATTCTTTCTTATAAAGGCAACGTTTTCGGCGTTGAACCCCCCACATTCGTAACTCTTCAGGTTACAAAAACTGACCCCGGTTTCGCAGGTAACACAGCTACTAATGCTACAAAACCCGCTACTGTTGAAACAGGTGCAGAAATCAAAGTTCCTCTCTTCATAGACGAGGGCGAAATGATTAACATTGACACAAGAACAGGCGAATATCTCTCAAGAGCATAATTGTTTTTGTGTATTAATAAAAAATCAGGAGGTCATTGAAATGACACTTACAGAAAAAGTTGCATACCTTAAAGGTCTTGCAGCAGGTCTTGAACTTGACAAAGACTCCAAAGAAACAAAAATTTTCGAAGCTATGTTTGATATTCTCGAAGATATGGCTCTTACAGTAAGCGATATCGATGAGGATCTCAGCGCGGTTGAAGACCTCGTTGATGCTATTGACGAAGATCTTGATGAGCTTGAAGAATATGTATTCTGCGATGAAGATGATGATTTCTGCGATTGCTGCGATTGTGAAGATGATGAACTCTATGAAGTTGAATGTCCTTCTTGCGGTGAAGAAATCTATCTTGATGATGAAATGCTTGATGAAGAGTTCATTGAATGTCCCGCTTGCGGTGAAAAGCTTGAACTTGATATCGAATTTGACGATTGCGACTGTGGTTGTGATTGCTGCGATTGCGACGAAGACTAATCAATCAAAAAGCCTTCCGTAATGGAAGGCTTTTTTAAATTAAAAGTTGAAAATGGAAAGTGACAAGTTAAGGGGAAGCTTCGCTTCCAAACATTATATAATGCCGACCGCAGGTCCGAAACTTACCACTTTCCACTTCCAAATTGCCACTTATAAAACAACATCCGTATCAATCGATACGGATGTTGTTTTGTTTTTATCTGGTTCTTTATTAGAAATGTTTAGTCCAACTGATGTTAATACATAAGAAGCTATAAATAAAAAGATAACTATAATAGCAATTATAATTTTTCTTATTGTTTCATTCCTTCTTACTATTTTACTTTCACCGATTACATATTTACTTGAACCTAATTTACCGGGATAATTTTTTGCAAAACCATAATAACTTTTACGTTTTTTAACATATTCATTGTTTTTCGCCATTATTCCGCCACCTCTGTATTAGGTGAAATTTCTTCAGTAGTCTGAGGTGGTGGGGCAGGGGAAGTGTCTGAAACAGGAATTGTTGTATCAGGATTTTCAACAATCTCAGTTGAATCTGTTATTTCTACGGTTGTATCCTCTGTAACAGGCTCTTCTGTTTGAGCTTGTGTTGTTAAAACATCTGTTGTTTCATTAACTTCTTGTTTCTCAGTTGTCTGAGGTTCAGTTTCCTTTGGTGAAAGAGTTGTTGAAACAACATTATTGGGTCTATTATCAGAGGAATTACCGGAAGAACTATTAGAATAATCTCCTTTATAGTTTGCACCTCTGTAAACATCTATAATTGATGTTCTATCCTCATTTAATGTAATATTTGACTGTCCGTAAAGCTCATTTTGTAATTTATGAGCAGCTAATTGGTAATCAACAACCCAAATCCATGCATTAGCACTTCCTGAAGTTCTGCTTTCTTCATCCGGCATCTGAAGTTGAGTTCTTTCATAATTAAACCATTTTCCTGTTAAAGCCTGAACTCCTAATGAAAGAATTTGAGTTTTGCTATAACCTGTATCAACATAAGGAAGTAAAATATCAATATATTTATTTAAATCTCCCATTGAAGCTGTTTGCACTCTGTCAATGATTGATTCGATAACTTGTCTCTGGCGGCGTGTACGGCTTACATCACCATCAGCATCACAACCACGGATTCTGCAAAAGCAAAGTGCTTGTTCTCCGTTTAATTTAACATCTTCGCCATAAGGAAGTGTGACTTTAAACTTCTTATAGTTATAATCTGCCTCATATTTTTGAACATCAACGGTAATACCATCCATGGCATCAATTATTTCCACAAATGACTCAAAATTAACCATAACATAGTTGTCTATTTCTATTTTATAGTTATTTTCAATTGTCTGTAAAAGACATTCAGGACCACCCATTGAAAATGCCGCATTAAGCTTAGAGCAATATGAACCCTTTGGACTTTCAATATAAAGATAACTATCTCTCATAAAAGAAACAAGCTTTAATTCTTTTGTTTTTTTATTAAGA
Organism: Acutalibacteraceae bacterium; assembly: GCA_045606545.1. Taxonomy (GTDB): domain Bacteria; phylum Bacillota; class Clostridia; order Oscillospirales; family Acutalibacteraceae; genus DTU089. Next base: position 83,460 of record JAZUSD010000051.1, on the reverse strand, counting down.
GAAACAAGCATCATAACATCAGTATTACCTGAATTGGTTCTTCTATCAGCACCCACAAGAAGAACATTTATAACATTCCTGCTGGACATTTTATTTTCATTTCCCTGTGTTGCCCAATCCTGTAATGCTTGTTTAAAACCAGCTGAACCAATGTCAATATTGATATCTTCAAACTCGCCATCTTCATAAATTGTATCATCATATTCAGTATTATTGATATTATCACCTATAAGACCAAACTTCTGAATAATAAAAATTCCTAAAACAGTCGTTAAAGTAAGAATAATTGCAAGAATTACTGCGATGATACTAACAATTATTTTCTTTTTCTTTGGTAAATTGTTATACCAATTTGAAAGACGCTTGAAAATATTTTTTTTCTTTTTTGCAGAGCTTTCTATATTTTCAAAATCGCTTTTAACTTCAATTTTCTTTTTAATAGGGGGTGGGGAGGGCTTTTTTTCTTGATTTTCGGCATCTTTTTTCGCCATTTGATCAAGTAAATCCATATAATCCTGCAAGCCCTCTTCACGCTTATTACTGTCAGACATAACTTATTCCTCCGTAGTATTTTCGTTACCGTCTTCAGCAGTTCCTATATCTTCATTATCTCCTGATGTATCGCCTGCGCCCTCTGTTGCGGTACCATCATCTTCAACCTCACCGTTGATTTCATCTTCATCATGTTCAGTTGTGGAAAGAGTAACAACCTTATCACCCTCACCAAGACGCATTACTTTAACACCTTTTGAAGGACGAGCGCAAACTCTTACTGCAGCAGCAGGAATTCTTATAATAATTCCATCCTGAGAAATAAGAATAATATCGTCTTCTTCATTTATATCACTAATAGCAGCGACCTCACCATATTTTTCAATATGATAGTTTTTAAGACCTTTACCGCCTCTTGATTGAACACGATAGTTATCATTATCGCTGATACGACCAAAACCAGTTTCACTTACGGTGAGAAGTTTTCCACCCTCACTCATAACGCTCATACCAACAACTTCGTCGCCATCTTTGAGAGTTATAGCTTTAACACCACTTGCAGTTCTTCCGAGAGGCCTTGCATCATTTTCATTGAAACGGATACACATACCCTTCTTTGTTGCAACAAGTAAATCATCATTACCTGATGTAAGCTTAACCCAAGCAAGCTCATCATCTTCACGAAGAGTAACGGCAATAATACCATTTCTTCTTGTATTTCTGTAAATATCAAGAGAAGAACGTTTAATAAGACCTTTTCTTGTTACCATACAGAGATACATTCCCTGATCTTCTTTTGGGACTCTGATCATTGCAGAAACTTTTTCTCCGTTTTCGAGAGGAAGAATATTAACAATGTTAGTGCCCTTACTTGTTTTACTACCTTCGGGAATTTCATATCCTTTAAGACGATATGCGCGACCTCTTGTAGTATAGAACATAATTGAATCATGAGAAGATGCAATAAACATTGTTTCTGCATAGTCATCCTCACGTCTTGTCATACCTTTAACACCGCGACCGCCTCTGTTCTGAATAGAGAACTGGTCAACGGGCTGACGTTTGATGTAACCCATATTTGTATAGGTGTACATACATTTTTCTTCTGGGATAAGGTCTTCAATATCAACCTCGCCACTAACATTTTCAATAGCAGTTCTGCGTTCATCAGCATATTTTTTGCTGATAATTGCAAGCTCTTCCTTAACAATATTGAGAACTCTCTCGTGAGAACCAAGAATATCTTCATAATCTTTGATTTTTTCACGAAGTTCATTGAGTTCGTTAGTAATTTTAAGAATTTCAAGACCTGCCAATTGACCTAAACGGAAAGCAACAATAGCTGCTGCCTGAACATCGTCGAAGTCAAATTTTTCCATAATAGCAACTTTAGCTTCTGCCTGACCGCCTTTACAAGCACGGATTGTTGCAATAATTTCATCAACAATATCAATTGCTTTTCTAAGACCATCAAGAATATGGGCTCTTTCCTGAGCTTTTTTAAGGTCAAACTGTGTTCTTCTTATAATAACATTGCACTGGTGGTCAATATATTTTTGAAGAATTTCTTTAAGAGTAAGAATTTTAGGTTGACCATCATCAAGAGCAAGGAGAATTACACCGCAGGTTGACTGAAGCTGAGTATAAGTAAATAACTTATTAAGAACAACCTGAGCGTTAGCATCTCTTTTAATATCAATTTCAATATGCATACCCATTTTATCAGATGAGTAGTCATTAATATCAGAAATGCCTTCAACTCTTTTATCCTTAACAAGGTCTGCAATAGACTCAATAAGTCTTGCTTTGTTAACCATATAGGGAATTTCGGTGATTATAATTTTAAATCTGCCGTTTTTACCCTCAACAATTTCACATTTAGCGCGGACTATAACCTTTGCTCTACCTGTTGCATAAGCAGCTCTGATACCTGCTCTGCCCATAATTATACCACCGGTAGGAAAGTCAGGACCTTTAATATGTTCCATAAGGTCTTCAAGCTCTGCTTCAGGGTTATCAATAAGGCATTCAATAGCACCACAAACTTCACCTAAATTGTGAGGTGGAATATTTGTTGCCATACCAACTGCAATACCCTGAGAACCATTAACAAGAAGGTTCGGAAAACGAGCGGGTAAAACAGTAGGCTCTTTAAGTCTGTCATCATAGTTTGGAATAAAATCAACAGTATTTTTTTCAATATCTGTGAGCATTTCCAATGACATTTTGCTCATTCTTGATTCTGTATAACGATATGCAGCAGCAGGGTCACCGTCAATTGAACCGAAGTTACCGTGACCGTCAACAAGCATATATCTCATTGAGAAATCCTGAGCAAGTCTGACCATTGCATCATAAACAGATGCGTCACCATGAGGATGATATCTACCGAGAACAGAACCAACTGTATCAGCGCACTTACGGTACGCTTTATCAGGAGTAAGATTGTTCTCATACATTGTATAAAGAATTCGTCTGTGAACAGGCTTTAAACCATCTCGTACATCAGGAAGGGCACGAGATGTAATAACAGACATTGAATAATCAAGAAAAGCTGTTCTTACTTCTTTATTAATTTCAACATTTATTATTCGTTGATTTTCATAAGGGTCAGGAAGATTGTTTACACCTTGAGTGACGCCTTCAGTTTTTTCATTAAATTCGTCCATCTTTTAAATCCTCCCTTTCTTAAATATCAAGATTTTTAACATATTTAGCATTTTTCTCAATAAATTCTCTTCTTGGTTCAACCTTGTCACCCATAAGAATTGAGAAAGTTTCATCTGCTTTTTCTGCATCTTCAACTGTAACTCTTAACATAAGTCTTGTTTCAGGGTTCATAGTTGTTTCCCAAAGCTGAGAGGGATCCATTTCACCAAGACCTTTATAGCGCTGAATTGAAAAACCTGTTCCTACTTCAGCCATTATTTTATCTCTTTCTTCATCAGAATAAGCATATTGATGCTTCTGACCTTTGCTTATTCTGTAAAGAGGCGGTTGAGCAAGATATACGTGACCTGTTGTAATAAGCTCAGGCATATAACGGAAGAAGAATGTAAGAAGAAGTGTTCTTATATGAGCACCGTCAACGTCAGCATCGGCCATAATAATAATTTTATCATAACGAAGCTTATTGATATCAAAATCTTCACCAATGCCTGTTCCGAGAGCAAGAACAACAGGTGTAAGCTTATCATTACCTATAACCTTATCAAGCCTTGCTTTTTCAACGTTAAGCATTTTACCCCAAAGAGGAAGAATTGCCTGAAACATTCTGTCTCGGCCAAGCTTTGCAGAACCGCCCGCAGAATCACCCTCGACGATATAAACTTCAGTTCTTACATTGTCTTTTTCAATACAGTCTGCAAGCTTACCGGGAAGGCTATTACTTTCAAGAACAGATTTTCTTCTTGCATTGTCTCTTGCCTTACGAGCAGCTTCTCTTGCTCTTGAAGCATCGAGAGCTTTACTGAAAATTGCTTTTGCTTCTGCAGGATTTTCCTCAAAATATGTGGAAAGCTTTTCATAAACACATTTTGAAACAAGAGGAGTAATATCAGTATTACCTAATTTTCCCTTTGTTTGTCCTTCAAACTGTGCTTCAGTAAGCTTAACGCTGATAACAGCTGTGAGACCTTCACGGACATCATCACCTGAAAGGTTCTTATCGTTATCCTTTAAAAGCTTATATTTTCTGCCGTATTCGTTAAATACTCTGGTTAATGCAGTTTTAAAACCATTTTCGTGAGTACCACCATCAATTGTTCTTACATTGTTGGCAAAACTCAAAATTAATTCATTGTAGCTATCATTATACATAAGAGCAATATTTGCTTCTCTATCACCGCTGACAGCAGAAAAATGAATAGGTTTTTCATGAAGAGGAGTAAGACCTCTTTTATTTGTTTCAAATTCTACGAAAGATGAAATACCGCCTTCAAAGCAATATACCTCTTTTACATCATCAACATCGCGTTTATCAGTAAGAGAAATTGAAAGACCTGCATTAAGGAATGCTTGTTCTCTTAATCTTCTTTCAAGAGTTTCAAACTCGTAAACAGTTGTTTCAGTAAATATTTCAGCATCTGCTTTAAATCTTATAAGAGTACCGGTTTCATTTGTATCACCTATAACCTTAAGGTCGCAAGTTGGAGTACCTCTTTCAAAACGCTGATAATGAACATGGCCATCCTGAGAAACTTCAACCTCAAACCACTCAGAAAGAGCATTAACAACAGAGGAACCAACACCGTGAAGACCACCGGAAACTTTATAACCGCTACCGCCGAATTTACCACCTGCGTGAAGAACAGTAAGAACAACCGTGACGGCAGGAAGACCCTGTTGCTCATTAATACCAACAGGAATACCACGTCCGTTATCACGAACGGTTATAATATTATCAGGAAGAATTTCAACTTCAATATGAGTACAGAAGCCTGCAAGTGCTTCGTCTATGGAGTTATCAACAATCTCATAAACAAGGTGATGAAGACCTTTAGGTCCTGTTGAACCTATGTACATACCGGGTCTTTTTCTAACAGCCTCAAGTCCTTCAAGAACTTGAATTGCACTAGCATCGTATTTTTCAGTAACAACAGTGTCAATTTCTGCGTTCTCATCAAGAATTACTTCGTTTTCCTTAGCTTCTTCGCGAAGCTCCTCTTCGGTTTTAATAATGTTTTCGTCCAAAATACTAACCTCCGTAGAAGAATCAATATAAATATATAAACAATTTATTTACATAATTAATGTGGGTTGCCAGACTCTATTCTTCGTAAAATAGTTCCCACGGAAACAGGAGAAATATAAATTCTTTTACCTTTTGGTGTCTGGCAAACTATAAAAGATTTTGGAAGTTCAAATGGTGCAACATTTATTACACTTTTTTCTTTTTCTCCATTATTAAGATAATCTATTGTTTTTTTCATAACAGTAGTGTTATCCATATCAAAAATTCCTATAATTTCTTTATCAATAACAACTGTATCCTGTCCTATATGAATAAACATTAAATTATCTCACCGCCCTTAATAAGAAAGGACTTACCACCACATAACCTTAAAACCTGTGATGGGTCACAACAAGTAAGAAAAACTTGTCTGTCATTTATATGGTTAAGAACATAATCCTGACGTTTTTCATCAAGCTCGCTCATAACATCATCAAGAAGTGCAACAGGAGTTTCACCTGTAACTTTTTTTATTATTTCAGATTCACCTAATTTAAGTGCTAATGCACAAGAACGCTGTTGACCTTGTGAACCGAAGCTTCTTGCACTTACATTATTGATTAAAATTTCTAAATCATCTCTATGAGGACCAACAGTTGTTGTTTTTGAAATTATGTCCTCTTTACGAGTATTTTTAAGGTTTTCAATTTCACTTAAATAAATATCTTTTACAGAAAAATCCTTATCTATATTTTTTGAATAAAAAACGGAAAAACTTTCTTTATTTTCAGAAATTCCTGAATAAATATCTTTACTATATTTTGAAAGTAAATCTATATATTGAATTCTTTCTTTAATAACACAGGCTGAATATCTTGCTAATTGGTCATCCCAGGTATCAAGCATATCATAAAGCTCTGAATTCAAATGCAAATCCTTAAGTAAAGCATTTCTCTGAATTAATGCTCTTTTATATCCTGCAAGATGCTCTGCATAAGATGGTTTTAACTGGCATAACGCAGTATCTAAAAACTTTCTTCTGGCAGATGGTCCATCTTTAATCAAAGATAAATGAACAGGAGAAAAAATAACCGCATAAAATGAACCTATAAGCTCTGCAGTTGAGCGAAGAGAAACACCATTTAAAAAAGCAGATTTCTTTTTATCAGCAATAATTATTTCAGATTTTTTTTCTCTCAAATTATCGCAAAAGGCTAAATTGATTTTAGAAAATTCTTCACCGAATTTAATCAATTCATTATCCTTTGCGCCACGAAAGCTTTTGCAACCTGTAAAAAGCCATATAGACTCTAAGATATTAGTTTTTCCTTGTGCATTTTCGCCGTAAATAACATTTACTCCGTTATCAGCAGTAAAGCTTAAATCAGAAATATTTCTGAAATTTTTAATTTTAACAGAACTGACCGTCATACTTCACCGCTTCTTATAAATCATTTATTTTATGTTATAAATTATTCTTTCATATTCAGCGCAGTCACCCTGACGGAGTTTTTTTCCTCTCATTGTACAAGTTTCTCCGTTAACTTTTACTTCGCCGTCTTGAATTATAATTTTTGCATGTCCGCCCGTATTAACAACACCAACATTTTTTAAAAGGTCATCGAGACGAATATAATCACCTTTTAATATAAAATCTTTGTGTTCTTTTTGAGCTACCTTAACTTTTATTTTCATTTTTGAACATTCTTTCAATTATTGTTTAAAACTTTTTATATCAGCCTATATTTTCATTTTTTAATCTCATAGGAATGATTAAGAAAATAAAATTATCTCCTTCAACCGGTCTTACAATAATTGGAGAAACAGGACTTGAAAGTTCAATTTTTACTTCATCTACATCAACTGTGCGTAAGCAATCAGTTAAATAAGTATTATTAAAGCCTATTTCAAGTCTTTTACCTTCAATTGAAGCAGGGATTTTATCAGTTGCTGCACCAAGAGCTGTTGCACTTGAAATTCTTATTGTATTATCATCAAAAATGCAACGAACAGGACTTTTTATTTTACTTGTAATAAGAAGAGATGTTCTTTCAACACTATCGAGAATAAGCTTAAGATTAACTCTTGCTTTTGTTGAGCTTTCAGAAGGAATTGCATTTTTATAATTAAAGAATTCACCTTCTAAAAGACGGGAAACAATTCTATAATTACCTATTTCAAAGAGAATAAATTTCTTGCCTATAGAGAAGGTTATGTTTGCATCATCATCGTCTGTTAATTTAACAACCTCTGAAAGAGTTTTTGCGGGAACAACGAATGTCATATCTTCGCCTGCGTATTCAATTGCTTCATTTCTGATTGCAAGGCGGAAACCGTCACAGGATATAAGACGGAGATTGTTGTTTTCAACTTCAAATTTAATACCTTTATGAACGGGCTTAATATCCTGAACTGCAACTGCAAAAATAGTTTGTTTAACCATATTTTTAAGAATTCCTTGTTTAATTGCAAAGGGAATACCGCCTGAAACTGTAGGAAGCTCAGGATAATCGTCTGCAGGGATACCAACAAGTGAAAATTCTGCCTCACCAGATGTTATTTTACAAAGATTATGGCTATCACAATTGATAGTAACACTTTGAGCAGGTAATCTTCTTAAAATATCGCAAAGAAGACGGGCATTGAGAACAATGCTACCTTCAGTTTCTGTTGAGCATTCAATAGTAGTTGTGATACCAACTTCAAGGTCATATCCTGTGAGGGTAAGTTTTGAATTTTTTGCCTGAAGATAAATACCCTCTGTTGCAGGAAGAGTGCTTTTTTGAGGAACACCGCGTTGAACGATGTTACAAGCTTCTGCAAGAACTGATGTGTTACAAAGTATTTTCATAATGCTACCTCCATAAAGATAGGAATAAAAGATTTTTTAATTTGCGAATAAAACGAAAATTTGTGTTAAAAATATTAAATTAAACAGTAGCAGTAGTAGGCACTGTCAAATTGTAGAAATTAAACTTTAAGCGTTGATTTTAAAGGGTTTTTAGCTATTTTTCCTTCTGTAAAGAAAATGTAAATGAATGTCAGTAATTTAACTCTTAAAAATTGCTATGTTCAAGATGTTCAAAACATTTTAAACATTGATGTTCAAATTGTTCAAAAAATGCCTTTGGCATTACAGGAAACCCCCGGCGAGGGTTTCCTACGATAAAACAGTCACACTGGACTGTTTTATCTACCTTCCTGCGCTTTTGAAAGTAAAGGGCATTTCGCATTCTGCGGAATGCGCCAAAGGGCTTTGCCCCTTGACCCCACAAGCTTTTGAAAAAGCTTGACCAAAACTTATAATTTTTTATATTCTTAATCTAATCTTTCGTCTTTAATACTCTTCATAATATCGTATATATTATTTTTAAGTGAGGGGTTGTCCTCCATTTTGCTTTCGCAGGATTCAATAGAATAAATAACAGTTGAGTGTTTTTTACCACCGAACTGACCACCTATTTCCTCAAAAGTAAGGTTTGTAACCTCTCTCATAATATACATGGCTGCCTGACGAGCATTTGAAATTTCTGCCTTTTTCTTCTCAGAACGAATATCTTCCGGAGAAACTCCAAAGCTTCTTGCAACCTTATCAATAATATTATTGATTGTTACTTCAGTAGGCTGAGCGTAATAAATAATATCTTTAATAATATCGTTGGCAACGCCTATTGTAGGAGCGTTTCCGTCAATTGAATAAACAGCATAAAGCTTATTAACAACGCCTTCAATCTGGCGGACATTGTTTTTGAGGCGTTCTGCAATAAATTCAACAACATCATCGGGAATTACCATATTGAATGCCTGCGCTTTACGGCGGATAATGGCAATTCTGGTTTCAAGCATAGGCGGTTGAATATCTGCAAGAAGTCCCTGAACAAAACGACTGCGAAGTCTTTCTTCCAAAGTAGGAATATCTTTTGGCGGACGATCAGATGTAAGTACAATTTGTTTTCCTTGATTAATAAGTGCTTCAAAGGTATAGAAGAATTCTTCCTGAGCAACACTTGTTTTGCCGATAAATTGAATATCGTCCATAAGGAGAATATCTGCATTTCTGTATTTATTATGAAATTCAGACATATTTTTTTCGCCCATATGGTTAATCATTTCGTTAAGAAAATTTTCACCGCTTGTGTAAATGATGTTTATTGTAGGCTTTCTTGATTTAAGTTCACTCATTATTGCTTTAAGTAAGTGAGTTTTTCCAAGACCGGATTCACCATAGATAAAAAGAGGATTGTGAACGCTGCCGGGATTATTAGTAACTGCAACTGCGGCAACATAAGCAAACTGGTTTGTTGAACCGACAATGAAGTTATTGAATGTAGGTTCAAATTTTGAAGAATCAAGCTCATTCTCAACAGAAATCTGATTATTATCATTTTTTTTGTTATTTTTAGCAGTTTCGGAATTTTTTATTGCAGTTTCATCAACTGTTACACTAACATTAACAGGAAAACCTATTATTTCTTCACAAGCTTTTTTTATTTCATCTAAAAAACGATTATCAATAATATTCTTTTTAAATTCTGAGGAAGCTTGTACGATAACACAGTCACCATCAAAATCAATAGGAACTAAATCTTTAATCCAGGTTGATAAAACCGCATTTGAAACATTGCCTGCAATTTCCTGAAGAACCGCATTCCAAAGTTCAATGATATTATCCAATTATTTCACCCCAAAAATTACATATATAATGTATATAATTACTATAATATATTCTATTTAAGTATATCATATAGTGAGGTACATTTCAATAAAAATAAGAAAAAAATCGACAATTTAAGTAAGAATTGTTCAGAAAAATTTAATATATTAAAATAATTAAAATTTAATGAGTAAAATATTGCATTTATGGAAAATTTACTGTAATATTTAGATTGATAACGTATATTTAAAAGTTAAAAGAAAGGCGAAAAATGAAACACACAAATTATAAATGTCCTGTTTGTAATAATCAGTTTAATGAGGATGACGATGTTGTTGTTTGTCCCGAGTGTGGAACACCACATCATAGGGAATGTTATGTTCAAAATGGCAAATGTGCGAATACGGACAAGCACGGAACAAACGAGCCTATAGAAGTTGAATTTGTTGATATTGAAGAGAGTAATGAAACAATTTCTGAAACAGAAACAACAGAAAATAAAACCGAAAATCCCCAACATATTGTTCAGGAAATAATGGAAGAAATGAACGGAAAAAATGGAGATTATATGCTTAATGGAAAGCATGTTTCTTTTTATGAAGCAGCAATAGGGAAAAATCAAAAATTCTATATTCCTCACTTTATGGTAATGGATAAAACAAAAAAAGCTGTGTCCTGGAATATTGCAGGTTTCTTTGTTCCGCTGGCTTGGTGTTTATACAGAAAAATGTATAATTTTGCAGCAATTATTTTTGCATTATATGTTTTGATGATAGGAACAATCGGATTTACGATTATGTCAAACGAGGAATTTGTTAATTCTGTTACCGCATGTGCAGAAGAAGACCCGAATTTTTATGAGAATATTATCCTTTATAACACAAAGAATTCCAATGTTTCGTTAACAGAAAAGCAAATGAAGCTTAATAAGCTTACTAATGAATATAAACCACCTGCTCCCGTTCAGATAATGACATATCTTATAACATACGGTATAAGAATAATAATGGGTATTTATGCAACAAATTTGTATTATAAGAAAATAACAAAATCTATTGAAAAGGTTGATAAATTAGACCTTTCGCCGGATATGAAAAGGTCAGTGCTTTTCAGAAAATGCGGAACATTGCCATTTATATTGGTAGCTATAATTGGATTTTTTGAATGGCAAATGTTTTAGATTTTATTATAAAATAGCTGTGCGCAGCACCCTATAATTTTGCATTTTGCTTTTTGCATTCTGCATTTCCGAAAGGATTTTAATTATGCATACACCTCTTGCGGACAGAATTCGGCCTCAAAGTATTGATGAAATTGTGGGTCAACAACACCTTATAGGTGAAGGTAAACCTTTAAGAAATATAATAGAATCGGGAGAGCTACCCAATCTTATATTTTATGGTCCTTCGGGAACAGGCAAAACAACCCTTGCTCGAATGATTGCCAAAAAGACCGACAGAACTCTTCGTAAGCTTAACTGCACAACTGCAGGAACTCAGGATATAAGAGATATTGTGGAAGACCTTAACGCCTTCACAGCGCCTAACGGAATTCTTTTATATCTTGATGAGATTCAATACTTTAATAAAAAGCAACAACAGACCCTTTTAGAGTATATTGAAGATGGTTCTATAACTCTTATTGCCTCTACAACAGAAAACCCTTATTTTTATGTGTATAGTGCAATTTTAAGCCGTTCATCAGTTTTTGAATTTAAGCACGTAACTCCGGAAGAAGTAGAAAAAGCGGTTAATCGCGGTTTCAAGCTTTTAGCAGAAGAAAAAGGTGAACAATTTCAGGTTGAAGACGGAGTTTCTTTACATATTGCAACCGCTTGCGGTGGAGATGTGAGAAAATCTCTTAATGCGGTTGAGCTATGTGTTTTAGCCGCTGTCAAACCCAAAGAAAATGAAAAAAGAATAATCACTCTCGAAAATGCAAAAGAGCTTACTCAGAAAAGCGCAATGAGATATGACAGAGAGGGTGATGAACATTATGACATTCTCTCTGCATTCCAGAAATCAATGCGAGGTTCTGACCCTGATGCGGCGGTTCATTATCTTGCAAGGCTTCTTGAAGTAGGGGATATGACCTCTGCAATCCGCCGTCTTTTAGTTTGTGCGGCAGAGGATGTGGGACTTGCTTATCCTATGATTTTACCAATAGTTAAAGCGGCAACAGATATTGCTCTTCAGGTTGGTATGCCTGAAGCAAGAATACCTCTTGCAGATGCAGTTGTGTTAATTTGCAATTCTCCCAAATCCACAACAGGACACGATGCAATAGGTGCTGCAATGGAAGACATCAGAAAAGGTAAAAGCGGACCAATTCCACGTCAGCTACAAAATAAGCATTTTGATGGTGATGACGCAGAAATAAAAGGTCAGTTTTATAAATATCCTCATAGCTTTCCTAATCATTGGGTAGAACAGCAATATTTGCCCGATGCTCTTAAAAATGCCAAATATTATGAATTTGGTGATAATAAGCAAGAGCAGGCAGCAAAGGAATACTGGAAAAAAATAAAGGGGGATTTTTAATGAAAAAGAAAATCGGAATTTTAGCCTTTGTTCTTGTATTATCAATGTGCTTTTTAACTGTAAGCTCATTTGCAAGTGGAGAGAATGGAAATTCTCAAATTCCATTTGTTGATTCAGAAGAAATTTTTCCTGAATATCCTGATATTGAGACAGAAGCGGATTTAATGGAGGAATTTGAAAAACTTTTCGGAGACGGTGGAGAAGAATTTTTTATTGCAATAGTTGTAGGAGTTCTTTTTTCATCCTTATTTTTTCCCGGTCTTATTTTAGTAATTATTTTTGCGGTACTTAACAGCAATACAAAAAAGAAAATCAAAGAATATGAAAGATTTTTCGGTCCTGTTCCTCAGAATGCACCGAGATACTATAATCCAAATGTAAACAATATGGCTTATCAAAGCCAACCTGTAAGCTCAACGGATTCTCCTATGGGAACAGCTCCCATAGGAAATCCCTACATACCTCATAATGATATTAATAATCAGCAAGGAGGTAGTTTTTAATGAAAAATATTAAAAAATTTTCTGTTTTATTTGCTGTTATATTAATAGTTTCTTTTTCATTTTCTTTGACTGCATTTGCACACGATGATATAAAAGAAATAGAAGAAAACGACAAAATTTTTACCAATATTCCATGGGAATATGAGCTTTCCGTTTTTTCCGATAGCTTATCTTATTATGACGAAGAAGGAAATTATCTTGAATTTTGCGTTGGTGAAAATAAGTTTGCTCCAAATGGAATAACTTCTTTAGAAAAAGGTCAGGTTCAAAAGGTATTTGAACATTTCTATTTATACGATGGTGAGATTGAAGATATAGATGAATGTCCCGTTCGTTATGAAATAACAGAAAAAAGAGAAGTGAACGGTTATTCCTCGTACTATCTCCAAGGAAGTTATGCTTATACCGAAGAAGAATTAGATGGAGAATTTGTATATTATTTTAATGCATGTGTTTTTGCAACAAAGGAAAATATATTTGTTGTGAGCTATGAAGATATAAATGGAAAAACAGAATATTGCGGAGATTTAATGGTTTCTGTTTACGGAATAGTTTTTAACGGAACTTACTTTGATGGTGATAAGCCTGAAAGAAACGGTGATCATGATTTCTCAACCTCTCCTGCTTATGAGGATGTTGTTCTTAATGCACAAGGTTCAATTTTTGAAGATGGTGTTTTAAACATAGCAGGAGTAATTGTACTCGTTTTCACTGTTATTCCCACACTGATTATAATAATAGTAGCAATTGTTTTAATCAGTAAATATTCCAAAAACAAAAAGAAGCTTAAGCAGTATGAATTAGCATATGGCAGTGCGCCGAGCTACAATATGCCCATGCAGAATTACGGTGGTTATAATCAACCTGTCAATCAGCCATATCAACCGCCTGTAAATCCCGTATATCAGCAAAATCCTGTTAATCAGAATGCTTCTCAGACACCCTCTTATGTTACAAATGCGGTAAATAATTTAGGGGGACAGCAACCCACTTAACCTGCACAGACAAATCTACCACCCGAAATGCAGGAATTCCAAAATAATAATGAAAATAAATTCTAAATAAATTTTTCAGAGGTGTTCAAAATGAAAAAATTTCCTATTGGTATCATCATTAACAGCTTCAGAACCGACATTCCAACTTCTGTAAGAAAAGCAGCGGAATGCGGTGCTCAGGGTATTCAGGTTTATTCCACTCACGGTGAAATGGCGCCTGAAAACCTTTCTCCCGAAAAGAGAAGAGAGTTTTTAAAGCTTGTTAAAGATAACGGACTTATTATTTCCGCTCTTTGCGGTGACCTTGGCGGTGGCGGTTTTATCCACAAGGACCTTAACAAGGAAAGAGTTGAAAAATCCAAGAGAATTCTTGACCTTGCAAAAGATCTTGAAACAGATATCGTAACAACCCATATCGGTGTTGTTCCTTCAGATCCCAACCACGACCGCTATAAAATTATGCAGGAGGCTTGTCATGAGCTTGCAGAATATGCAGATTCAATTGATGCTCATTTTGCAGTTGAAACAGGTCCTGAAACCAGCGCAGTTCTTAAAGGCTTACTTGATAGCCTTAATTCTACAGGCGTGGGCGTTAACCTTGACCCTGCAAACCTTGTTATGGTAACAGGTGATGACCCCGTTGGCGCAGTACATAACCTTAAAAAATATATTGTTCATACCCACGCAAAAGATGGCAAACAGATTTTCTTCCGCGACCCCGAAATCGTTTATGGTATCAAGAAAGATGTTATTGTTACAGACGATTCTTTCATTGAAGTTCCTCTTGGTGAGGGTAGCGTAGATTTCCCAAAATACCTTGCAGCACTTGAAGAAATCGGTTATAACGGTTTCCTTACAATTGAACGTGAGGTTGGCGATGACCCTGCAAAAGACATCAGAGCAGCAGTAGATTTCCTTAACGGACTTATGAAATAAAACTAATGACTCCATACACATTTTCACAAAATTGTGTATGGAGTCATCTTTTACTATTTATCGTGTTCAGAAGTAAACACATCTGCAACCTCGCTGATGGTTATAAAAGCATGAGGGTCGGTTTCGTGAACAATTTCTTTGAGCCTTGCAACCTGAAATCTGTTTACAATAAAATAAACCATTGTTTTAGGTTGGTTTGAATAACCGCCGATAACTTCGATTTTTGTTGTTCCTGTTTCAAAAACCTCACCTAAAATAGAGCATATATCATCAGGTTCTGTAGTAACAATCATAGCGCATTTTGCACGGTCAAGACCTTCAACAATAAAGTCAACGGTTTTAAGAGCAGCACCGTAAGCTACTATGGAATAAAGAGGTAAAATCCAACTGTCAATTATAATACCACATATAATATATAGTACTACATTATAAATCATAACAAATGTGCCAACAGTTATGCCCAGCTTTTTTGCAAAAACAACTGCCATAACCTCAATTCCATCCATTGCACCGCCGTAGCGAATTGCAAGACCGCTTCCAACACCGGATATCATACCGCCGAAAATAGCGCAAAGGAGTAAATCTGTTCCAGCAAGGGGGGAGGCAAGGTTAACATCGATGGGTAAAATATCAGTTATAAGCCAAGCCATAACAGAATAAATTCCAACAGTATATATAGCATAAACCGTGAAATGAACTCCCTGCTTTTTAAGTCCGTAAAGAAATAAAGGAATGTTTAAAATCAAAAGAAAAATTGAAAGGGTGAGGTACTCGGGTGTAATCTGAGCAAGAAGCATTGATGTTCACGAAATACCGCTGTCATAAAGCTTAACAGGATTTAAAAACACAGTAACACCAAAAGCATTTATAATACCTGCAATAGTTAAAAGAAGAAAGTTTTTAATTTTAAATTTTTTCACTTTTTCAAGAATTTTTTGTTTTCTCGCTTCGTTCATATTCATCTCCTATAAAAATTAAATCATTCGCAAACATTATATCATATATGCAAATTTTCCGCAAATAAAACAAAATCCCACCTCAATTAAGAGATGGGATTTTTTAGTTGCAAATGATTTAGCGGTCTTATGCCTTATTCTTTGTAGCTGCTTTGATAACAAAGAGAGTACCAATCATAAGAACAAGAGCAATGGGAAGAACTATCATCCAGTTAGGAACGAAGCCTGCAATAATGTAGCTTACTGCGGAAACACCTGCAACTGTAAGTGCATAGGGAAGCTGAGTTGAAACGTGGTTAATATGGTCGCACTGTGCACCTGCGGATGCCATAATTGTTGTATCGGAAATGGGTGAGCAATGGTCGCCGCAAACCGCACCTGCCATACAAGCAGAAATAGCAACGATTGTGATGGGTTCACCTGCACCGAATACGGAGAGAACGATGGGAATGAGAATACCGAATGTACCCCAAGATGTACCTGTTGCGAAAGAAAGACCAACAGCAATAAGGAAGATAATTGCGGGAAGAAGAGCCTGGAAGCCAGCTGCACTGCCTTCGATAAGCTGAGAAATGAAAATCTTTGCACCGAGGGAGTCTGTCATAGCTTTAAGGGTCCAAGCGCAAGCAAGAATCATAATAGCGGGAACCATTGCTTTGAACCCTTCGGGAAGAGATTCCATAATGCTCTTGAAGGAAAGAACTCTTCTGAGAAGGTAGAAAATAACAGTAAGAATAATTGCAACAAATGCACCGTAAGCAAGGCCAACAGAAGCATCAGAGTTAGAGAATGCATTAATAAAGCTTTCACCGCTGAAGAAGCCACCGGAATAAATCATACCGATAACACAGCTTACAATGAGAATAATAATGGGAACGATAAGGTCACAAACTCTGCCTTTTTCGTTAACTTCCATTTCGGCAATAGCCTGTTTTGTACCGCTTGTGAAAAGGTCGCCTGTTTCTTTGGCATTTTTTTCGTGCTTTTTCATAGGACCGAAGTCAAGACCTGTAACAGCAAGGAAAATCATCATTACGATTGTAAGAAGAGCATAGAAGTTATAGGGGATTGCTTTGATGAAAAGAGCGATACCGTTTTCTGCACCCGCGCTGTTAGCGAAACCTGCGACTGCTGCTGCCCATGAAGAAATGGGAGCAATGATACAAACGGGAGCTGCAGTAGCATCAATGAGATATGAAAGCTTTGCACGGGAAATTTTGTGGCCATCTGTAACGGGGCGCATAACAGAACCAACTGTGAGGCAGTTGAAATAGTCATCGATGAAAATAAGAACACCGAGAGCAATTGTTGCAAGCTGAGCACCAACTCTTGATTTGATGTGAGCAGTTGCCCATCTGCCGAATGCAGCGGAGCCGCCGGCTTTGTTCATCATAGAAACAAGAGCACCAAGAAGAATAAGGAATATGAGAATACCCATATTATAGGAATCTGCAACGTTTGCAATGAAACCGTCGCTTACAACGTGAACAAGAGTTCCTTCAAAATTACCGCCTGCATAAATTGCACCGCCAACGATAATACCGATAACAAGTGAGGAATAAACCTCTTTTGTTATAAGTGCGAGAACGATAGCAATAATGGGAGCAAGCAATGCCCAGAATGTTGCATACTGGGGAATTGACTCACGAACCTTGTTAATTGCTGTGTTAACATTTGTTTCGAAATCAGGGTCTGCTTCAAGGTTGTCAGCGTAGCTGTCAACATAAGCGAGAGCTGAGTCACCGTCAGCAAGGTCATATTCTGTTTCGCCAACTGTAACAACTGTGGAATCTGTTGCACCGATTGTCATTACCGCTGCATCTTCATCCGCTGTTGCGGAGCAGATTGTGCCGAGAGTGAACATAAAAATGCACATAATAAGCACCGCAAAAAATCTGCGTTTTCTTTGGTTTTTCATTAAAACCATCCTTTCCGTATTTCCAATTAATACAAAATAATTGTATAATGATAGTAAAAATTTGTCAATAAATGTTATATTTTTAACACACAAATGAAAAATCTGCTTTGTTTTTAAAAAAAGTAAAAACAAAGCTGATTTTGTTATTTATGAAATTTCTGATAACGCTTTAAATCGGTTATTAAAGAGTCAATTGTCTGATATCGTTTAGAGATTTGCGTATCAGTGCATTTTTTTATAATTTTACCGAATTTTCCTGAGGGTGTTTTTATCGAGGGATGAAGCTTAATGAGCATTTCATTGAACATAACACCTAAAGCATAAATATCAGTAGGAGGAAGAGATTGATAAATTCCAAATTGCTCGGGTGCGGCATAGCCGACTGTTCCGAGATTCGCTGTGTCCTTTTGTTGCCCATTGTTCATAAGTCTCGCAGCAGAAAAATCAACAAGAACCGCCTTTTTATCAGGTTTAATTATGATATTTGCGGGCTTTACATCTCTATGAATGATGTTTTTTTTATGCAAAAAATTTAATGCATTACAAATATCTAAAATATATGAAACTGCATCACTTGTGGATAAATCCTGTCTTTCCATAATATCGGCAAGATTTTCGCCATCAACATAACTTTCAAGAATCAAAAGATATTCTTCACAGGAGCAAACATCAAAAATAACAGGCAGATTTTCCTGTGTTAATCCTTTGAGTTTTCTGTAAATATGGTCATTTCTGTTTTTAGAAAGAATTTTGACCAGTTTATTGTTGCTATTTTTATGTTGGAATACCTCTATTTGAGAGTTTTCATCATTCTTTAAAATATCAATGGAAGCATATTCGGTTTTTAATGTTTCATTTATAAATTTTTCGTAAGTGCTCATAAAATTTATAATGCCTTTTCGTTATTGTTTTCAAGTAATTCTGCTGTTTGTTGTAAGGACAAATTGTGATTAATAGCATAAATAAAAATACTGTCACGTTTAATTTTGGGATAAAGAGCTGCCCATTCATAAAGTCTCAGAGCCTCCTGCAAAATTTCTATATCAGCATTCATAACCAAAAGAATTTTAATGAGCATATCCCGTGACGGATGCTTTTTCCCCTTTAAAATATCATAAAAAAACGTGTAACCGATATCGGCTTTATTGATGATATCGGTTTTTTTCATATTGCTTTCAGCAATAATTTCTTTCCAAAATTGGGAAATATCAGTGTCAAGAAAGCAATCCTCATTATTGCATAAAAATTCATAATAAGTAGCCTTTTCAAGCTTTAATTGATTCAATAAATCTTCAGTTTTTTTGTTCATAACTATTCCTCTTAATTAAAATCTTTAACAATTAATTCACCTTTAAAAGTTTTTGCAATCTCATCATATTGCGGGTGATTTTCGGTAATATATATTTTCTTCAAGTTAGGGTAGCAATTATTATAAAAATCTTTAGAAGCGGGTGATTTCAGATAACTTGTTTCTGAAAGCCAAACCTCTTCAAGATAAGCGTTGGCAGTATAAATTGAACCTTTTCCCATAGATAAGTAACAATTTTCGGGGAGTTTAAAGCTTTTATCTTTTTTGTTATATGGGTAAACACATGAAAAAATTGAGTCATTTCCCCATTTATAAAACAAAACTCCTTCCGAAGAGAAGACTTCCGGGTGACCGGATTCGACATTTATAGCGGTTAGTCCGTCACCATAGTAGATTGAACTTTTCGGTATATTTAAAACTTTTTTATGTATATTTATAACTTTCAAATTAGGGCATTCATAGAGATTATGAGCATTGTCAATTTTAGTACACCAGTCGGGGAAAGTGAGAGTTGTATAAGAAGGGTGAGCTGTAAACCAAATGAAGGTTAAACCGGAATAATAAGCACCATCAATTAATTTATTGTCGTTAATTCCATCTTTTCCCATATACACAATAGGGCAGTTATAAGCAAATGGGGTACTTATATGAAAGCCTTTATTATTAAAAACCACTTTAGAAAGAGATGTCAGATTATTGAAACAATGGTTATAAAGCATAATGGTGTAAGTAGAACTGTCATCAAAATGAATTTCTTCGATTTTCGGATCATCTGAAAAGCAATTCTCCTTTAAAACAGCAACTTTTCGTCCATTAATATAGGAAGGAATTGTGACTATTTCCGAGCTTCCGATATATTTGGTTAGTGCAATATTACCATCTGGACTTGATGAATATTGAGGCTCGTATTCAAAATAATATGAACCGCTTTCGGTTGTGAATACTTCAGAAGTCTGAGTTTCTGTCTGAGTAGGTTTTGTAGTGGTTGGAGTTGTTGTTCTGTTTTCCTCAGAGGTTGCTGGAGCTTGTGTGGTGCCGTGCTCTTCGATTGAAGGGACATTATTTTGTGTTAATGAAGAGTTTTCGGTAGTTTTTTCCTCTTCCATTTCATTATTACCGAAAAGCTTATCAAAAAAGTTTTCCTTTTTTGTTGTTTTCGTTGAATCTGATTTTTCTGTTGAATTTTGTAATGAGTTCTTTTTTGTTTCACTTTTAGTTGTAGAAGATCCAAAAATTTTATCAAAAAAGCCTTGTTTTTCAGTAGTGGAAACAGGAGAAATTTTTGTAACCTCAACAACTTCAAAAACCTGTTCTCCTGCATCATCCGTAACCGCTTCGCCACCCTTATCAGTAACCGCAACAGTAGAGGTTTCTTTGATGATAGTTATATTGTTTTCAGGCTTTAAATTTTCTTCCGAATATGTTGATTTCATCGCTAAAATGCAAATTCCCATTATAAGCAAAAAAGTCGCAGCAACACCGATGCGACAGAATAATTTTTTATTTAATTTTGTTTTGAAGTCAACCAATACAGATGCTTTTTTCACCCAATTTTCAGATGCTTTAGCTACAACAGGGCATACCTCAGATTTTTTATAATTATTAATATCCGTAAAACAGAATAGGCAAAATGCGGCTTCCTCAGGAAGCTCTTTCCCGCAATTAGGGCATTTTTTCTCCAACTCCAGACCTCCACAATAAAAACTTGTCAAATTAAAGAATAATTTGTTTTTCATAAATTGTCAAGAGAGAAAAAAGCAAGGTGAGGACAGTGTTTAAACAATTATATAAAACCAAAAATAAAAAAATATACGTATAAATCTCTTTTGTACTCCGCTAGAGAATAGTCAAAATGCAAATAAAGAAGTAAAATTAGTTTATTTAAACTAACTTTGAACGAGGAGTATTGTTATGAAAAGATTTTTAAGTTTAGTCCTGGCAGCGGTAATGTTGCTTTCAACATTATCCAGTCTGGCATTCACCGTATCAGCAGGTGTTGTAGAATCATTTTCATATGAACCTGCTGAACCAATTGAATTGATACAAAACGAAAGACTCTGGCTTGAAGGAGACAGTGTCCTTTATTACGTGTATGACTATGAAGATGAAGCTTTACCGAAATTAGGTGATACAATAACAGTAAATTATACTGACGGCTCAAGCGAAGTGCTCACTTTTTCACAAGGTGACGAGTATTATGAATGGATGAAGAGTTCAGGCGATACCGTTGAGATTGATCTTTTTCTTTCAGACGATCAAGGATATGAGAATCAGTGGGGATTGGGGACACATTATGCCACGGTTCACTGTTTTGGCAAAGAAGCAACTATTCAGGTAACAATTGTTGAAAGTCCTGTTGAATCTGTTTCTTTTGTGTGTGATAGTCCCATTGAAGTAATAGAAAATATGGATGGAATCAGCCAAACAGATTATTTTGATTATGATTATGATACGGCTCTCAGAGAAAAAGATAAACTTATAAAAGTTGGCTATAAAGACGGCACAGAAAAAGAGTTTGCTTATCAAGGTTGGAGTCGTGTCAAAGCAGGAGGAGCAGGTCTTACCAGATATAGTGCTCATTTCAGCGATGTGGAGTCCGGAGAGGATGCATACGGATACATTTATGACCTTCAGAGAATTGAGCCCTGGGGATTAGGAACCAATTATATCACGGTGTCATATTTAGGTGTATCTGTTCAGGTTCCCGTAACAATACGTGAAAATCCTGTTGAATCAATTGAATTTACTCCCGCAAAATCTTATGAGTTAATTGAAAATTCAGGTGGCTATTTTGAGGATTGGTATAATTCTGAAACAGAAGAATGGGAAACAAAATATTTTTATGATGAGTATCGTATTGATGATGAAGGAAATATATTAACAGTAAACTTTACCGATGGTAGCAGTGTTGATTATATCAGTACAGAGTCCGGTGGATGGAAATCTTCCAATGGCGAATATCTTTATGGTAGTCCCGATTGTTATGATTACCAGAGTATTAATCCCTGGACAATAGATGGAGAAAATTACTTTGTTGTAAAATATATGAACAAAGAAGTTCAGGTTCCCGTAACAGTTGTTGCGAAAGGGGAAGATGATGGTGAAGACACAATAAATCTGGTTTTGAATCAGGAAAACACAGTACCATCCGAATGCACAGGAATCTTCATTCCCGAAGAATCAGGTTATTACAGGTTTGTCTCAAATGGTTACGGTGACCCTAAAATAACCATTAAATGTTTGGGTGGAGAATACACTTTTGATGATGACGATGGTTGGGATTTTCATGGTACTGTTTACCTTGAAGCCGGAGAGACAGCAAATTGTTATTTATACAACTACGCCGATGATGAGAATTGCGTATTTACAATAACAAAAGTTGTTGCGCCGGAATCTGTTTTAGTTAATTTTGTGGAACCGATTGAAATTATCGAAAATACAAATGGTTATTGGGAAAGTTATGAAATCTGGAACGAAGAATTAGACGGATATGAAGAATTTGATTTCTATGTTTACGATATTCCTTTCCAATATTATGAAGGAAATACCATTACACTAAACTATGCAGACGGAACCAGCGATGTTTATACTTGTGAAGGTACGGGATATTTCAATTCATCAGGTGATCTGCTAATATTCGAAGAATATGCCGATCAAAGCTATGAAAACCGTTGGACAATAGGTTCGGATAATTATTTTACCATCAATGTTTTAGGTGCAGAAACACAAGTACCTGTAACAATAGTTGAAGATCCTGTTGAATCTATATCATACACGATAAATAAACCAATAGAAATAATTGAAAATACAAATGGTTATTGGGAAGAGGGCGAATTTTATGATTCGGAAAGTCAGGATTGGATTTATAAAGAGTATTTTGAATACTATATTCCCGATTTAGATGAGTATATCAGCGTCTTTACTGTAAACTATACTGACGGCACATCAGAAGATTTTAGCTGGGATGAGGATGAGTGGGAATATTATAGTGACGATGGAGAATGCTTTGAATTCAGAACGTCAGAACAACAAAACATAAATCCATGGGTTATAGGAGGAAATAACAGTTTTAGAATTACTGCCTATAATAAAGAAGTGGATATACCCGTAACAATTGTTGAAAATCCTATTAAATCAATTTCATATGCTCCTATAAAGCCTATTAAATTAAATGAAAAAATTGATGGAAGGTGGCAGGAAAGTTACTATTGGGAAGATGAATATTTTAAGTACGATACAAGCAAATATGATATATGTAAAGCAGGAGATATTTTAACTGTTACATATTCAGATGGCACAGTAACCGAATATATATGTTCTCTACCTGATGAAGATGACAGTGATGGCTATGGAGTTTATTTTACCGATAGTGAGGAAAATGCACTTCCAAACAGTGATCGAATAGATTTTTCTGATGAACAGTCATATTCCAATCAATGGACTGCAGGAAATGAATATGAAATTACTTTAAGTTATATGGGTAGGACAACAACTATTCCTGTGGCAATTATTGAAAATTCTATTGAATCTATTTCATATACATCTTCGGAGTCTCAATTTCGGCTTGAAGGTCAAGGTGTGATTAGTGACTATTATTATTCTGAAACGGATGAAGAAATTGAATGGGATAGGTATGAATACTGGCAATGTCAAGGGGATATTCTGACCATTAACTATACAGATGGAACAAAAAAAGATTTTTATTATGACGGAAATAATTATCTTTCCGGTGATGGTGATTTGATTGATGGGGATCGTGTAAAATTTTTTGACGATCAAAGCTACACAAACCAATGGACAGTAGGAAATTCTTATGAATTTACTGTTTCGTATGCCGGCAAAGAAACTAAATTGCCTATTAAAATTGTAGGAATTGAATCATATTCATTTACTCTTGCAGAACCTATTGTTTTATATCAAGGATACCATTTATCTGATGACGGATATTTTATAGATGAATTTGAAGAAGGTAATATTTTTACAATACACTATACTGACGGAAGCAAAACAGATTATATTTGTGGTTTTAATGAAAGTAAAGGTTATAGTGGTTGGTTTGATGAAAATGGGAAAGAACTTGATGGGTATTTAGAGTCATCAGCTGTTGGTTCAGAAAACTGGGAAATAGGTGAGCATACAGCTACATTAATATATAGAGATTATCTCGATGGTGAATCATTATATGAAATAGAAATTGAGGTTTCCCTTATCGAAAATCCTGTGGAGTCTGTTTCTGTAGATTTAGATAAAACAATCGAATATATTGAAGGAATTGATTCTGTACCTTATAAAGATAGTAATGGTGTTTTATATAAAAAATATTCACCTAATATATGGGATATACCGTACGGAAGCACAGTAACCGTGAATTTCAAAGATGGCACAAATGAAGTGTATATTCTTAAAGAGATATGGGACGAAGAGTATATGCAATATTATCCTGAGCTTGAAACCGAGGACGGAAAAAGATTGAAAGGTTACGATTGGGATGTTGATTCTGATGAAGAAACAAATCATTGGGCGGTAGGTGAAAATTATTTCACTTTATCAGTATATGGTGTTTCCACGCAGGTACCTGTTTTGGTTAAAGAAAATACCGTTGAATCTTTTTATATAAATTACGGGAATGAGATTGTTTATGAAGAAAATACAAATGGTTGGTATGAAACAGATTATAAGTATGATACTGTAACCGAAGATGAATTTTTAGTAGAATATTATATGTATGATTATTGGCTTGGAGAAAACGGTTGGGAATTAGTTGTTAATTATAAGGATGGAACCAGCGACACATTTGTTTGCAATGTGCTTGAAGATTATGAAACCGGTTCTTCAACACAGTGGACTAATGCTTCGGGTGAATATTTAAATGTTTCGTGGAGTAGTGACCAAAGCTATGACAACCAATGGGGAATAGGTACACACTATGTAACTGTTAGCTGTTTAGGAAAAATAATTCAAATACCAATAAAAATAGTTGCTAATGAAAACTGCAATCATAGTTATGCTAATGGTTTCTGTTCAGTTTGCAGAGCGGAAGATGCTTCATATTCTATTCCAACTTTAAATGTAGGTGAAAGCAAAACTGCAATAATATCAAATGGTGGCGATAGCTATTATTTCTATTTTTCACCAGAAAAAAGTGGGGTGTATTCATTTTTATCAATGAGTGATAAAGATACATACGGTTATATTTATGACAGTGAGTTTAACTGTCTTATATCAAATGATGATGCGGGCCCGAATGCAAATTTCAAAGTTGCTCGTTATCTTGAAGCGGGAAAAAAATATATTATTAAATGCGGTTTTTATTCGTCTTCTAAAACAGGTTCATTTGATGTTTCCTGTGATTATGATTTTTATACTCTTGAAGGAACCAAAATTATAGAAAACTATATGTTTATTCCTTGTTTCAAGACACTTTTCTCAGATTTTGTTTCTGTTTCTGACAAAATTAGTCTTGATTGCACAGCAAGTTGTATAGCATCTGAAAATAATTATTTTGGTACGGGTTCGGAATTCAATTATACAGACGAATATGAAAACAATTACGGTTATACAATAATTGTTGAAGGCGATCTGAATGGAGATAGTGTATGCGATGTTATAGATGCAGCAGTAGCACAGCTATACTCAGCAGGATTTTATGAGCCGTCAGAAAATGAGACTTATGCGGCTAATGGCGGACTTATAGATGAATTTGATGTGAACTCCTATCAAAATGTTGTTAACTGTGCTCTATCATCATAAATATTAACTGAAATCTCAGCCACTCTCTGAAAATGAGGGTGGCTGTTGTCATTTTCACCTAATATTTAAAGGAAAATTTTACTTTATATCAATTGCAAAGAAAAATATTTGTGATATACTATTAAATGAAATAATCTGTGTTGCAAAACGCAGTTGAAAGGATGATATTATTATGGCAGAGAACAGATTTCTCGGCGAATATCCCGTAATCGGTATTCGACCCATTATCGACGGCAGACGCGGTCCTCTTAAAGTTCGTGAGTCTCTTGAAGAGCAGACTATGAATATGGCTAAAGCTGCTGCTGAGCTTTTCACAAACAATCTTAAATATTCCAATGGCGAACCTGTAAAAGTTGTTATAGCTGATACAACTATCGGTCGCGTTGCAGAAGCAGCTGCTTGTGCAGAAAAATTCCGTAAAGAAGGCGTTAAGATTACCCTTTCTGTTACACCTTGCTGGTGCTACGGTTCAGAAACAATGGATATGGACCCTGCAACAATCAAAGGTGTTTGGGGCTTCAACGCTACTGAAAGACCCGGTGCAGTTTACCTTGCAGCAGTTCTCGCTGCTCACGCTCAGAAAGGTCTTCCCGCATTCGGTATTTATGGTAAAGACGTTCAGGATGCTGACGATACAACAATGCCCGAAGATGTTAAAGAAAAGCTTCTCCGCTTTGCTAGAAGTGCAGTTGCAGTTGCAACAATGAAAGGTAAATCATACCTTCAGATTGGTTCAATCTGCATGGGTATTGCAGGTTCTTCAATTGATACAGATTTCTTTGAAGAATATCTTGGTATGCGTGTTGAATCCGTTGACGAGGTTGAAGTTATCCGTCGAATGGAAGAAGGCATTTATGACGAAGCTGAATATCAGAAAGCATATAAATGGGTTAAAGAAAACTGCAAGGTTGGTTTCGATAAGAACCCCGAGTTCGTAAGAAAGAGCGATGAGCAGAAAGAAAAAGACTGGGAATTCACAGTTAAAATGATGTGCATCATCAAAGACCTTATGAACGGCAATCCCAATCTTCCCGAAGGCAGAGAGGAAGAAATGGTTGGTCACAATGCTATTGCAGCAGGCTTCCAGGGTCAGAGACAGTGGACAGACTTCTATCCCAATGCTGACTTTGCAGAAGCAATGCTTAACACAAGCTTTGACTGGAACGGTGCAAGAGAACCTTACATCCTTGCAACAGAAAACGATACTCTTAACGGTGTAAGCATGCTCCTTATGAAGCTCCTTACAAACAGACCCCAGATGTTCGCAGACGTTCGTACATATTGGAGCCCTGAAGCAGTTAAGAGAGTTACAGGCTATGAACTTGAAGGTAAAGCAAAAGAAGCTCAGGGCTTTATTCACCTTATCAACTCCGGTGCTTGCTGTCTTGATGCTTGCGGTGAGGTTAAGGATGAAAACGGCAACGGTATCATCAAAGAATGGTATGATGTAACTGATGCTGATATTAAGGCTATGAACGATGCAACTGAATGGTGCGCAGCTGATAACGGTTACTTCCGTGGCGGCGGATATTCCAGCCGTTTCCTTACAAGAGCTGAAATGCCTGCAACAATGATTCGTCTTAACCTTGTTAAAGGCCTTGGACCAACAGTTCAGATTTGCGAAGGTTACACAGTAGCACTTCCCGATGAGGTTTCCGATGTTATCTGGAAGAGAACAGACTATACATGGCCTTGCACATGGTTCGCTCCAACTCTCACAGGTAAAGGTCCTTTCACCTCTGCTTATGAAGTTATGAACCATTGGGGTGCAAACCACGGTGCAATTTCTTACGGTCATATCGGTGCAGATATTATCACTCTTTGCTCTATGCTCAGAATTCCCGTTTCAATGCACAATGTTGACGAAAGCAAAATCTTCCGTCCTGCTTGCTGGAACGCATTCGGCACACAAGAGCTTGAAAGTGCAGACTTCCGCGCCTGCGAAGCTTACGGACCTCTTTATAAATAAGGTAAAATTTACTCCTCTCGATTTTTTTGATCGAGAGGAGTTTTTATGTTTATTTTAAAGCTATATTAACAACATTCTGATAATCCGGAGCATCAATTTCTTCTGCTATTTCACCGTTGGCAGCATAAATTTCATTTTGAGATGGGGTCGAGAGATTAACGGAGTATAGATAAGCTACAGCCGCATCAATAACATCGCAGACGCCGTCACCATTAAGGTCTCCCTCAGTTATAAGAGTATAGTCTCCCATGTAATCGTCATCGTCATATACTGTGAATATTGAGCCTGTGCCCAAATACATATTATCAAATGAATTAATTGTTAATTTCATTTCTTCGGGAGTTAAAAAAATATTTTCAGCATTATTACATTTTAAAACAGATGTGAAAATGAGTTGATTTGGAAAATCCACCGAAGAGCTACTGTCGGTTGGAGTTATTGTGGGAATAATGAAAGATATTCCGTTTGAAAGAGCATACCTGTGAGCATTGCTGTCTTTTTCACAAAGAATATAACCAGAATAGTTTTCAAAAGCATTATCTGCAATAATAATTGAGTTATCAATATAATATTTAAATGACAGGTTTTCATTGGTATCTATAAGAAAATTATTTTTATAAAGAGCACCTTTTTGCCAATTGGAAGAATTATTATAAAACTGTGTTGCGTAAAAGGCATTTGTACCAATGCGTGTAACAGAATCGGGAATTGAAACATCAATAAAATCAGCGCAAATCGGAGAATTACCATTACCAATTTCTGTAACGATAAACTCGTCAATCGAATCAGGAATTTCAACAATTGCTTTTCTTCCGTTATATTTTGTTACAGTAATTCCTTTTTCATTTTTTGTATATTCAAAGCATAAGCAACCGCAGGAAGAACAAATATTTCCGGCAAAAGAATGTTCTTTAGGTAAAGCTTTTGATGTTGAAATAAATTTTTCGTTGCCTTTATAAATATTTAATCGTGGATTACTGTAGCTTACAAATTCATAACAAGAAAATTCAACGCTTGTTTCAGAAAAAGGTATGAATACACTATCTTTCAGTTTAAAAGTGATTTCAACAAACTCTTCATCCGAAGATTTCGCGGTAAAATCTTTTTCACAGCTGTGCATAAAAATTATACCGTAAACACCTGAAAGTCCTGTTATTTCTCCGCTTTCATAAATACCTGAAATGTTTTCAACAGGGTCACCGTAGCTATCCTCAGTCATAAAAGGCTCGCATTCCTTAACTTCTAAAACAGAGCTATCATATTCAAAACGGATTGAAGCACCTGAAAAAGCTATTCCTTGTTTAAGAAAAACAGTATATGTAATTGTTCCGTCACAACTAAAGCCATCCGTTGTGACATTGAAAAGCTCAGTTGCATCAATAGCTTTTGCAGTTGGTAAATAGTTAAAAGTTCCAACTAATATTAAAGCTACTAAAAGCAAAGAAAATCTTTTTTTCATCTGCATTTCCTCAAAATAAAAGTTATGATATATAAATTAATATCAGTATATAATATTTTTACAGAAAGTGTCAATATAAACAACCACCGGAAATTCCGATAAGGAATTTCCGGTGGTTGTGATTTTTATCCCCAGTTATATGGTCTTTGCATAAAGTTGATTTCATCTTTAGGAGGTATTTCCTGAAATCCTGAAACTTTTGTTATGCCGTGTTCAAGCATCAAGTCATAAAGCTCTTCTATTCTCTTGTGCCTGAATGGATTGAGAATTGTATATTTATCTAAAAATTGATTTGCTTTGTAATATTCCCAGCTTAAATTTGCAGTTTCAACATTGAAAAGCTGTTCTTTCGTTATATCGGCAGTCAGTGCCTTTTCCCAAAGTCCGTCAAGAGCAACTGCAACATTCATCGGATAAAATCCTGCCTGATAATGCCAGTCAAAGTCAAAGGCATGAGCGGAAACCTTTGTCTGAGCAGTCTGAATATCAATAATCTGTTTGATAAATGGTGCGGCTTCTTCGCCATAATAGGCTTTCAAAAAGTCCATCATATGATATTCAACATCGCAGTTCACATCCCATTGAAGCTTGCAAAGAAGATAATTGCGAAGCTCATTGAAGGCGGCAATATGTCCGTCACCGCAATTATAAATATAGCCTGTTATACCAATATCGTGCATATATTTCATTGTGGATTGCATATATTCAAAGTTCGAGAAAAATTGGGCGGTATTAATGAAATTTATGGTGTAGTCATAAATATATGTAGTATCGGCAATTTTGGTCCAATTTTCAAAATCCTTATGTATTGTTGGCTCGGGACTTCCGAACAGATTTTCAAAGGTTTCGTTACCGTCCTTTGAACCGCATTCGGTTAACGGATGGCTTCGGCAGGCTTTGTGTAGTCCGCAAAGCACGGGAACAACATTTTCGTTGCAACGAAGTGACAAATCCGTTGGTGGTCTGTCAGTTTCGTTATAGGCATAAAAAGTGAATGTGAAATCGGGGAACTCATCGTCAAGAGCATCTGCAAAAGCATTGGTAAAAAGAATAGTCGGAGCAGAAACACTACCGTATTTTTCATAAAGCTCTTCGCATTTTTTGCATCTGCAATAGTTTGTGTTGTCCTTTTGACCGATGTGAATATATTTTGCGCCTGTTTCACATTCAAGAATAGCTTTTCTTGCATTTTTTACCGCAACCTTTAAAACATCAGGGTTTGAAAGGCAAACGTGGTCACGGGTTTTTGTGCCCTCAGCAGTTGTTGCAAAATAATCGGGATGCTCGGTAATAAGGTCATCGGGAACAAGTTTGTCCAATGTAACATCCCATAAAACATAGGTTAATGCACCGCCATATTCATTTGCTTTATTCCAGAAGGAAACATTCATTTTTGTTCTTGCGCGGTGAGCATCGTTTGTGTCTCGGCAGTCATTACGGCGAATTGAAAAGGATGGTTCAACTGTTCTGTTAATTTTTCCGTCAATTAAAATATCTTCATTTTCGGGAACAACCTCAAGTTCAGGAGTGAACCAACGAACACCAAGATATTCTTCAAGGAAAGTATAAACACCATAAAGAGTACCGCGACTGTCTTCGCCTGAAATAAAAAGATGCTTGCCGTCAGAAATAATTTTAAAGCCGTCTTCTGTAATTTTTTTGCGGTTTATTTTAACAAGACCGTTTTCAAGAGCAGTTTCGCCTAAAATAATTGCTTTATCTTCGGGTGTAACTTCATTTTCTGTTACCGCTTTTATTTTAGCACCGCTGATTTTTTTAATATAGGTTTGCAACTCTTTGACTGCGGTTTTAGTGGTTTCATCAGGATTTTCTGCTGTTACAATAAGGAAATCCGAAGTTCCGTTTTCAACAATTGCCATTGGTGCAGAAATTTTCTGCGCCACATATTCATCTCCGCCATAATTTATGGTTGTATCTGCAGTAAATACTCCTGTTATATATAAAATAACTTCAATAAAAGCAACTGAGGCTTTTAAAAAAGCTGACATTTTTTCCAACTCCTTTTAGGCAGGTTTAAATAACTATTTAATTTCGACCATCTGGTGAATATCAACTTCCGGAACGGTAAATTCTGCTCTGCCGTTAACATATTCAAAATCCAATTCTTCTCCCGAAGGAACAAGAGTAATTTTTGAGGGTTTGTTATCACATTTTACGCTACATTTAACTTTATAAAGAGGAACAGTGTCTTCAATAACCTCGGTATTTTTACCTCGAACTGTTGTGTGGGCAAAAAGAAGGTGGAGAATATTTCTGTTTTCGTTTTCTTGCTTTGTAAAGGTTACAACTGCTCTATCAGGAACATCTGCAAAAACAGTTATTTCTTCACCCACCATTTTCTTAATGATATATGTAAAAAGCTCTTTAAAACAAAGGTGACCGTGGTTGGCATAAGCGGAAAAAATGTCCCATCCGATATAGGCAATATTGCCGTTGATAACTGCACCGGGGAAAGCTTCATCGGGGTTATTGGGGGCGTGAGCATGAGAGCAGAAATGCTCTAAAGTTCTGTTGAAATATGGGTTTTGCATATATGCAACAATTTCGCCGTTTTTCACTTCAAACTTATTGAAATCACAACGCATAACATATTCTGTTGTGCCGTTTACTGTTTCAAAATCGGGAACAAAATATGTTGGATTAAATTCATTTTTACCCTTGTATTCTGCACCAAATTCGAGGAAAAATTTGCCGTCTTTTACTAAAGAATCTGCTGTGGCAATAACCTTACCGCCATTTTCAGAGAATGCTTTGATTTTTTCAATCATTTCATCAGTGTAGCTTGAAACATCGGGCAAAATAAGAAGCTTATAATCAGACAAATCAGCGGATTCATCAATGAAATTATAAAGGAAATGATTTTCAAGGAGCATTCTGTTTGCGCCAATATCTGCTTGCGTGTCCCTGTTTCCTGTTGTAGCCTCTGCGCTTAAAACTGCAATATCCGCAACATTAACCGCATCATTTAACCAAGGCTCTTTTTCTTCAACTAAGGAATATGCCTTACCAATAAGGTTATAGGTTGCCATATTCATTTCGGAAAGTGGGTGCATCTGGTCACCGATTGAACAACCTGCACCATTTGCAACGCTTAAAGCGGTTTCATAAATAAGTGCATTAGGATGCTTGTAACCGCCAAATTCTCCCCAGCTATGATGGAATTTACCCGTCATACCAAGAAATTCTTTATTTTTAACAGAACGAGTATAAGCGGCAGAAAGTGGAAAATGGTCGTAACCCCAACCGCCTGTTGGCAAGCTTTCCAGCTCAAGGTGGGTGTTGGAGTTAATATATCTGTAATCACCTTTTGCAATATGGCCTGCATTATGGAAAATTGTCGCGGTTGCACTGTGCTTTCTTACAGCTTTATTGGTTTCTTCAAGATATTTATTATATATCAGTTGTGAAAATGTTTCTCTGTCCTCTGCATTTTCAATATCAAGACCAAGTGTTTTCATATCATTAACACATTTATCGCAGTAGCAGGTTTTCGGAGAAATGATGTCGAGAAAAATACCGCAGGGATTATATTTCACCATAACCTCTTCAATCTGCTGACAGAGAAAATCAAGATAACCTGTGTTAAAGCAAAGAAGATGGAAATGAACCTCTTTGTTATATTCCTCTATATCTTCTTTTTTAAGAGAAGGGCAAAAACGCCATTCAGGGCGTTTTATATATTCTTTTTCATCAAAACCTGCGGAAATATAAACGGGAGCGTTAACATCAATTTCCTTGCAGGCTTCAAGCTGAGCACCCAATAAATCAAAATCTAATTGAGGGTGCATTTCATTAACCTCGGTAGGATGATAAGACCAACCGTGGTGGCATTTCGAAAAAACGGTTATTGAATCAATATGCCCCGCCTTTAACGCAGATTGAAATTGCTCTTTTGAAAAGTTTTTACCAACGGGTACAAATTCGCTGGTATGGAAATCGAGGTGAACCTGTCTTTTTCTGAGCATAATAATACCCCTTTATAAATCTAATTTTTTACTTTTCTTTTTACGATTACGGAAAAAGCACAAACAAAGAATGCAACAACAGTAAATATCAATATGCAAATAAAAACATCATTCCAACCTTTTGTATCTGCAATTTTGCCCAGCAAGGAAGTGCTGAGGGTACTGCCTACATAGCAGAAGGTATTAAGAAGACCTGCAGAAAGTCCTGAATCAATTTTATCTCTGGAATAAAGAGGCACAACACTTGTTATAACATTGTTAACCGCCGACATTAAACAAGCAATACCGCCGAAGAGAGCGAGAGTTAAGGGCACTGATTTCAGATTTAATGTTAAAATTATCAGTCCTGAAAGAACCATTGTTGCAAGGTAGAAGATACCATTAAGCACATTTTCATTTTTATGCTTTTTATGCAGAACCTTAACAAGCGATGCACCGAAAATTGAAAGCACGGGAAGAAGCAAAGTAACAATAATTGAAAGGGAAGAAGGAACACCGAATTCCTCTTTGAGAATAGAGGGAACCCAGGTAGTGATACCGTCTTTTATAAAGCCGTTTGTTACTGCTGAAATAAGTATAACAATTATGCTGAAAACGAATATGGGAGTAAGCGAAAGTTTTTTATTCGCTTGCTTTTCTGTTGAGGAAGATTCTTTTTTACTTTTCTGAATTGTGCTCATTCCGAGGAACCAGAGAACTGCAACAACACCAACAACCGCCGCGGCAACGTAGAAAATAGAAGTCCAGCTCATCTTAAGAGCGGAGAAAACAGCCGCAAGACCATAAGCGGCAAAGGTTCCCGAAGCAACAGTTGTGCTCATAACCATAACCGCTCTTGAAAGCTTGTCATCAGAAAGATTATCAGAAAGAGTTTTAATTAATGATGACCAGAGAATAGACTGAAAAACACCATTGAAAAACCAAAGGTATTTCATAATCTCAATGCCGTCACAGAACGTCATTGAAAAGTTGATTATGCAGGAAGCAACTAAAGCAATTGTAACGGAATATTTTGTATTATATCTTTTTGATAACAGTCCGTTTATAAGCTGACCTGCCCCATAAGCAAAAAAGAAAAATGAGCTTACAGTACCTGCCGCTTCTTTAGTAGTTCCAAGCTGGGAAAGTATTTCAACCATAGAAGCATTATAATTAAGTCTTGCAACATAAGCGGCAGTATAAGCCGCCCAGCAAAGAAAAATCAATAAATTGGATTTCTTGTTACTTAATGAAGTTATCATTTAACCATTTCTTTCTTTGTTATAAATATCCATAGGGCAGATTATACCACTATATTGTAATTTATTCAATTGTAAAGGGTAATTTTGTGAAAAATAAGAAATAGAGCGAAATGTATTTCATAATATTAGTGTTGCTTTTCCTGATTTTTTATGATAACCTGAAAATATATCTGATACAGAGGGTGATTATATGAAATTAGGAATAATAAACGGCTGGGAAGAAGGCAATATCAAATATGTTAGCCGGAAAGGCCTTGAAGCTGTTGAATTTTGCGTTAATCATAACTATAATTCTGCAGAGTTTCTTGCAAAAGCACCTGACATTAAGGGTTATTGCGAAAAATATGGTGTTGTAGTCGGTTCAATGGGCAGGTGGGGAATGAAGAGAATTGATGATAACGGTGAATTTATTCCTGAAGCCTTGCAGGATGATAAAAACATCATAGATGCCGCATCAATAATCGGTTGTCCTGTATATAACTGTGGCGTAAACTACACTGAAAGCAAAAGCTTTTATGAAAACTGTGAAATTGCAATCAGTTATCTGAAAGAACTTATTTCCTACGCGGAAAATAAAAATGTAAAAATTGCAGTATATAACTGCGCTTGGGAAAACTTTGTTGTTGAACCTAAAGTATGGTATCCCGTTCTGTCAGCGCTCCCAACACTCGGTATAAAATATGATGCTTCTCATTGCCTGAGCAGAAATGGCAACTATCTAGCCGAAATCAGAGATTGGGCGCAAAAGTTTTATCATTTCCACCTTAAAGGTGCAGTTTATATAGATGGTGAACATTATGATGATGCACCCGCAGGGCTTGATATGATAGATTGGAAATCCGTTATGGATTTACTTTACACAAAAAATTATGATGGTATGCTCTCTATCGAGCCCCATTCACATTATTGGAATGGCAAAAAAGGTCAGTGGGCAATTGATTATACAATAAATTATTTCAGACCCATGATTATGCCTGAGAATTATGAATACGAAGATAATCCCTATATGCCGTAATATTAAAGAACCGCAACTCCTTATATATCAAGGATTTGCGGTTTGCTTTTTCGTAGGAAAGTACTGTCAAAAAGCAAATTAAATATTCTTACAGCCTATTAGAAACCCAAAACCAATTCCCTAAAAATGCTCGAATTTAAAACGAAAATTTGCGATTTTTCATTGTGTTTTATAGCCTTTTCGATGCGAGAGATGGGATGCGGGGGAGTTGCGGAATATGGGCAGAAAAAGACCCCACTCGGTGAGTGGGGAAGAAATTTGTGTATTTACACATTCCAGTTATGTCCGCAATCTTGACAAACACATTTAGTGATGGTTTTATTTTTTATTTTCTTCTTTTTGGGTTTGAATATTTTTATAATAAGAGCAGGTAATGTTAAAAACAACCATTTAATAGGAATCCACCAAAAACCTATACAAATCCACCAAAAAACACCATGGTGTTTATTTTTAAGTTCTTGTTCATTAACAACTTGTATAGTTGTGTTTGTGCTACCGCATTTTGGACAAGTATTTTGCATAATTTCATCTCCTAACAGATTTTTGAAAGAAACAACATTTCTTATGTTATAAATTATAACATATAATTATAACACAAGTCAAGGCATACTAATGGTGAGGTGAAATTGCGTGAAAGAGAAACTCATCATAAATAAAAAACAATTAAAGGGCGAAGATGGTTATAAAACATTTTCGATTAGAATAAAAGACGAAACAGTTGATAAACTTGACGTTTTATCAAAAGAAACAAATCGTTCCAGAAATGAGTTAATAAATATTCTTCTCGATTACGCAATAGAGAATAGTGAGGTTAAGTAATTATAATTCCTAAAAAAGAGACAGCACATAAAACTGGATAAATAAAGTCATAAAAACCTATAAGGAGTTGTATTGATTACCTCAATACAACTCCTTACTTAATTTGATAAATGATTAATAATCACTTGTTGTTTTAGTCCAAATTACATATTTTCTTTTTAATATACCCCACGAATATTTTAAAACCACTTTATCGCACACAGTCAAGTTACCGCCAACAGGAACGTACACGTTTTTGCGTATGCTTGATTTTGGTAGTACATCTATATAAATAATTTCATCATATGTATTTCTTTGAGCGATTTTTTTGTGGCTATCTTTATCCAAACAAGAAAAAGTTTGTATTAGGGTGTTTCCATTATATAATTCACAACTCGCATTTTCAATAATAAGATTTTTATTCTTTTTATTAATAATAGTTATTGTGAAATACAACCATGAGCCAAAAAAACCACCTACATTATCGGGTTCACCTGTATCAAATTTTGCATCAACATTTGATACTGTCAGACGTTTTTTACCAATATTATTGAGTAGATGTGGAATAACGAGACCGATTATTGTTCCGACAACTGTGCCGAAAACACCAATTAACGCACAAAGTATATTTTCTGATATGTTCATAAAAACCCCCATGATTAGTTGTTTATATTGAGCTATTTTAACTTAGATATATGATACTATTAAAATTTTTGGTTTTCAACCTTTACTATTATTTTACAACAATTATTTTGAAGGTTTTTATAGTAAGGTAGTTATTTTCTTCAAGGGGTAAGTATAAGAATAACCTTCTTATTAGAAGAATTTTGCTGAAATAAAAATCACGGCATAGCCGAGTATATAATCATAATGAAATTATGAATGTAATCAATACGAAGGATTGCATACACTAAGGTGATGCCATACGCCTTCGGCGATTACATACACGCTGAAGCGTGATTACATACCAATCCTTCGGATTGGATAAAAAAAGAGCCTCGCTATTGCGAAGCTCTTTTTTTGGTGCGAGAGACGGGACCTGACGGCGTCGCTACGCTTTGCCGTCAGAACGGCAACGATTGTGTTCGCCTTCGGCGAGAGGGTTCAAGTCCCTACCTGTTTTCTGACATAAAAATAAAGAACCTACACTAAAGTGTAAGTTCTTTATTTGGTGCGAGAGACGGGACTTGAACCCGTACGGGATTACCACACGCCCCTCAAACGTGCGCGTCTGCCGATTCCGCCACTCTCGCGAGTGCTTAAACACTATACCACTGAAAAACTATTTTGTCAACAGTTTTTTTAAATTTTTCAAAATTTTTTTAGAAGGAAAGTTTTTATATGATAAAACAATGCAAAAATGAATGTTTAAGTCCTTTGATTTGTGTTATTGACAACGATATAATATCTATGATAGAATTCTTATGTAGTAGAATTCTTGCTATTACAGTTATTTTGGTAGGTGATTGTTATGAGAAAGAAAGTATTTTTGACTATTATATGTATTTTAAGTTTATTCTTAGTTTGTTGCCAATCTGTATTTGCCAATACACACACAGTAAGTATTAAGCCTACTTATACAGAAGATACAGTTGTGGCTTTAAATTTTAAGGATGGGCAATTGCCTGGGGCTGCAGAATACGTTTACACCGGACAAAAAATAAAGCCTGAAGTTATAGTAACGAAAGTGGATAAAACAGTTGCGGACCCTTCCGAGTATAAACTTACATATGAAGAAGATTGTGAAAAAACAGGAGTACATATGGTAACTGCAGAATATTTAAAAAGCGGTTACAAAATATCTAACGATTATTGGGTTGTCCCCGGTAAAACAAACAGAGTAGATATGAGTGTAAAAAATGGAAAAGTGACTTTGTCTTGGTCTTCTGTTGCGGGCGCCACATGCTATAGAGTTTATAAATATGATTCTTCAACAGGTAATCGAGTTGAACTTTACTGGGAGGATGGTTCAATTGCCGCACCTAAAACTTCGCGTACCTTTACAGACCTTCAACCTGGAAAAACCTACGAATTTGGTATAATGGCGTTGCCTGAGATTAGTTGGATGCCTACTAAACAAATACGAATTTTTAAATTTACTGTTCCCAAAAGCGGAGAGAGCAGTATGAATTTAGTTCCGGGTATTAATGAAACAACTAACGCTCAAACAACAAAGCCAGAAACAACAAAAGAAGCAGTTGAAGTTAATGTGCCTACAACTGTTGCAGCGCAACCAACGGTTACGGAGAAAATTAGCGAAACAACAGAGGTTGCTGAAACAAAAGAAATTACAACTCAAGCAAAAACAAATAAAAATGTTGAGAGTACAACACAAACATCTATTGATGAAAATTGTGAAAAGACAGGCTTTGATGTATGGAAAGTAATACCCATAGCGGTTGTTATTGTAGTTATTAGCGTAGTTGCCGGAATTATAATTTATAAAAAGAAGAAATAATTAAGAGATCAGCCCCATTTTTTTAGTGGGGCTGATTTGTAAATTAAAAATTTATCAGATTCCTTTAAATCCAAAAAAGTAATTATATCTTCAAAATTCTCTTTTGCATTTTTGAGAGCTTCTATTTTATGAGCGTCGCTTCCGAGATAGAATTTGCAACCGCAGTCTTTTGCTATGAAATAGGGTCTTAAAAGAATATCTTTTTCCTCTTGTGAAAGGGCAAGAGTTTTCATATTCAGCTCAATTCCCACGCCTTTTTGTGAACATTCCTGAAATAAATCGTATAATGTTTTGTCTTCAATCAGTTTTATAACCTCGGGAGTTTTTCCTTTGAAAATATGACCGCAGGTAAGGTGGGCGATACCTGTTTTATGCCAAGGCAAATCTTTTTTCAAAAGCTCTTCAAGGCGTTTTACCCAGTGCTCTGCCGCTTTTTCGGGGGTCTGAAGTTTTTCTTTAACTGTGTTTCCTGCTAAATGCAGGTGTGTTGTGGGAATAACAATAAAATCAAATTCGTTATATCTTTCTTTACTTACTCCCACATTATATTCATAATCCATATCCGCTTCTGCACCGAATAAAAATTCGATATTTTCATCTTGTGGTAATGGAAGAACTTCTGCAAGACAACTGAATTGCTGTTTCGGGTGCCAATCTGCAGGACTTTTTACATTTTCATCCCATAAATGATTTGTAAGGCAGATTTTTTTCAATCCGTTTTGTTTGGCATATTTCAAAATATTTTCGGGTGTTTGATTTTCATCGTGACAGCAGGGAGAAATAGTTGAATGAATGTGAAAATCGTGGTCTGAAATATATCGCATAAGGCTCTCCTTATTTCAAACCGCAACCCTATGCTTATAGGATTGCGGCTTGAATAATTTTTATTAATATAAATTACGCTACAACTTCAAAGGGGAATTCTTCCTCTGTAAAGCCGAGAATATAGGCGATTCTTATGGGGATTTCATAGTTGTTAAGAACCTCGCCATTCTGAATAAGCTTATCTGAGCCATATACAAGAACGGGAACATTTGCATCAGAGTGAGAACCGGATGTAAAAGAATATGTTCCGTCTGAGTTTGCAATAATAGCTCCTGTTTCGTGGTCAGCGGTGATAACAACAAGGGTTTCACCGTCTGCTTTTGCATAATTGAGCACATATTCAATAGTTTCGTCAAATTCCTGAAGAGCTTCTGTCATATTTGCGTCTTCATTGCTGTGGGAGTGCTTGTCAATATGAGCACCCTCAATCATAAGGAAGAAGCCTTCTTCAGTATCGTCGAGCAGGTCAATAGCTTTCATTGCCATCATTTCAAGGTTAGGAGTATTGATATCTGAGGGTGTAAGTGTCCAAAGGGCATTTGTGAACTGTGCAAAGCTACGGCTACCCTCTTTAAGAGCCAACATTTCGGCGGAGGTTGTTACATAGGTAAAGCCGTTTGCTTCTGCATTTTCCTTGGTTGCAACACCATTCTGAGCACCCCAGATTAAATCAATATCTGATGTGAGCTGGTCTTTTGTAATATCTTCTGTGTTTCCTCTGTCGGAAGAATGAGCGGAGAAAGAAGCAGGGGTTGCACCGGATGTTTCGTCTGTTGTGATAACACCGGTCATTTTACCGCTTTCAAGGCAGAGCTCTGTCAGGTTTTTGGGGTGGGAGAAAACATCCTGGGAATCCATAGGATAAACGCCGATACCACCGTTATATGTTCTGACACCGGTTGCCAAAGCAGTACCGCCTGCGGCACTGTCTGTAACAGCGTTTGTGAAAGAACGGGTCATAGATTCACCCTTAAACTCAAAGGTATCCATTGTAAGCTTAATGTTTCTTTCGTTTTTAGCTTTTTTCAAATGGTTAAAGCCCATACCGTCACCGATAAGATAAATAACATTTTTAATGTTACTATCCAGATAATCCTCGGGAGCAGTTGTGGTTGCAGGAACAAAGAGTCCGAAGGTTGTGCCGAACATCATTGATAAGCTCATAATCAGTGCTGCGAACTTACCCCACATAGAAGCGAAAACAGATAACATAATAAAACACCCCTGATAAAGTTATTTTATACCTTGATTTTATATTAACTGTATAAAAAATGCAAGAAAAATATTACATTCAGAAAACTTGTTTTACTTACCGTAATATGCTAAACTGTTAGCATACAATATTTACATGGGAGAGTTAATATGAAAAAATCTACTCTTCACTTCGGTGAATTCAGACAATATGATAAAGTTTTTCTTACTGCCGATAAAGGCATTGATGTTGAAAATGTTCTTGATGTGGCATTTGATGGAGAAACTCTTTACATAGCTCAGGCAGATGGACTTCTGGAATATGCAGATGGCAAAATCAAGAAAATATCTGCAAATGCTTCTAAACTTTTTGCAAAAGAGGGCAAGCTTTTTGCCACAGTTAAAAATTCTCTTGCAGAAATCAAAAAAGGCAAAATCAAAAAGATTGAAGAATTCGATGCACCTGTTGTTGATATTTCAGTTGCTCTTGATGGTTCAATGTGGCTTATAACTGAAGAGGCACTTTATCTTAAAGAAAATGATGAATTTACAAAAATTGTTGAAGTACCTGAAGAAACAGTTTGCCTTGCGGCACTTGATAATAAATCCAGATATGGAGAAACAGTTTATGTAGGTTCACTTGTTGAGGGCCTTATGTCAATGAAAGGTAAGCGTCGCCATTGGGCAGAGCTTCTTCCAAACGTTACTGGTGTTGCAAGTCAGAAAATCAACTGTATTCAGATTGATGCTCTCGGTCATTTGTGGGTAGGTTCTGATGAGGGACTTAATATTTACGATGGTAAGAACTATTGGTTCAACGGTAATGATTTTTATTCTGTTCCTACAGGTTCTTTTAATGATATGTTCTTTGCAAAAGACGGCAAAAAATATTTCCCTACAAACACAGGTGTTATAACTCTTATTGAAGGTAAGCTTTCATATTTCTCTTTTGGTGCATGGCTTATGCACCCAACGGTTACAAAAATTGCTGTTTCCGATAACGGCACAATTGCTGCCGTTACACCCCGTGGTATCAGTGTTATTACATCTCAATATATGACTCTTGAAGAAAAAGCCAACCACTACGATGAAATGGCTGTAAAATATTTCACAAGAAATGAAGGCTATCAAGTAGATAGAGTTCTTCGCAAATATGGTGATTTAGAATCAGGCTGGCTTCCCAATTCAGATAATGACGGGCTTTTTACAGGTCTTTATTGCGCAAGTCAGTGCTTCCGTTATGCAGTAACAGGTGACGAAAAAGCAAAAGCTAATGCCAGAAGAGCAGTCGAAGCAATGATTAAGCTTACTGAAGTTACAGGTAAACCCGGCTTTACCGCAAGAGCAACAAGATATTCAAACGAAGAAAATTTCGGTGATGGTAACAGAGAAGAATGGCATGCTTGTGAAAACAATCCCGATTGTGAATGGCTTGGTGAAACCTCAAGTGACGAAATGACAGGTCACTATTTTGCTTATGGCATTTATTTTGACCTTGTTGCAGATAAAAAAGAAAAGAAGAAAATTGCTCAGGTAGTAAAGACAATTACAGACCATATTCTTGAAAATAACTTCCACCTTTGCGATGTTGACGGAGTTCCTACAACCTGGGCAAACTGGGAGCCTGAACTTCTTAACAACGATGACCGCTGGTTCTATGAAAGAGGAACAAACTCTCTTGAAATGCTTTCTTTCCTTAAAACTACGTATCACGTAACAGGGGAAGAAAAATATAATGATGTTTATAAAATGCTTATCGAAAAGCATCACTATGCAATGAACTGCATTCAGTACAAGGTTGAAGACGGTCACGTGGCTCATATTGATGACCAGCTTGATTTTACAAACATCTATCCTCTTATTGTTTATACAGATAACGAGGCAGAAAAAGAAATTTTCAAAATGGGTCTTACTCACCATTGGCAATATGAAAGAGTTGAGCGTTCACCTATGTTCAATATGGTTTACGGTTCTTTAACAAACAATAATTGTGATGTTGAGAACGCTGCAAAATCTCTTTCTGAAATGA
The DNA here is from genome assembly GCA_045606545.1 of Acutalibacteraceae bacterium. GTDB lineage: Bacteria > Bacillota > Clostridia > Oscillospirales > Acutalibacteraceae > DTU089. The sequence continues at coordinate 40,764 of JAZUSD010000051.1, read as the reverse complement.
ATCTTGATCTTGTTTGCTGGCCCGTTTATAACAGCTACAGAAAAGACATTGTCTGGGATACGGAGCAGGAGGCTATGGGTATTCCTCCCCAGCTTAAATATCCTGTTGAATATTCCGCAAGAGCATTCTGCAACTATGACGGCAATCAGTTCGTATGCGACAGCGGTGCAGAAGAATTTGTTTATATAAACAACAAGGTTGTTAACCGCACATCAACACTTCCCGGTTCAGGTGATGGTGCAAGAGGTATGAGAGCAGTTATGCCCTATAACTTCCTTCTTCCTTATTGGATGGGCAGATTCCACGGGCTTTTAGGAGATTGATAAAATGGAAAACTTTTTTACAAATGCGTTTAATAATATGAATGATGAGGCGAGGGAGAGCTTTTATAAAACTGTTTTTATGAATGATGATTCCGAATATGCCGCAAAGCTCAGAGTTGAATATTACAGAACAAAATTCAAATCAATGGGTGAAAATGTTACAATCGGTAAGGGTGTTAACATTATCAATCCCGAGTATATTTCTGTAGGTAACGATGTTCAGATTTGTGACGGATGTACTCTTATTGCCCGAGGTGAAAAGGGTATAACTCTTGGTGATAATGTAAGACTTCAGCACAGAGTTTATCTTGATACCGAAAGAACCGAAGAAGGTTATATCAATGTTGGCAGAGGTACATATATCGGCACAGGTACAACTCTTTTCGGTCACAGAGGTCTTGAAATCGGTGAAGATTGCCTTCTCGCTCAGGGTATAAATCTTACACCTTATTCACATATTTTTGATGACCCCAACGATATTATTTATCATCAGGGCGGTCACTGTGAAAAGGTTACAATCGGCAGAGATGTTTATATCGGTATGGGTTGCAAGGTTATGTATTCCGGTAATATCGGTGAAGGCTCCGTTATCGGTTGCGGTTCAACTGTTGTTAAACCCATTCCGCCTTATTCAGTTGCAGTAGGCACACCTGCTAAAGTTATTAAAGAAAGAAAATAAATCAAATTTGTATCACTTGAATTTTCTGAATAATAGGAGTACAATAATAAAAACTTTTCGGAGGGGAAATTATGGGAATCATTAAACTTATTCTTACTTACATTATGTGTCTTGCACAGATTCTTGCTCCCGTTGATATTATGCTCACTCCCGGCGGAGAAGCATCATATTTCACAAATTGGTCTGTAAAAGATACTTTTGGCTCAGATGATTACATTGAACTTGTAAAACAAGAAGGTAAGGATTTTGTTATTCTTAACCTTGCAGACGTTCAGCTTTCCGATGCAAAAGCTTATGGAGATTTAGGTACTTGCTCAGAAGACCTTATCACAAAGCTTATAGCAGATAATAAGCCTGACCTTATAACTCTTTCAGGCGACAACGCCTGGGATACAGCAGCATATCTTAAACTTATTGAATTTTTAGATAGCTTTGATATTCCTTGGGCACCTGTTATGGGTAACCATGATGGTGAGGGTTGTATCAGCGAATTCTGGGTTGCATACAATCTCATTCAGGCAGAAAATTGCCTTTTCCAATTCGGTCCTAAAGATATGGGTTATGGTAACTACATTATTAACATCACTGAAAACGGCGAAATTGTTCATACATTATTTATGATGGATACCCATGACCATGGTAAATTTGTTCTTGAAGATGGTACGATTGTCGAAGATTATGACCATCTTTGGAATAGTCAGCAGAAATGGTATAAATGGGCAGTTAACGGTATTGCTGAAATGGCAGGCAGAACTGTAGAAAGCACAGTTATTATGCATATTCCTGTTCGCGAGTATATCGATGCTTGGGAAAGCGTTTGCATCGAAGCAGATGGTTATGAATTCGGTATAATTGATCCTCAGTATTCCGATATTGCAGCGGGCAGAAGATTTGAATACGGCGGTCCTTCTCCTATTAATAATGGTTTCTTCAGCCTTTGCAAAGAGCTCGGAAGCACAAAAACAATGCTCGTAGGTCACGACCATGTTAACGACTATTATGTTGAATATGAAGGCATTAAACTTGCATATGCAGTTAAGTCAGGCTTCGGTAGCTATTGGCAACCTGATATGATTGGCGGAACAACACTTACTGTTAACAGCGCAGGTAATGTTGACCTTGAACAACATTATTATGACCTTGCAGAAAACGGCTGGAACATTGAACCGTAAAAAAATGATTAGTACCCCATTTGATTTTTGAAAAATCAGATGGGGTACATTTTTATTTACTATCTATTTTTTCAAAGGTGCTTCTTATTTCAGTTGTATCACCTGTTGCAAGGTAATATTCATATTGGTAAGGGTCAAAGCTTTTAAAGGTTCTGTTTTTTACAATTGCGATATAAGATGTAGGACCATCTTTTGATGGGTCTTCATTAGTGGTTTTTTCACGCTCAAAAACACCTGCAAGGAATGCCTCTTCATTGTCAACATAAACCCCAATTCCAAAGCTGTCTTCGAATTCACCTGTAAATGCCGACCAATTTTCCTTTGAGTAAAAATTGGGATATCCGGCATCGGGCCAGAAAATTAAATCGGGCTCACTTGTGAGCTTATCGTTTGTCCAAGGCTTATCGCCACCGTAATAAACAAAGTTATTAAGCGGTTCGATACAGTAAAAAGCGGGAATTTCCTGAGTTGCTTCTGCTTCGGGATAACCCGAGAAATCAACAAATCTGCATTTTGCGTGAACTGCGCCGTTTTCCAAAGAATATGTTGCTTCCATATATGAGGGAGTAATATATTCTTTCTCTTTTGCCCAATCAAGAGGACGGCATTTGATATAAATACTGTTTTCAGTCACTCTCAAGTCAACAATTTTACTTGCATCATTGAACTGATTACCGCCTTGCACAGGATTATATCGCCAATCATTTTCCATATATACACCGTGGTCATAATCAAGAGTGCCGTAATAAGACTGCTGAACAAGGCGACCCGTATCGTTTCTGTTGATAAGGTTAACATTGTTATTAACAGATTCTGCATTGTAGCGTTCTGTTGCATTTGAATCAACTTTAATTTTTCCGTCAACTGAAACTGCCTGAACATTAGAATCAAGGTCTTTGAGATAACTCAAAGCACCGCCCCAAAGCAAATCAATTCCTAATTTATGAGTATCATTCTGAATGAAAACTTCTTGTTCGGGAATTTCTCGGTTGAACACGGAAAAACCATAAATTTTAATATTTCCTTTTCCTTTGGTAAGAGTTTCAAAAGTAATAGAATTAATTTTATTCCCTTTTTTACCTGCTAAAGCATCATCAACAAAGGAATAAAAGGTGATTTTTTTCTTTGATGGTTCTAAAAAGAAGTCCTCAGTTTTGGCTTTTACTCCTGCGGAATAATTGATGGTTGCTTTTATATAGCAGTCGGAGGAGTATTCAATTCCATAGTAGTTAAACCAACCGCAACTATTCAAGGTAAGGTCTAAAGCTGTGATTGTAGAATCATTTTTGCTTATGGCAATTTCGGTAGGTTCTTTTAAAAGTGAAATTCCGTTATTCATTTCAAAATTCTCCGTTGTTTTAATAAAGCTTATAAAGTATGCAGAAAAAATTGAAGCTATTATGAGAAAAAAGCCGAAAAAAGCAATAAGACTGTTTATTAATTTCTTTTTCATATCATATTCTCCTTATTTCTTAAGAATCCAGATAAGCATATCTGTTTCGCCTCTGTTTGCATAGGCAAAATAGGGGATGAATTTAAGCTGGGTTTCAATATAGTTTTCAGTTGCTTCAAAATAAAGACTGTCATTTTCAGGTTCTTTATATGCTTTAAGTAGAATATTTGGGACTAAAAATTCTTTTTCGGAAATTTCAGCTTTTTCTTTAATATCAATTCTTATAGAGCTTAAATCCTTGCCGTTGTCAACACCTTCAAGGCAGTAAACAACAGGGCCTCTCATAACAGCAACACGACCTGCGCAAGTGTGAACCATTTTGTTTGCAGAAATAAATGTAACAGGCATTGAAAGAGTTAAAAGAATTTCATCATTTTGGGAAATTTCTATATAAGCATAGCCGTTTATGAGCTTGTGTTCTTTGTTAATTTCAAAATTTTTGCACCAAGACGGAATTCTCAAAGCAATATATTTTTTGTTGCTATTTTCGATTTTGATTTTTATTTCTTCTGTTGAGGGGTAGTCGGTAATCTGTGAAACAGTCATACCCTCAAAAACAGCCTCGGAATTAATATACTGATTAATGAAAAGAGTATCTTCTGAATAAGAATAAAGATATTCACTGATTGAAGAAATAAATCTTATAACGTTTGGAGGACAACAGGAGCAGTCAAAAACCTCTTTTCTTTGGGTAATGGGGAAACGCTTTCCGCCATCGGTACATTTATTTACATTGTTAAACTCAACATCAATTTCGAGAGGGTTTTCATAGAAAAAGCCTTTTCCGTCCATTGAAATACCCGAAAGCGAGCCGTTATACATAACCTTTTCAACTGCATCACCATATTTGCCGTTGGGATTTAATTTAATCATTCTGTTTGCAAAAAATGCAAGAGCAATTGATGCGCAGGTTTCTGCATAGGCATCTCTGTTGGGTAAATCATAGTCAATCGTAAAGGATTCGCCGTGGCAGGTACTGCCTGTTGCACCGGTTATATACATTCTTTTATCTACAATGTTCATAAAGCAACGCTCTGCTGCTTCAAAAAGCCCTTTGTCATTATAAATATCTGCAAGGTCTGCCATAGCACAGAAGAGGTAAAGTGCTCTTACACAATGTCCGTCTGCAGTTTCTCTTTCTCTTACAGGAACATCATCCTGATTATAAAGCTCGTTGCAACCTTTATACATTGGCGGGTCTTGGGGGTTACCACCATGATTATCAATGAAAAATTTTGAAAGGTCAAGATAGCGTTTTTCTCCTGTTACTTCATAAAGCTTAACAAGAGCAAGTTCAATTTCAGGATGACCGGGAGTTATAAATTTTGCACTTTTTTCTGTTACAAAAACCTTTTCTATGTAATCTGCATACTTACACATAGCATCTAAAAAAGCTTTTTTGCCTGTTGCTTCGTAGTATGCAACTGCTGCTTCTATAAGATGACCTGCGCAGTAAAGCTCGTGTTCTGTACGGTCGGTAAAACGCTCACCTGTAACAAGAAAATGACTGTTAAAATAGCCGTTTCCATCTCTGTTTTTGATTATTTTTCCGATAGCTTCATCTGCAAGCTTTTCAAGCTCTTCATTTTTTGAATAATTTAGGCTATAAGCAAGACCCTCAATCCATTTTGCAATATCGGAATCCCAGAAAACGTGGGGCATATCCGGGGCGCCCTCTTTCCAGGTGCAGTCGAGAGCATCAAAGCGATGAGTTTCCTTGAATCTGTCATAAACGGATTTAAGGGTAACGTTATTCACCATATCCTGTTTTATTTTCCAAAAGCCGTCGGTGATTTTTATATTTTTGCAGTTAACAGTTTTCATATAAGAACCTCTAAATTATCTGTTTTCAAGTCTTTCTTTTACACATTCTTTCCAGCGCCTTGCAATAAGCTCATGGCCGATTGTTGTTGGATGAACACCGTCCCACAGAAGCTTATACATATCTGTTTTACCTCTGTAAGAATCAAATAAATCCTGCAAGGGAACAAAAACTGCATTGTAATCCTCTGCAATTTTTTTAGCTTTCTGCTGGTAAGCACCAATTCCGCTTTTAAAGAAATCATCAAGGTCTTCTTCTTTCTTATCGCCAAAAAAGGGTTCCATAATAACAATGAGAGTATCGGGATTTTCTTCTAATACCTCGTCAAGAAGAAGACGGAAGATTTTTTCATATCTTTCGGGGTCAGAGCCTGAACTGTGTTCCCAATTAAAAATCATATCGTTAACACCGATAAGAATGCTGAGAACTGTGGGCTTTAAATTGAGGCAATCCTCTTTCCATCTGCCGTAAAGGTCGGAAATTCTGTTTCCGCTTATACCTCTGTTTATAAATTCCACATTTTTATCTAAATTGTCAGTAGAAAGCTCCGCAGCTATCATATATTGATAGCTATGACCGTGAACATGGTTAAGGTCAGAGTTTCTTCCCCTGTTACCGTCAGTTATGGAATCCCCTTGAAAGAGAATAACATCATTTTCTTTAAGTTCAAGCATATTATCACCCAAAGAAAGAATAACATATATTTATTTAATATGCAATGAGCAAATTGTAGCCACCAGTTGCCAGTTGCCAGTCGCCAGTTTAGGGGCGTGAAAATGCGCCGTAGAAGAATCGGTAAAATAATTGCGAAGCTTTATAACGCGTCGCAGACCCGAAACTTGCCACGTGCCATTCTCAATTTGCCACTTTTATGGTGCATTTTGTGTACCTATTATTGACAAATATGTAAATATATGCTAACTTTAATTTGCACTCCGTGTCGGTGCAAAAATTAACCCAAATAAAAATTTTTAAGAAAGGAGCTGGACATGATGATGAAAATGGTTAGAACAAGAAAAAACAATCCGGTTATTGTGTCCGCTTCCTGCTGACAGTTGCATTAGTTATATGCCTATTCTCCGGAAAGTTAACGCTTTTCGGAGATTTTTGTTTTTTATGCAATTTGTAATGCAGGAAACGAAAGGTTTTTTGAGTTCCTCTCATCTTAAAAAACCAGAACACAAACTTCCGGAAACAGTTTCTTACCAAACTGAAAAAGGTAAAATGCGTCGTTAACATTTTATCGTAAATTAAAACGGAGGAAATATGAGAAAAAATAAGAAAGAAACGAAAAAAGAAAAATTTGAAACACTGAAAAATGTGTTTTATGCGGTAAAAATTATTAAAGAATGTTGCCCTTGGTATATTACTGTTCAGATTCTTGCAACAGGCGGTTTTTGGTTTTTTACAGCATTTGTTCAGGAAATTTGGTTCTTGCGGGTAATTTTACAAGTGCTCGAAAAGGATTTGCCGTTTAAAGCATTTGTGCTTGCTGTATTGATGTTTGTTGTTGCAGGAATTCTTGCGAGAATTATTCAAAGTTATTCAAATTATGTGTTAAGTGTAAAATTCAAGCAGTTTTACAAAACTTTAAATGAGAAAATTTTTGAGAAAGCAGTCAGTGTAGATATGGCTTGCTTTGAAGACCCTGATTTTTTTAATAAGTATAAACGCGCAACAGAGATTGTATCGGATTCTCACTATGATATGTTCATTTACTATTTTTCGAGCATTTTCGTTGCCGCATTTACAGGGGTTTTCATAATAGCTTATGTTGTTTCCATTGACCCAAAAATTTTACTTATTCTTTTATTTATGCTTCCTGTTGTTGCAGCGCAGGCGCAAAAAGGAAAAATTGAAGTAAAAAAGGATAAGGAAATGACAATTCATAAGCGTTCAAAAGCTTATGTTAAAAGAGTTATTTACTTAAAAGAATATTCAAAGGATATACGAACCTCCGGAGTATTCAATGTTCTTCATAAACGTTTTTCTGATGCAGTAGCGAAAAACCGTGAAATAATAAAAAAATATGGTTGGAAAATTGCTTTTTATGAAGTTGTTACCGGATTTTTCGGGCAGGCTTTACCTGTTGCCACAACATATGCTTATGCTACATACCGATATGCGTTTAAAAGAAATCTTGCCCTTGCAGACTTTTCTGTTATTATGACTGCTATGAGCAATATTCGAGATATTATCAATGATATGGGAGAAGCAATTTCTGTTGTAAAAAACGAATCCCTTTATTTTGGTAACTTAAAAGAGTTTTTTGAATATGAATCAAAGGTTGTCAGCGGAACAGTGTTACCCGACGAACTTGAAACATTGGAGTTCAGGAATGTTACTTTTACATATCCTCACGCAAAAGAGCCAACCTTAAAAAATCTTAACCTGAAATTCCGAAAAGGCGAAACAACAGCTATTGTTGGTGAAAATGGTGCAGGTAAAACAACCTTTGTAAAACTACTTTTAAGATTTTATGACCCCGATGAGGGTGAAATTCTCTATAACGGTAGAGATTTGCGCGATTATGATATTGAAGCTCTCCGAAAAAGATTTGGAACTGTTTTTCAGGACTATAAGGTCTTTGCTGTTTCTGTTGCAGAGAATATTCTTTGTAAAGAGATTGAAAATGATGATGAACAGCAAAAGGTTTCTGCTTCTCTTAAAAACAGCGGAGCAGATAATTTCGTGAGCCGTTTGCCACAAAAGGAAAAAACGGTTATTACAAGGGAGTTTGACGAAACAGGTATAGGTCTTTCAGGCGGTGAACAACAAAAAATTGCAACTGCAAGAATGTTTGCAAAAGATTTTGATCTGGCAATTCTTGATGAACCCTCATCCGCACTTGACCCCATAGCAGAATATAATATGTATGAAAACCTTATTTCTGCAACAAAAGGAAAAACAGTTATTTATATTTCACACAGACTTTCAAGTGCTGTGCTTTCTGATAAAATCTATGTTTTCGGTAACGGAACCGTAAAAGAAAGCGGAACTCATAATGGGCTTATGGAATTGAACGGCAAATATGCCGAGATGTTTACACTCCAGGCTTCAAGCTACAGAGAAAAAGAAGGGAGTGTGGCTACCATATGAAAAAGCAAGTAACAGAAAAAGGTGTATTTTCAAACCTCTTTTATATGACAAAGGTAATGTTTAAGCTTTCTCCCGGACTTGTTATCGGAGAAATATTTTTCCATATTCTTTGTACGTTACCGGGCAGACTTGTTTCTGTAATAGGTCTTAAATTTGTTATTGATGAGGTAAGCGCAGGCGGAAGTCCGCAAAGAATTATATTTGGTATCGGTCTAATAATTGCTTTGCTTGTTGGCGGAGATGTTTTGAACGCACTCTTTTTTGAACTCTTTGCCCATAGAGAGCGGGAAAAGCTTGATTTAGGGTTGCAGTCTATGCTTTATAAAAAGGCAGCAGCCATAGACCTTTCAAAATATGACAATCCTGAATATTATTCAGATTTTATCCTTGCAGTTGAAAACTCTTCTGATAGTATCCGCTACCTTATCCCAATGATCAAGGGTGTTGTTGAAGAGGTTATTTCCTTCGCTCTTATTGGTACTCTTGTGTTTACAATTGATCCAATAGCACTTCTTATCGTTGTAGTTTCGACAGTTATTTTCATTCCTGTTGGTAAATATACGGGAGACCTTATGATAGAGCGAAGAGAGAAAATAACCGAAGCTCATAGGGTTGGAGATTATTTTGCACGTATTTTCTATTTGCAGGATTATGCAGGAGAAATTCGCACAAGCGGAATATTCCCCCTATTGAAAAAACGGTTTAATACGGCAGCAGATGATGTTGTTGATATTCAGAAAAAATATGCAGGAAAGACAAATGCACTTTTCTTTTTGCAAGGAACATCAATAAATGTTATAGGCTTTATGCTTGTTTTAACTCTTTATATTGGTTATAAAACTATTGTTACAAAGGAAATGTCCGCAGGTGATTTTGTTGCAACATTTAATGGTGCGGTGCAAATTGGTTCGGGAATAATCTATCTTACAGTAGGTTGTGTCAGAAACTTTACCGAACGCTCAAAAATCATTGATAAATACCGCAAGTTCTTAAAGGTTCCAAACGATATCAAAGACGGCACACATATTGCTGAATGCGGTGAGCCTGAAGATATTTCCGTTGAAAATATTACATTCTCTTATGAGGGAAATGATAAAAATTCTTTGGACGGCATTTCTTTTGAAATCAAGCCTTATGAGAAGGTTGCTCTTGTTGGCTATAACGGTGCAGGAAAAACGACTCTCACAAATCTGCTCTTACGTCTTTATGATGTTAAAGACGGTAGCATAAAAATCGGCGGAAGAGATATCCGTGAGGAAACAGTAGTTTCTCACCGTGACCGTTTTGCCGCAGTATTTCAGGATTTTCAGATTTTCTCTGCTTCTGTCGGAGAAAATGTTGCTCTTTCAAAGACTTATGATGAAGAAAGAGTATGGAAAGCTCTCAAAGCAGTAGGCTTTGATAAGGAACTTCCAAATGGTCTTGAAACAATTCTTTTAAGAGAATTTGATGAGGATGGCTTGATGCTTTCTGGCGGTGAGCAACAAAAAATTGCAATCGCAAGAGCATTTTATAAAGACTGTCCGTATGTTATTCTTGATGAGCCTTCTGCAAATCTTGACCCTGTTTCAGAATACGAGCTCAACCACGCTATGATGACGGGGGCAACAGATAAAACAGTTATTTTTATTTCCCACAGACTTTCTACAACGCGCCACGCAGACAGAATTTTTATGATGGAAAAAGGAAAAATAATTGAAAGCGGAAGCCACGAAGATTTGATGAATTTAAATGGCAAATACGCAGAAATGTTCAATCTTCAGGCAGAAAAGTATGTGAATTAAAAATCAACCCATCGCAAAAGTCAAAACTTTTGTGATGGGTTGAAATGCTGTTTAGAAGCCTTTATATTCAAAAACAGTATTATATGTTCCGCTTTCGAATTCGTATTCCTCATCGTCGAGATAAAGAGTTGCGTGTGAACCATTGGGAATTGTAAAGCTGAATTTACATTCGTCACCATTACCGGTGTATTCCCAGGAAGAAATTACCTCACCGTTTTCTGTGAGAACCCTTGATTTTGCATAACCCAATTCCTTTGAGGGAAGAGGACGGAAAATAATATGCTTGTAAGCAGGTTCGTTGAAATCGCTGTCAATACCTGCAACTGTTGTATAGAGCCAGTCACCAACTGAACCATAAGCGTAGTGGTTAAAGGAGTTCATTTCGGGAGTTGCGAAAGTGCCGTCTTTCTTCATACCATCCCAACGTTCCCACATTGTTGTGGCGCCTTTTGTTACGGGGAAGAGCCATGATGGGAATTCTTTTCTGAAAAGAAGCTTGTATGCAAGGTCGGTCCTGCCGATTTTGGTTAAAGTATGAAGAAGATAAGGTGTTCCTACGAAACCTGTTTTAAGGTGTCCGCAGGCTTCAATGTCTTTTACAAGCTTTTCTGCTTCTCTTTCGGGCTTGTCCGTAAGGTCAAAGTAAAGAGCAAGAACGTTAGATGTCTGTGTTTCGTGCTCGGTTTTACCTGTATTGAGATATGTTTCTCTGTATTTTTTAACAGTAAGCTCATAAAGCTCTTCAAAATAGCTCATATCTTCACCGATAACTTTACCCATTTCGATAAAGAGTGAGTTTGAATATGCAAGGTAAGCAGTACCAATAAGGTTTTTATCTGTAAGACCGCCAGTTGCTTCGTCACCTGCATCAAGAGAAAGCCAATCACCGAAATGGTGGGGATGTTTGTCAAAAAGACCTCTTTGAGAACCGTTTGCTTCCATAAAGAGAATCCATTTTTTCATAGCTTCAAACTGGTCTTTGATTATCTGAACATCACCATAGGTTCTATATACCCAGTAGGTTACAACAACAATTGCATCTGCCCAGGCAGAAGAACCGTGAGACTCCCATCTCATAAGGTCGGGGCAAACATCGGTAATTGCGCCGTTTTCTCTTTGGTCACAAGCTAAATCGTGAAGCCATTTTTTGAAGAATTTATCTGTTCTGTATGTAGTTGAAGCGGTTCTTGCAAAAACCTGAGCATCACCTGTCCAGCCAAGTCTTTCATCTCGTTGAGGACAATCTGTAGGAACATCCAGGAAATTGCCTCTCTGCCCCCATACAATATTTTCATAAAGCTGTTGAATAAGGTCATTACCGCAAGCGAAATAGCCTGTTCTCTTCATATTTGAGAAAACAACAACCGCTTTGAAATTATCAAGGTCAATTTCATCCTTGTTAAAGCCTTCAAGCTTAATATATCTGAAGCCCATAAAAGAAAAATGAGGCTTATAAACTCTTTCGTTGCCGTCAGAGGTTACGTGCACCTGCGCTTTTGCACTACGAAGATTAGTTGTATAGAAATTGCCGTCTTTGTCAAGAATTTCTGCGTGGTAAATAGTGAATTCCGCACCTTTTCTCTGAGGCACTACCCATTCAACATAGCCTGTAAGATTCTGACCGAAGTCAATAACTGTTTCGCCATTGGGAGTAGTGATAAGCTTAAGTGCATCAAGGCGAGCCATTTCGCGAACCTCTTCACCCTCTGTTGGAATAAGAATATTTTTGTTGATATCATTAAGTTCTTTTACGGGAAAGGTTTCCTCTGTATTTACAGTGAAATCAACAACTTCACCATTATATACATGGGAATCAAGAATATTGCTCTTCTGACATTCCCAAGAAGCATCTGTGGGAATAAACTCTTCTGTTCCATCCTGATATTCAACTTTAACTGCCGCAATAAGAGCAGTTTCTTTGCAAGTAATGCTTTCATAGTTTTCGTGAGGGTTGCCGTGAAAACGCATACCGTTGCCAACGGCAATTTCGAGAACATTACATTCTTCCATTAAGGAAGTTACATCATATTCCTGATATTGAAGTCTTTTTCCGTAAGTGGTCCAACCGGGAGCAAAAATGAATTTGCCAACTCGCTGACTGTTAAGGTATGCTTCATAATAACCTAAAGCAGAGCAAAAAAGAGTTGCCTTGTTGATCTTTTTATCAAGCCAGATAACCTTTTTAAAAACAGGAACAACTGTACCGAAATCAGCACTTTCTTTGATAAATTTTGCATCTTTAATAGAGTTCATTTAATCACCTGCATTTTTTCATTGACAATGATAATTCAAATTGTATAATTATATTATCTTAGTTAGCTCTCTTTTTCAAGAGTTGGAGGCAAAAATGAGAAATCTTTCCGATATAAATGTTATAAAATCCGTAATGGGAAAGCACGGTGTGACCTTTAATAAAGGTTTAGGTCAGAATTTCCTTGTTGACCCTGAGGTTTGTCCTGCTATGGCAGAGGCGGCAGGGCTTGATGAAAACACCTGCGCTATTGAAATCGGGCCCGGTGTCGGAGTTTTAACCGCAGAGCTTGCCAAAAGAGCCGGTAAGGTTTTAAGCTTTGAGGTTGATAAAAGACTGTTGCCGGTTCTTGATGAAACACTTTCGGATTTTAATAATGTTGAAATTATCAACGAAGATGTTATGAAGGCAGATTTGCCGAAAATTATTGAGGAAAAATGCAAGGGCATGGAAATTGCAGTTTGTGCGAACTTGCCATATTATATTACCTCACCAATAATTATGCTTCTTTTAGAAAGCAAATTGCCGATTAAATCAATAACCGTTATGGTGCAGAAAGAAGCAGCAGACAGACTTTGCGCAGAGGTCGGTTCCCGTGACGGTGGCGCGGTTACCGTTGCAGTTTCTTATTATGCAGAAAGCGAAAAGCTTTTTTTCGTTCCCAGAGATTCATTTTTACCTCCACCGAAAGTAAATAGTGAGGTCATTCAGCTCACTATAAGAAAAGAACCACCTGTTAAAGTTGAAAATGAAGAGTTTTTCTTTAAATTAGTCAAAGCCGCATTTTCTCAAAGGAGAAAAACCGCAGAAAATTCCATCAGTGCAGGTCTTGGTATAAATAAAAATATTGTTGCCGAAGCACTTGAAAAGGCAGGGCTTGAAAGAACAATAAGAGCAGAAAAGCTTACGATGAGCGACTTTGAAAAACTTGAAAAATTATTAAACGTTTAATAAATGTCACTGTTTGTGTAAATCAAGCAGTGACATTTATTATTGGTAATCGTATAAATTTCTCATTTCTGTCAAAAAATAATATAAAAACATAGGAGGACATATTATGAGTGACAGAAACAGAAATGATAACGACAAAAACCCATTGGAAATACCTGAAAATACACCATCAAGTCAGCCGAAACCCATAAGAGCTGCGAAAAATGATAAAACAATGAAAAAGGTGAAATATGCCTATGCTTTCGCTTTGCTTCTTGCTTTGGGTACTGCTCTTATTGCAAAAATTTCAACAGAAAATGCTCTCGGAAACCTTGCACCTATTGAAAGCGATTATGTAACAATTACAACAGAAAAATCAACAAGCAAGGACAGTGAGTTTCTAACAACCGAGCCCGATTTTGAGGTTAGGCAGAATTTAGAGGATGTTCCCGATACAAGAGAGGAAACAGAAGAACAAACAGAGAAAGAAACCGAAGAAACTAAAGCAGAAACAACAGAAAGCCAAAAATATGCAACACCATATCAGGACTATTATTCCTTACCCTTGGGAACAGATATTTTAAAGGATTATTCTCCTGACAAGCCTACCTATAGTGCAACAATGGGAGATTGGCGAACTCATTCGGGTATTGACTTTAAAGCTTCCGAGGGTGAGCAGGTAAAAGCGATTTCTTATGGCACTGTTACAAATATTTATGAAGACGCTCTTTGGGGAACTGTGGTGCAGATTGACCACGGGAACGGAGTTACTGCAAAATATTGCGGATTTAACAAGGAAACTCTTGAAATCCAAAAGGGTTCAACAGTTGAAAGCGGTTCGCTTTTGGGTTATCTCGGAACAGTCCCTTGCGAAAAATCAGACCTGAGCCACTTGCATTTTGAAATAATCTATAACGGAGAAAATGTTGAACCGTTAGAGCTTATGGGGAAATAAAATAGCAGAGACGATTTTAGTGAGGAGTTAGGAATGAGGAGTGAGGAGTGTCGGGGCAAAGCCGATTATAAGCTTCGCATTTAAAACAACTTTATAAAACAAAAAGAATTCAGGACAATAAAATGTCTTGAATTCTTTTTATAATTGCTGACCGCAGGTCCCGACATTTTGCATTTTGCACTTTGTATTTTGCATTTATACTGTTTTCCTTATTGAATCGAAAAACTCATTATATCTCTCCACCCATTTCTGCACGTCTTTTCTGTCATATTTATTAGGCAAATAGGTTTCGGTTACTGCAAGCTTTCCCATCCAGACTGCAAAGTCTGAGAATTTCTCTTTTAAGATAACATTTTCTCTCAATTGACGGATTTTATCTTTGATTAAAGCTCTGCCTGCGGTACCGAAAAGGTTATCTAATTTGTTTGTCATAATCTGTGAAAGGTCTTCTGTTGTAAAAATACCTGATTTTAAAATATCATTTATTTCCTGTGCGGTGAAATATGTCATCAGATTTTTCATAAGTGCAAGTCGCCCTGCAGAAAAGCCGATTTCCTTGAAGAATTTCCGCTGATATTCCCATAAAGTTTCGGTATTGTATAAAGCATTGGTATCATTTGCAATTGCTTCTGCAAGAATTGCACCGGCTTTCATAGCATAAGAAATACCCGAGCCTTTTGTTGGGTAGGTCATAAAAGCACAGTCACCAACTGCGGCATAGCCGTCTGCAACCAGAACTCCGAGAGGTTGACAAACGGGTATTTTATTATACTGTCCGCCACGAATGAAGTTCTTGCTGATATGGGGATATTCTTCCGAGATTTTTCGCAGATCTGTTAAAACTTCGTCCTGTGTCATGGGATTAAAACGGCAAATTAATATATCAACAAAATCATCCTCAGTTACAACCCAGGAAAAGCCAACAGTTCCGTCCTCTTTAACCCGTATATCATAATTTGTATCAGGGTCGGGAACATCGGGATTTTTTTCAAAATGTGCGCGGTAGGTGTAAATAATGTCAAAAGCCTTGGTTTCCCGATTGATATTCATAAATTTCGGTAAATTGTTTCTTAAAGGCGAATCCACACCGCAGGCATCAATAACTAAATCTGCGTAAAAATCACCATCAAAGGTTTTAATACCTGCAACTCTGCTACCTAAAATAATTGGTTCAACAACAGGGCAGTTGTAATGAATTTTCACACCACTTTTTTCTGCAAGGCTCAGAAGATGATTTATAAGCACTTTTCTTTCCATAAAAATTGCTTCATCCACCGGTTGGGGCAGAGTAAGGGGCGCAATATTGTTATCTAAAGGCACAAGGGTTAACTGATTTTTGCAAATAGTAATATTTTTTGGTGAGGGTAGGTCGATATAAGTGAAAGTGTCCTTATCAAACACATCCTGCTGGGGCAAACCCATATCGCATTTTTGAGATTTTTCAAAAACTGTTACCGCATAACCTAATCGGGCAAGCTTTATTGCGGCAACAAGACCGCCGTGACCTGCACCTGCAACAATAATTTGTATCATAAGAACACCTCATTTCATACTATTATATATTAAATATAACATATCATTCATTTTGTTACAATTTATTTTAATATTTTTTCTGTTCACAAAAATTTCAAAATGTAACAGTTTTTTATCAAAAAACGCGGTTTTTTGTGTAGTGTGGCACTAATTCACAAATTAAGAAGAAGTTTATAGTGCAATTTTCACATTGAAAAAGGGCTTTTATTATGTTATAATGCCCAATGTTGTTGCAAAAGGTTACAAAGTTGTAATAATTAGTTACAAACTTGAAATATATATTAGTGATACAAAATATTACGAAAGGCAAAAAATATTCTATGACAAAAAGCAGAATTAAAAGAATTGCGGTTGTTCTTCTCACCACTGTTCTCATGGCAACTTCCGTTTTCAGCGTAAGTGCAGCTGCCAAAAGCCTCGAATACTCCGCCTCATCTTCTTACAAAAACAGCGTTTATTACGAAAGATTAATGAATGTAAAGCTTACAGGTGACCAGGTTACTGATATTTGCAATGTTGCAAAAAGTCAGGTTGGCTACCACGAAGCAAGCTTTTTTGATTATTCCGGAAATTCAACCGGTAGCGGTAACATTACCGAATACGGCAGATGGTATGGCCGTCAGGGTTATTGGTGCAATGTTTTCGCATCCTGGTGCGGTTATGTTGCAGGGATTCCCTCTTCTATTTATCCTAAACTCACAAGTGTTGGTAATTCCTATTATTCAATTCTTCCCTCTGTTGGTGCAGACTGCTTCTCTTTCTCATCAGGAAGAAAGCTTCAGGCAGGCGACCTTATTTTCTGTTGCACCTGCTCAGGCGGATATGGTTGTATCGACCATGTTGGTCTTGTTGTTGATGTTGATGATAACACAATTTATACTGTTGAGGGCAATATGTCTGACCAGGTTAAAGCTTGTCAGTACCCTGCAAGCACAGGATATGCTTCATCTCTTCGCGCAAGAATTAATTATGTTGCAAGACCTCAGTATGAAAACAATGCAAAAACTGCTGCAAATATTACAGAAGCAACAGCTGTAAAAACAGTGGGCAACAGCATTTATTCTGTTTTTGATGTTGCAGTAAACTATGAGCAGGCAAAAGACCTTTCAAAGAAAATGGGCGGTCATCTTGTAAGTGTCAGCTCAAAGAAAGAACTTAAAGTAGTTTCAGAGCTTGCAGGTGAAAACGGCTTCGGCAGATATTTCATCGGCAAAAATCTTGAAAATAAAAAATCTGTTTGCTCTGTTATTACAGAAGACGGCATTTCAGAATCAAGCGAAACAAGAAGCCTTACAGGATTTATCTGCGAAATCAACGTTAAAAAGGTTGAAGCAGTTAACGGTGCAGTTTTAAATGGTACTAAATATGAAATTTATGACACACCTTTGTGCTATGAGCAGGCAAAAGCAGTTGCAAAAGCAAAAGGCGGTTCACTTGCAGAAATTGATGAAGATAATGCCCGGATGCTTTCTCTTCTTCTTAAGGACAGCAAAAAGTATTTTGTTGAATCCGAAAAAGAAAATTCTGCAAAAGCTCTTCTTAACGATGGTTCTGCAGAAGTAAAAAAAGCTAAGACCTATGATAAGAAAAATAAAACAGGTTTTATTGTTGAATATGATGAAGCAGAAAAATATACTGTTATCTACAATGCTAATGGCGGTAAAGATGCTCCCATAGAAAAGGCAGTCGAAAAAGGCGAAACAGTCAGGGTTTCTTATCATTTCCCTACAAAAAATAACAAAATGTTTATGGGCTGGTCCTTTGATGAAAAAGCAAAATCTGCCGATGTTGATTTTGGTGACGAAATTACAGTAACTGAAGATATTACCCTCTACGCTGTGTGGGGATAAGAAAAACGACTGCTTCGGCAGTCGTTTTTCAGTTAAGAGTGAAGAGTGAAAAGTGAAGAGGTGATAATTCCGCATTCCGAACTCCGAATTCCGCATTCTAAAAAAATGCTTGCATTTTTTTATATTATATGGTATATTACGAATGTACGAATATGAACTTGAGTGAGAGCAGGGCAACCTGCTCTCATATTTATTGCCGGAAAAAGCTTTCGACAATTCCGAAAAGTTTGTAGAATAAATTTAAAAGAGGTGCTGATTTGGCAAAGAACACAGTTTCTCAGGTTTGGGAAATCGCAGAACCCATCGCAGAAGAATTGGGTTTAATTCTCTGGGATGTTTGCTTTGAAAAAGAAGGTGCAAACTATTATCTCAGAATTTTCATTGATAAGGAAGATGGCGTTGGTATTGAAGACTGCGTTAATATGAGTCACGCTATGGATGCTCCGTTGGATGAAGCAGACTTGATTGACCGTCAGTATAACTTACAGGTTTCTTCCCCGGGTATTGAAAGAAAGCTCACAAGAGATTTCCATTTCGATTATTTTATGGGAGAAAAGGTTATCTTAAGGCTTATTCGCCCATATGAAGGTCAGCGCGAATTTAAAGGAGTCCTTATTGACTACTCCGAAGAGGGTGCAGTTACCATTGAGTTCGATGAGGAGAACACAATGACTGCCGAAAAGAAAGAAATCGCTTGGGTTAAGTTAGACGATTTTTCTTTTTAATTAATTGTTTATTATTTGATTGATATATTGAAAGGAATGGTAGGAAAATGGCTAGAAAATCTACTAAGAAAAATGAAAACAAAGAATTTTTCGAAGCAATACTTATGCTCGAACAGGAAAGAGGAATTCCCGCAGATTATCTTCTTGAAAAGGTTTGCGCGGCTATCGTAACATCTGTAAGAAGAGAATATGGCGGTGAGGATGTTGTATTTGTTGATTGCAACCCGGAAGAATATAAGCTTCGCGTATATCTCAGAAAACAGGTTGTTGAAGAGATTGAAAACGAATTCACAGATATTCTTCAGGAAGAAGCAGTAAAATATAACAAGAAAGCTCTTGTTGGCGATTTTGTTGAAATTCCTCTTGAAACAAAGCAGTTCGGCAGAATTGCCGCAACAACTGCAAAGAACGTTATCAGAGGAGATATCCACGATGCTGAAAGAGGGCTTATGCTCCGTGAGTTCGAATCAAAGCAGAAAGAGCTCGTAACAGGAAAGGTTCAGAGCATTGACCCTCAGTCAGGTAATGTTACCCTTGAAATCGGTAAAGCAACAGTTGTTCTTCCCAAATCAAGACAGCTTCCTAACGAAACCTTTACAGAAAATCAGCTTGTTAAGGTTTATATTGAGGGTGTTAAGGATACTCCCAAAGGTCCTAAAGCAATGATTTCAAGAACTCATTCAGGTCTTGTAAGAAGACTTTTTGAAACAGAAGTTCCCGAAATCTATGACGGAATTGTTGAAATCAAAGCTGTTTCGCGTGAGGCAGGTGCAAGAACAAAAATCGCAGTTATTTCAAAAGACGAAAATGTTGACCCAATCGGTGCTTGTATCGGTCCTAAGGGTGCTCGTGTAGGTACAATTGTTGAAGCACTCGGCGGCGAAAAAATCGACATTGTAATTTATGATGAAGACCCCACAAAGTTCATCGCAGCTGCTCTTGCTCCCGCAGATGTTCTTAAAGTAGAAATCGATGAAGAAAGAGAAAAAGCTTGTCACGTAACTGTTCCTGATACACAGCTTTCTCTCGCTATCGGTAACAAAGGTCAGAATGTAAGCCTTGCTGCAAGACTTACAGGTTGGAAAATAGATATTAAGCCCGAAAGCGGATTCTATATTCCGCAGAGCAAGTGAGGTTTTTATGGCTGAAAAAAAGATACCTATGAGGAAATGCCTTGGTTGCAACGAAATGAAGCCTAAAAGAGAGCTTATCCGAGCAGTCAAAAGTCCCGAAGGTGAAATAAGCCTTGACCTTACAGGCAAAAAGTCGGGTAGGGGCGCATATATATGCCCCGATAAAGCGTGTTTTCAGAAAGCAAGAAAAGGCACACGCCTTGAAAGAGCTCTTGAAACCGCAATTCCCGACAGTGTTTATGACGCTATGGAAAATGAGCTTAAATAAGAACCATAAATAAGGTCGAAAGGACTGGGCAAAATTTGAATAAAAAAGATACTATGGGTTTTCTCGGTTTGTGCCGTAAAGCAGGAAAGCTTTGTTGCGGTCACGATGTTGTGAAAGAATCCATTGTAAAATCTACTGCGGAGCTTGTTTTTCTCTCGGCGGATGCTTCCGAAAGACTTGAAAGAGAAATGACCCACGCTTGTACCTATAACGGTAAAAATATTCCAATTATGCGTACTTCTTATTCTATGGCAGATTTTGCCGAGGCTATCGGCAAAGGTTCGGGTGTTTTTTCCGTAACAGACACCGGTTTTGCTAAAAAACTACATCAACAATTCGGGGAGGAATTAGATGATAACAAAATATAAAGTTAATGAGGTTGCAAAAGACCTTGGTTTAAATAATAAAGAAATTATTGAGGTTCTCGGTAAATTCTATGAAGAACCCAAAAAGGCACAGACTGCTCTTGATACTAAAGAGCTTGATGTTCTTTTCGATGTTTTGACACAGGAAAACAGTGTTGAAAACTTCAATTCTTACTTTGCAATGAAGAAGAGCGAAGAAAAGAAGGAAGAAAAGAAAGAAGAAAAGGCACAGAAGTCTGCTCCCAAGAAAGAGGAGAAAAAGGCAGAGCCTAAAAAAGAGGAAAAAGGACAGAAAAATGCTCCTAAGAAAGAGGAGAAAAAAGCTGACAAACCTCAGAAAAAGGACGAAAAGAAGCCCGAAGCCAAAACAGATAAAAAGCCTCAGGGTCAGTCCAACGCAAATCCCTTTAAGAAAAACGAAAAGAAGAAAGATGGTCCCATGCAGTCCAGAACAAAGGGCGAAATGCGTACTATTGACACAAGAGCAGATAATGTTGAGCTTGAAAAGTACAACGAGAAATATGAAAATATCGCTCCGGTTCATTCTATTAATGACAATGTTCAGACAAAGCAGAAATTAAAACAGAAGAGCCAGCAGTACAGAAAACAGCAGGGAATGCGCTCCAAGAGAAGAGAGAGCGAAGCAGAAAGATTAAAGAGAATTGAAGCAGAACGCGCAAAGAAAACTCTTGTTATTACAGTGCCTGAAGAAATCACTGTTGGTGACCTTGCCGCAATGCTTAAGAGAACTGCTGCAGAGGTTATCAAAAAGCTCTTCTCTCTTGGTATGATGGCAACTGTTAACCAGGTTATTGACTATGATACAGCAGAAATTGTTGCAACAGAGCTTGGCGCAAGGGTTAAAAAAGAAGTTGTTGTTACTATTGAAGAAAGAATTATTGACGACCACGAGGACAATGCAGAAGACCTTCTTCCCAGAAGTCCTGTTGTTTGCGTTATGGGTCACGTTGACCACGGTAAAACATCACTTCTTGATGCTATTAAAAACACTTCTGTTACAGAAACAGAAGCAGGCGGTATTACTCAGCACCTCGGTGCTTACAGAGTAAACCTTAACGGCCAGGAAATCACTTTCCTTGATACACCCGGTCACGCAGCTTTCACAGCTATGCGTGCAAGAGGTGCAATGGCAACTGACATTGCAATCCTTGTTGTTGCCGCAGACGACGGTATTATGCCTCAGACTGTTGAAGCTATTAACCATGCTAAAGCGGCAGGTGTTTCAATCGTTGTTGCTATTAACAAGATGGATAAGCTCGATGCTTCTCCCGACAGAATTATGCAGCAGTTAACAGAATATGAGCTCATTCCTGAGGAATGGGGCGGTGATGTTATCTGCGTTCCCGTTTCTGCAAAAACAAAAATGAATATTGATACTCTTCTTGAATCAGTTCTTCTCGTTGCAGAAATGAAAGAGCTTAAAGCTAACCCCAACCGTGCAGGTAAAGGTATTGTTATTGAAGCAAGACTTGATAAGGGTCGCGGTCCTGTTGCAACTCTTCTTGTTCAGAACGGTACTCTTAAATCAGGCGATATTATCGTGGCAGGTACTGCAGTTGGTAGAGTTCGTGTTATGACAGATGATAAGGGCAGAAAAGTTAACGAAGCAGGTCCTTCTGTTCCTGTTGAAATTACAGGTCTTGCAGAAGTTCCCGTTGGCGGTGACGCTTTCGACTGCGTAAGCGATGAAAGACTTGCTCGTGAACTTGTTGAACAGAGAAAGGCATCACAGAAAGAAGAAGCATTCCGCTCTATGCAGAAGGTTACTCTTGATAATCTCTTTGATTCTATCAACGAAGGTTCACTTAAAGACCTTAACATCATTGTTAAGGCAGACGTTCAGGGTTCAGTTGAAGCAGTTCGTCAGAGCCTTGAAAAGCTTTCAAATGAAGAAGTTCGCGTTAAAGTTATTCATGGTGGTGTTGGTGCGGTTAACGAATCAGACGTTATGCTTGCTAATGCATCAAATGCTCTTATTGTTGGCTTTAACGTTCGTCCCGACCCTGTTGCAGAAGCAAACGCAGAGCGCGACAAGGTTGAAATGAGAATGTATCGTGTTATCTACGATTGTATCGAAGAGGTTGAAGCAGCTATCAAAGGTATGCTCGCTCCCAAATACCGTGATGTTGAAATGGGTAAGGCAGAGGTCAGAAGCGTATTCAAGCTTTCAAGCGCAGGTACAATTGCAGGTTGCTATATCATTGATGGTAAAATTACAAGGAACTGCAAAATCCGTGTTGTTCGTGACGGTATTGTTGTATTCGAGGATGAAATCTCCTCACTCAAACGTTTCAAGGATGACGTTAAGGAGGTTGCAACAGGTTACGAATGTGGTGTAGGTCTTCAGAAGTTCAATGATATTAAAGAAGGCGATATTCTCGAGGGTTATATCACTGAGGAGTATAAAGACTAATAAAAATCCAAATCTTCAGGCACATTGCGGCATTTTTATGACTTGAAATATCGGAATATTCCTGCGTCATAAGAAATGCCACACTGCACCTAAATTTTTGAATTTTAAATATTTCGATTTTCTTTACATTTTAGGAGAGAAAATAATGGGAACTTATAAACAAAATCGTACAGCAGAGGATATTAAGCGTGAAATTGCCGCTATTGTAAGAGAGCTTAAAGACCCCAGAATTTCTGAGCATCTTATAAGCGTTGCAAGAGCAGATGTTGCAGGCGATTTATCCTATGTTAAAGTATATGTAAGTGCTGTTGAGGGTATTGAGGTAGCCAAAGGTGCTACCAAAGCCCTTACCGGTGCTACGGGTCTTGTGCGCCGAGAGGTTGGTAAGCGTCTCGGTCTTCGCAAGACTCCCGAAATTAAATTCGTTGCCGATGACTCTATTGAGTATGGTATGAATATTGTTAAAAAGCTTGAAGAACTTTCAGGTTCTAACGATGATTGAGGAAAATTTATGGTAATTGATTTAAAACAATGTGCATCTCTTTTAAGAGAACACAATGAATTTGTCATTATTTCTCACGAGCACCCTGATGGTGATACTTTAGGGTCAGCTTTCGCACTTGCAGAAATACTCAGAATAATGGGTAAAAAAAGAGTTGTGAAATGCAGTGATAAAATTCCGAAAGATTTCTACTATATGACTGATTCCTATGTTGCTGATGATGTAACAGATCCGTTTATTGTTACTGTAGATGTTGCAGATGAAAAGCTTTTGGGCAATATGGTGTCTTTGTATGGTGGAAAGGTTGATTTATGCATTGACCACCATGTTTCCAACACATATTATGCAAAAAACACCTTTGTTGAAGACAGAGCAGCAGCGTGCGGAATTATTTATGAATTGGCATTGGAGTTAGGAATTGACCCCAATTTATATATGAGAGAATGTATATACACAGGTATATCAACAGATACAGGTTGTTTCAGATATCAGAACACAACTCCTCAGACTCTCAGAATTGCTGCAGATCTTATGGAAAAGGGTATAGATTCCAAGAAAATCAATAAGCTTATGTTCGAAACGAAAACAAAAAGCTTTTTAGAATTGGAATTGCTTGCAAGAAAAACTCTTGAATATCATTTTGACGGGAAATGCGCAATTATAACATTAACTCAGTCAATGTATAAGGAAAGCGGTTCAAGTGAGCACGAATGCCATCCCATAACAGCACTTCCCCGTCAGATTGAGGGTGTTCTTGTTGGTGCCGTTATCAAAGAAAAGGAAGATGGAGCTTTCGGTATTTCTGTGCGCACAGACGGAGATATTGATGCTTCGGAAATTTGCAGTCATTTAAATGGCGGTGGTCATAAGGGTGCCGCAGGCGCAAGCTTTTCCTGTTCTTATGAAGAGGGTAAGGCACAGTTACTTAATGTTATAAAAACTGCTCTGGATGGTTTAAATCAATGACAGGAATAATACCTCTCAAAAAAGGCGAGAATATTACATCCTTTTTTGCAGTAAATAAAGTCAGAAGAATAATAGGTGAGAAAAAGTGCGGCCATACAGGTACACTTGACCCTAATGCAACAGGTGTACTGCCCATAGCTGTGGGCGGTGCAACCCGTTTTATAGAACTTCTGCCAACACATAAAAAAGCCTATAAAGCAACATTTAAAACCGGTTTTTGCACAGATACTCTTGATATATGGGGTACTGTAACGGAAACCTTTGATAAAAAAATAAGCTTTGAGGAAATAGAAAGAGCTACAGCTGAATTCAAAGGAGAGATAATGCAGCTTCCCCCTATGTATTCAGCAATCAAAAGAGACGGAGTTCGTCTTTATGAGCTTGCGCGACAGGGAATTGAAGTGGAAAGAACTCCCAGAAAATGCGAGATTTATGAGCTTTCAGTCAGTGAAGCTGAAGATGGAGAATATTCTCTTTATTGCACTTGCTCTGCAGGAACATATATCAGAACGCTTATAAATGATATTGGCGAAAAGCTGGGTTGCGGTGCAACAATGACATCTCTTTGCCGTACATTTGCCTGCGGAATAGAGTTTTCAGAATGCTTTACTCTTGAAGAATTAACCGAATTAAAAGAAAAAGGTGAAATTGATAAAGCAATTATTCCTTTGGAAAAACTGCTTTTGGAATACCCTGAAATTCAGGTTACGGAAAATCAGGCAAAAAGATTTTCCAATGGCGGAAGCCTTATGAGAGAAAGAATACGCAATTTAAAAGAGAACGGAATTTACAGAGTATATGGAAATGGTGAGTTTTTAGGCTTAGGCGAGCTTACCGATACAGATTTATTGGTGAAAAGAGTTTATAATAATGTTTGAAAAAAAGAAGGTGCTTGTGGCACTTGGTACTTTTGACGGTCTTCATTTGGGTCATAAAAAAGTGCTTTTAAGCGATACAACTGAATATGACGAGAAAATCGCGTTAATGTTTACCGAGCACCCTCAAAAAACTCTTTCAGGTGATGTGCCGGGTGAGCTTATTACCGAAACAAAGCGAAATGAACTTTTAAAGCAATGGGGTTATAATCCCGAGTTTCTTGAATTCGGAAAGATTTCAAATCTTTCTCCCGAGGAATTTGTTGATGAAATTCTTATCGGGAAATACAATGCAACTGCTCTTTGTTGCGGATTTAACTATCGTTTTGGTAAAGGTACAAAAGGCGATGTTACTCTTTTAAAACAACTTTGTGCCGAAAGAGAGCTTAAATTGACAGTTTGCAGTGAGGTTGAATTTGCCGGTGCGCCTGTCAGCTCAACAAGAATAAGAGAAAGTCTTAAAAAAGGCGATGTGAGAACAGCCAATAAAATGCTGGGAAGATATTTTTCCTATGATTTCAAGGTTGTTCACGGTGATGCCCGAGGAAGAATTTTAGGTTCACCTACTATTAACCAGTTTTTTAGTGAAAACTTTACCGTTGCAGAGTATGGAGTATATGCTTCGTTTACAATTGTTAACGGAAAAAAATATATTTCCGTTACCAATATTGGCGTTCGTCCTACAATAGAGGGTGAAAGCGAAAAGCGAAGCGAAACCAATATTGTTGGCTTTGACGGTGATTTATACGGACAGAATATTGAAGTGTTTCTTGTTGAAAAATTAAGAGGCGAAATGGCGTTTAAATCTCTTGATGAATTAAGTGCGAGAATATCTGCCGACAGAGAAAAAGCAACAGAAATTATAAAAAAGGAGTTTCAGAATGAATTTTAAAAACAAAATCAAAGTAGCTCCCTCAATCCTTTCTGCAGATTATGCAGATTTAAAAAATGAAATAGAAAAAGTAAAGGTTGCAGGGGCAGATATGCTCCATGTGGATGTTATGGACGGTCATTTTGTTCCTAACATTTCAATTGGCCCACCTGTTGTGAAATCCATAAGAAAAGCAACAGATATGTTTCTTGATTGTCACCTTATGATAAGCAAGCCTTTCGATTATGTTGAAAGCTTTGCAAGTGCAGGTGCAGATTTGATTTCTTTCCATGTTGAAAGCGATAGCGATGTGGAAAAAACTTTAGAAAAGATAATAAATGCAGGGGTAAAACCTGCGTTGGTAATAAAACCCAAAACTCCCGCAGAAGAGGTTTTCCCTTATTTAGAAAAGCTTGCAATGGTTCTTGTGATGACAGTTGAACCGGGCTTTGGCGGTCAGTCCTTTATGGCGGATATGCTTCCGAAAATCAAGGCAATAAGAGAAAAAGCAAATCAGGTAAATCCCGATTTGCTCATTCAGGTTGATGGCGGAATTGTTCCTGAAACTGCAAAATTATGTGTTGAAGCAGGTGCAGATGTGCTGGTTTCAGGAAGCTATATTTTCGGTGCAGAGAATATTGAAAAAGCAGTTAATTCTTTAAGATAAAGAATGGCCATATTCATATATTTTTGAAATTTCCCACTCGGTACTGATGCTTGCATTACCGAATTCGCATAAAATATGTAAGATTTTTTCCGTAAAGGTTAATTTCGGACGAAATATTATATAAAGGCTGTTCTTGTATTTGTATGGTTCGGAAGCTTTTATAAAATCTTTCAGCTTTGGAATAATTTTCAAACAATCGATGAAAGAGTTTTCATCCCAAGGGCAAAAAAGAATTGGTTCCGCTTCTTTTTTCATAATCAATCGTTTTTTGTTTTTTGAATCTGCGAAAGGCGAATTTGTGAAGTGAAGAATGCAACCCCCATCCTCTGAGGGTGCAACCTCTATAAGAAGCTTTCCGTCTGTATCAACAGATTTGCCCAGAGCTTTTCGTGCTTTGTCAAGAATTGTCCATATAACACGGCGGGTTTCAATGTTTGAGTAGTCCATTTCATCATATGTAATGTCAAGGTCACTCATATCCGTTTGTGATAAGGTAACTGTTATTTTTTCTTCACCATTTGATTCGATTTTCATTTTCTTCCCCCCAAACCAAAGTGTACTAATATCATAATACTCAAAGGGCTTGGGTACAATGATAAAATATTGGAAAGGAATTTTCTTATGAAATTTGCAGTCAGCAGTTATAGTTTGAGTTCTCTCGTTTCAAAAGGCGAGGCAACAGAAAAAGAGTTAATTTCAATTGCTAAAGAGCTTGGTTTTGACGGAATTGAGTTTGCAGAAATACATACTCCTGAAGGAATGTCAAAAACTGAATATGCAAAAGAGCTCAAAGAGGAATGTGAAAAGCTTGGAATTGTTCCGGTTCAGTATTCTGTTGGTGCAGATTTTCTTTATGGTTCCGATGGAGATTTACAAAAAGAAATTGAAAGACTTAAAGGTGAGGTTGATATTGCCTGTGCTTTAGGCGTTCAGGGTATGCGTCACGATGCAACCGGCGGATACCGCGATGAAGAAAAGAAATATAAAGGTTTTGAACAAGCCTTACCGAGAATAGTTGAGGGTTATAAAGCGGTTACTGAATATGCCGAAACAAAAGGCATAAAAACAATGATCGAAAACCACGGATATTTCTGTCAGGACAGCGACAGAGTTGAAAGAATTATAACAGGGGTTTCTCATAAAAATTTTGGTGCGCTTATTGATGTCGGCAACTTCCTTTGTGCAGATGAAAATCCTGTTAATGCAGTGGGAAGACTTGCGCCTTTCGTTTCTTATGTTCACACAAAGGATTTTCATATTAAAAGCGGTAGTGAGCTTGCTCCTCAGGATTGTTTCTTTAAAACCCGTGGTGGCAACTACTTAAGAGGTGCAGTTTTAGGTCACGGAAATGTTCCTGTTTTGCAGACCTTGAGCATTTTAAAGGATAGCGGTTATAATGGCTTTATAACTCTTGAATTTGAGGGTTGTGAAGAAGCAAAATCCGCTTGTAAATGGGGTCTTAATACCCTTAAAAATATATGCAACATTTTAAATTGGTAATTGTATGATAAATTTTGATAAAAAAGTAATTCTTGCTTCTGCCTCTCCAAGAAGACAAGAATTGATAAAATTGATTTTTGATAGTGTTGAGATATTACCTGCCGATTGCGATGAAACTCTTCCCGAAGGAATTGGTGCTCGTGAAGCGGTGGAGTATCTCTCTGAAATAAAAAATGAAGCATCCTCTAGGTTAACGGAAAAAGAGAATTTAATTATTTCTGCTGATACTGTTGTTGCGGTTGATGATGAGATTCTCGGAAAGCCCGTTGATAAGGATGATGCTCGCAGAATGATTTCGCTTTTAAGCGGAAAGGTTCATCAGGTATATACAGGAGTTACACTTTCTTTAAACGGAAAGGTGAAAACATTCAGCGAAAAAACAGATGTTGAGTTTTTTGATTTAACTGAAAATGAAATTGAAGAATATATAAACTCTTCCGAGCCCTATGACAAAGCAGGTGCTTACGGAATTCAGGGTAAAGCAGGCTTGCTTGTTAAGGGAATAAACGGCGATTACTATAATGTTGTTGGTTTCCCAATTGCAAGGCTAAAAAGAGAAATTCAGGAATTTCTCTTTAGTGAGGAGTCAGGAGTGAGGAGTTAGGAGTGTCGGGACTTGCAGTCGGCATTGTAATATTAAAAATCCTAACCCGCGAAAAAATATAAAACATAGAATTATTTCAGCGAAAGGCGGTGCTTTTGTGGCAGAGAAAACAAAAGAAGTTTATGTTGAACCCCAAGTAACCGAAGAGGATATTGAAAAACAGAGAAGACAGCAGGAAAAGGAATACCTTGGTCCCCGCGAAATGGCTGCTTACATAATTTCTGGTATTGGTGATAAAAACTGGGAAACCTTCAATGGTAATAACGAGTTTTTCTATACCACAACATTCCAGCATGTAAGCCCGATTACATTGAGCGTGGCTCAGTCATTCTGCAGTATTCTTGATACCTTTGACAATGCAATTTCAGGGCCGATTCTTGACAGAACCCGTACCCGTTGGGGTAGAGTTCGCCCTTATCTTGTGTTGACGCTTCCTTTCTGGCTTTTTTCCGCAATTATGCCCTATATCTTGCCAGATGGACTTTCTCAGGCAACACTTTTAGGTCTTTTCCTTGTTATAAGATATGTTGGCTCAATTTCCAACTCTTTCTATACACCTGCGTATCAGGCAGTTCTTTATAATCTGACCCCAAATGTTAACGAAAGAAACAAATTAATTGCGGCAGATACCTATGTGGACCTTTTCGGCGTTTGGTTACCGTCCTTGTTCCCGTTCTTTGTTGACTATTTGCCACGAACAATACCAACAAGAAACATTTACCTTGTAGGTGCACTTATATTTATGGCGCTGGTAGTTGTTTTTCGTGTGTTTGGCTTCTTCAGTCTTCGTGAAAGAGTTCCGCTTGCATCTCGTGAAGAAATGAACAGCACAAGTGTATGGAAATCCGTTAAGCAGGTTGCATCCTGCCGTCCTATGTGGGCGCTCCTTGCAAAGAACTTCTGCGGTATGGGTAAAGGTACAGGTCAGAGCGTTGCAAACTATTTCTGGCTTAACTGTACGGGTAAGCTTTCCAATGCGGCAATTTCAGGCTTGTTCACAGGTCTTCCCAGTTATTTCGTTCTTCCCTTTGCAAATAAATGGGCAAAGAAAATCGGTGTTAAAAAACTTTCCGTTCTTGCTTACGGCTATTGCGGTGTTGTTTATCTTATAATGTTCTTTATCGGCTATAATCCCACGGATAACCATATAATAAACTTAATCATTATTGTTGCAGGTCTTACATTTGCAGGTGCAATGAACTCTGTTCAGCGTTTCTGCGGAACTGCTCTTCAGGGTGATTTATATGACTATGTTGAGTGGAAAACCGGTATTCGTAACGAGGGTATGATGAGTGCCGCAATGGGTTACATCACTCTTATTACAAACAATATTTCAACAATTCTCAGCGGTATTATTATTGCTGCAATCAAATATGAACCTCTTATCAACTCTTACGGAGTTGTTATTCCTCAGACCGACCCCGGTATGCTTAATGCAATCTGGGCAGTATTTACTCTTGCTCCTGCTTTCGGACGAATCGGTAAGGCAATTTCTCTTTCCTTCTTCAATGTTGATGGTAAGGTAAGAGTGCAGATGATGGAAGACCTTGCAGTTTCAAGAGCGGCAAAATTAAAGAGCAGAACAGGTGACTCATCAACAGAGTCAGCAGACTAATTAAATTTTGGAGATGCTATTACAATGAGAATAGTAGTTAAAGTTGGTACATCAACTCTTGCTCACAGTACGGGTTGCCTTAATATCCGCCATATTGAAGAGCTTTGTAAGGTTCTTTCTGACCTTAAAAATGCAGGGCATGAAATAATTCTTGTTTCTTCAGGTGCTATTGGAATGGGTATCGGAAAGCTATCACTTAAAGAAAAGCC
The DNA here is from genome assembly GCA_045606545.1 of Acutalibacteraceae bacterium. Classification (GTDB taxonomy): domain Bacteria; phylum Bacillota; class Clostridia; order Oscillospirales; family Acutalibacteraceae; genus DTU089. The sequence goes on along the minus strand of JAZUSD010000051.1, from coordinate 10,179 downwards.
TACCGATATGCCAACAAAACAGGCGGCAGCGGCAGTTGGTCAATGTGAATTGATGTATGCTTATGATAAGCTTTTTACAGAGTATAATCACACAGTTGCACAGATTCTTCTTACAGGTCTTGATTTAGAAGACCCAACAAGATACCATAATATCAAGAACACAATGAACAGACTTCTTGAGCTTAATGTTATGCCTATTATCAACGAAAATGACACAGTTAATACAGATGAAATTTCTGTTGGTGATAATGATACTTTAAGCGCAATTGTGGCTGTGAGTATGCACGCGGATTTACTTGTTATTCTTTCTGATATTGACGGACTCTATACTGCAGACCCGAGAGAAGATAAAAACGCAATTCTTCTTTCTGAAATTACAGAAATTACTCCTGAAATTGAGAGCTTGGGCGGTAAGAGCGGAACAAGCTTAGGTACAGGTGGTATGGCAACAAAGCTTTCTGCTGCAAAAAAATGTGTTGCAAGAGGAACTGATGTTGTTATTGCAAATGGTTCTTCACCTGCTGTTCTTTATGATATTATGGACGGAAAAAAGGTAGGAACAAGATTTATTTCAAAGAAATAAGGGATTTTTATGAAATCAACATTTGATATTTTAAAAGAAGCAAAGGTGGCAAAGTCTGTCCTTTGCTCTCTTAATACAGAAGATAAGAATAAAGCTCTTTTAAAAATGGCAGAAGCACTTGAGGAAAATTGCGATGCAATTCTTCAGGCGAATGTCAAAGATATGGAAAAAGCAAAGGGCACAATTTCTGATGTTATGCTTGACAGACTTTGTCTTACAAAAGAGCGTATAAAAGGTATGGCAGACGGCATCCGTGAGGTTGTGGCATTGCCCGACCCTGTTGGTGAGGTTCTTGCAAGAGTTGAAAGACCGAGCGGAATTGTTGTTGAAAAAACTGCTGTTCCTATGGGCGTTGTTGCTATTATTTATGAAAGCAGACCCAATGTTACTTCTGATGCTGCGGCACTTGCTCTTAAAAGCGGTAATGTCTGCGTTCTTCGTGGAGGCAAAGAGGCATTTCTTTCTGCGGATGCTATTGTTACCGCTATGAGAAAAGGCCTTGTTTCTTTAGGTCTTCCCGAAACTCTTATAAATCTTATTCAGGACACAACAAGACAAAGTGCAAACGAGCTTATGAATGCGGTTGGCTATGTGGATTTGCTTATTCCCCGCGGTGGAGCAGGTCTTATTAAAGCTGTTACTGAAAATGCGAAAGTTCCTTGTATTCAGACAGGTACGGGAATTTGTCATATTTACATTGATGAAAGCGCAGATATAGAAAAAGCACTCAATATAGTTGAAAACGCAAAAACAAGCAGACCATCTGTTTGTAATGCGGCAGAAGTTCTTATTGTTAACAGTAAAATTGCAGAAACATTTTTACCTCTCTTGAAAGAAAGAATTGTTGATAAGAGGGAAAATGAGGGTAAAATTTCCGTTGAATTGCGCCTTGATGAAAGAGCAGAAAAGATAATTGACGGCAAAAGCGCAGGCGAAAATGATTTCGATACAGAATTTCTGGATTATATTCTTGCGGTTAAAACTGTTGATTGTGTTGAAGAGGCAATAGAGCATATTTCTCTTCATTCAACAGGTCACAGTGAAGCAATTGTCACACAGAATAATGAAAATGCAGAAAAATTCACTCGCGGAGTAGATAGCGCGGCAGTTTACGTAAACGCTTCAACTCGTTTCACAGATGGCGGTGAATTTGGTTTAGGTTGTGAAATGGGTATTTCAACCCAGAAGCTTCACGCAAGAGGACCAATGGGATTAAAAGAATTAACCACTTATAAGTTTATTATAAAAGGCGACGGACAAATTCGTTGAAAGGATGATTTTAATGAAGAAAATCGGCTTTATCGGTTGCGGAAATATGGGCGGAGCTCTTGCAAGAGCGGCAGTTAAATCCGTTGGTGCAGAAAGTATTTTCGTGTATGACATTGATTTACAGAAAGCAAAGGATTTTTCTGAAGAAACAGATGTGAATATAGCAGATGCAGAATATATTGTTCTTAATTGCGATTATATTTTTCTCGGAGTTAAGCCTCAGATGCTTAAAGGCCTTTTTGAGAAATTGGCTCCCGTAATTGAAGAAAGAACAACAGATTTTGTTCTTGTTTCAATGGCGGCAGGTGTTTCTCTTGCTTCTCTTAATGCTATGGCGCAGGTAGATTGCCCCATAATCAGAATAATGCCCAATATGCCCGTCAGTGTGGGCGAGGGTATGGTTCTTTACACATCCAATGAATTTGTTTCCAAAGAAGACCTTGATGGCTTTATTGATGCTATGAAATATGCAGGTAGGCTTGATAAAATTGAAGAAGATAAAATTGATGCGGCAAGCTGTGTTTCAGGTTGCGGACCCGCATTTGTGTTTATGTTCTGCGAAGCTCTTGCAGACGGTGCGGTTGAATGCGGTCTTCCCCGAGATAAAGCACTTCTTTATGCGGCTCAGACTCTTATCGGTTCTGCCGAAATGCTTATAAAAACAGGGGAACATCCCGGCAAGCTTAAGGATGCAGTTTGCAGTCCTGCAGGAAGCACAATAGAGGGCGTTAAAGCTCTTGAAAACGGTGCATTCAGGGCAAGTGCTATGGATGCGGTAAGAAAAGCTTATGAAAGAACATTAGAACTTGGAAAATAATATGAAAAAAACAAGAATGGTAGTAATGTCTGCGATGTTGGCTTCCTTAACCTGCGTTGCAACAATGATTATAAAAATACCAACCCCATTACACGGATATGCAAATTTGGGCGATTGCGTAGTGCTGTTATCGGCGTTTCTTTTACCGCCGGGTTATGGTTTTTGTGCGGCGGCAATCGGTTCTTCTTTGGCAGATGTTTTGTCGGGTTATGCAGCCTATGCACCGGCCACCTTTGTTATTAAGGGTCTGATGGTGCTTGTTGCTTGCTTTGTATATAAGCAAGTTATAAAAAAAGATAAAAAGAGGTTGCTTGGGAAAATTATCAGTGGCTTTGTTGCAGAGATTGTTATGGTTGTAGGATATTTTGTTTTCGAAGGGTTTTTATACGGTTTTGAAGCCTCCCTTGTAAATATTCCTGCAAATGCTATACAAGGCATTGTAGGTTTGATCACGGGAATTTTATTGATTAAAGTCTTTGAGAAAAACAGAATTTTTAATAAGATATAAAAAAATCATCAGATGAAGATTATCTAAATTTTCGTCTGATGTTTTTTCTTTGATAGGATTAAACTTATTGAAAAACTTGTTGTGTTATGATAAAATTATAATGTAGAAATTTTGTATTTGGGGTGGTTCTACATGATAAAAGCGGCAGTTTTTGATCTTGATCACACGCTTTTTGACCGCTATGGTACAATAAGAAAAATTGCACCGCAAATTGTTTCTGAACTTAATGTCGCAGATGGTGTAACTGCGGAAATTTTTGCAGAAGAGCTTACATATGCGGACAAGCAGTATGTTCATAAGGGTTGGAAAAAAATTCACGAATATCTTGTTAATAAAAATATTTTTAAAGTTGTTCCAACCTATGAAAAATATGCAGAGTGTGTTTTAAAAAGCTTTAAAACGACCACAGTTAAATATGATTTTGCAATTCCCGTTTTAAAAGAAATTAAAAATATGGGAATTAAAACCGCTCTTATCACTAACGGAAACCCGGAGTTGCAGAATTTTAAAATAATGTCTTTGGGAATGTCAGATTGTTTTGATGAAATAATAATCAGTGGCGAAACTGCTTATGAAAAGCCTGATGCTAGAATTTTTCAGTTAATGGCAAGAAGTCTTGGTATAAAAACAAAAGAAATGCTTTATATCGGAGACCATCCTTTAAATGATATAGATGGTTCAAGAAAAGCGGGTTGTGTTCCCGTTTGGGTAAAAACTACAGGTACATGGGTTTTTCCTGAAGTTGAAAAACCCGAATTTCAGGTTGAAACAGTAAAAGAAATTCCCGAATTGATAAAAACCCTGAACGAAAGGTAAGAAATTATGAAAGGTACAAGCTTTTTACCAATAAGCGCGAAAGAAGTTTCTGAGCGCGGTTGGGCAGAAGTAGATTTTGTATATGTCTGTGGCGATGCCTATATTGACCACCCATCTTTCGGTGCGGCTATAATCACCCGTGTTCTTGAAGAGCAAGGGTTTAATGTGGCTTTTCTCGCTCAACCCAAATTTCATAATTCTGAAGATTTCAAGCGTTTCGGAAAACCTCGTTTAGGCTTTCTTGTAAGCGCAGGTAATATAGATTCAATGGTAGCTCATTACACAGTTGCCAAAAGAAAAAGAAACTATGATTATTATTCTCCCGGTGGTAAAATCGGACTTCGTCCCGACAGAGCAACAGATGTTTATTGCCGTCTTATAAGAGAAGCTTACCCGGATACAGCCATTATCATTGGCGGTCTCGAAGCCTCACTGCGAAGATTTGCTCATTATGACTATTGGAAAGACGAAGTAATTGAAAGCATACTTGTTTCATCGGGTGCGGATATTCTTACTTATGGTATGGGTGAAAATATTATAAGAAAAATTGCCGCTCTTCTTGATAAGGGAGTGCCTATTTCCAAAATCCGTGATGTAAGAGGTACAGTGTGGCTAGGTAATCGAGATGATAAAATACATTTTGATTATTCGGGAGAGTGGGATTTTAATAAGCTTAAATCAGATAAAGAATATTATGCAAAAGCATTTTCGGTTCAGTATAAAAATCAGGATAGTGCCTACGGCAAAGCATTGATTGAATATTATGGTGATAAAATGCTTGTGCAGAACCCGCCAATGCCACCTCTCGAAAGAGAAGAGCTGGATGCGGTTTATAATTTGCCTTTTATGAGAGATTATCATCCCTCTTATGAAAAGCAGGGCGGTGTTCCCGCAATTTCGGAAGTGCAGTTTTCTCTTACCCATAACCGCGGTTGTTTTGGCGGTTGTAATTTCTGTGCCCTCGCTTTCCATCAGGGTAGAAGTGTCCGTTCAAGAAGTATTGAAAGCGTTGTTAGTGAAGCAAAGCTTTTAACAGAAAGAAAAGATTTTAAAGGTTATATAAATGATGTTGGCGGACCTACTGCAAATTTCCGCCATCCTGCTTGTGAAAAACAGCTTAAAAGTGGTGTTTGTGCAGATAAAAAATGCCTTGCTCCCGAACCCTGTAAAAATTTAAAAGCAGACCATAGCGAATATATTGAACTTCTTTCACAAATTGAAAGATTACCTAAAGTTAAAAAAGTTTTCATTCGTTCGGGTATCAGATATGATTATCTTAATGCAGATAAAACTCCGTCGGGCAATGCCTTTTTCAAAAAGCTTGTTAAAGACCATGTAAGCGGTCAGTTAAAGGTTGCTCCTGAGCATTGTTCAGGTAATGTTTTGCGTCTTATGGGTAAACCCGATTTCAAAGTATATGAAAAATTTAAGGACAGATATTTTGAATTGACAAAAAGCTTCGGTATGGAGCAGTACCTTGTGCCTTATCTTATGTCAAGCCATCCTGGAAGTACTTTATCCGATGCGGTGAAATTGGCAGAATATATTAAAAGATGGAATTATAATCCGGAGCAGGTGCAGGATTTTTACCCAACACCGGGTACAGCATCAACCGTTATGTTCTATACAGGTATTGACCCATTTACAATGAAAGAGGTTTATGTTCCTAAAACACCGGAAGAAAAGCGTATGCAAAGAGCACTTTTGCAATGTGCAGACCCCAAAAATGCAGATTTAGTAAGAATTGCTCTTAAGAAATGCCACAGAGAAGACTTAATCGGTTATGATAAAAAATGCCTTATCAAGCCATCTTATAAAGACAGAGTTGAACAGGCAAAGAAGCAGAATGCTTCAAGAAACAATAAAAATCAGAACCGAAGGGGTAACGGCAGAAACACACCGAAAGGAAAAAGAAGATAATATGCAACTCTTGAAAATAGATAAAGAGAATTATGTTGGTCAGGCAGACCCATTTATTCTCAAGCATAATGATAAATATTATATTTATACAACAGGTGATGACGGACTTTATGCTCATTCCTGTGACAGTCTTTTAGGTGATTGGAAATTTGAAGGCAGAATTTTCACAATCCCAGGTAAAGAGTGCTTCTGGGCACCATCCGCCATTTACCACGAAGGGAAATTCTACATTTATTTCTCATTTGAATATTATGATGTCCCGCCCGACCAAGGCGGACATCATCAGGCAATGCATGTTATTGAAAGCGAAAATCCTTTAGGTCCATTCTCTGAAGCAAAGAATATTTTAACACCCTTTTCAATTGACTCTCACATTGTAAAAACCGATAAGGGCTTGTTCCTTTTCTATTCTCCCAATACCTTTGAGGGCGAGAGAATAGGTACATACATCGTTGTTCAGAAAATGGCAGACCCCTATACTCCAATTGGCGAGCCGGTTCCCGTTGTTAAGGCATCCATAGATGAAGAAATTTTCTGCCGTAACCGCTATAAAGAGGGTCAGCATTGGCATACAATTGAGGGTGGTTACTGGTTCCAAGAGGGCGAATGGCAGTATCTTATGTATAGTGGCGGTCGCTATGAGGACGAAACTTATTTTGTAGGCTATGCTTCGGCAAAAACAACCGAGCAGGATTTAACAAAGGTAAAATTCCAAAAAATGCCCGATGATAATACCTATGCTCCTCTTCTTCGCAGTAATGCTTGGGAAGAGGGTACAGGTCATAATAGCGTAATAAAAGAAGATGGACAGTATTATATTGTTTATCACGCAAGAAATACTGAGGCAGACGGACTTAACGGTGACAGAAGAAATGCTAGAATTGCAAAAATGCACGTTGAGGACGGTAAAATATGGGTTGAGAGATACCCTGACCATATATAAGAGGTAGATTTATGATTATTGATGAACTTGTTGGTTTTTCCAATCTTTACGGAAGTAATGAAGAGCTTGTTCTTGCAGGTGGTGGAAACACCTCTGCAAAGGATGGTGATGTTATGTATATTAAGGGCTCAGGTACTCGCCTTGCAGATATTACCGCAGATGGTTTTGTAAAAATGAGCCGCAGTAAAATTGCCGAGATTTTTACAAAAACCTACCCTGATAACGATAAGGAAAGAGAAGCACTTTCTCTTGCAGATTTAATGGCGGCAAAATTACCTGACCAGGAAAACAAAAGACCAAGTGTTGAAACAACACTTCATTCTCTTTTCCCTTATACTTTCGTTTTGCATTTGCATCCGGCGCTTGTTAACGGAATTACTTGTTCTCTTGATGGTGAAAAGGCAGCAAAAAAGCTTTTCGGTGACAGTGTTTTATGGATTGAGCCTTGCAAACCCGGTTATACTCTTGCAAAAAAATGCTGTGATACTTTAAAGGAATATAAAGATACTTTCGGCAAAGATGCAGATTTTCTTCTCCTTGCAAATCACGGTATTTTTATTGCAGATAACACTGTTGACGGTTTAGGTGAAAAGCTTTATTCCGTAATGGCAAAAATCCGTTCAGTTGCTGAAAAGGAAGCAGATACTTCTGTTGGCGAGTTTAACGGAGATAAAGCGCAGGAGATTTTTAACGAATTTTGTGATGTTTTCGGTGAGGACAGTGTTATTACATACGAACCCTCTGCAGTTTCTCTTGAATTTGCAAAAAGTAAAGAAAGCTTTAATAAAATTTATGAACCCTTCAATCCCGACCAGATAGTATATTGTAAGCCCTACCCTGTATATATCGAGAATAAAGAAGATATAAAAAATGCGGTTGAAGAATATAAAAACAAAAATGGTTTCTTACCCAAGATTTTCTTTGTAAAGGATTGCGGTCTTTATGCAATTGATTATTCTGAAAAGGGTAGTGAAACTGCGGCAGCACTTTTCAATGATGCTATGAAAATTGCAGTATATGCAGAAAATTTCGGTGGAGCAAGACATCAAAGCCGGGATTTAACAGATTTTATCGTTAACTGGGAAGCAGAAAGCTATCGCAGTAAGCAACAATGATTTTTCTCATAATAAAATAAACAAAAAAAGCCTGTGTTATTTATGGAATGTTCCAAAAAATGATACAGGCTCCTTATTTTGTTGGCTTTTTTATAAATCTATGATAGAATTAAGGTTGTATAAAAATGATTTCACAGAAATCATAAAGGAGGAAAAAAAGTTGGCAGAAAAACAGATGAAACTTAACTATAAGAAAACCATTCTTACAGGTTTCGGATTTCTTGCAACATCAATTGCATGGGCGATTTATGACCCATACATAACAAAAATTCTTAATAAAATTCTTTCAGAAAGCGATTTTATTACCAGATTGAGTAATGCTATTGCGGATGCAGTTCCGTGGATAGGTGAGTTCTCAGAGGCTCAGGGTAATGCAGTTTCTCTTGGTGGCGGATTTACACTTGTTCCTTTGTTTATCGGTATCATTATGACTTTCGATAACATTTTCGGTGTTATTTTCCAGCCGACATTTGGTAAGCTTTCAGATAACTGCCATTCAAAATTAGGTAAACGCCGTCCCTTTATCGTAACTTGTGCACCTATTTCTGCACTTCTTTTTGCACTTATTCCTATAGTTGCACTTAATACAACAGGTTCTATGCAGCTTCCTCTCACAATGATAACAGTTATTTTATTTGTTTTCTCAATGTCATTGTGGAGAGCACCGGTAGTTGCACTTATGCCCGACCTTACACCTCCCGAGCTTCGTTCAGAGGGTAATGCAGTTATTAACCTTATGGGTGGTATCGGTTCTGCAGTAGGTATGGTTGCGGGTACCCTCGGTATCATTCTTTGCACAATTTTCACAGGCCATAGCAAAGCAGAAATCACAGCAGACGAAACTCTTTCATTCCCCTATGTTTTCATTGTTGGTTCTGTTGTTATGATTGTTGGTATGCTCGTTCTGCTTTTCTTTGTTAAAGAAGAGGATACAAGCATCAAGCTTAAAGGTGAATTAAATCAGTATGCAGATGCAAAGGCTAAAAAGAAAGCCGCTAAAGAAGAAGCAAAAGCTCAGAAAGCAGCTCTTAAAGCTATCAAGCTTTCAAAGGCAGAAAGAAAGAGCCTTATCTTTATGCTCGGCACTCTTTTCTTCCTTTTCTGCGCAGCAAATGCTATTACAACATTCTTCTCATTGTTTGCTCAGGAAATTCTTCATATGATTACCTCAAAAGCAACAATTGTTATGCTTATTTTTGCAGTTTGCTCCGGTGCAGCCGCTCTTCCTGCAGGTAAAATGGGTAAAAAAGTCGGCAGAAAGAAAACTATTATGGCAGGTCTTGCAGTATTCCTTGCCGCTTTCGTTGTTTTTTTCGGTGTATTCGTTGGTATGCTCGCAAGTAAAAACCTTACAATTAACAATTATGTTAAAGTAAACAATACTTATATTGCTATTGATGATAATATCAATGCATATAATGCAGAGGTAAGTGACCGTGCTGAAGCTGAAGGCAGAGAGCTTGCAGACGATGAAGTTCTCAATATGGCAGGTTACGTTGCATATAAAACAGAGGGTACAGATGTTGCCGGCCGCTATGCAGAATTTGATAAATATCTTGTTGAAAATGCAGGTGAAGGTATCTACGATGCAGTTATAACAGTTGCTGAAGAGGTTCTTGTTAACGGAGAAACTGATTTTGCAAATGCTTTGACAGTAGTAACAGAAACTGTTGACAGCGTAACAAAAATTCTTCAGATTCTCATTTACCCCGTTCTTGTTCTTGCAGGTGCGGCAAATATGTTTATCACTGTTAACACTCTTCCTCTTGTTCTTGAAATCGGTGGTGTTGAAAAGGTTGGTACTTTCACCGGTTACTACTACACAGCAACCTTCTCCGCACAGATTGCATCTCCCATCATTTACGGTTTCATAAGAATGTTTGCAGGAACATATATGTCCCTCTTCTATTACAGTCCCATTATGTTCGCTATTGCAATCATACTCATTATGTTCGTTAAACATGGTGAAGCAGTTCCGGATGAAGTAATCAAAGAGGCACAACAAGAAGATTAAAGATTGTCATATTTTGCGTATAAAATGATTTTACCCCTTACAATTCTTCAAGATGAACAAGTCCAGTAAAAACGGACAATAGAAAAAAGAAGCCTCCTATGGTAGAATTAAACTATCATAGGAGGAGTTTTTATGCCCAGAAGCTACAGAAACATACAGCAATACGAAGAAGAAATATTGAGAATGCGTGAAGC
>JAZUSD010000050.1:0-10894 GCA_045606545.1 Acutalibacteraceae bacterium | reverse complement strand
CTCGACGTACCCTTGTACGCCTTCGGGCAAACAAAATCAAGTCTGAAGCCTTGATTTTGCTCAGTTTGTCCGTTCTGCATCTTTTTTTCCTATCCCCTAAAAAGAGGCTGTAAAAAACTTGCGTTTTTTTACAGCCTCTTTAGTTTAAGCATCAACAGAATCGAGATATTTGTAGATATATTCCCACAGAAGCTGTTCTGCAAGTTCCACATTCTCTGCATCTAAATTCAACCCGTGGCCCGAAGTAGGATATGAATTGAATACGTGCTCTACTCCGTATTCTGTAAGCTTTGCATCCAAATCAACGGCATTTCTGTAAGGTACTATGTCATCCTTCATACCGTGATTTATAACAGTGGGAACTGTATTTTCATCTATATAATAAATAGGTGAAACGAACCGTAAAGCTTCTTTAGCTTCAGCACGTGTTGCATACGTATGGGGATAACCACTCGCATATCCAAGCACCGTAGCAACATACTCTTTATCACCAATACCATTATTAGCCTGAAGTTCTTCATTGTAATAATAATATTCATCCGCTAAATCTGCAGGTCCGCAATAGCTTGCAACTGCTTTTGGCGGAATTGGTGAAGTTGTCGCACGAGAATAGGCATAATGAAGAGATAAATGACCGCCTGCAGAACCACCTGTCGAAAGGAAGCCTGAAATTTCAATTCCGTGCGCTTTGCCGATTTCCTTTACAAGTGCCATCGCCTGCTCAATATCATCCATTAAATCATCAAGGCTTGTATTTTCATCAATATACCTGTATCTTACTGCCACACCGGCATACCCTGCCTTGGCAACCTGTTCAAGCCTGCCTGCAAACTCATTTTCATCTCCGTACATCCAGGCACCACCGTGAAGCATAAGAACTATTCCGACTGTCTTTTTATCCTTTGGAATGTATAAATCAAAATAATTTCTTTCATCAGCACCATATTTTGTATCAAAATACACATAATTCTCCACAGCAGAAATATCAAATGCCTGTTCTAAATCATAGCCATCTGCAATACCGTCACCATTGAAATCACAAGCCATCAATGAAGCTTTACCAACATCCTTTTTATTAGTTATAGCTTGTTTTATATTGGTTGTATCTTCATCTGTGCACACACCATCACCATCGAAATCGCCGGGACCATATACATCTAACGTACAAAAACCAAAATAAAGTATCAAAGCCCGTGATACATCTATAACATCAATTACTCTATCTCCGTTAAGATCTGCTCTGGCAAACACCACATTATCTTCGGCAGCATCTTCTGTATTACAATCATCTAATGCCATATTAACAAAAATCTGATAATCAGCTGTGCCAATACTTTTATCATCATTTAAATCACATATACTACCAACAGAATAACCTACATCAGATTCATACTTTGCAACTGCGTGCATTGGCTTACCTGAAATTACGGGAAGTGAGCCGGGTGTATTACTCTTTTGACCCCAGATACGAACAATCTCATTATTTTGAAGCAGGTAAGCAACCTCACCGCTTTGGAACTGTGCAAGAGTTTTTGAGATAGTGCCTGAATCTGATGAATTATTCCTTCTTGACCCACCTACACCAAGTTGAACATTCCCGTCTGCAGTTGCAGAGCCACTTAGATAATAGCCATTTGATAAGTTTCCGCCATTGCTACCACATATAGCACCTACATAACAGCCATATGTACTCGTTCCTGTTCCGGTAACACTACCCGCAAAATAACACTTATTTATTGTTCCTGCACTCCGACCTAAAATAGCGCTTTCGCTTGCATTCTGTCCTGCAACACCGCCTAAATATTTTGTGCCTTCAACAGCACAGCTGCTACAGGAATTCTGAATTGTACCCTCATTAAGTGCAACAAGACCTGCAACATATTGAGCACCCTTAAAATACGAGGCACTGATATTTACATTTCTGACAATACCGTTACTTCCCAAATAGCCAATCAAAGCGATATAGTCATCTTCATTTGCGTTATAAAAATTTCTGAGTGTGTAACCGCAACCGTCAAAAACGCCCTCAAACTTCGTGTTGCTAAAAGTCTTTTTCACACCTATAGGCGTCCACGCACGGAAATTATCTGATTTAAGATTTCCATTGGCATCATATATATCTATATTGTCACTGATATCACTATAAAGCCTGCAGTTAATAGAATTGTTACCATTGTTTACTTGATCACGGAACCAATAGAGATTACCTGCATTTTCTATTTTATAAAATCCGCTTGCGTCCTTGAATGGTTCTTCATAATGGGTGTTATTGCTAAGGCAAAAACCATTTGATAAAGTGCCTCCACAGGTTTTGCATTTATTAACTTTTTCAACAAGACTGGGACGATTTGCCCATGTATAATCAGGACCTATTTCTCGAGCAAGCCATGATTTAACAACTTTAACAAAATAAAATTCCGGATTTTTTTCATAGCAATAAGTACCTGTTGATTGATCATAACCAAAAACTGTTATAAGCTTTGCATTGCCGCAAAGACTCTCTTCAAAATATGCTGTACAAGTTGCCACATCATCATAATGAGCATACCCCTCAGCATTAACATATTCATTTCTTCCGTTTTCTCCAAGCTCCTTTTCAAGCTGAGCAAGATTATACGGACAGGTTTTAGGACTCATTGTCCAACCGGGAGTGCAATAGTCGTTAATGCACACATCTGTTGGGGGATGTTCCGTTGTACAACCGTTCTCAGTTGAGGAAATAGATACTATATGAGAAAATATTTTAGATTTTTCTATACCTGCATCATAAAACATTTTGCAAGTGAACTCTATATAATCCGCAAGAACTTCATAAAGAAGCTCTCTTATAACCTCAGTTTCACTGAGCATACGGCTTACTGCCTCTTCATAAATTGACTGCGCATCGTAGCCTAAATTATGTAAAGCATGCATACCGTATTGCGCTTTCTCAAAATCCTGAAGAGAAGCATATGTTTTACCTGTATAATCGGGTATCTGTGTTTCCCAACCGGTATTAATGCCTGCAAGAAGGTAAGACTTTCCCTCTTCTTTAAGTCTTTCGTAATTTTCAATTAAGGGTGCTATGAAGCCCTCGGTTACCTGCTTTTCATACCAATCAAGATATTTCGGAGAGTTAAAGCAAGGAAAGCCACCTGCAGTGGCAAAGGGAACGCCACTCCAGTTACAATGCCATCTGGGAAGCATACCATATTTCTGTCCGCCCCATTCTTCACCCTCTTCAGGAAAAGCAATCCACTCACACATTTCAGGGTCGTTATAGAACTTATTTCCCTCTTCATCAATGGTTGCTCCATCGCCGAAATTAGTGGCATAGTTGGTGCAATCATCCATCTGAAAGAATACAGGCACATTATATTTTTCTGCAAGTGCAAAAACAGTATTAACCTCTTCGTTCATCTGCTCTATTGACTGTGTAAGGCACATAGGCCCAACAACGCCGAAGGCATACATTCTATCAGAAGAAGAGTCTATTTCACCATGAAGAGTCACCATTTCAGAAACATACGGTTCCAAATTATTATAGTGAATATTAGTGACCATAAATACTACATATTGAACACCATCTTCAGATGTAGCTGTTATTGTGCCATCCGCTGCTACCGAAACACTCGGTTCAACATTATCTGCACCAAAAGCCGGTACAGCCATACACGAAAAAGTCAATAATAGTGCAAGAACCAAACTTAAAACTCTCATAAATCTCCTTATTATCATCATAGAAATAATATATTATTTAACACTAATTTAAACTACTAAAACCTTGCAAGCCAAAACTCACAAGGTTTTTTAAATTAATTATATTTAAAATACATAAGTAAACATAAAGTTTATTGTCTGGTTGAAGGTTTTAAGAATTGAAGTGAAATCTGCCTCTGCATCTGTTGGTACTGTACTCTCTATCAAACCAACACTAACAAGCGCAACCTCCAACTCTGCTTCTGCCTCTTTCCATTTTGCAGTATTTACAATTGTCTCGGAAAGCTGTTTATTAACCTCTGCAAGTGCTTCTTCAACAAAAGCAATTTCTTCTTCGGTGAATGCAGATTTATCCGCTTCGTCCCAAACTTGTATATATTCTTTAACCTTATTTGTAAGTCTGCCTTCATTGTACTGGGGATAAACATCAGGTCTGCTATATACATCAACAATATTATCATCAGTCATAATATCGAAAGCCATTTTAAGTGCCACATCATTGTGAGGCAATTTTTCGTGGTCCTGATTTTTAATATACCAGGTTGTGCAAGGAAGAAGACCTGTTGTAGGGTCAACGGTTTCATCGGGAGCGAAATGGTCATGTTCAGGGTTGTTACAATGAGTTCCTGCAACTTCATAGTCCTTGCCCAGAGTCTTACCAACATCAGCAAAGGTTGCACCCATTGATGCAGAAGTGGAATGAACAATACCATCACCGTTTGTTATGTTGTAATCCTTGCAAAGAGGAAACATTCCGCCGCCATAGCAAACAATATCAAAGACTCCTGCACCTGTATCCATAAGTGCATAAAGGTTCTTTTCAAAATTTGCTCTCGCATTCATATAATAATCCACTTTTTCACGGACTACTGCATATTCATCATCAGAGAGCCATTTCTCTCTTGCTTCTTCATAATAATCAGTAGGACAAAGAGCCCAGATAATTGTAGTAGAACGAACACCTGCTTCAACAACACCTTCTGCAAGTCCGCCTAATGCACTTTTGAGAACATCCGAAGGTAAAATACGAAGAACCATATTAAGGAAATATGATAAAGGTGTATCACCTAAAAGAGAGGGTAAGAATTTTTCATAAAGCATTTCATCATCGTGAATAATGCTCAAGTTATTTGTTAGAATATCTCCGATAATATCTGAACCATCAATTGCAGGAATAACAAAAAGCATTCTCTTGATAAGCTCATAATCTTCGGGATACATTTCAAGGTAGTTAACGCCAATTGTACCACCGAGACTTATGTTACAAAGTCTTACCTGTTCCGCACCTGTCTGAGGGAGAACAACATCGTGAATATAATGATTAAGCTTTTCAGTTTCACCCATAACATCGCCGAAAGAGTCATAACCGAAATAATAAATATTCTCTTCGCCAACAATTTCTGCAAGACCCTGAAGAGGAAGAATATTATAATAATACTCCTTAATTTCATCAGTCATTTCGCTCATCGGGCATTCATAGCAAGGAACTTCAACGGGTGTGAGATAATTACCTTCAGCATCCTTATGAATTGCATAAAGTGCTTCATAAGCACCCTGTCTCATAGCGTCTGTAAGTCCGGCATCGCTTCTTGAAGCAACTGACATAAGAAGAGGAACAAGTGCTTCCTTAAGGAGACCCATAACATCAATTTCTAAGGGCCAACCGGTAATATAATCACCATTGCTGTCAGTCATTCTTGTACCATCTTCGTTAAGAAGATATGTATCATTTTGGCTCATACCGTGAACAATAATAACAGGAGTATCTCTATCATAATCAGCAACATAATCTGAAATTGTTCCGGTTGCCGCAACGCCCTTTGCTTCCTTTGCAGAAACGGGAACAAGCATAACAGAACATACCATAACAATCGCTAAAATTAAGCTGACTGTTTTTTTGAATTTCATAAACCCACCTCATTAATTATTAATAAATTATTAAATAAATTTTATCACAATAAATACTCTTAAACAATAAAAGCATTGCACAAGTTTTTTTGGAAAAACTTGTAAAAAAACACGAAACTATATCATTTTTTTCTCTAATATGGTTGTAGTTTGGGGTTTAAGATGATATAATTTCATCAGAAGTTTAGGAAGTGATAAAAATGGATAACAAAATTTTCTGTATTAAAGGAACTTACACTCTCCGCCAAATTGCAGGAGAATATTTAGCAATCCCAACAAACAACGAACCGGGAGACGATGCAAATATCGTTATTCTCAACCCGGTAAGCATGATTATCTGGGGCAAACTCGAAAACGGTGCTACCTTTGGCGAAATTCTTAATGCGGTTATGAAAGAATTTAATGTTGAAAAAGAAGAAGCTACAACTGACATCAAAGAATTTTTAACCAGACTTGAACAAGCTAATTTACTGAAATAATATAAAATAAACCACAGAACTAAATGTTGCTATTTAATTCTGCGGTTTATTTTTTTATCTGAATTAAACTATTTCCTGAATTTAGCAAAAACCTTATCTAACCCTTTATCTACAACAGGGAAAAGATATTTCACAATGGCAACGGCAACAAATGCACATATTACGCCTGAAACAACGCCTGCAATTACATCTGTACAGTAATGAACCTCAACATAAATTCTTGAAAATCCCATCAAGGCTGAAAAAATTGTTACAGGAATACCAAGCTTTCTGTTATGCCACAAAAGAGCAATTGCCGCTGCAAATGCTGAGGCTGTGTGTCCTGAAGGGAAAGAATAGCTTGTAGGTTTGCTGATAAGCTCAGGGTAAATATAACCTTTTGCCCAAAAAGCATATTTTTCAGGATCGGTTTCAAAAAGATTAAAAGGTCGCGGTCTTGCAAAAAATTCTTTAAGGAAAAGGTCGTTGCAAAGCAGCATAACAAGAAGAGCCACGAGAACTCCAAGACCTGCTTTCCGATATTTTTTAGTGAACAAAAGCACCAGACCCAGAGCAATAAAAACAGCTCCGCCGTTACCAAGAGTTGTTATGCCTACCATAAGAGCATCAAACAACTCGTTCTGTATACTCTGAATCCACTGAAACACGCTTAAATCGAAATTTAAAAACGAATCAAAAATTGCTTGCATTTTTACCATTCTCCTATTCTATTTCATCAAGGTTTGCACCTTTTGTTTCTTTTACTTTAAGGGCAAATATAATCGCCGCAACAGAAACTGCGGGAATAGAAACAACAAGACACGCCCACCAGATAGGCATTGCTGTCATTCCTATAATTGTAGTTAAATAACCTACTGCAAGACCAATTATTACTAAAAGTCCTTCCGCACCAACAACAGATGCACGGATATCTGTGGGAACTTTTTCTGTCATCATAACATTCATATAGTCTCTGCCAATCCAATAAGAGCCCTGATAAAGACCTGCAAGCGAGCCAATAAGATATGGATTCCAACTGTTGAGGATACCAACTACAAACAGAACATAACCTGCAACACAGGTTATTGAGAAAAGCGTAACAGTTACTTTTCTGCCCAGCTTATCTGCAATAAAGCCTGAAAGGAATGTTATTGTGGCATAAATTACCGGAACCATAAACAATGCTTTTGTAATACTTGCGGTGCTCATTCCTGCCCGATGCATTGAAGACTCAAAATACAAGGCAATCGCAGGCATTGCTGCATCAAAAATAATGTGAGCAATAATAAGCATTTTTGTATCTTTATTCGAAAAGATATATTTTATGCCATTAAATACTCCCGACTGATTTCTCTGGGCTTCCTTTTGCTGTTTCTTCAGAGCTTTTTCTGCCTGCCTTTGTTCGTACGGACGGGAAAGATACTCTATTCTTTCGTTTATAAATACTTTCGTATCCTTTGCAAAAATGAGAACAAGACCCACTGCAACAAAGCCGATAAGGGCAGGAGCAAGGAAAATTTCGCGCCATTTTGTTGCATCGTCACCCATGAGAACATCACGAAGAGCAGGAATAAGAACAACGCCTAAAATACCAAAGCTTTTAAGAAAACTGTAAATCTTCGCCCTGTGTTTAGTGGGAGCTTCTTCAAGAATATAAATAATCTGAATATCGTGACCCATAAAAAAGCTTATAATAGCAAAGCCAACAAGGAACATTATGTAGCTTGAAGATAAATTAATAACCAATAGTCCTGTTGCCATTCCCAAGGTCGAAAGTACAAAAAGCGGCTTCCTGCCCCATTTATCCGCAAGTGCTTTATAAAAGGGGGTAAACAACCCCAAAACATAAGTGAAAACACCTATACTTGAGTGGAAAGCAAGTCCATCCTCATAGGTGTAATATTTTCCCATAAATGGGTTATTAACGAAAAACTCCGTTACAAAAGAAGACTGCACGGTAACAGTAAGGTTACTTGTTACCTCGTCAAGAATATTAACAATTGCAATAAGGAAAAGCAGAATCAAAAAATATCTGCTCCCTGAATTGCGATTTTTTGCTTTATTCAGCCTTGCAAGCTCATTCTTTTCCCGTTGCAAGGTTTTAGTGTTTTTATCAGCCAAGAAAATCACCTTATTGTTTTATTCATTTAATTATGGAAATGCTTTATCAAATACAAAACCAACATATGCACAGGGTAGAAAGCGTAAAAACCATACTGCATAATCTTGCTTGTTTTTCCTTTTTTGCCACCGTAAAGCCATATCGGAACAAGTGAGAATACCGCAAATCCCTGATAGGGAATTTCAATGGTTTTGCCAAGAATTTGAATGGGGCACACCTGACCTTCAAAGAAAACAATGTTAATAAGCACCATTGCCACAAACTGAGCGAGCCAGGCAAATGGGAAGTCTCTTAAAATATAGAACATAACAACTGTCAGCATTCCTAAGAAACCATAATCCACAAATCCGAGAGTGGCCGCAATGCAAATCAATAAAATCCATAGCAACGAAAGCGAAACATTTTTTGCAGTGAAATTTTTTCTTACATTGTCTAAAACATATATTGCGAGCAATCCTAAAAGGAGCGTAAACAATACATTCTGATGATATGGGTTAAACCATCGGCTACTGTAAAAAAGGTTAAAGGGTATTTCGGTAATTAAAGCAAAGCCCAATAATCTCAAAGCATATTTTTTAAAGTTTGAGGTGTGAACAAAGCCCTCTGCAATCTGAAATGCAAAAATAGGAAAAGCCATTCTGCCGATATAGGTCATCCAGTTTCCGAAGCTCATATAGGTTGCCCAGATATGGTCGCTCAGCATAAGAATAACAGCAATTGTCCTGAGCATATTTGAAGTTAAACCACCAAAAGGAATTCTAATTAACGGACTGTTAACCGGGAGTTTCTTTTTTACATTTTCGCTCATATAGTTCACTCCTTTCCATTCTTCAACCTGATTATACCATAAACAACAAAATATAACAACCATTTTAAAATCCGCAACAAATAAGCTATCATACATTTTTATCAATTTATATTGCTACAATGTTTTACAGATACGTTTTACAACACAAAAATCCCCTTGTTTTTTCAAGGAGATTTGTTTTAGTTATATTATATTCCGTAATTCAAATAGTCTTTTAGTTCGTTTGCGAAAGGAAATCATTCAATAAAGCTTTCTGAAGCTTTTCCACCAAATCCTGTGCTTTTCCGCCCACTCTTTTCCCATCTATTTCATCAGCAACAAGGCAAAGTGCCCCTGCAGATGAAACCAGAACCTCATCCGCATCAAATAACTGCTCTAAAAAATATGATTCTTCCCTGACAAGAATGTTCATTTTCTTACAAGTGTTGATTATATGCTTTCTGGCAATTCCGGGTAAAATCAGATTATCGGTTGGTGCAGTAATCAATTCACCATTTTTTATGATATGAATGTTACTGTGTGCGCATTCGGTAACTCTTCCGTTTCTGTGGAAAGCTGTTTCAAAGCATCCTGCCTCTTTCGCTCGTTGAGATGCAATAACTGCAGGAATAAGATTCAATGTTTTTATATTACAATGCAAGAATCGGGTATCCTCCATTGTGATAAGCTGAACTTTTTTGTTTAAATCAAGAATTTCTTTGTGGTAAATATTTATCCATATATTCGCCTTTGCATTCTCCGGGAAAACGTGGTTTCTGATTGCATTGTTTCCTCTTGTTGCCTGAAAATAAACAAAATTTTCACCTGTATCCATTTTTTGAACCATATCATTTAAAATTTCTTTCAATTCATCTTTTGTATAAGGCAACTCTATTTCAAGAAATTTTGCACTGTTATAGAAACGGTCTATATGCTCATCCAAGGAAAATATCTTGTAATTACGACTATATGTAGCATCATAAACACCATCACCGAAAAAACAAACTCTATCGCTCATAGGGATATACATTTTTTCAATTTCATCACACACGCCGTTATAAAAACCCAGATTTTTCATAC
The DNA here is from genome assembly GCA_045606545.1 of Acutalibacteraceae bacterium. Classification (GTDB taxonomy): domain Bacteria; phylum Bacillota; class Clostridia; order Oscillospirales; family Acutalibacteraceae; genus DTU089. Next base: position 840 of record JAZUSD010000050.1, on the reverse strand, counting down.
TCATTCCCCCCCTGCTTTATTTATATCTGTTTATGTTATGTATATTACTTTTTAGCCATTTCTATAGCTGTATCAATATTATCAGCAAAGAGTATTTCGTCAATAAGCTTTGCTTTTTCAAGGCTTTTCATTGGTTGCTCATTTACATGTGAAAGAATAAGCGTTTTGTTTTGCTTTTTACAAAGCTTGATAATTGTTTCAAAGCTATGAAGTCCCGTTGCATCAATAGCAGGAACACTTCTCATTCTCAAAATAAGAACTTGCTTATCTGTGTTTTTGATAACATCAGCAATTTTTGTTGATGCCCCAAAGAAAATCGGACCTGTGATTTCAAATACCATTGTATTTTCAGGAACTTTTTTAAGTCTTATATTTTCATCATCGGTGTTCTCATCGATTTCTTTCCAACCATAAGCATCGGTAACATCACTCATACGCTTCATAAACATAACAGTTGCAAGAATGATTCCTACAATAATTGCAACAACAAGGTCAAACACAACTGTAAGAATAAATGTAACAAGAAGAATAAGAGTATCGCTTTTTGGCGCTTTTTTAATAATTGCTGCAAACTCTCTCCACTCGCTCATATTATAAGCAACAACAAAAAGGATTGCAGCAATTGTTGGCATTGGAATAAGCGCTGCATAAGGCATAAGCACCACAAGAACAAGAAGAAGCACAACAGCGTGAACCATACCGGCAACAGGTGTTCTGCCACCATTTTTGATGTTTGCAGCTGTTCGTGCTATTGCGCCTGTGGCAGGAATGCCTCCGAAAAGTGCAGATGCAATATTACCTGCGCCCTGAGCAATAAGTTCTGTGTTAGAGTTGTGTCGG
>JAZUSD010000049.1:0-33003 GCA_045606545.1 Acutalibacteraceae bacterium | reverse complement strand
AATGCTTATCGGTATGATTGCAATCGGTGAAGAAGCAGGTACGCTTCCCACCATGCTTGATAAGGTTGCTGAGTTCTACGAGGAAGACGTTGATACTCTTGCAAAGAGCTTAGGTTCTACTCTTGTGCCTATTATGCTTGTTGCTCTTGCAAGTATTGTCGGTTTCCTTATTATTGCTCTTTATCTTCCTGTTTTCCAGGCAACAACAGCAACTCCGGCATAAAATTAAATTCAAATCCTTCACAAAAGGGAGTAGATATAAATGGCTAAAGTAAACAGTGCTATCGGCATTGAATACAATTCACACGAAATTAAAGCAGTTGAGATTTACAAACATTCTGACGGCAGGATTGATGTTATTGCCGCAGGAAAAGAGTTCCTTGATGATAATGTAATGGGGAATGGCATTATTTTAGATAATGCACTTTTCGGCATTGCTCTTAACGACCTCATTACAAAGGGCAAATTCAACAAAGCAGCGCCGGTTGTTGTTGGTGTTAATAATGAAAATGTTATTATGCGTTATGCAACATTTCCAAAGGTTCCTGAAGATAAATTAAGAGGCGTTGTTACAATGCAGGCACAGGACTTCATTCCTGTTCCTATTTCAGAACTGGGTCTTGATTTTGTTGTTATTGATGAAACAACAGATGATGATGACCAACCTGCCTTGAACGTTCTTCTTGTTGGTGCCAGAAATATAATGCTTCAGAATCTTATCCAAAATTTTGATGAAGCTAAACTTGAAGTTGTTGATATAGACAGTTCTTTCCTTGCGTGGTGTCGTGTTGCCATTGATGAAATGTCAGAAGACGATGTGTTAGGTTTCCTGTGCTTAACTGATGACGTTTTGGATTTCGTTGCAATTGCTGATAAAGAAATAAAAATGGTTCGTTCCATTAATATTCCTGATCGTGCAATGGTTGAGGTTAAAAAGGCCTTCAATGACCCCCATGAAATCATTACAACAGAAATGGAAGTTGTTGTTGATTTGCTTTATTCAGAACTTTCATCTTCTATCAACTACTTCCAGATGCAGACAGGATATAGAATGAATAAGGTTCTTTTCTCTGCATCAACAGAATTACAGAAGGAATTTGCAGAAAAACTTGCAGAAAAGAGTTATATTCCTCTTACAATTCCCGAATTTTATAAAGAGTTTTCAAATGCATCGTTTGATGCGAGTGAATTTGCAGGTTGTATAAGTCTTGCAAAGGTGGCATTGGAGGGTTAAGAGTGAAGTATAGAGTTAGCTTGCTTCCTGAACAAAGCAGGAAGCGTTTAAACGGTAAAAAGAAACTTGAAAAAATAAAATTATATTCACTTGTTGTTTTAATAGTTCTGGCTTTATTTACTTTTGTAGTTATGTTTACAAGCCTTTATGCAGATAAAAAGCTTGAAGAGGCGAGAAAACTTGAAAATGAGTATGCACAAAAGGTAGCAGAACTCGAACAATTCCGTGAGATTAATGCAACACTTCAAAATAAGGTTCAACTTATTGAGAGTATTCAGATTGACGAACCCCAGTTGATTAATTTTGTTGCAAAAATTTCAAACCTTAAGCATCCCGGTATTTCTATTGATTCTATAGAATGTACTGATTGGAAGGTAACGCGTAACTGTGTTTTAGTTGGTTCTTGCGACACTCGCGAACAATACCTTGCTTTTGAAGAGGCTTTAAAAGAAATTGAAGGTGTATCTGCAGTTGCTTGTGCTTCGTATAAACAAGGTGTAACTGATGGGGTACAGTTCACAATTAATATAACTTGTATTGGTGGAGCGGCACCCATAGTTACAACAACGGAAGCATCCTCAGATGCAACAGCAGCGGATGGCGAAACTACACAGGCAGATACAACTGTAGCACAATAAAGAAAGGAGAATGATTTATGAAAGGAAAAAAAATAAATCTTGATGATATTAAGAATTCTCCTTACACATCTGCGATTGCACTGGTTTTAGTCATGTTGTTAATTGTTGCAGCTATTGCATACCTTATAGTTGGTATTTTTAATACTAAGGATGAAATAGTTGCAGTCAGAGAATCTTATAAAAAGAATTTACAAGAGATTGCAATTCTTGAAGAGTTACGTTCACAAAGCGAGAAGGCAGAAGCACAATTAGAGGTTTATAAAGGTATTCTTCCCGATGGCCTCGGTGATGTATATGTTCTTCAAGAAGAGGTTGTGAAAACTTGTGAAAATTTCGGACTTGAGGTTACCGATATTGAAGTGACTCAGGTTCCTGCTCAGACTCAGGAAACAACTTTTGTTTTTAATGTTTCAGGTACGTTTGAAAATATTCACAGTTATATGACACATATTTCAGGTCTTGAACAAATGCATAGATTTGATGCATTATCATTAACCAAAGCGGAAAAAGATAAATATGCAGCAACACTTTCACTTACCATTCTTTCTCAAAATGGTGCAGACGGAGTTGTGAGTGCAGTGGTTAATGCAGGTGAATAAAATAACGGGCATATCAAGTCGAACTTTTGTTGAAAACGTTCGGCTCTAAAGCCTTTTTATAGGGGAGGCAACTATCTCCTATTTAACTATAAGTTTTTTATGATTTTCAAAGGGGAAATTAATTTTGGCAGACATGAATATAATAATTCCCGGTAGCGTTGGTTTTTTCCTTATTAAGAGTGGAGCTGTTACCGAACAACAATTATTTAAAGCATTAGATATACAAAAAGAAACCAAGGAATTGTTAGGTACAATCCTTGTAAACGAAGGCTTTTGTACTGAAGCTGATGTTGCTCATGCAATTGAAATGAAAACCGGATGCAAGTTTGTTTCAATTGAAGAAGTGGGCGTGAATTTTGCAGTAGCAAATTTAATTCCAACTGAAATTATTTCCCGAAAAGGAGTTCTTCCTCTTTATCAGGACGAAAAAAGGCTTTTTGTTGTAATGCGCAATCCTAATGACGTTGTTACAAGAGATAACCTTTCGCTTTTAACAGGTGGTATGGAAATAGTTCCCCTTGTTTCAACTGATACTGAGCTTAATGCTGCAATTGATACAATTGTAAATAACGCATCTAAGATTGATACATATGAAGAAGAAGAAGTTGTTGAGGATGACCTTTCTGACCTTGAGGACCTTGCTGCAGATGAAAAACCCGCTGTTCAGCTTGTTAACCAGGTTATTACAAATGCAGTTAAATCAGGTGCATCCGATATTCATATTGAACCTCTTGAAAAAACAATGAGAATCCGTCTTCGTATTGATGGTGTTTTGCATGAGGTTCTCCAGCAACCCGTTAAGCTTCATCCTGCAGTATCATCCCGTGTTAAAGTTATTGGCGGTATGGATATTGCTGAAAGACGTATTCCTCAGGATGGTCGTACAACCGTAAAAGTTGATGACAGAACTTTTGATATTCGTATTGCTGTTCTTCCATCTGTATATGGCGAAAAAATTGTTATGCGTCTTTTGGAGCGTGGCGCTCATTCAGTTCAACTTAAAGACATTAAATTCTCCGCTTCTCAGTCGGAGAGATTTTTGAAAACTATATTTTTACCCTATGGCTTCCTTCTTGTTACAGGACCAACCGGTAGCGGTAAATCAACAACACTTTATGCAACTCTTTCAGAAGTTAGCGATATTACAAAGCACGTTATTACTCTTGAAGATCCTGTTGAGCGTCGTATGCCCGGTATCTGTCAGGTGCAAATGAATACCCGTGCAGGTATGACCTTTGCAGCGGCTCTCCGTTCAGTTCTTCGTGCTGACCCTGATATTGTCATGGTCGGTGAAATCCGTGACGGCGAAACTGCAAAAATTGCAGTTGAATCTGCTCTTACAGGACATATGGTTTTCTCTACACTCCATACCAATGATGCTCCCAGTGCGGTTACCCGTCTTGATGAAATGGGGGTTGAACCCTTCCTTACAGCATCATCTCTTGTTGGTGTTCTGGCACAGCGTCTTGTTCGTGTTCTTTGCCCGCGTTGTAAAGAAGCGGTGAAGATTTCCTACCGTGAACTTCGTAACAGTATGGATGATTTCCCGATTCCCGAGGGAAAAACACTTGATGATACAGTAACAATTTTCCAGCCTAAAGGCTGTATTTCCTGCAGTAATACAGGTTATAAAGGTCGTCAGGGTGTATTTGAATTTTTACAGATTACTCCTGAAATGAAAAACCTGATACTTAAACGTTCAGGTGTTCAGGAAATTAAGGATTTGGCTATCAGTCAGGGTATGCATACACTTCGTCAGGAAGGTATTGACAAAATTCTTGAGGGTACAACATCAGTAGAAGAGGTTCTTCGTGTTATTGTTTAATTACACAATAACAGTAAAACTTGTGCCTGTCAGTTTCAAGTTTTTTTTAAAAATATAAAAGAAAGGTTTTGAGCGTATGAAGATTTTAACAAAGAAAAACGGTATTGCACTCGTAGCAGTGTTAACGATTTTGCTTGTGTTAACTCTGCTTCTCCCCGCTATGTTCACAATGGCTGAAAATGCAACAAGACGTGCGGCAAGAGGTCAGAATGAGCAGAGAGCTTCATATTTTGCCAGAACTGCTTTAGAAATGTCTGTTTCAGCTTTCCAGGATGTATATGATACAGCTATGGAGGAGAGGATTGACTATGAGGCTGCGGTAGCATCAAAAGGTGAGACGCAGGTTGATATCAATGAATATCCAACATACAAAGATTATTTAGCTATTTCAACTTTTCCTGAAAATTCTTTTGAAAAGAAAAGTGAATTTTCTGCGGATAAACTTTATATTTTTGAAAAAGATGGCTATAAGCTTCCTGAAAAAGATGATTATCAAAGTACCGAGGATTATAACAAAGCAATGTCAAAATATGAGAAGGAGGCTATTGTTTATCGGACATCAAGCCAAACTCCCTCAGGTTATTCACAGATTGCAACTGCAGAATGCAACTTAGTATATGAAGAACTTGCTGAATATTATGAAATTTCAAAAGACGGGGAAATGACCCTGTTGACAAGTGACTATGCAACTAATGATGATGGCAGTTATAAATTAGATGCAAATGGCAACAGAGTTTTAATTTCCGGCGGAAGAACCGATAAGCAAAAATACGATGCTATAAAAGAAGTTTTAGAAAAAAAAGTTGATGCAGGGGAATCTATTAGTGAACTGACCCAATGTTATAAAATTGACCGTAAGGAAGTAAGGTTTGATGCGGTTGCATCAATAGGCGATAAAAAATTCGTTGATTTTTCTCGTGGTTGCAAAATGATTCTTCCTACTCTCCCAGCTGACGAGGGTTGGATTAATGCTCCAACCAATGTTGAAGGTCACCAGATCTTTCCCGATACCTCAAAGGCAACAGGTATTACAGAGGTAACATATAACAGCAAAGCTTGGAATCCAGACTCTGCAAACGTTGCGATGAGACAGCCGGTGTATATGTTCTCTTGTGTTGGTAATATGATAATATCTAACCAAGGACTTGAATATAACGGTACACAAAGCTTTTCAGATTTATCTTTTGGACTTCATCCTGAGACAACAACCTTACCTGAAAGTGACCCGACATTTGCATGCCTCAAATCCAACAATATGAGAACCTGGTCGGATAATGCTCAAAAGGATAATTTTGTTTTGTTTTCTGCGACTAATGGAATTCAGGTTGAATTGCCCGTGAACTTGCTTGTTAACCCTTGCCGTACAGGAAGAATAGGAGATGGATTTGATGCAAACCAGGCTCTTTATAAATTGCTTGTTTTTCAGTCTCCTAATATTCTTTTTAAAGAAAGCGTCAACACTATGGTCTCACTTTGGACCGACACAGGTATTACTGATGCAATAAGAGATTTGCTTGAAAAAATGAATGTGCCTATAAAAAGTTACGATGCTCCCAGAATGACATCACTTTTATTTTCTGCTCCTGAAAATACCCCATATACCTATTTGAATAAAGATCGAAAAAACAAAGAGGTTAAAGCCGGGAAAGTTATATTTATGGAGGATTCTTATCTTTGGATTATTCCTTTTTCTGAGAATGGTTCTAGCTATAAAACGCAGACGGTATATTACAAAGGTTCGGATATTCAGTTGTTTAAATTTGCAAATGCAGGAGATGTTTATTATTTTAATTCCCAAGTACCTGCAATAGGTTCAACAAAATCTGATGAAACAACTGGATTTTCCCTGAGTGCTTGGTTTATGGATGTTAAATATCAGAGTCTTTATGGCAATGATGATGGATTAAATGCGTTTGAAAAGTTTAAAAATAATGCTTTTGGCGGTGCCAGAGGATTATTTGAGAAATACTTAGGTCAGGCTGATTATGTTAATGACGATTTTCATTATGTAGGTAACATTTATGACGGTACCGGTGGTCGTGTGCCCAATTTTAATGACTTTTATGTAGTTTGGGATTCATAAGAAACCTCAGAAAGAATTCGCCAACGGTTTATATTTTTAAGAAAAGGAGAGTTGAATATGAAAAAACATAGTCAAAAAGTTGGAACTAATAAAAAACAGTTTTTCAACAAGCTTGGCATGACTTATGTTGAACTCCTTTGTGCCCTTTCATTGCTCAGTCTTATTGTGGTTATGTTTACACCTATGTTGCTGTCATCTTACGATAGCTTGTATAAAGCAGGTGAGAAGGTTGAAAGTGTTTATGATTCAAAAACCGAGATTGAATTAGGGCTTGCTGATCGTTTTTCGGAAACAACAATTACAATTGAAGGAGTAGGCTTTAAAAATATAAAAAACAATGCAGACACGCTCTTTAAATCAATGAATGTAAAGTTGAAAAAGGTTGTTTCTAGTTTGCAAACCGGTCTTGAATCCGCTTTTGGCACTTCGCGTGCAACTGTTGATATTATTTCTCCTAGAATTGTTTATGACAATCAGGATAATCATAATGTTGTTATACAAACAACCGGTTTGGAGTACAGCCAAGTTATGTTTGGCTGTTATAGTGATGTAATGGGAAACGGTAATGCCAATTCGAATCAAACGGATTGGGATAAAGCTTTTATTGAAAAATATGAGAGTATTTTAAATACAACAACAGAGGAAGATGAAAACGGTAATGTTATACAAGAAAAAGGTACCGGTCTGATTTTTATTGAGGTTATTCTTCCCGATAAAACTAAATCAGACGATGATGCCATCTATGTTAAGGATAATCTTGCGAAGGTTATTATTAACGGCACTCAACTTACTGCAGGTAGTATGTTAGATTTGAATAATATTACTTCGGATGGTATCATTAAATTTAATGTGAGTGCAGCCGATGGTAAAAACGAATTAGACTTTACCTATTCTCCCGTTAAGATTACAGTTTATTATGTGAACAACAGAGGACAGGTAAGAACCGTATCGGATTATCTCACAATTGAACCTGCAACAATTCTTTTGGCAGGTAAATCGGGAACAGTTAATAACAAAAAAATAGATTATTATACAAGTGCCGGTGTTGAGGATGCTAATGGTGTTTATACCCTTTCTGCGCAAGGAAGAACAATGCGCTGGGACAATAGTGGCTTATTCACTTCTAATGATACACCGAGCGCATCAGACACGATAATTCAGACAGTTACATGGGTTGAAAACGATGAAAATTCACATTTGAGACCCTATTATGTTATGGCAGGTAAAAACAGCCGAGTTTATCGTATGTATAATTTTAATAGTATATCTGCCACAGTTTCGTCTGTTTTTTCAACTGCTGCAGGTAGGGTGGGTAACAACAACAGTAACATTGCTTCTGCTACTAACACAAAAGACGTAGCAGGTATCCTTGCAGATGGTACCACCACATATCCATCCTTCTGGAGTGGTGAAATGAGCGATCAGTATTCTTTTAAGACAATGGAACATTCATCTGGTTATGGCGTAAGTGACTATTTAGGGTTTGACTGTACTTCTTATTATAATGAAATACATAAAATAGGTGGTTTCATTGGTATTGGTGGTGAAGATCTTAATCTTTATCATGTTGGTTCTCGATACGATTATTTTGATAAAACTTTAAGATATTCAATGCAGTTTCATGGGTTTACTTCCGACTACGATTATCAACACCTTGCTAATAGAAGGATTTCTTATGTTTTAACCGAGATAGATAGTGGTTATTCGTTTAGACTTGGAGGAAAACTTCGTTCAACAGACGAATTTAATGGTTATTCTTTACCTTGGGAGCCTGATAATGCAAGATATTTAAATAAAGGAAATAGAGTAAAGTTTGGAACTTTCGATTATCGTATAATTGCGGGTAGTGATAAAGATACCCCTTATGCTGGACCAGTTTATTTCCAAGGTGAAGCTTCCGGTGGTGAAAATAAGCATTATGATAGAAATTTTGCTTATGTAAGAATTAAGTCTATGATATCTATTAATCCAATTGAATCAACAATTGCAAAGGACTTAAACTATCAGCACCGTTTTATGAAAGGTGATTTTTGGGTTTATAAGGGTAATGATTCAGAACTGACCGATGGAATTATACCGAACTCAGAAAAAGAAAATGGTCTTTCTAATGGTTGGATTGCTGCAGATACTGCAAACTGTGTAAATATTACATCGTCAATATATCTTCCGGGTGCAGGAAGTAAAGGACAGGGGCAAGTTATATATTTTGGAACTGTACCTGCTTTTGCGTTTTTACGTCAATCCTCAGATATTGGTAAAAATGATCATGATGCTAGATTTGTTTATAATGGTGAAAATGTTAAAGATAGCCGTGCTACCGGTTACATAATTGGCGGTACACAGGGCGAAGGTTCTCAAGTATTCCGTACATTTTATGCGGAGCCAGCAGGTAACAATACATCAAGTGTATCTGATAGAATGAAAATGCTATGCTTGAAAATTGGAAACCATGCTGGGGATATTCCCAGTGATTATACAGTCCCGGATTTAAAAGAACTTAATGATCGATATTCTTTCTATACAGATACAAGTGATGATGTCATTTTCTATAACGATGGTGACTTAGAATTTACTTTTGGATATTGCTCTCGTTGGAGAATGTCTATGGGCGATGTTACATCTGACGGCACAGATGAAGAAACGCGTTCTTATGAGAAATATTACAGAGCTAGTACACCTACGGCAGGTTATTATTTAACAAGGGTTTCAAAGGGTGACAATAGACTAAATCACCAAGGTAGGCCTCTTGAAAATGGAACTGTGGTAGCGGAAGACAACCTTTATTATAATACTTGGTTCCCAGGTGAATATTATAACCTTGTTAAAGTTGCTACTTGTGATGAGGTGACTGTTGCGGTAGGCTATGCGGTATCGGGCTCTGTATTTATGAAGGAATCTGCGGCTACCACTGATGGAAAATTAGCAGGTAACGGTTTCTTTGGTACGGCAATGGGAAGTGTGTATAACGATGGAATATTGTCAGCTTATGTTTCCGCGGAAGCAGGCGGTGAAGTGTTTAAAACAGGGCTTAGCGGTAAAGGTGAGCAGAATGCAATTTTTCAGAATCTTCTTTACTACAAATCCCCTAAATTTATAGATCCTATTCTCCATTCTCGCAAGAGTATTCGTTTTACTGCTGTTGATGTTTTTGCGACCATCACAGGTTCTTCAGAAAAAAAATATGTTGCTGTATATGGTGACAGTTTAGGTAAGGCGTATTACTCGGTTATAGCAACCTCAAAAGTTGAGGGCAACCTGGTTCCCGTTTTGGATGAAAACGGGAATCCAAAGACTGATGATAAAGGGAATGTAATTACCGAGTGGAAAGGTACCGAAAGCGAAGTTAAACTCAGAACGGAGAATATCCAAAAAGGAACAAAAGCGCTTACAGCATCTGATATGATCGAAATTAAAGTTAATAACGGGCAAAATAGTCTTAGCGATTATTTTTCAGAAATTACCACTATAGTTGCTGATGAGGATGTTGTTATAATAAGCGGTAAACCTATTTATAATGCAGATGGTACCGCTAAAACAAATGAAATGATAGTTGTTGGCGAAATTAAATATAATACAAATACAAAATCGTACGAGGCTGATTTTGAAATTGTTACAAACGGTCCATTCACCAGCTATATTAATGATGCAATTCTTCTTAACGGTTATTATTATTTCCTTGGCTCCGATAAAGGAAATACTTTAGGAGAGGGTTGGCTAGCAGCCATTAGAGTTGAAGACTTAAAAAAAATCAGCAAATCAGGTAAAAAAGTTATTAATTCGTCAGAGAAATTGACTCAATCTAATTTGGATGGCGACACTAATGAACCTAAGCTCATTTACTGTTACACTCCCACTGAGTTATTTGCCCTTGATGGCAGAGTATCCTGATAAGGAGGGTGAATAATGCTTAGATTACTTACAAAAAACAAAAAAGGCTTTACTATAGTAGAGCTTGTTGTGGTTTTGCTTCTCCTTTCTCTTGGCGTGTTGGCTTTAGGTAATATGCTGAAAGTAACTTATCGAGCTTTTAACAAAGCAGAAGAGCGCAGTATAAAGCAGGAAGCTGTTAAATTTGTGGCAGAAACACTGCGTTCAGGTCAGACCAATGTTGCTTCGGCCATGTCTGCGGATATTTTTGATACGGCAGCAGTCGTTCCTACGGTTAATGCCGACCAGACATATTCATATCTGTTTTTTGAACCCCATGCTTCTTGCAGTAATGAGAACTGCGAGGCATCTTGGGATTTCGAAAACAAAAGATGTAGCGGTGTAACAAAAGAAGAAATAGTTACAACAGATGATGATAAAACCGAGGTTTTAAAGACTTATTGTTCAGGTGAAAGAGGCATGGTTGATGGTTATTATATCAAGTGCCTCAATAGAGGTATGAATCCTGAATCGGCGATTCAAATTTCAGATGTTCCTATTTATATTGAATTTTCACCAATGTTGAAGGACAAAAGCAAAGCCGGCTCTGCTAAAAACAATAAATGTGGTGTGATTATTACTATTTCTGCACTTGAAGATGATTTTATTTATGAAAATAAAGGTAGTAATTCGAATGACGTGGATTTAAATAAATTGAAGTTGAATTCACCTACATCGGATGATATTTATTATAGTCTTGATGTTGCGTATCATTTCCCTAATATGGTATTGTCAGAAAACAATATAACTGTTAATTACAGAGGGCGAGAATTAACACAAACAAATACTTATGATTCGAATGGAACGATATCGGAAACACCAGTTGAAGCGGTAAATGAAAATGGTATTGTTTTAAGAGTTTATTCTGATGCAATTATTTCTGCGGATAGTTCAAACACTATGGTTAAGCCACCGGAACTTTGCTTCATTGCAACGGCTTCTTATGGTCATGACTCGGGTGAGGTTGGATTGCTTTGTAATTTCCGTGACGAGTGCCTGTTAACTAATCCTTTGGGAACAGCATTTGTTAAGGCTTACTACAAGCTTTCACCGCCAATTGCTGACTTTATAAGAGATAGTGAACCTCTTAAAGCTGTTGTGAGAGTTGCTCTTAAACCTCTTGTTGCAATTGCAACCAATGCTCTCGATGAAGAGGCGGCGGCTCAGAATGCGCCCTGGTTCATAATGTTTATGCTCTGCGGTGCAGGTGCAACAGCAACTCTTATTAAAGTTGATAAGAGAAGAAAGAAAATTAAAGATTAAACTAAAAAATCGACTTGCTTAATGCAAGTCTATTTTTGTTTGTGTATCTTTTATAAATTCAATAACTTTTTGTGGAACTGTAACTCTATCATTTAAATTTTTCTTTAATATAAGGTCGGGGAGGATAAGCTCATCGGTTTTTATAATTCCCCAAAGGCGTTTTATCACTTTTTTGCATTCTTCCTCGTTGCCTTCGTGGTTCAAAACAATAAATCTTCCGATATTTTCATAAATTCTATCATTTTTAAGACCTAAATCACCTTCAGCAAGGCTCATTCTGAACTCTTTTTCAAGTTCATCCGAATATTTGAAATCATCGCGAAGAATAAGGGCTTTGAGCATAAGTGAATGGGTGCCGCTATTTACTTTATTGTTAAGAGTGTATTTTTCGTAGTAGGTATATGCTCTCATAAAATTCTCTTTGTGCTTTTCATAAAGCTCGCCAAGAATGTAATAAATATTGGCTTTTGTTTGGGACTCTGTATCCTCAAAATAATGCTGAGTGGCGTAAATCAGAATGTTTTCGGCAGAGGAAATATTGCCATTTCCGCTACGCTTAAGAAGTTCTTTTGCAGTTTCACTTACAAAATCACACTTGTTTTCGTTAGTGTAGCCATTTTCAACCTTACTTAATTCTTTTATGAATTCGCCAACAACTTTCGGTGACCAATTCTTTGTTTTTAGTAAATTATCTATCATAGTATTCTCCGATTATATTATCGATATACAAGCAAGCTTGTACAATATATTTTAGAATAAAACGCGATATATTTCACTATGCTCAATACGATATGATATAAATCCTAATTTCGCGTGCCGTCAGGCACATATCGCACTGTTGGTATATCGTATCGTCAGATATATCGAAAATCCGTCAGGATTTATATCGCTGTGGCTTTGCCACATTGCACCTCCGGTGGTACGCATTTTGCAAGAGTTAAAGCAGATGTACTTTCAACTGCAAATTTCCCATCACAGCTATAGGGCATAAAGAAATAATCACCTTTTTTGATTTCTTTGCAGTAGCCTTCGGAAACGATTTTACCTGTACCTTCAGTTACAACATAAACACAAACTCCCTGAAGATTTTCGGTTTTACCACCATTTACAATATATCTTTCAACGCTGAAACAGGGGGTGTCATCGTTACCTATAAGAATTTCTTTTTTGCATCCGTCAGCATCATAAACAGTGATGGGTGATTTTTTGCACTCTTTCATAACTTTTTCGTAGTTATAAGAATAATCAAAAACCTTTAACGCAGTTTCTTTATCTAAATCAAGATACATTTGCTTATCGCTTAAATGGTAATCACCGCACCAACGCTCAGGCTGAATTGTGAAATCAGTAGGTTCCTGAACCTCAAGAATAAGGCACCCTGCTCCTATAGCGTGAACTGCTTTTGCAGGGATGAAATAAACATCACCAGCTTCTACCGGTATTCTGTTTAAAAGGTTTTCCATAGCACTTTTATCAGTTTCGCTTGCATCTACTGCTTTTTCAAATTCTTCTGCAGTTACACCATCTTTAAATCCAAAATAAATACAAGCGTTTTCTCTTGTTGCCAAAACAAGCCATGATTCTGCCTTGCCGAATTCAGAATTGAAATGGGCTCTTGAAAAAGCTTTGTCGGGATGAGCTTGAACGGGAAGTCGGATTGCAGAATCAAGAGCTTTGACAAGTACATCAAAGCTGGTTCTGTTACCGAGCATCAACGCTTTTTCGTTTTGCAAAAGCTCATTAAAGTATATATCGGTTCCTTTTACTTTTGAAACACCTTCATATTCATCTGTGCTACCTTCGTTAAGAGCTTTTGTTGAAGAGCAAACCCATTCTTCAGGATAGAAACAGTCTTCGCTGTTATCACCAAAGAAATCACTGAAAAGCTTACCGCCTAAATATACGCGGAAAACTCGATTTTTTTCGAAAAATACAGGTTGTTTTGCAATTGTCTTAGTATCCATAGTTCTACCTCAAAAGCGCATTTTGCGCTGATTTTATATCATTAAATATTCCGCTTGCAACACTTGCAAAAACACAAGCGCCAACGGCGGCTTCCTCGCTATGTTTGGGAAGAGTCGCTGTCATTTTAAAATCCTTAGTGAATATTTTTCTCCAAATTTTACTTTTTCTTAAGCCGTTACCCGAGCAAACCAGGATTGTTGGAGCGGTAGTTAAAAGCGTTTTTTCGCTTTCATACATATCAAAAAGCTCTTTTGAAACACCTTTAAGAGTACCAAAAATAAGGTTCTCGGGAGTGAAATTTTCGGTGCCGATTTTTTCAATACTACCGCGTAGTTGCGGATTTTCACGAGTACCGCAGAACTGACAATTAACAGTCAACAAATCAGAAAAATCGGTAATGCTTTCGGCTTTTTCATCCATAAGGGTATATAGGTTTTCGGTTGTGCCACCGAGCATTTTGGCAGATTTTTCAAAAAATGTTTTTAAAATAGCATAAGCTCTGCCACCGCAGAGGGAGGCACCAACGAAAATATATTTATCGTCTGTTAATGGACGAATTTCACCACAGGAAAGGTCTTGTACTTTATCAGTTGTGAATGATACCTGACTACCGGTACCTACATTAACTAAAACGGATTTTTCCGTATCTGCAACAGAGCCGAGGAAGCTACCTTGATTATCGCCAATAGCAATTGCAACCGGTAAGCCGTCAGGGAGAAAATCACAATTAGTTTGACCTGCCAAAGTGGTGGATTTTATAACTTGAGGAAGGAAGCTTTTATTGAGACCAACTTTTTCTAAAGCGTTATCATCAAAACAGTTTTCTTTCAAGTTATAAAAGCCTAGACTTGCGGCATCGCTTGAATGGGTGACAGGTTTAGTGTTTGTAAGAAGAGAGGCGAGATAGTCGTGAATTGTGCAGAGCATTACTGCATTTTCTGGAATCTCACCATTCACCAAATTATAAAAATGAGTGGTAAGACCAAAGCCTGAAGCGGCTTTCAGTCCGGTCACTTCTGTTAAATATTCTGCATAGGAAAGTCCGTTTTTATAAATTTCATTTCCTCGTTCATCTTGCCAAATCATAAGAGGAGAGCAGGGATTATTATCTTTATCAAGATAAAGAATTCCGTGCATCTGACCGGTTATGCCGATAGCATCAATGTTAAGTTTTCCAGTAGCATTTTTAATTGCAGATTTAACAGTTTCGATTATTAGTTTAGGGTTCTGGAGTTTTTCAAATTCTCTGCCGTCTATAAATGAATCATTTTTTAGGGTGCAGGATTTTAAAACCTTGCTTTTTTCGGTTTCAAGCACAAGTGCCGTAACGGTGGTTGTGCCAATATCAATTCCTAATATATTCATAGCTTTAGCACATTACTGCTGTTGAAGCAGGGTCAAGTCGGCGGATAATATCTTGCTGAATTGCAGGGGAAAGGTCAAGGAAATTAACGAATGTGCCATGAATTCTCATAATATAAACTCCGCTTGGAGCATATTTTTTCGGTTCTGCAAGAACTTTTTTGAGGATTTCTGCGGTGGTTACGTTAACATAGAGATAGAAAGGCGCAACATTTTCGTTGAGTTCGTTAAAGAACAATGGTTTCATAACTTTGTCGCGGAATTCAACACCCTTGCCTTCGTAATTGTCACTTGTGAAATATTTGGGGTCAATACCGAAATGAGAAGCGTAACCGCCACACATCTTGTTAAAGGGTAATTTCATAAGCGAAAGAGTACGGAAGCCTAAACCATTCTGAGCTTCACCATAAAGTGGGTCAACACCGTAGTTAAGCATATCTCTTGATTTTCTTCCGCAAGGAAGAGCACCAACCCAATAACCATATAAAAGGTGAGTTGAAGGCGTTGAAAAATCAGGGCGGAAATTGTTGCCGAGATAGTTTTTCTGTGCTCTGACCATATCTGCAATTTTGGTAGTGAGTTCAGCAGTTTCTGTGTCAACCTCAGGAATGTTGTTACCGAATTTTGGTGCTGTCATTAAAAACTCACGAAGCTCCTCATAGCCTTCAAAATTGCATTTTAAAGCATCAATAAGATCTTGTGCATCTTCAGGACGTTCGTTGATAAGTTTATCAATGGCAATAAAGGAATCTGCAACAACACTTGTTCCGTGGATAAGACAACCGCTTCCATTGTATTTTGTACCCTGATGGATAATGTCGCGGGTGTCATAACCGCTTTCAATGCCACCCATAACTGTGCTTAAGAAAGGAACAGGTAAATGTGAAATAGCTCTTGAACAACCATTTGCGGCTTTTACCATTTCATCGCAAAAATACTGCGCATTTTTATAAAAACGCTCTCTGATATTTTTAAGAGCGGTCAAAGCATCTGTTTCTTCACAAACTGTGCCGATATATTCGCCGGTAACAGTGGAATAGCCGTTATTTAAAGTGAGTTCCAGAACTTTTCCCAAATTAAACCAACTGTTTGTTGTGTTGCCGTTGTCTTTACCCATAATGAGAGGCTCCTGACAACCTGCGATTGAGGTATCTTCTATGTCGTCAATATCAATTCCTGCATCTGAGAGAACCGCATAAAGTGAGTCATCGTTGAAGAATGAGGGTGTAAGGCAACCGGGTGTGAAAAGGAATCTGCCCAATTCACTATATAATTTTTGGGGGGTGTTTTTATGTAATTTAACCGAGAGAATGGGTTGGGGAAGATTCATTTCATAGTATGCATCAAGAAGGGCATAGGTGGAGCTGTTTGTAAGGTCGTTTCCATCCTTGTCGCGACCACTTACAATAAGGTTTTGCGAAATTGCCCAGCTTCTGTCCGCAACATTGAAGAAGACAAGAAAATGCTTGAAAAGTGCAGCGGCTTCTTCTCTTGAAAGGTTATCGTTAGCTCTGTAAGGCTCAAAAATTCTGTCTGCATTACCAACGGAAAATGCAAAGGGATTGGGTGCTTGTTCAAGGCACATTGTTTCCCAAAGAATTATGAAACTCTGAATTGCTTCGTAAAGAGTTTCTGCTCCGTTTTCAGGAACTTTTGAGAGTGTATTAACAAGAAGAGTAAGTTCTTCTTTTCTTTCACCTTCGGCAACTGCTAATTTTTCTTCGGCAATTGCTTTGTATCTTTTCGCAAGAATAAGAGCACAATCAAGAGCAATTTTCATTGCTTCATAATTGTCTTTCTGTTCGTTATTTGCAGTTTTTTGCTTTTCTTCAATATCAGAAAGCATCTTTTTAATACCGTATTTTAAGGTGTAACGCATATCCGGGATAAGGTGCCCTGTTACCTGTTCAACGAAAAAAGCAACTTCGCCCGTAAGCTTTTCGCAATCCTTATAAACTGCAGAAAGGGTTTTAACATAATCGGTTTGTTTATCAAGCTCGCGAAGTGCTTCAATACGCTCTTTTGGAAATTCCTCTGTAGGGTCGATATCGTCATAAACTGCAGTTGGGTCGCAATAGCCTGCAAAGGTTTCAACTCTGAATGAGGGATTAATGAGAGCGTAACTTCTTGCAAATGCATCCCTCTGAGTACCTGCAAAAATTGCATAATCGCTGATAGATAAAGGGAGAACCTTTACTGCTTCTCTGAATTTTTCTGCAGCTCTTCTCATTGGGGGAAGAGTGCAGTATTTTTCATCAGCTTTCTGTTCTGTTTCTTTAACGATAAACCAGCCTTCAAGATGGTTTATCGCTCTTTCTTCCTTAAAAAGAAGTTTAGCTTTTTCTGTTGTTTTAATATGGTCAAAATTATACATAAAAACACCTCAAGTGTGAATTAAATTCAAGTTTTTGTTTTTTATTTCTGTTGCCAGAAAGTTAACGTCATCTGGGGAAACAAAGCCTTTATCTACTTTATATTCCTTACCCATTTTTTCATATTTTTCTTTGCCGTATTCGTGATAAGTAAGTATTTCAAAATATAGGTTTTCATTACCGTTTTTAACTTTTAATTCTTCAAAAAAATCAGCAAATAAAACTGCATTTTCTTTTCCGTTGTTGAAACCATTTATAAGAGGGATTCTTATAAGTAGCGGTTTGCCTGTTTTGGCTCGGGAATATAAATTTTCTTTTATAATTTCAAGGTCTGCACCTGTGACAGCTTCCAATTTTTCAGCATCAGGAGATTTGAAATCTGCAATCATATAATCAACCGATTGGAAAATTTCCCCGCAGTTTTTTAATGATGCGTTGGTTTCAATGCAGGTGTGAATACCGTTTTCTTTTAATCGGTACAATAGGTTAATAACTGCATCTTTCTGGCAAGTTACTTCACCGCCCGTAAGGGTAACACCGCCCCCATCAATGAACATCATTTTGCAGGAAAGAGCTTCTTTTACAATGCTTTCAACAGTTAAAGCTGTAGCATCTTTGGTGACTTCCATACCCTCAGGATTTGAACACCATGGGCATTTTAAATTGCAACCTGACAAATGATATACAAGGCGGTTACCGGGACCATCCTGAGAATAGTTGAAACCTTTCTGAAAAATATGGATTTTATTTTCTTTTTCCAAAACATCACCACCTTGCGTATAAACACAATTGTACATAATATAATGTTTTATTTTACACTATAGAAAAGCGATATTCAACAGTTATTCTTCGTCACATTGACAAAGTTGAGTTTTCACTTTTGGGCATTTTAACAAAAAGCAAAAAACAACGGATTTTTTCTTGTTTGAACTGGTGTTTTGTGGTAAAATATCTTTTAGTCAAACTTAACAAAAAACATCTTGTTTATGTGCTGAAAAATGGCGACGGAAAAGCAGAGTTTCTATTGACTTTTAGGTGGTGTTTTGGTATCATAAATAAGGTCTTTAAGTCGGTACAGAGAGATCGGCAAGATTGAATTATGAATATATCGGTACAGTTATAGCTGTATCAATGTTTTTGTGTGTTCAGCCTTGCCGGTGTGCAAGGCTTTTATTTTTAATATGCCTCCCTAGTGTAGGGAGGAGGACCACACCGAAACTTGTTTTGGTGTGGTGGAGGGTTATAGCGCAGTCAGGCGCGTAAAATCGAATAACGCGAAAGCGTTTTACCTAATACACGGAAAGGGATTTTTATGTCACAGCAATTAAAGGCAAAAACAATAAATATCGCTACAGTAGAAAAGGTCGGTTCTCCTTCCTTTTATTTAGATATTGCGGCTCAGTTGTCTTCTTGCCCTGCTCTTTCTGTTTTCAATTGTGATAAATATTTTGTTTTTCCCGGTTTTTGCGATGTGCATGTGCATTTTCGTGAGCCGGGTTTTTCTTATAAAGAGACGGTTGAAACAGGGTGCAAGGCTTCTGCAAGAGGTGGTTACACTGCGGTTTGCACAATGCCGAATTTAAACCCTGTTCCTGATACTGCAGAGCATCTTAAAAAGCAAACAGATATAATCAAAAAGGATGCAACAATAAATGTTTACCCATATGCTTCAATAACCATCGGTCAAAAAGGTGAAGAGCTTTCTGAGATGGAAGCTATGGCAGAAAATTCAATTGCTTTTTCTGATGATGGCAGAGGAGTGCAAAGCGAAGAACTGATGCGCAAAGCTATGCTTGAAGCAAAAGCATTGGGAAAAATGATTGTTGCCCATTGTGAAGATAATTCACTTCTTTTTGGTGGCTACATTCACGATGGCGATTACTGCAAAAAGCATAACCACAAGGGTATATGCAGTGAAAGTGAATGGAAACCCATTGAAAGAGATTTGAAATTGGTAAAGGAAATCGGTTGCAAATACCATGTTTGCCACATTTCAACAAAAGAAAGCGTTGAGCTTATAAGAAAAGCTAAAGCAGAGGGCTTGGATGTTACCTGCGAAACAGGTCCTCATTATCTTGTGCTTGATGATAGTGATTTACAAGAGAACGGCAGATTTAAAATGAATCCGCCGCTTCGTTCAAAGGAAGATAAGCTTGCTCTGATTGAGGGTATTAAGGACGGAACTATTGATATGATAGCAACTGACCACGCACCCCATTCTGCAGAAGAGAAAAGCAAAGGTCTTTCGGGTAGCGCATTCGGTGTTGTTGGAATCGAAACCGCATTCCAGATTATGTTCACCCACTTTGTTGAAACAGGAGAAATTACTCTCGAAAAGCTTATTGAACTTATGTCAATAAATCCTCGGAAGAGGTTCGGTATTCCGCTGAATACGGACTTCACAGTATGGGATTTAGAAAAAGAAAATGTTATAAAACCAGATGATTTTCTTTCAAAAGGCAAAGCAACTCCTTTTGAAGATATGAAAGTTAAAGGCGAATGTGTCCTTACGGTTTGCAACGGCAAAGTTGCTTACACTAAATAAGTTAATTAATTACGATGATATAGAGTGAATGTGTTCGAACCACATATGGTTTAATACAGTCACTTTTCCCTGTAACATCGTTAAAACTCTTGAAAGGAGAAAGCCTTCCTGCGAGTTTTGCCTTGTTACAGAAAAAATTGCCAAGTATTAAACTTCGCAGAACCTTAAATGCCCGAGTTTGCGTGCATTTGGGATTTTCTTTGGCGAAGTAATACTGGCGTATTACGAGACAAAAAAATAATGAAGGTGCGTGAAATCGGCCATTTAAGGCATATTTGGTTCGAATACACTCACTCTATGGAGGAATTATAGTATGGCAAAGAGAACAGACATTAAAAAAGTTTTGATTATAGGTTCCGGTCCTATAGTTATCGGTCAGGCGGCAGAGTTTGACTATGCAGGTACTCAGGCTTGTTTAGCACTTAAAGAGGAAGGTTACGAGGTTGTTCTTGTTAACTCTAACCCTGCAACAATTATGACTGATACTATTATCGCTGATAAGGTGTATATGGAGCCTCTTACTCTTGAATATGTGGCTAAGATTATCCGTCACGAGCGTCCTGATGCTATCATTCCCGGTATCGGTGGTCAGACAGGTCTTAACCTTGCTATGCAGCTTGAGAAAAAGGGCGTTCTTAAGGAATGTGAGGTAAAGCTTCTCGGTACTTCAAGTGCTTCTATTGAGCGCGCAGAGGACCGCGAAATGTTCAAAGAGCTTTGCGAATCTATCGGAGAACCAGTTATTCCTTCAGAAATCACTTATTCATTAGAGGAAGCAAAGGCAGCAGCAGCGCGTATCGGTTATCCCGTTGTTGTTCGTCCTGCGTTTACTCTCGGTGGTACAGGCGGTGGTTTTGCTTACAATGAAGAAGAGCTTATCGAAATCGGCACAAATGCATTCAAATTGTCTCCCGTTCATCAGGCTCTTATTGAAAAGAGTGTTAAGGGTTATAAAGAAATCGAATTTGAAGTTATGCGTGACTCCAATGACCACGCTATCACCATCTGCGGTATGGAGAATATCGACCCTGTTGGTGTTCATACAGGTGACTCCTGCGTTGTTGCACCTATTATGACACTCAGTAAAGAAGATGAGAAGATGCTCAACGATTCAGCTATCAAGCTCATCAAAGAGCTTGAAATTGAGGGTGGCTGTAATGTTCAGTTTGCTCTTAATCCTCATACTTCTGAATATTATCTTATCGAGGTTAACCCCAGAGTTTCACGTTCTTCCGCACTTGCATCAAAGGCTTCGGGTTATCCCATCGCCCGCGTTACTGCAAAGATTGCTGTAGGTATGGCTCTTGAAGATATTCAGATTGCCAACACTAACGCTGCTTTCGAGCCTAAGCTCGACTATGTTATTGCTAAATTACCCCGTTTCCCATTTGATAAGTTTACTTCTGCTACTAATAAGCTGGGCACTCAGATGAAGGCAACAGGTGAAATTATGGGTATCGGTTCTAACCTTGAAGAAGCTCTTCTTAAAGGTATCCGTTCTCTTGAAATCGGTGCTAATCATATGTACCTTTCAAAGTTCGACAATATGAGCGTTGAAGAACTTCTTGATTATATTTCAGAGTTCCGTTCTGATAATATCTTCGCTATTGCAGAGCTTATATATCACGGTGTTTCTCTTGAAAAAATTCACGAAGTAACAATGATTACTCCTTACTTCCTTGAAGCAATCAAAAACATTATTGATATGGAAGAAAAACTTCGTGTTAATAAGGATGCTGAAACTCTTACTGATGCTAAGAAGATGGGCTTCAGTGATAAATATATTGCTCGTCTCTGGGACTGTAGTGAGCTTGATGTTTACAATAAGCGCAAGGAAATGAATCTCTTCCCTGCATTCAAGATGGTTGACACTTGCCACACAAATGCATATATTCCTTACTTCTATTCTTCATATACAGGAGAGAATGCTTCCCGCCTTACTGATAAGAAAAAGATTATTGTTCTCGGTGCCGGTCCTATCCGTATCGGTCAGGGTGTTGAATTTGACTACTCAACAGTTCACGCTGTTATGACCATTAAAAATGCAGGTTACGAGGCTATCATCATTAACAATAACCCCGAAACAGTTTCCACTGACTATACTACTGCTGACAAGCTTTACTTTGAACCTCTTACTGCTGAAGATGTTATGAACATTGTTGAGTTTGAAAAGCCTGAAGGTGTTGTTGCTTCTCTTGGCGGTCAGACAGCTATCAACCTTGCACAGCCTCTTTATGATCGTGGTGTTAAAATTATCGGTACTGACTGTGCCGCTATTGACCGTGCAGAAGACCGTAATGCATTCGAAAACCTTCTCAATGAACTTAATATTCCTCGTGCAAAAGGTAAGGCTGTTACAAATCTTGAAGACGGTATCGCAGCTGCGGCTGAAATCGGTTATCCTGTTCTTGTTCGTCCTTCCTTCGTTCTTGGCGGACGTGCTATGCAGATTGTTGCAAATGAAGAACAGCTTCGTCATTATCTCAGAACAGCCGTTGAAATTGATGAGGACAAGCCAGTTCTTGTTGATAAATACATTTATGGTAAAGAGGTTGAGGTTGATGCTATCTGCGACGGCAGAGATGTATTTGTTCCGGGTATTATGGAGCTTGTTGAAAAAACAGGTATTCACTCCGGTGACTCTATCAGCGTTTATCCCTCATTCAGTATTTCAAACAAGGTTAAAGGCATCATTCTTCAGTATGCAAAGAAGCTTGGTCTCGGAATCGGCATTGTTGGTCTTTTCAACATTCAGTTCATTGTTGACGAAAACGATGATGTGTATATTATTGAGGTTAACCCACGTTCTTCAAGAACAGTTCCTTTCCTTTCAAAAGCAACAGGCTATTCTCTTGCAGATATTGCAACAGAAGTTATTATGGGCAAGAGCCTTAAAGAACAGGGTATCTTTGATATTTATCCCGAGGAAAAGAAACGTTGGTATGTAAAAGTTCCCGTGTTCTCATTTAACAAAATCCGCGGACTTGATGCTTATCTTTCACCTGAAATGAAATCAACAGGTGAAGCAATCGGTTATGATGATAAATTGAACAGAGCTCTTTATAAAGCTCTTCAGGCATCAGGTATGCACCTTCAGAATTATGGTACTGTTTTTGCAACAGTTGCAGATAAGGATAAAGAAGAGGCGCTTCCTCTTATCCGCCGCTTCTATAAACTCGGCTTCAATATTCAGGCAACTGCAGGTACTGCAAAATTCCTTAAAGAAAACGGTATCAGAACTCACGTTCTCGGAAAAATCAGCGAAGGCAGTAACGAAGTGCCCGATGCACTCCGTCAGGGTCATATCGCTTATGTTATTAACACAAAAGATATTAACGGAACCAGTGAAAACAACAATGACGGTCACTTAATTCGCCGTTACGCTATTGAAAACAATGTAACAATTTTCACAGCACTCGATACAGTAAGAGTTCTTCTTGATGTTCTTGAAGATATTACACTTACAATTTCAACTATCGATGCAGAAGGTAACTTATGAGAGAATCTATTTTCAAAATAATTGATAATGCACCTCTTACTGAAACGGTGTATAAAATGAGACTTCAGGGGGATGTGAGTGACATCACATCTTCCGGACAGTTTGTAAATATTAAATTAGATGGTCTTTATCTTCGCAGACCCATTTCAGTTTGCGATTGTGAAGGCGATGTGCTTACTCTTATCTACAAGGTTGTAGGTAAAGGTACAGAGCAAATGGCAAAAATGACTGCAGGCGAAGAGCTAAATGTTCTCACAGGTCTTGGTAACGGCTATGATATTTCGCTTTCAGGTGACAAGCCCTTGCTTTTAGGCGGTGGCGTTGGTGTTCCTCCTCTTTATATGCTTTGTAAAAAGCTTATTGCAGAAGGTAAAAATGTCAGCGTTGTTCTTGGCTTTAACGCTAAAGACGAAGTTTTCTGCGAAGAAGATTTCAAGACTTTAGGTGCGGATGTTTTTGTTACAACTGTTGATGGCTCTTATGGCATCAAAGGTTTCGTTACCGATGCTATGAAGGATATTGATTATTCATATTTCTATACCTGCGGTCCCGAGCCTATGCTTAAAGCAATTTTCAAAGCAAGTGCCACAAGCGGTCAGTTCAGCTTTGAAGAGAGAATGGGTTGCGGATTCGGTGCTTGTATGGGTTGCTCCTGCAAAACAGTTACAGGCTATAAGAGAATTTGTAAGGATGGACCTGTGCTTAAGAAGGAGGAAATTTTATGGGCAGATTAAGTGTTAACCTTTGCGGTCTCGAGCTTGACAACCCCATAATTCCCGCCAGCGGAACTTTTGGCTATGGTTATGAGTTCGCAGAAATATATGATATAAACATCCTCGGCACATTCTCATTCAAGGGAACAACAAAGGATGCTCGTTTCGGCAACCCCACACCCAGAATTGCAGAATGTACTGCAGGTATGATAAATGCGGTTGGTCTTCAGAACCCCGGTGTTGAAAAGGTTATAAGTGAAGAACTTCCTAAACTTAAAAAATGCTTTGATAAAAAAGTTATGGCAAATGTAAGCGGATTTTCGGTTTCTGATTATGCTTATACTTGCGAAAGGCTTGATAAAGAAGAACAGGTTGGTTGGCTTGAGGTTAATGTAAGCTGTCCCAATGTTCACGGCGGTGGTATGAGCTTCGGCACTGACCCTAAAGCCGCAGCGGAGGTTACAGCAGCAGTTAAAGCAGTAACAACAAAGCCTGTAATCATTAAACTCTCTCCAAATGTAACAGATATTGTTGCAATTGCAAAAGAGTGTGAGGCGGCAGGTGCAGACGGTATCAGCCTTATTAATACTCTTCTTGGTATGAGAATTGACCTTAAAACAAAGAAACCTGTAATTGCAAACAAAATGGGTGGCTTCTCAGGAAGCGCGATTTTCCCTGTTGCAGTTCGTATGGTTTATCAGGTAGCAAATGCAGTTAACATTCCCGTTGTTGGTATGGGTGGCGTTTCTACCGCAGAAGATGTTATAGAAATGATGCTTGCAGGTGCAACTGCAGTTGAGGTTGGTGCGGCAAACCTTATTGACCCCTGTGTATGCCGTGATATTATCAACGACTTGCCAAAAGTTATGGACAAATACGGAATAGAAAATTTAAGTGATATTATAGGAGTGGCAAAATAATGGGTAAAGATGTTATCGTTGCTTGCGACTTTTCAAGCGCAGAAAAAGTTTATGAATTTCTTGATAAATTCGAAGGCGGAAGAAAGCCTTTTGTAAAAATCGGTATGGAGCTTTTCTATGCAGAAGGTCCTCAGATTGTTCGTGAAATCAAAAAGAGAGGCCATAAGATTTTCCTTGACCTTAAGCTTCACGACATTCCTAATACAGTAAAAAAATCAATGGCAGTTCTTTCTAATCTTGATGTTGATATAACAAATCTTCACGCATCAGGTACAATAAGCATGATGGAAGGTGCGCTTGAAGGACTTACACGTTCCGATGGCACAAGACCTCTTCTTATTGCGGTTACTCAGCTTACATCAACTGACCAGGAAAGAATGGAAAAAGACCTTCTTATTAAAGAGCCTATTGATAAGGTTGTTATGCACTATGCTCACAATGCAAAAGTTGCAGGTCTTGACGGTGTTGTTTGCTCACCTCTTGAAGCTGGTAAGGTTCACGAAACTTGCGGTAATGATTTTCTTACAATTACTCCCGGTGTTCGTTTTGCAGATGGTGACATCGGCGACCAGAAGAGAGTTATGACTCCTGCAGAAGCTAAGAAAATCGGTTCTGACTACATTGTTGTTGGCAGACCTATCACTGCAGCAGAAGACCCTGTTGCAGCATATAATCGTTGTGTGGCAGAATTTTGCGACTAATTGAGGAGGATTTAAAAATGGAAAGCTACAAAAGAGAATTTATACAATTTTTAGAAGGTGCAGGCGTTCTTAAATTTGGTGATTTCACTGCAAAAAGCGGTAGAAAAATCCCATATTTCATCAACGCAGGTGATATTAAAACAGGCGAACAGATTTGCAAATTAGGCGAATTCTATGCAAAAGCATATTTTGAAAAAGTAGGCAACAAGAAAACAGTTCTTTATGGTCCCGCATATAAGGGTATTCCGATTGCAGTTTCTGTTGCAGTTGCTCTTGCAAAGAATGGTCTTGATGTTCCTTTCTTCTTCAACCGTAAAGAAGAAAAAGACCATGGTGAAGGTGGCGTGTTCGTTGGTTACAAGCCTCAGGAAGGTGAAGAAATCGTAATCGTTGAAGACGTTATTACAGCAGGCACTGCTATTCGTGAAAGCATGTCAATTCTTTCAGGACTTAAAGGCACAAAGGTTGCTGCAACATTCGTTATGGTTGACCGTAAAGAAAAAGGTCAGACAGAAAAATCTGCTATGGCAGAGGTTGGCGAAGAATACGGCTTCCCTGTATATTCTGTTGTTGACGTTTATGATATTATCGAATATCTCGAAGAAGATGAAAAAAACAAAGAAAATGTTGAGCGTATCAAAAACTATTTAGCTGTTAATGGAGCTAAAGAATAATCAGGGCATTTTCTTGAATATTAAAATTATTAAAAGGGGATTAGTAGTAAATGAGAAGCTTGATTGATATTCTCGATTTTTCCGTTGAAGAAGTAAATGAGCTTATTGTAACGGCAAATGATATTATAGATAACCCTGACAAATACTGCGAAAAGTGTAAAAGAAAAAAACTTGCAACACTTTTCTTTGAACCCTCAACAAGAACTCGTCTCAGTTTTGAGTCGGCAATGATTGAATTGGGCGGTAGTGTTATCGGTTTTTCTGCGGCAAACAATTCTTCTGCCGCAAAAGGTGAAAGTGTGGCAGATACTGCTAAAACAATCAGTTGTTATGCAGATATTATTGCAATGCGCCATCCCAAAGAGGGTGCGCCCCTTGTTGCTGCTCAGAATGCTACAATTCCCGTTATTAATGCAGGTGACGGAGGTCATAATCATCCCACCCAGACTCTCACAGACTTGCTTACAATTAACCGTGAAAAAGGTGGTTTTGAGAACCTTACAGTAGGTTTCTGCGGTGACCTTAAATTCGGCAGAACAGTTCATTCTCTTATTACTGCTCTTTCAAGATACAGCGGTATCAAGGTTGTTCTTATTTCACCTGAAGAACTCAAGCTCCCCAGTTACATAAAGAAAGATATTCTTAAAAAGAACGGTATTCCTTATAAGCAGACAACTGACCTTGAAAGCGTAATGCCCGAGCTTGATATTCTTTATATGACAAGAGTTCAGAGAGAGCGTTTCTTCAACGAAGAGGATTATTTACGCCTTAAGGACAGCTATGTTCTTGAACCCAAGAAGCTCACAAATGCTAAAAAGGATTTGTGCATTATGCATCCGCTTCCCCGAGTTAATGAAATAAGCGTTGCGGTGGATGATGATCCGAGAGCTTGTTACTTTAAACAGGTTCTTTACGGAAAATACATTCGTATGGCTCTCATCTTGAAATTATTAGAGGAGGCACAGAAATGAATATAGATTCCATAACAAATGGATTTGTTATTGACCATATTACTGCAGGTCGCGGTATGAAGCTTTATGACCTTTTAGGTCTTGATAATCTTGATTGCTCTGTTGCAATTATCAAAAATG
This sequence comes from Acutalibacteraceae bacterium, assembly GCA_045606545.1. Classification (GTDB taxonomy): domain Bacteria; phylum Bacillota; class Clostridia; order Oscillospirales; family Acutalibacteraceae; genus DTU089. The sequence continues at coordinate 5,592 of JAZUSD010000049.1, read as the reverse complement.
TCGCAAGTAAGAAAATGGGCAAAAAAGATATTATAAAAATTGATGCAGATATTGCTATTGATATTGATGTTATAGGTTATGTTGACCCGGGCACAACAGTTAATATAATCAGAAATTGCGAGCTTGTTGAAAAACGTGCAATTGAGCTTCCTAAAATGCTCACAAATGTTATTAAATGCAAAAATCCTCGTTGCATAACATCCACAGAGCAGGAGATTAATCACGTTTTCAAGCTTACAGATAAAGATAACGGAGTATATCGCTGTATTTACTGTGAAACACAGGCTAAATAAGTAACGTACGAAAGGTTGTTTTATATGAAAAAAGTTGGTATTATTATGGGTAGCGATAGCGATTTACCCGTTGTTGAAAAAGCAATAAACACTCTTAAGGATTTTGAGGTTCCCTTCGAGGTTCATGTTTTCTCTGCTCACAGAACACCCGTTGAAGCAAAAGAATTCAGCGCAAATGCGCGTGCTAATGGTTTTGGTGTTATTATTGCGGCAGCAGGTATGGCGGCTCACCTTGCAGGTGCGATTGCTGCAAATACAACCTTACCCGTAATCGGTATTCCGATTAAGTCACAGAATTTAGGTGGTATGGAAGCTCTTCTTTCAACTGTTCAGATGCCCTCAGGTATCCCTGTTGCAACTGTTGCAATTGATGGTGCAGTAAACTCCGCGTTGCTTGCAATTGAAATTCTTTCTCTTGGTGAACCCGAGCTTGAAAAGAAGCTTGCAGATAAAAGAGCAAAAGATACAGCAACTGTTCTTGAAAAGAACAAAGCGATAGAACAAAAATTTAATTAAAATTATAAAAATATGATGTTAAGTTAGGAGTGAGTAGTTAGGAGTGAGGAATGTCGGGTCTGCGACGCAATTATAAGCTTCGCTAACCGAAATAGTTCTTCTATCGGATTGTTATCAAAGTATAAAATATGATTACAATGAAAATAGAGGAGCCTACTTCTTATACTACTATTTATATAATGCCGACCGCAGGTCCGTGCACTCCTAACTCCTCACTCCTAACTCCTCACTTGATTTTTTGATGGAGTTGATAATAATTTATTAATGAGGTGCAAAATGGGCGGTTTTTTTGGTGTGGTATCTAAAAATGATGCTGTGCTTGATACCTTTTTCGGAGTTGATTATCATTCCCATCTGGGAACCCGCCGTGCAGGTATGGCGGCATACGACCCTGAAAAAGGTTTACAAAGAAAAATTCATAAAATAGAAAACTCTCCGTTCAGAACAAAGTTTGAGAATATTCTCGACCAGATGAGCGGTAATTCATCAATAGGCTGTATCAGTGATACAGATGCGCAACCTCTTCTTATGCGCTCAAATCACGGACTTTATGCCATCAGTACTATTGGTATCATAAATAACAGCGAAGCACTTGTTAATCAATATCTTGCTTTCAGTGGTGGTCACTTTGGCGCTATGACAAGTGAGGGTATTAACTCTTCTGAACTTGTTTCTGCAATGATTGACCAGAAAACTGATTTTGCAGAAGGTATTCGCTTTGCGCAGGATATGATTGACGGAACGTCATCAATTCTTATTCTCAAAGAGGATGGCAATATTATTGCCGCAAGAGATAAGGTGGGCAGAATACCTGTTCTTATCGGAAAACGTGAAGATGGCTTCTGCGTATCCTTTGAAGATTTTGCTTATAAAAAATTAGGCTTTGAGGACTATAAGGAATTAGGACCGGGAGAAATTGTTGAGATTTCTGCTGATGAGGTTAAGGTTCTTGCTCCCGCAAGAAGCAAAAAGAAAATTTGTGCTTTCCTTTGGTCATATTATGGTTACCCAACATCCTGCTATGAGGGCAGAAATGTTGAGGCAATGAGATATGAAAACGGAAAGATTATGGCTCAGACCGATAAAGAGTTAGGTGAGGCTCAGAACATTGACTATGTAAGCGGTGTTCCTGATTCAGGTACTCCTCACGCTATCGGTTATGCAAATGAAAGCGGTGTGCCTTTTGCTCGTCCTTTCATTAAATATACTCCTACCTGGCCCCGTAGCTTTATGCCATCTAACCAGAGAGAGCGTAACAGAGTTGCCAAAATGAAGCAGATTCCTATTCACGAACTTATCCAAGGCAAAAAGCTTCTTTTTGTTGATGACAGTATCGTAAGAGGAACTCAGCTTCGCGAAACTGTTGAATTCCTTTATGAAAACGGAGCCAAAGAAGTTCATATGCGTTCTGCTTGTCCTCCAATTATGTATGGATGTAAATTCCTTAACTTCTCAAGAGGAACAAGTGATATGGAGCTTATTTCCCGAAGCACCATTATGGAGCTTGAAGGTGAAGAAGGCTTTAAGCACCTTGATGAATATAGTGATGCTTCAACAGAGCGTGGTGCAAAAATGAGAAAAGCAATTTGCGAAAAACTTCATTTTGCTTCTCTTGAATTCCAATCTTTAGAAGGAATTGTTAAGGCAATCGGACTTCCTGAAGAAGACCTTTGCACATATTGTTGGAATGGTAAAGGCTAATTTATCAGTTTATAAATAATCAAATAATTTATAGGAGAATAGATATGAATAATTCAAGATCAGAAAGTTACGCAGCAGCAGGTGTTGATATTACTGCAGGTTACAAAGCAGTTGAACTTATGAAAAAACACATTGCAAGAACTCGTAACGAAGGTTCAATGGATGACGTTGGCGGTTTTGGCGGTTGTTTTGACCTTGGTTTTGCTAAGGGTATGGAGCATCCTGTGTTGGTTTCAGGTACTGATGGTTGCGGTACAAAAGTTAAATTAGCTATTCTTATGGATAAACACGATACAATTGGTATTGATGCAGTAGCTATGTGCGTAAATGATATTGTTTGCGTTGGTGCAAAACCCTTGTATTTCCTTGACTATATTGCTTGCGGTAAAAATATTCCTGAAAAAATTGCTGAAATCGTAAGCGGTGTTGCAGAAGGTTGTGTTCAGTCAGGTTGCGCGCTTACAGGTGGCGAAACTGCAGAACATCCCGGTTTGATGCCTGTTGAAGATTACGATCTTGCAGGCTTTGCAGTAGGTATAGTCGATAAACCCAAAATGATTGATAACAGCAAAATGGCTGTTGGCGATGTTGTTATTGCTCTTCCCTCAACAGGTATTCATTCAAATGGTTTCAGCTTATGCCGTAAGGTTTTTGATATTGATAACAACAATCCCGAGCTTTATGTAGAGCGTGAAGAATTAGGCGGCAAAAGCATTGCCGAAGCTTTACTTGTTCCTACTAAGATTTATGTTAAGCCTGTTCTTGCTCTTACCGAAAAAGTTAATGTAAAAGGTATTTCACACATTACAGGTGGTGGCTTCTATGAAAATATTCCAAGAAGCATTCCTGATGGCTTGTGTGCAAAAATAGATAAGTCAGCTGTTAAGGTGCTTCCTATTTTCGATGTGATTGCTAAATGGGGCAATGTTCCCGAACGCGATATGTTCAATACATATAATATGGGTGTTGGTATGAGCATTGTTGTTCCCGCAGATGAAGTAGAGCTTTCTCTTTCAATTCTTAAAGAAAATGACATTGATGCTTATGTAATCGGTGAAATTATTGAAGGCGAAGATAAAATTATACTTGAATAATTATTCCAATAAATGAAAGAGGCTGAGAAAATGCCCGATACCAAAAATATTGTTGTTCTTGTTTCAGGAGGCGGAACGAACCTCCAGGCACTTATTGATGCAGAGAAAAGGGGAGAGCTTGGCGCAGGTAAAATAACTTGTGTTATTGCTTCTAAAGCAGATGCATACGCCCTTACCCGTGCAGAAAATAACGGAATTAAAACAAGAACTCTTATAAGAAAAGAATATTCAGATATCGCATCATACAGCGTTGCAATGAGAGATGCTCTTATTGAAGAAAAAGCAGACCTTGTAGTATATGCAGGTTTTATGACAATTCTTGATGAAAATGTTTGCGATACATTTAAAAACAAAATGATTAATGTTCACCCTGCGCTTATTCCCTCTTTCTGCGGAAAAGGCTTTTATGGTCTTCATGTTCACGAATGTGCTTTGGAAAAGGGTGTTAAGGTTTCAGGTGCAACAGTTCATTTTGTTACTGCGGAATGTGATGCAGGTCCTATAATTCTTCAAAAAGCAGTTGAGGTAGTTGAGGGTGACACACCAGAAACTCTTCAGAAGAGAATAATGGAACAGGCTGAATGGAAAATTCTTCCTAAGGCAGTTCAGCTTTTCTGTGATGGGAAAGTTGAGGTTGTTGAGGGTAGGACAGTTATAAAATAAATTACAATACTTTTATAAAGGATTGTCTTTACGGGGCAACCCACCACCAAAAGCTGACGCTTTTGGTCCCCATCCCTATTTTGCCGTTGGCAAAACAGGGATGATAAGAATAAGATTTTATTTGAAAGGAACATAGATATGGAAATCAGAAATCTTGAAAACGAACTTAATTCTCTCGCTTATCACGGCAGAGGTATCATAATCGGTAAAAGTGCCGATTCTAAAAAAGCTGTCACCGCTTATTTTATTATGGGCAGAAGCGAAAACAGCCGTAACAGAGTTTTTGTTGAAGATGGCGAAGGCATCAGAACTCAGGCTTTTGATGAGTCAAAAATGGTTGACCCCCACCTTATTATCTATGCTCCCGTAAGAGTTTTGGGAAATAAAACAATCGTTACAAACGGTGACCAGACGGATACAATCTATGAATTAATGGACAAGCAGATGACATTTGAACAGGCTCTTCGTACCCGTGAATTTGAAGACGATGCTCCCAACTACACACCTCGTATTTCAGGTATCATCCGTCTTGAAAATGGTGACATGAATTATGCAATGTCCATTCTCAAGTCTGCAGATGGTGACGGTTCTTCCTGCCAGAGATATACATTTGCATACTCTAATCCTCTTCCCGGAAAAGCAAAATTTATTCATACATATAAATGCGACGGTAACCCTCTTCCCAGTTTTGAGGGTGAACCCAAAACATTGGCACTTCCCGATGTTGACATTGACACGTTAACAGATATTATCTGGAAAAATCTTAACGAAGACAATAAAGTTTCACTTTTCGTCAGATATATTGACCTTGAAACAGGCAAATACGAATCACGCATTGTAAACAAAAATAAATAAGGAGATTATCGTAATGAAAGAATTTGAATTAAAATATGGTTGCAACCCCAACCAGAAACCTGCAAAAATCTTTATGGCAGACGGAAGTGAACTTCCTATCGAAATCCTCTGCGGTCGTCCCGGTTTCATTAACTTCCTTGATGCTTTTAACTCTTGGCAACTTGTTAAGGAACTTAAAGAAGCTCTTGGTCTTCCTGCAGTAACCTCCTTCAAGCACGTTAGCCCCACATCTGCTGCAGTTGGTGTGCCACTTTCTGACAAGCTTAAAAAGGCTTGCTTCGTTGATGATATTGAGGGCCTTGATGAATCTCCTCTCGCTTGCGCATATGCCCGAGCAAGAGGTACAGACAGAATGTGCTCATTCGGTGATTGGGTTGCTCTTTCAGATGTTTGTGATGTAACAACAGCAAAGCTTATTCAGCGCGAAGTTTCCGATGGTATTATCGCTCCCGGTTATGAACCTGAAGCAC
>JAZUSD010000048.1:0-11331 GCA_045606545.1 Acutalibacteraceae bacterium | reverse complement strand
ATTTCACTTGCCATTGCAGCAGAGTGAGTCATACCGGAGCAACCGATTGTTTCAACAAGTGCTTCTTCGATAATACCGTTTTTAACGTTAAGGGAAAGTTTGCAAGCACCCTGCTGGGGAGCACACCAACCGATACCGTGTGTGAAAGCGGAAATATCTTTGATTTCATAAGCCTTTACCCATTTGCCTTCTTCGGGAATGGGAGCGGGACCATGGTGAGGGCCTTTTTTGACCATACACATTTTTTCAACTTCATGTGAATAATTCATGATGTCTGTTTCTCCTTTCGGATGTTAAATTTTTACCAAATATCATTTTATTACATCTTGTCCGCTAAGTCAAGTAAAATCATACTTAACCCTTTGACAAAATAATAACACAAATCCTGACAAATTTATTAATTTTATATAAAGGTATTGCATTTTTCGACTTGCGCCAATATAATGTTATATTGGAATTTTATCAATATATAATTCATTTATTTGAATATATATTATTAGCAATAATTACTCCAAATAAATCGGCGAGGTCAAAAATGGTATTTTCAAGTCTTTTATTTATATACGCGTTTTTGCCGATATGTCTTATTTTCTATTCTCTTATGAAAGGCATAAACGGTAAAAATATCGTTTTGCTTATATTCTCTCTCCTTTTTTATACCTGGGGTGAGCCTGTATATGTCTTACTGCTTATATTTATGACCTTCTGGGATTGGTTTTCTGCTCTTCTTATTGAAAAAGCAGAAACCCAAAGCAAAAAGAAATTATGGTTAGCGCTTTCTGTTATCGTCAATTTAAGCCTTATCGGCTATTTTAAATACACAGGTTTTGTTCTTTCCAATATTCAAAGCATTTTCGGTATTCCTGAAATTATACCAAAAATCGCATTACCAATCGGTATTTCTTTCTACACCTTCCAGTTACTATCATATGTAATTGATGTTTACAGAAAAGAAGTGCCCGCCCAGAAAAACTTCTTCTGGCTGCTTTTATACTCAAGTTTGTTCTATCAATGTATTGCGGGTCCCATTGTCCGATACAGCGATGTTCAAAGAGAAATTAACGAAAGAAAAGTTTCCTTACCTGAAATTTCTATGGGTGTAACCCGCTTCGTTGTTGGTCTTGGAAAAAAGGCTTTGATTGCAAATGTATGCGGTTCTCTTTCCGACCAGCTTTTAGTTTCCGATGCTTTAATGAACAGTTCTTTTGAAAGCGCAATTGCAGAACTTTCTTCCCGTTCTGCTTTAGGTCTTTGGTTCGGTGTTCTCTTCTATATGCTTCAAATCTACTTGGATTTCTCTGCTTATTCCGATATGGCAATAGGTATGGGTCTTATGGTAGGTTTCCATTTTAAAGAAAATTTCAATTACCCTTACATTGCAAAATCTGTAACTGATTTCTGGAGAAGATGGCATATTTCATTAAGTACATTTTTCCGAGATTATGTTTATATTCCTCTTGGCGGTAACAGAAAAGGTAAATTCAACACCTACCGCAATCTTTTCATTGTGTGGCTTCTCACGGGTCTCTGGCACGGAGCAAGTTGGAACTTTGTTCTTTGGGGACTTTTCTTCTTTTGTTTCCTTGTTATTGAGAAAATCGGTCTTTTGAAAATCCTTGAAAAAATCCCCGCTTTTTTCAGCCACGTTTATCTTCTTATAGTAGTATTTTTTGGTTGGATTCTTTTCCGCTTCTCCGATTTCAGATTCATTCCAGTTGTTATTAAAGGTCTTTTCGGATTAAACGGAAACTCTCTCATAGATTTTGAAACCAAAACACTATTAATCGGTAATGTTATATTTATTATCGTTGCCCTGTTTAGTGTTACACCTATTGTTAAAAGGTTTGGGACCGCTTGTCAGAACAGCGAAAAGGGCTCTTTCCCATCTGTTTTATATAAGATTTTAAGCGTTGTTTTACCCTTGGGTATTCTTTTCCTTTCAACTCTTGCTCTTGTTGGCGACAGTTATAATCCGTTTCTTTATTTCCAATTCTGATTTTTTGAGGTTTTTTAATGATTTACAACAAACCAAGGGATATAGATTTCCGTCTGTTCCCTCATACCAACGGCAGAAAACGCCGTAAAAAAGAAAAACAGAATATTAATAAAACCTACGCTTTAAAGGTTGTAACATTTTTCCTTTTGCTTTATATGGGTGCTACCATTTCTTTTATGATTCCCCTACGCCCCACATATTCAGAAAGCGAAAAGCGTAACCTTAAGGAATTCCCCGAATTTTCTTACGAAGCTATTATTTCTGGTAGTTACTTTGACGATATAAGCACATGGTTTTCGGATACATTCCCCTTCCGCGAGCAATTGACGAAGCTTAACACTTCTCTTAAAAAGCTTTCGGGCTTTGATTCAATTGCCATTCATGGTGATGTTGATATTGGTGACGAAATACCCGATGCACCTATGGATGTGCCTGTTACCGAAGAGCAAACAGAGCCTCAGATAACCGCACCCGAAACAACTACACCTATCACAACAGAGCCATCCACCCAACCCGATACAACAAAAGAAGCAGATGAACCTAAACCAGATATTAAAACACAATCTTTAGGCGCAATTCTTGTGGCAGGAAACAGTGCATATGAATACTATAATTTCTCAAGTAAATTAGCACCCGAGTTCATAAACTGTGTAAGCAATATCAAAGGCGCCGCAGGTAACACTGCAAATGTTTATTCCTTGCTTATTCCAACAAGTATGGATATTACTCTCCACGATGCCGTAAGAAAAGATATTAACTCTTCTGACCAAAAGAAAGCCCTTGATTATTTCAACTCATCCTTTAAAAATGTCACTGCAGTTTCAAGCATTTTTGACGTAGAAAAAGCACACAAGGATGAATACACTTATTTCAGAACCGACCACCATTGGACTGCTTTAGGTGCATATTATGCCTATGACGAATTCTGCAAGGCTAAAGGTATTGCATCTGTGCCCATTACAGATTATTCCACAGTTTCTTATGACGGATTTTTAGGCTCGTTCTATTCAAGCTCGGGACAAAGCTCTGCTTTAGGTAACACTCCCGATACAGTTGTTGCATACCTTCCGAAAAACAACGTTGAATGCACTTTAACGGAAACAGACGGAAAAGAATACAAATGGGATGTTATAAGTGATGTTACGGAATATGCACCAAACCTTAAATATCTGACCTTTATCGGCGGAGACCAGGCGTTAGTTACCATAAAAAATCTTGATATTCAGGAAGAAACAAGCTGCCTTGTTATCAAAGAGAGCTACGGCAACGCATTTGTTCCCTTTCTTATTCCTCATTACAAGAATGTTTATGTTATTGACCCTCGCCATTATAAAGGTACATTAAGTGATTTTACAACCAACAATCAGGTAGATGACATTATCTTCCTTGCAAACATTTCAACAACAAGGAACAATATTTATATAGACGCGATGAAGAATTTTATACAATGATTAAAAGGTTATTCAGAAAATGAGTTTCTGAATAACCTTTTTTGTTAGTTCATTTTATATGTTTTTATTGCCGCCATCATAGTCCGAACCAGAAATTTTGAAGTCTTATTCAACTGATATGCAATAGAAATAGCAAAAACCACTACATATGCTACTGATATTACTAACAATTCCAAGCCTTCACTTGACCAGAAGCTAAGCTGCTGATTGCCAAAGAGCATTCCTATCCCACTATTTTGATATAATCTATATGAGCTATATGCTCTGTAGCTCCAAAGACCTATAAGCAAAATCAATGCAAATAAATATAACAACAAAGTTTTTTTATTAATGTTCGTTTTAAAGCAAAGCTTACTTTTTTCTATAGTCAGCTCAGCATTCGCTCTGAACTCAAACCTTCTGTAGTCCATAAATTTATCGGATTTTATAAAAAGCTTATTTCCCTCTCTGTAGATTTCGTTTTCAGGAAAATGATGCTTTGCAATTTTTTCTATTTCATCCATTGTTATACCGATAAACGGAAGGTTTTCACAAATATATTCACCAAACAAAACCATAAAATCATCCTTTCGGTGTATCAGAAAATCTCTCAACCGATGCTATATAAGAGAAAAAATCTTTCCTGAAACGACTAATCTCCCAAGCACTATAAAATACCGTACACCAACCAAAATACTCCACTAAATCTGTAAACAAGCCTTCTTCTAAAGTGTTATACAAAGGCAGAAAAAGTGCAAACAAAGTTATATATATTGTTCGGGCTAATCTCATAATTGATAGCGACTTCGTATTTTCATAGCCATGCGTCTGAGCAAACTGAATAAGATTTGTTATAAGCTGATAGCTTATATACAAAGATACAACAGAGCTTATCAGCTTTGGTAAATATGTCTGAAAGGGCATACTCCATTCTAATATGCCTATAAGCCAAACAAAAAAATCCAGAACTGAATTTATTATACAAAGGGGTTTTAATAGCTTCATCTCGGAGATATCCTTTTCAAATAAGCAAACAGAGATCAGAAGAAGGATTCCGCTGAGCCAATAAGGGAAAAAATCAAGGCTTTCGTAACGGGGTTCCTTGAATTGCATAACCCAGAACCCGATAACAATTAACCACAAGGCTGTATTCAGCTTTTTCTTATTCATTTGCGTTCTCCACCTTATCTAAAATCACCGAAAACTCCTTTTCTTTATCAAACGATATTTTCACCTTGGGCTTATAATTCTTACCTTTCAACTCATCGGGATATATAATTTCATCGAAATCAGCCATTTTTTCCACAGTTTTTCCATTATGAAGACCCGGATAATCAACATATTGACCGCCTAAATGCCTTGAATGACCATTCTCGTTTACCAAATCCATACTACAGGTTAAGTATTCGCAATCTATTTTTTCTGTATCAAGCTTACCGCTTATTATAAAATCAGCAAAAGCAACCCGAATATTCATATTAAGATTAATATCAGTTACAGGCTCATTTATAAAATCAAAATCGGGAGTCTTCGCCCATTTATATTGCCATATAAAATCTTCAAATCCCCCTTCAACATTATAAAGAGTTTCTGCAACAATCTGCCCGTAATCAGTATCCGCAACAAAAGTTTGAAATATATTATGCTTTCTGTACTCTTCGTAGTTATTAAAAAAGCCTTTAATTGCAATATTCTCGCCTGTCATATGCACTCGCCAACCATTATCGTAATTCACATTAACAGGACAGAAAAGAATGTTCACTTCTTCATCTTGATTTTGTTTTATATAAAAAGTTAAATAAGCCTTGTAGTTGTCACTATCAATTTTTTCCAAATTTACAATTCTATATAAATCCTCAATTTTTGAATAGTTAGTCAACTCATAACCCTTTATTGCTTCATAATAAGATGCTCTGATATCTTCATTTTTGCTCATTTCTCTGAAGATTTTTTCTTGTTCGGCTGAAGGTGAGGCTATTGCAACACAAAGACCATTTTTATAAATCACACCTCTTGCAAAGGTATCTAAAGCACCTGCAACAGTTCCACAACTTTCAACCCTTGTATAAGCCATTGAGCGATAAAGTTCGGTTTTGGTTTCAGGGTTATAAATTTCGTCACCATAGTTACTTGTTGCACCGAAAACCGTGGGTGTTAAAAGAACAAGAATGATGCAAAAAGAAACTAATTCCATACCTTTTGGGAATTTTTTAAAACGTACAATTGCAGAAATTCTTCTTTTAATGTTCTTTCCACCATTGGAAACAGAGGTTGTTCCTGCTGCTCTTGCAAAGCTGTTATTTGCCATTGACAACAAAATTCTGCCATAGTCACGAAGTTCTTCACCCTGTAATTTTTCGAGAACTCTTTGGTCGCAAAGGGATTCTATATCATTACCGATTCGGTTAAAGGCATATTGAAGCAAGGGATTGCACCAATGAAGAGCACGCAGAATACACCATAAAACATTTTGCAGATTATCTTTATATTTTAAATGCAAAAGCTCGTGAAGAACAATTTTCTCATCAAGAACTGTGCCCTTTGGTATTGCAAGAACTGGCTTTATGATACCACAGACAAAAGCGGTAGATAAGCCATCAACCTCAACAGCTTTACACCCCTTTAAATTATATTTCAGTTTAACTGTATTAAGCTGACCTACATTATCTCCTGATATAGCTTCGCCATTTTTCAATATTTTTCTTAACTTCACATAAGAAAAGGCATACTTAAACAAGGTTACTGCAACACCTATAATATAAACTACCATTAACCAGTCAGTTATGCTTTCAGGAATTGCTGTAACAAAGGGTATTACCGATGAATTATGCGAAACCGAGAAAGCGGAAGAATAAGCTGATGACAAATTGCTTTCAACAAATGTTTTGAGCATTTCAACCCATACGGGAACAGGAAGAAAAATATTCTGATTTGATGCAACGGGAATTATAATTCGCAAGGCAAGTAAGCACCAAACGAAATACTGCCAACGGGGCGAAAGCTTATCAGCCATTATGCCTTTAAGGAAAAGAAGCAAAAGGGCAACAACCGACACGGACAAGGTCTGTGTAAGAAAAGTCCATATATTATTCACCACTTACACCTCCATATCATTGAGCATTTTCTGAAGCTTCTGAACCTCCTGCTGAGATATGGAGGATTCCTTCAGAAATGCCGCAATAAGCTCTCCTGCCGAACCACCGTAAACCTTTGTTAAAAGCTCAGTTCTTTCCTCCTTAGCACATTCCTCACGGGAAACTGCCGCAGAATAGGGCTCATTATTGGAGCGATCTATTTTAACAAGACCTTTATTTTCCATTCGTGTTAAATATGTATGGACGGTGTTTTTACTCCATCCGTTTACGTTACTTAATTTTTTTGTGATTTCGCCAAGAGAAAAGCTCTCACCCGACCAAAGCACCTCTAGAACTGACCATTCTGCTTCCGTAAGCTTCATATCATCATCTCCTACAAGTGTAGTACACTTACATACTACACTTGTAGGAAGAATTTGTCAAGAGAAAAATGCACTTGATACATAAATTAGTTATTTAAAACAATCGGTATATTACAGTTTCACCTATGGTGAAAAGACGCTCGAGTACTCGCGTTAAGAACTCTCCACCACCCGACCACCTTGATTTTTATTTTTTACTTTTCTCACGCTTGAAACTATATTTTAAAAAGCAACAAATCAAATGGTGGTCACCCTCTCTTCGAAGACAGGCAAGACCACCATCAACTTTTTCTTCTACGGCGCATTTTGCGCCCCGAAATTTTGCATTCTGCATTCTGCATTTTGCATTAATTATTTTATAACTAACTTATTCAACTCAACATTACCCTCAATTGTAATCTCAATTGCGCTTTCGTCTCTTACGGTATAAGGAACTTCGGTGCCGTTGAGAGTTACTTTATAATCCTTCTTTTCATCATTCATAGCAACGATTACGGTGAATTTTTCGTTATTACCGTAATACTTGAACTCTGCTTCAAAGGCTTTGTTATCATCTGAAAACTCCTGTTTTTCCACCCATACATCAAAGCCTGTGTTAAATGTACCGGGTTTATAATATGCGGCAGTCCAGAGGTTAATGGGTGCGGAAAGTCCGCCGAAATTATGGAACCATCCGCCTCTCCCTGTTACAACATTGACCATTTCAAAGGTGTAATAGGAGTATTCAACCTCTCTTTTCCATATATCAAGAGCAAGCTTTGCAATTTTATATGCGAAATCGCTTTCGCCCATATCAAGCATTGTTTTCCAGATAAACCATTGGTGAGGGAACCACACGTGACCGTTCCAATATCCGTTGACCATAAAATAGCTTGCGGTCATATCAACTGCGCTGATACCATAGGGTGAAAGCATTTCCTGGGGATTGCTTAAGTGACTGATAATTCTTTTTTTCTGATTATCGTCACAAACACCTGCAATTATGGGATAAATACCGTCAAGACCTTTGTTTACATTCTCCCCTGATTTTGTTCTGAAAATTTCAGTAGGCTCATAATTTTCATCGTGGAGAACATAAGAATAATAACCGCTTTCTTCGTCCCATGAATATTTATTAAGGGCGTCACTCACACGCTTAATATCTTTTTCATACTCTGCGCTGTCTTCGATTTTACCAAGAGTAAGTGCAATCATTTTAAGAATTTTTGCGCAACGGATAAGCTGAGCAGATGAAAGCGCAGGAGCAGCTTTATCGCGAAGATTTTCATCCATCATCAGAACCTGAGCAGGATAATCGTCCATACCGCTTGATGAATAGAAATAATCGTAAGTTGTTGTAAGTCCGCTTTTGAATTTTCCTGTTGTTGAACCTCTTATTTTACCTGCAAGGAAATCATAATAGAGCTTTGCTCTGGGGTAAAGAGAAAGAAGCTTTTCTTTATTGTTATTGCGTTTCAAAAGCTCAAGATAAAGATACATCTGCACTGGCACGGGTGAGCCATGGTGCAGGAAAGCATAGTCAGGATTGCTTTCGTCACTTAAATATGTATCGAGAATATAATAAGCAAATTCCTCGGAAAGCTCCGCCATACCAAGACCGATAAATCCCGAATCCCAGGTATAAAGGCAGTCCCAACGCTTACCGGGAGTATGATGGATTATATTTTCACCGTGCTTATAAATGGGATAAACCGCATTTGTAAGAAGAGTTGAAGCAAGAATTGTGTTGCTCAACTCATACTTTTTGCCGTTTTTATTGAAATTGAATTTAATAGCTTTTGCTTTCTCACGAAGATAAATTCCTTCGTATTGTTCGTTTGTTAAATACGTTGTTTCATTCTTACTGATAACTGCATATTCAACCTTGCTTTCACCGGGATTTACAAAAATCGTGTGAATAATTGTGTTATGAAAAAAGCCTTCGTCGCTATGCTTTCTTGAAAATGTTTCAGTAAAGCTTTCAAGAACATCATCAAAGGTAACATCAGAGTTTGAAAGACGAGCAGTAAGACAATCTTCAAGAGCACCTGTTTCAATCCTTCTGAAACGGGTATTATCGTTAAAGGTTCTTAAAACATATTCGCCGTCAATATATTTATACTTTAATTTTGCAGTATAGCCCTTGTCGTTTTTTTCTTCGGTAATCTGAGGAAGAGTTTCGTTTTTCTCCTTAAAAACAGACACCTTGCCTAAATCCTCTTTTTCCACAAAGCAAAGGAAGTCGAATTCAATTGCGCCCTCACCCTCGGAAACGAAAGAAAGCTTAAATTCGCCTTTCTTAATTTCACCGAAAGGAATAGCCGCAATTTTAAGGTCATCCGTTGCGATAAAGGTTACAACCCTTTCATCATTTATTGTGAAAACTGCGTCCTCTTCACCCGGTATAAGATTAACGCCAACCATCTGACCCTGCTCATAATGAAGGTCACTTGTGCGGTAGCGAACAAGAAGAAGAGCATCTTTATAATCCTCTTTAACATCAAAGGTATATGAAACTCTGTCTCCTTTTTCATAGCCAAAGGGTTTAATAACCTTATGAGGCATATGCCATTTTCCTACTCTGTCGCCAAGACCCGTTTCATTAACGAAATCGGAGCTACGGAATTCCCCCTTTTTAAGTCCGTCAGGATTTTCTTCATCCCAGGGACGAGGTGAATTATAAATATATTCATCGTAATCTGTTGCTTCCTTGTAGGTGCATTTTTCGGGTGTTACAAGTCTTGTGTAATGAGTATAAGGGTATTCAATAGAGCTGAAATAGTTAATAAGGCAGTTTTGTATAAGTTCTGAATTGTTTACGATTTCTGTTCTTACAAGAATGCTTTCATCGCTGATTCTTGAATAAGAAACATCTGCATACACCTTATCTTTCCACTCTAAATCATAACGATAGGAATAAAAAGAATAATCACTGCTTGCAAGCCAAGGGTGGCAACCTGACGGCACTGTTACATTTGGTACTTTAATATCCGCACCAAAAATTGAAGGAGCAACCGTAAAGTCAAAACGGATACCGCTTTTGAAGTTATGTTCTGCTATTCGTGAAAGACCCATATATTTTTTACCGTAAGGACCCCAAGGGTAGAAGCATTTTGAAACCATAAAAACAACCTTTCGATTTTTTGTATTTTGATTATATCAGTAATCTATACAAATAACAAGATAAAAAAAGAACAGACCCACACCAATTAAGGTATGAGCCCGTCCCTGAAAAAATGGAAATCTAATGACTAGTATATTAATATTTATTTTCAGGAGTCTTTTTCCCGGTTAGTACCGCAACCGTTACAACAACTGCAGTTACCTGAGCATTTAGCTCCATCGGGACAACCGATGCATTTAACACCGCGTTTTTTGGCTTTTATCACGTAAGCCAACGCCGCGCCGATTATTACAGCAAGAACTGCTACAATGATAAAATTGTCCATAGCTTAACTCCTTAGTTATAAAGTTTATTTTGTTACTGTCTGTTTCTTAATTTTGTTTGCTTTTTCTTCTTTGAGTTTTTTATTGGCTTTTGCAATTAACACTGCAATAATTGCTACAAATACCAACACTGCCATTAAGCCACCAACAAAGCCTTTACCAAATTCACCTGTTGAAACAAGCGTACCAATCTGATATACCAAAAAGCCTACTGTGAAGCCAACACCCATCTGGAAACCGATACCGCCCCAAAGCCATTTTGCGCTCTTCATTTCAGAGTTCATAGCACCCATTGCCGCAAAGCAAGGCGGTGTAAAAAGATTAAACATAAGATATGCAAGAGCAGCAACCTTTGTAATGGCGAACACTGAGGCAACCTCTGCACCTGCGCCTTCCATAAGAGCAAGCTCTTCAGTGTCAATAAGGTTTTCAAGTCCTACAAAGCAAACTGCCAATGTACCTACAACATTTTCTTTAGCAATAAAGCCTGTAACCGCCGCAGCTGCAAGCTGCCAGGAAACAACACCAACAATAGGAACAATAAGATATGAAATCGGACCTGCTATTGATGCGAGAATTGATTGGTCAGCAGTTTCAGCAACCCGGAAATCCCATGAGAAAGTCTGCATAATCTGAACAACCGTGTTACAAACAAGGATTATTGTTGCAGCTTTAATTATGTAAGCCTTACCGCGAGAGAGCATGGAAAGAGTTGCTCTTTTAAGGCTGGGAACTTTATATTCAGGAAGTTCAATTATAAAGAAGGATTTTCTTGCTTTATAGCCTGTTATTTTGTTGATTAACAATGCGCCAATAAATATTATAACAATACCTGCAAAATACATAAGCGGACCAACCCAGGTTGCATCTTCAAAGAATGCACCTGCAAAGAGAGCAATAACAGGAAGCTTTGCTCCGCATGGCATAAAGGGTGCAAGCATTGCGGTTGCTCGTCTTTCTCGCTCATTACGGATTGTTCTGCAAGCCATAACACCCGGAATAGCACAACCTGTACCGATAAC
>JAZUSD010000047.1:0-18340 GCA_045606545.1 Acutalibacteraceae bacterium | reverse complement strand
TTTGGGCACCATTAACACCCGTTTTACAATTGATGTGTACAATCATAATAGTGCGTGTGTGAAAATATATTATAAATTTACACACGCACTATTATTGACTAAAAGTGCTATTTCAATTGTAATTCTTAATTAACAGCGTTTGGTGAGTAATTCTGCATTTTTGACCAAATGAAATTAGCACTCTGCATTGCTCCCAACGGGTTAGGGTGTATATTGTCAATTAAATATTGTGGCGTATTTTCACTAATTTGACTTTCAGCATATTCCTTAATAACAGGAATACCAAGACTTTCACCAACCTTTGCTATTTCCTCGTAATATTCAAATTGAGTAAGTCCACTTGCATTGACTGCCGTTGAGCTGCAATCAACGTTATTGTAGTTTCTGCCATACGGGTCTAATACTAAAAAAATAGTAAGGTTTTGATTTTGAGACAGCATATAAGTTATAGCAGACCGCACACAACCGCAGGCTGTTGTTTCATCTGTATCTTTGTATGTTCCAATAGGATTATGTCCGTACCAATCATTCACAAAGCCCTCTAACAGTGCAACTCGCTTGTTGGCATAGCCGTCATAATTTTTTACTGCATTAAGTATACCGCTCATAATAGTTGCTGACCCAATTCCCTGATTGTCAAACGTAATGCCGCTTAAATTAGGGAGATACTGTAAATACCCTCCGGTGGTCTGCGCTCTGTAAGTGAGACTTGTCCCAAAAGCAACACCGTCAAGTCCTTGGAATGATTGGCCTTTAAGTCCGACAACATTTTTAGCTTCAATCTTGATTGAGTTATTTGGATAATACACATAAGCGCGTGTTTGTTCATTCGCCAAATAACCACAGAATAAACCATCTTTTTCAGCGGTAAAAATTGACGGAGTATTAGATATTACTGAGTAATCACCATCAACATCACGAAAAACACCAGAGTTATGTACACCACTTAGGTTACCTTCGATACTAATTTTGTCTCCTGCTTTAAGTTTTGCCCATACTGCATAATAACCATCTGTTGCAAGCGTATAAAAAGCGTTTGTGGACCTTATATAAGCAATACCATTTATGCAATTAGATTTACTGAGCATTTTTACATAAGTGTCACCCTCGTTATTAATAATCGGGTACACAGAATTTATATAAACTTCTATTTTGCTTTCTTCACCCGATTTAACAGATACAAATGCTCCCTGTATCGTATCACAGCCGTAAAATATTGCTTCTTTAATATTTTCCCCAGGCCGTGGAACATAATGGTCTGATTGGCTGGTGCCCTGCGTTGCGTTTGTTATAGTATTACTGTTCAAAACGCTAAATACATGGAGATAGTTCAAAGAACCATAAAAAGGGGTATCTGTAAGCCATTTGAATTGTACAATATCTCCAACAGAAAGTGGGATTAGATATAGGTCATAACCGGAAAGTGAAGTTTCAATACCAGCCGCGTTAATATAAACATTTCTCTTGTATAGATAAGGTTTAATTGTTGTAAAAGAATTTACAACATTATTCATAGCGCCGTTTAACTTATCAATTTCTTGCTGTTGGTCACTCGTCAGTGTTTCAAGTGCCCCTACTCTCGGCTCAATCTGAGTAGCTTCATTAACCTTACTCCACAGCTCACTAATACCTTGGCTTTGTGTATATTCAAGCTTAATATCAATATTTACGGTTACGCTTGTCGCGCCGGCGGGATAATCATAAACACCAATATCGCAATAACATTCTGAAGTATCGGCTGGCGTAATAGTAAAACGTTGCTGATTTTGTGCGTTTGTATAG
This sequence comes from Acutalibacteraceae bacterium, assembly GCA_045606545.1. Lineage (GTDB taxonomy): Bacteria > Bacillota > Clostridia > Oscillospirales > Acutalibacteraceae > DTU089. The sequence goes on along the minus strand of JAZUSD010000047.1, from coordinate 16,558 downwards.
TTTACCTGCGTTGTGTGAATAATAGTGCCATCTCTTTTTCTAACTCTAATTGCATATCCGCCAGTCACTGAAATTGGTGTCACTATAAATAAGTAATTTTCCCCGCCTACAACATTAAAATATTCAAAGAAATTTTGCATTTCATTGAATGATGTTATCCTAATATTTGTATCCAATGACCAGCTATCCAGCCCTTCTCCGCTTGCCATTGCTTCAATTTTACTATTAATACTCTCCAGCTCAGCACTAATATCAGTAGTCTCAATATTATTTCCGGGTATCATAGTTGTACCGCTCAAAATTTTAACCTTAGTCCTATACAGAACACCATTAATATACAGCAGTTCCCCTGCTTCATAATCTCTACTCGCAGTAAATCCAACCTGTGAATCAGCAATTCCGCCAGAAGTATTCAATTTCTCCTGTATACCTGCGCTTAAATCACTCTCAGGAATACCACCGCTCGGCTTGCTATATGTCCCCAAGCCAAGATTTTCAAGAGTATTATCCCCAGCATTAAGCGTATGGCCGTTAATCTGCGGTTTATTATTCAGCTCATTATAATCTTTTGTTCCACCCTCACCGCTACTGCCGTTTTCAATTCTATCTCTAACATCCTGACTGAGTGTGTCCCAAGGAATGCCACCACTCGGAACACTATACGTTCCAAGCCCTAAGTCAGCAGGGCTATTATTATTTGGAGCGGCCTTTAACTCTTTATTATTAATAATATACTTAGTTGCTTCACCAGTTCTATTTAACTTATCCTGTACTGCCTGACTTAAATCACTCTCTGGAATACCGCTAACAGGTTTCGGATAAGCAATATCAGCCTTAAGCGCGACCTCATTAATAGCACTAACAAGGTTAGTCTTACTATTAGTACTCAGATTACTAAGATTGCCAATCTCCGTCTGAATATTCTCAAGAAATTCAGTAAACTGAGTTACATCCTCGATACCTTCAATAGTACCAAGAATCTTCTCAATCTGTTCGACATCTCCTTTAAGCCCCTCAATATACTTTGTCAGCTTCGCAAGCACTTCATAATAGCTCAAACTATCATCAAACACCAGCGGCATAACACTTTGCACCCACCACTTAAAAGGCCCACTATACATTTCCATTCCTCCTTACCATAAAAGCATAAACAGGTCTTTCAGTTCATCAATTATCTGCATATCTATATTCAGCAGATTTTCCCTGTATTCCCTAATATTTTTAGCGTAGCTTCTACCGGGGAATTTACCAAATACATGGTCAATATAATCCTTAGTAGTATTAAAATTCCCTGTCTCACTATCATTCCCTGTAACACTTCCATTAATATTATTCACATTATGCCCAGCTTTCCCATAACTACTCGCCCCATTACTATTATCAACTGTGACATTTGTTAAATAATTGTCATTCATTACATCGACAAGCCCACCTTGCGGGGTATCGCTAAACTTATTAACCCTCTGATTATTCCCGGCATTATTACCTGTTTCATCATATTCTCCGGTATTATTACTAACATTCACCGTGTTACTTTCCCCAACTCTCTTATTTTCTCCAACATCAGTTCCTTTTGTAGTTTTATAATAGTCGCCGTCATATAACGGATTATATTTGAACGTAGTGCTTTCATACAATTCATTATAATACGGCATAATTTCATTCATCTTTGTTTCAAGCTTTAATTTCCATAATCCGACTGTTTCCATTCCTATTTCTCTTGTATAGTAATGTTTCAAAATCTTAGTACAAAGAACCTGCCTATAGCTTTTATCCCAAATTGGGAAATCAAAATCAAAAATTTTTTGCCAAGAGTTTTCAATATACTGAGATACATTTCCCTCAGTCAACCCGGAATTAACTTCACAGATATATCTTACCTCGGTGGTGTATTTACTCACTTTACATCACCTCGTTCTCAAATCTTTAACCATAGCATTAGGCGTACCGGGGTCACCCTCACTTTCAGCACCAATCATATTTTCATCATCAGTCTGTCTAAAGTCTTCCCTATAATCAACTTCAACATCAATCCCAAACATGCTCTTAATTTTCTCACAAGCTTCTCGTCTAATTTCAAGCCTTGTATATCTACTCGCAATAGTACCGCCCATATTTCTAATAACTTCATCGCTGACAAGTCTTTCTTTCTTCTGATAACTAATATTACTAATACCCAAATACGTTAAGGCTTCATTCCAAATCTGCATTTTAATCTGATACAGTTTATCTGCAACAAAAGGTGCGCCAGTATTAATACTCTTAATATCCTTTACATTTAAATCCCTTTGTCCAAATATAAACGGGTAATTTCCATCAAACTGTTCATACAAATTTTGCATACTAAGCCTTTCATTTTCATTACAAAGAATAGCCACAGGTGTTTTCTGAGCTTTACAATTAACCCTAATACTTTCTTCCAAGTCACTAAGCATGTTTGCATAATGGTCTACTGTATAACAGCTCGGGATTCTCAAATAATTATTATAAATCACAACGCTATTACTTTCATTCAGCTCTTTCTTATAATTAGTATTCTTACTATAAGCCATTCTTCTTTTAGGCATATCATCTAAATCATAAGGCCCACTTAGCATTACAGGCAAGCAAAGGTATTCATCCAATTCCTCATCCTTAAAGAAAACTGTAGCACCCTTATAATATTCATGATATTCAATTTGCCTGTCATTCAAGAACGTTCTTTGATTCTCAGGAATTTTACTAAAATCCCATCCAATCATACTCATTCCAAGTTCCATAAGCTGATTTCTATATTTAATATAACTATTAATATTACTGCCAAGAACCTTTTTATCTTTTTTACTCCCCCAGCCAGTTTTATTTTTAGCCATTCGTTTCACCTACCTCCGCAGGGCTGTTAGGATTAACTTCGGGGTCATAGTTTCCGAAAACAGCGCTCGGCTCCCAGAACCTAATTCCCTTATCAAATATACTTTCAATAGCTGCTTTCATATCTCCCGGAATTAATCCATCAATACTACACCCAATTGTTTTAACATAACTATACTTAGGTCTTGCGTTAAGAACAGGAGTACCAACCCTATTAGTTTTATATCCATACATGTCAAAGAATTTATCTATAATTTCAGCGTACTCTTGTTTTATTTGTTTGTAATACCAACTAAATGTCAACTGCGCCGCTTGATAAGTTAAGTTTCCATTCATTGCACCGTGACTTTGTGGAGGTCTTCGACTATGATCATACAAAGTTCCAAGCGCGCCAAGAGTGGCACCAATTAAACCAGTAAAGCTTTGATTTTGACCACTCATATAGCTTCTAAGATTAGCATTTTCTTTGGGCGTATACATAGCATGTTTTCCAATGTAACCAGCTGGATTAACGCCCGCAACATTTGGGCCCGGGTCAGCACTCATAATACCAGCATTAATTAATCCTGTTGCACTTGTGCTATAAGCCTTACTAACAGTACTTGTCCATCCAGCTATAAGGCTACCAGCTGTAGCACCTATAACACCTGCATTCTGAGACAACCAAGCTCTAAAGCTATCAGTCGTAAAACTACACATCGGAAAACCGCTAAGCACAAGTTCATCATCAACAGCCCCGCTCATATACCCGTTACCGTTATAAAACAAGGGTGCACAGTACATTCCGGGATTTGTGCTCAAATTGCCCCAAATACTGAACATACAACTTTCTCTTGCATCAGGGTTAGAAAATTCTTCAAATTTATATTGTGCTTCATTCCCACTATTATTAGTAACATACAATTCATTATATGGAGAACAAAATAATTTCTTATTTCTCGGAATATAACCATCATCAACAAGCGGACTACCAAGCATAGTTGGAAAAGGCACTCTCATACTGAGCGGACTAACACCGTCCACAAGTTGGTCACCTTTTGGAAAAAACTCATATGGCATCATGAATGCGCAAAGCACACCAGCTTCAAGGTTAGAAGATGCAACAGTTTTGAAAAATTTATTAAGTTTATTAATTTCGCTCAGGCTACCATCAGTTCCGGGAACCAGTGTTTTAATTGCGGCGTAACCCTTTTCGCTATCAGTAGAGAAATAAGGTACGCCAACGCCATAACTGCCACTTCTTTCTGTGACAACTATTACCCTTAAATCACTCTGGTCAAGAACAGCGGAATATTGCGCGCTCTCAGAATACACTTTATCTGCTACAGCTCTCGCTACAGAATAATCATCGACTGCCTGTGAAGCGCTTAAAGTTAATGTTACATCGCCAAAGTAAATAGTATCTCCCTCAGCGAAGTTATCACTAAACATAACTTCATACACACCTTGCTCAGGCTCACTTTCAATCCTGAAAACATTATATCTTACACCGCTATAATATTCCCCGCCACCTCCATATCCAGCGGCACCCGGAATAATAACGCCATAAGCATATCTCGGCTTTCTACTGATTACATCACCACTTGCAGAAAGAATATCATCAATATCAAAACTTGTAGCAACAACAACGCATCTTTTGTATTCAAATCTGTTATACATGAAACTTTCGCCAGTAGGTGAAAGAGGGTCTTGCAGATACACACTTGCTGGAATACTTCTATAAGGCCCAGTTTCAAGCCCTTCCGGTAAAGTGTGCTCACCATATTTGTCACTTACAGTATGTTCCCTCTCAATCAAGCATTGATTGAATTTCCAGTCAAACATGTATGTCTGAATAACATCAATATGATAACTAATTGTAACTGTATTATTGTTCAAATACTCAGTGCTATCAATGAAAGCATAAAACCACTTATTTTCAAAACTTGTATTCTTAAACGCAAGATAATTTGCATTGTAAACGGCGGCAATAATCTTATCTTTATATACTTCACTTGTAATATCACTTTCAAATCCAACTTTAATCACACCTCTATTAGCCCTTGTATAACTATTCTTAGTCAAAGTTACAGGTCTAAAAGCTTCAAGGTAATCATACTGTTGTTCCGCGTTCACAAATAGCACAGTGTTCTCCATATTTGGGTCAAACGGAACAGGGGCACCGCTTTCATCTGTGGTATAAATCTTAACTAAACTGTTAGGCTCGATATAACTCATACCCTCACCCTTTCATTAGAATAGGGGAAGAATGCTTCTTCCCCTATTGTAATCATTATTTATTCCTTACACCTTAGCCATACTGACGCTCGCGCCAACAGCAACAGTTTTAAGATTAACCGTAGCGGTATACTGAGTGTTCCCAACTTTACCGGTAATAACCGCCGCAGTAGCATCATCAAGGGCGGTAGCAGGAACAAAGATAGCACCATAAGGCTGTACAGCAATGCCAAGTTCAGTAAGGGCCTCGGTCTGCACGAACACCATATTCTGGTCTGCAAGACTATTAGTGCCATCAGGAATAAGAGTAATAACCCTCGCATAATCGCTTTCATCTACAGCGCTTACAGTGTAAGCAAGAGTAGCAGGAGCGGTAATGTTAGCGCTATCATCTACGAACACAATAGCATTTGCAAATGGGCTAACACTAATGGTCTTCCACACATGGTAAAAATAGTTCCACCTTAGACCACTGGAAATAAACTTCTCGGCAAATTGGTTAAGATTATCATAAACTTGAAACCAGTTTTCATCCATAATCATGGCCTTAACGTTACCCATCAGAGTAAGCTCAGCCTGCGTGACTTCCTCCAGTCCGTCACTTTCCTCTCTGATAACGTCAAATCTGTTGTTATCAAATGTGGTGAAGTCATCAATCAGGAACAGGGAACCCATGAAATCAGCCTTGCTCATATTGAACGCGCTTGCAAGCACATCAACGTCGAAGTCGGCGTTAAACTGCGCATCCATAAAGATAACCTGTCTTTCTTTTGGTGTAGTGTTCTTAACGCCAGCGGCATTATATTCACTACTCATAAACGGAAGAAGATTACTCTTACCACGGAAAGCTTTAGCGTAGTTCTTCATATCAGAGCCGTCAACAGCAATAGGTTTAAGCTGGCCTTTAGTGACAGACTTAATAATAAGATACTTGAACAGAAGGAATTCATCGTAGTTGGCGGCAGTATAAACAGCGTCAACGATGTAAGAGATGAGATTAGTAACACCCTCAGCATTAAGGAATGCAGTTTTGAGCTGTTCCATACTGACAGAAACGGGATAGATAACCTGCCAGTTCATAGCATGGAAAGCAGACTTTACGTTAGGCTTATACTGTTTGAATTCTCTGGCCTCTGCCTTTTCCTGTGAGAAAGTAAAAGCTTTGGTGATACCGACGAAAATATCTTCAATCGTTTCACCATAGTCAATCATACCCTTTTTGAGCCTTGCATAAGGATTATTGAAAGTAGCAGACTGAACACGAACAGCGGCGATACGATTTACAAGAGCATTGATAAACTCATTCGCCATTGCAGGCGTCCCATAGAGTACTTCGCCAACGTGAGGGATATCAACCTCAGTCTGTACCTCAGGAACCTGATTCTGGTAAGCAAGGGAAGCATTGTCACGAATAACATTAAGAATATCAATAGTGGAAGCATTAAGCGTAGATACGGCAATTCTATGCGCCATTATTCAATCACTCCTTTATTTGAATAAGTCCTCAAATTTTCTGGGCTTTTTAGGTTCATCGTCTTCATCATTTGGGATGTCTTCCTTTTTGCCCATAAAAGCATCACGGTATCTCTTTCTCCATGACTTATCAAGTTCATCCTTTTCCTGTTTAAGGGTAGCAATTGTTTCAGACCCACCCTCAGCAAGAGTATCTCGCATATCAGTCATGAAGTTAAGCACGTTATCATCGGTGTTATCTTCACCAATGATTGCGCTAAATTGATTCATCAGTTCTTCTTGTGTTCTTACCATTATTACAACCCTCTTTTCAATTTTGATTTAAGGTAAAACATTATATTCATTTGATTACCTTTTTCCGGTACAGGCCCGGGAGTTGGCTCGGGTGGCGGGTTATCAGAAAGATAGTTCCACCAATAATAGGCATTTGAAATACGACTGTCGAACCATGTGCCATACTCATAACACCAGAAGAAAGCCCTTGTCATGTAATCAAGGTCGGTTGTGAGTTGTACATAATCCTGAAAAGAAATGTCATAACCGGCGCGCATTTCCCATTGCAAGCCATTTTCCATTTCATACTGAATACGGTCAAGCTGTAAATCATAGTTCTCCATAGTTTCGCCCATGGAATCAACCCAATCACCGTATTTCCACCATGGCGTCCATTGCACAAGGCCAAAGCCAATATCTGGAGCTTCACCATAAATAGGTTTTCCAATCTGCCATTGACCGGGATTGAACAGCCCCTCATCCTCCATATTACCAAGCATTCCACAGATAGCTTCAAGCGTCCAACCATTAGCTAAGAAGTACCCAGCAATTATGTCAACATTATGAGCTTTCTGTTGCCTATTCCAACCGGGATTTCTGTTAGTCCATTCATATAACCAGTCATACATTTGTGTTCACCTTTTCAGGGTCTAACGAAACAAAGGTAAGTTTAATTGAGTTGTACTTATTAAGGTCTACTTCTATTTCAAGCGTTTCCGTGCCATGAATTTCAACAGAAAGAAGTCCGTGTTCCTCATCGTATTCTTTGGCGCGTTTCAAGATTTCATCAATGGGAAGTTCCGAAGCAATAGCGTTTACAATGGACATGATTTTGTCATAGTCATACCCAGCTTCTTCAAGCCTGCGTTTGCGTTCAAGATTATTACCCCATTTGCCTTGAAAAATCTCTTTTGCTATTTCCTGATTTGATTTCATAACGGCACCTACTTTTTTTCATGTTTTCCCGTAATCTCAGGCTCTACTTTAGGTAACTTTTCATCAGCAAAAATTTTGCTGAGAACATCACGCAAGTTTGGGTTTATTGCGCAAATATTCTCAATAACACTTGCTGTTTCCATTAGGACGATGTAAGTTGCAATAGCTCCGGCAAAAGGCACGTCAACTTTTAATCCAATCATTGGCAAACTGTATTGGCACATATAGCCAAATAGTTCCGCAAGGATTTCACTAATCTTCCTAAGAAGTCCAGTGCGCATTACTGAGCTATTAAGCGTTGCAGTAATGTAAGCCTTTAGCCAGCCAGTGAGAACATCGAACGCAATGAAAGCGACTGTCACAAGCAGGGGTATAACGTTCAATTGAGCTATCCTCCTTTCGCAGTAATCCCTATTAAAAGTATATCATACTTGACAAAATAAGTCAAGTATGATATTATAAGGTATAAAATAATTATGGGGTTGATATTATGCCTAAATACTATGATGGTACTAAATTGCTGTCAATGAAAGACTTGGACGGTAACACACCTGAGATATTCATGGTTACATCAAATAGGACAGCAGGCAAGACAACTTATTTTAATAGACTTGTATTCAATAGGTGGGTAAAGGGCAAAAAGAAATTCATGCTTATTGACCGCTTCAAGGATGAGATGGACGGCATAGCTCAAAGATACTGGAAAGACATAAATGGATTGTTCTTCCCGGAATGGGAAGTATTCAGCAAAAAACAAGCGTCAGGAGTTTATCACGAGCTTTTTGCAAGAAAAATCGGTGAAGAAATTGCTGAAAGTTGCGGATATGCTGTTGCATTGAATAGTGCTGACAAGCTCAAAAAGCTTAGTCATTTTTTCAGCGATACAGATTGTATGCTGTTTGATGAATTTCAAAGCGAGACAAATCATTATTGCCCAGATGAAGTTAGCAAGTTCCAGTCACTTCATAAGACTGTTGCACGTGGACAGGGGCAACAAAGAAGATATGTGCCTGTGTATATGTGCTCTAACCCTGTTACAATATTAAATCCATATTATACTTCGATGGATATTGCAACAAGACTTAATGACAAGGTAAGGTTTCTTAGAGGCCATGGTTTTGTACTTGAACAGGGATATAATGAAGACGCCGCTAATGCTCAGAAAGAAAGCGGGTTTGATGCAGCCTTTGCAGGTAGTCAATACCAATTATATTCAGCAGAGGGAGCCTATTTGAATGATAGCACAGCTTTTATTGAAACACCAGCTGGTAGAGGTAGATATATTACAACTATTCGTTATAATGGTTGCGATTATGGACTTCGTTCTTTTGATAGAGATGGTATCGTATATTGTGATAACAGACCGGACAACAATTTCCCATCAAAGATTGCTGTCACTACTGATGACCACAATATTAATTATGTTATGTTGCGTAATAATGATATGTTTATTTCTAACATGAGATACTTTTTTGAAAGAGGTTGTTTTAGATTTAAGGATATGAAATGCAAAGAAGCCGTGCTTAAAATGCTGAGCTATTAATGGTATCTGCGTCTATTTCTGTGATTGAGAATACGGGGTGACACAGTTGGAATATACTGCCCGTTCAGTCTTGTCGGTTTTGTCAACCGCTTTCATAGTATAGGCGTTACAGATATAAAAAGCCCTACCAGTGATGGTAGGGCTTTCTCTTATTTTAGTTTCTTAATGGCGTAATTTCAATTGCTTCTATTCCGGTTTCGTCAATGATAAGGCACCCATTTGTTGCGTGGAAAATGGTTAAGCATTTAGGATGAGTAATCCCAAAATCAAACGCGAGAACATCACGCTCAATTTTATCGCCGTTCCATATTAAAGAAATGTGGTAAATGTTAGACGGTTTCATTGCGTTCTCTCCAGTGCTGTTTTCTTGCTAAACGTGAGCGAACATCTTGTGGTTTCTTGTGCTTGCCGTGAAACGGCTCAGATACTACGGCATAGCGGTCAGACATACGAAAGGTAAATGTTACATCATATTTACGATAAGAGCCATTGACTAATTGCTGAGACATTTTCTTAATCCTCCTTAACAAATTCTTTTAACCATTTTTTCCAGCAAACTTCACAGCTAAATTTAGTTGATGTATAATTGTAAGGACATTTTATATGAACAAATTTACCATAACTTAATTTAACAGGGCATCCATTATTCATGATTTTTGCTAATAGTTCTTGCCCTTTGGGTGTAAGGGAAATGTTTATACCAGCCGTTGAAAGTTCTATTACTCTACTATTCATTAGCACCCCTCTATATAAGTTGCGGCTTCATCAGCTACATGTAGTAACCAAGCAAGTTTATTGTTGCCATAAACTTCAGCCGGATTGCTGTACTGAGATTTATCCCACGCTCCCATATGATGCAGGATAGCGGCAAACTCTGTTTCGGTGAGTTTCATAAACTGCATAACACGGTAACAAGAGCAAGCACCATGTGATGCAAGAGCGGTGGAACCTTTTGGACGATATTCTTCCACCTGTTCCCAAATACCTGTATCTGGATTTTTGACATTACGCATGTACGGCTCATAGAAGTCAACTTTACAAAGGTCATGGAATAGGCAAACAATTGCAGATTCTTCTAATTGTTTAGCATTTGAAGTGCCATAACCAAAGCGCGGGGCGATGTTCCAGAATTGCTTATAGACGTTCAAAGAGTGTTCAACAAGAGCACCTTTATATGAACCATGGTATCGTCCAGAGCAAGGGGCGTCATAGAAGTCAGTACTGGAAAGCCAATGAAGCATATCTTCAAGACCGGGTCTGTGGATTGCTGTGTGGGCTTCTGTTTCAAAGATAAATTTATTGTTGTCAATCATAATAAAAATGCACTCCGTTTCATTGTGTAATAATCTGATTTAAGTACTATACCGCCGTCTATATGCTTTGGCGTAAGTTTTCCGGGGACTTTTAACCCTACTTTGAAATCTGCTATTGTACGGGTTTTTGCAAGAAATAGTGCTTCATCCGGTGTTAGCGGTTTGTGATGTAATGTGATATCAATTCCTTTCTCTAATAGTTTTGATACATAGGGCTTGAAAGAATGAAGAAATAGTTGCTTGCATGTATCGGGCATACCCGCACATTTTACTTCCCAAAATGGCGTATCTATCGGCTCAAGATTTTCATGCGTGATATGTTCAGCATATGTCTTTTGTCTGATAAATACTGCTTCATCCCAGCACGATTCTAATTTCCAGCAACAGAAAGCATTGTTGTCAACTTTAATTCCTTTTAGTTTGTCGGGAGGGAGGTCGCAATGAATGCTGTCTGTATCGGCATAAATAAAGCCACGTTCATTAATACCATAATAGTTCTTTTGTGCAGCTCGTATTGTAAAATTTCTTGCATAAGAAGTAATTGCTGAACCAACTGGAATAAAACCGGGTTTTTTCATGTACTCAACTACAGTAAAATATCCTAAACTGTTATCGGGTTTAAGAAATGCGACTTTGAAAGAGGATTCTGTCGATGTTGCCATTTTGCCGTATAAATTGTTAAGAAAAAGTTTAGCAATTTCTCTTTTTGCACCTTTATTGTGCATTTTAATCTCTTTATACTTGTCAATGTATTCATCAAAGATACCTGAATACGCTCGGAAATAGCACCCATCAAGAATTTTGGTGTTATACAATTCATATTGTTCAATGATAAGAGCAAAATCTGTTTGTGTAAGCGTAAGAATTACTGACGTATCTGTTATTTCGCCTGCAAGCGTTTTTCTCCGTTTATGATACCCATCATCTATCAAAGAATGTATGTCAGAAGTGCGTAACCATTTGTTCGCTTGATAATATGGGCTGTTTTTAATCTGAATGCAGGGAAGATGTTTAGGACGAATTTGAAATTCAGTTTTAATGCGAATAAAGTAATAATGCTCACTATCCTTTGCTTCATCTGGAATGTAATTACCAATCCAAAATTGCGGTTGTCCTATAGGGTAAACATTGCCAGATTCGCTATGCATCATTGATGGATACAGGGAGTTTACATCCGCCGTAGTTCCGTTATGATATAGTTGATTTGTTTTTTCTTCTACAGCATAGCACCATCCTCCACGATAGGAATTGCGGATATACTCTCCAGCATTGTCAGTTCCAAACGTTTCTTTATCTATGGGAATTTCATATAAATTTGGAAAATGCTCGTCAAAGTCTGGAAAGGGGTTAAATTTGTTCTTGTATTCTTCTAAACAGCATGAACCTATTGTAAGTCCGGAATGGCCTTGTTTGTACATTATTTCTAATGCTTCTTTTACTACAAGAACGTCATTCGCTATGTAATCTTTTTCCTGTTCTGTTAGGTCTTGACCAGCAGAACGATAACCAGTATATTCAATGGAAGATTTCTTGTGCTTTGTGCCAAAAGATTCACCGATACGCTTCACGGAAATAGGGAGAAGTTTTAAGCTGTCCCGTAGTTCAATAAAGTTGCGCCCATTTTTGAGGGTTATACTATACCACATTCCCTTAGAGGAAATGGAGTAACGGAATGTGCGGTCTTTCATGAATTTCTTTTCCGTAAATGTGCCATATGCTTTTGTGGGGTCTGGCTGTTCAAATGCTTGCGTAAAATCTGTTTTTGTTAGCAGGTAGTGAAGCCAAAACTCGCCGTCAAATTTGATGTTATGAAAGTAGATGATGGTATTGGAATCAATGGAGAGGATGTAGTCGAAAAGAGCATCTATGGAGTTAAAGATTTCTACATCCTCTGTAAATAGTTCAACTATAGCGGCGGCCCATACTTCTGTTTTTTCTTGCCCATCATATACAGTTGTTTCAAAATCAGCACTGAATATGCGCGGTGTTTGTGTTTTCATTACATATCATTGAAGTCAAAGCTTACCCACCCCTCATCTTGTAAGCGTCCCGACTGCGAAACGTCTAAAGGTCTGCCAAGATTTAGAACAGTAGCAAATTCGGGTATTGCGTTTTTGTATGAATGTTCCATTTCTCGCGTCCTCCTGTTGAAGTAACCAAGCATTGCTTTTGTTGCTAAGTCTGTAAGCGTTGCCGCTTTGGATTCAAGATAGTTAAGATACTTTTCATAATCACCATAGGCGTCAGCGGCTTCAAGAATTAATGATTCAAGCTCTTCCCGAACACCATCTAATTCCTTGTCAATTGTGATTGATTCTATGTTGGCTTCAATCCATGCTTCGATTTCATCACGGCTGACTACGGTTTCGGTGTAACCATCTTCGTCAGGCTCTTCCTCTGATTCGTCTGACGGCTCCAATGTAGCTTGCGGAACATCAGGGGTGGTATTATTGGCAAATTCTGTTTCAGTTGGTGGTTTATATGGCGGTTTGGGTGTGTAGACTTCCGGCATTTTGTTTTCATAGCTATATTCAAATTCTTTTCTGGCAAATGCTTTTATTGGTTCATCAAGATTTTTCCATCTCATTTGTTTTAACCGCTCTATGTCAGATTTAGTAACTCTTTCTGGTCTTTGTGGTAAGTCTATTACTGCGTGAAATTTACGTTTCCAATCACTAACTCTACGTTTCAATTTGCTGTATTCAGTTTCCCATTCTTTCTGACGTGGGGTTAAACGTTTCTTTGCCAAATGGTAACACCTTCTTTATAGGTGGATATAGCACAAGCCCTACTGTAAATGGTAGGGCTTGTTATGTTTACAAGGTGCGAGCCGATTTAGAGAGCAAGAGCGCAAGTAATAAAGGATTTACCCTTGTAATTCTGAGAGGGCTTTTTGAGCACATCAATGGTGTATTCCTCACCCGGCGCTTCATCAGCCATAACATCGAAAATGTCTTTGAAACTGGTAAAGAAAGATTCAGAGCCGGTGACAAACTTGTTTCCTGCGTTATCAATGATAACATACTTGACATAGTCCTTGTCCTGCTTAGACTTTTCATTATGCACGTCAAGGACGACGTATGCTACAGGGGAAATAGTGAGAATGTCAACATCATTAAGGGCGGTATCAATGGCTGTTGCATTGCTATAATCCCTTAAGGCAATCTTCTCTTTTGGGGTCAGCTCACGGCTTGATTCACGAATTTTAACAGAATATCCGTCCATTGTTAATTCTCCTTTTTGATAAATAGTTTAGTTTTAGTGTACGAAATGAATTTAGATAAGAGGTTTGCGAGTTTTGGGGTCAAGCTCAACAGCAGAAACCATAAAGGATTCAAGGGTAAGACCGTACACCTTTTCGTCAACAGTTACGTCAACGATTTCGATGAATTTAGTCTTTTCGTTGTCCAGCTTAGCCGCAACAGCCTTTTCAAGCTTTTTGGTATCAGTAATAACAGGGGAGATAACAACAGTGGTGTTACTTGCTTCAGCGGTTTCCTTGTCAAAAACAAGGCATACCACGTTCTGTTTACTGATAGTTCTGGTAAACGGATACTTTTTCATAGCAGTGATACTCCTTTCTTTAGTAATAGTTTGCGCGTGCAAGTGTCGATATAGCGGCTTAACGGAGTTGCACCGTTTTACAAGAAAAGCCAAAGTATATTATGGCTTAAAATGTGTCCTACCTGTTGAACGATAGCCGCATAAATGGTGTGTCACCCATCGTGCCATAGGCTGTGGACACACCAACACAAGACAATTTAGGACTTGTGCTACGGGAAGTTGTAAGACACGCCATCCCGCATGACTATAATAGCACAAAACGGATTCTATTGCAAGGATAAAATGCAAAATTATTTGACAAAATTTTCACAATGTACACGTATTGGGTAAATGACGGAAAGATGTTAGCAAAGGCTAACTTTGCGCATACAAGGGAAATGGTAGAGCTGTTAAGGCTCTACCATTTCGGAAGCTTTCTTGTCACAATAATCAGCCGCTTTGTTGAGCGCCATGCAGACCTTGACATTGGAACATTCGTAGCATGGGCGCGAACCAAAAGAATAGTTGCAGCCATTGCGTAAAGCGTGCGCAATAAAACGCATTTCATCTTTTGTGAAGTTAGCAGAGTAAACACGAATCATAGTTAACCCTCCCAATAGTCAGAATTACAGGGCAAGTCGAACCACAAATTCCATAGAAATAGTATTTCCTCCGTGTCAAGTTTTGTTTTAACAAACGGGTACATTATTTTACAGCTCCATTTCTATTTTTATTTCACAGTGTTCTCACAAGCACACATAGTGCTTGTGGCCGATTTTATTCGACGTAATGCTGATGGTCTTTCATCTTCTTGCCGTACTTGCGAAAATCAGTTTCGGACATAGCGTAAAGTGCTTCAATGGGTTTAAGGTTTTCAATGGTAATTGCTTTTTCGCCTACTTGCTCAATGCTTTTTGCGTACTTGTCAAGCTTTTTCGACATGTCAGCAGGTACAGAAACATTGCGTTTGCACACCTCATGAGTAGCCACGGACATGTAAAGATATTCACCAACATATCCCTTGACGGTTTTTGTAATCATATTTCGTGTTTCCTTTCCGCGCTGTTCATAGGGGCTTGCGTACTTGATAAAATCGGACTCATCCATGCCATACAAGACAGTTTCCTTGTCGATACTGAGAACGTCCACAAGCTTGCCGGAAATGGTAGACGGGTTTTTGCGAATGTACTTTTCAGCGGTCGAAAGAAGGGTGCAAAAATCGGGAAGGGTAATAATGGCGTCAAGAAGTTTTCCGTTTTCATAAACTTTGCAGGATGCAAGGCAAGCGGTAAAAGTTCTGGTGATAGTGTTTCTCATTGCGATATTCTCCTCTAATAAAATATTTTTATCAAGCGGAATTATGCGCTTGTGAGAACACTGTGATTTTACAGTTGGCATATTTGAGCGGCAAATTTTATTATTTTATTTCTGATATCTGTGAGAATTATAGAAATAGGTGGACGGCGCATAATCGTGAAAGAATTTGCTAATATGCTGCGCACTTGTGGCTGTATAGCCATATACAAGCCGCAATACATCAAAGCAAGCACCATCGGATTTGCGGATAAATGCAACATCAGTTGCATAAGATTGCAGAATATAGTAATCAATGTTTTCGTAAACATGCGCGGTACAAGAGCGCAAGCGCGCGAGATTCAATGCGGGGTGCTTTTCTAAGCTATCCCCAAGGGCACGCCATGCTTCTTTGATTGCTTGATTTTCAGTGTTTCTATTGATGCGGTTAAGAGTGGTAGTAGTCATATTATAACCCCTTTTCTTTGCCGCTCAAATATGCCAACTGTTTTTGTTTGCCCTTGCTTGTGCATGAATAGCCGCACAATTGCGGCTTGTATTAAATCTGTGATTTTACAAATTTTTGCGCGACTTTCATAATCTCGTTGTATAGCTCAACTCTTGCGGTATACAATGCAAACTGTTCTTTGCTATATTCATCGTCGGGGTTGTCCTCAAGCACTCGCTTGTAATTTTCCAAATATTCAGTGTTATTCCTATTCCAGTAAACAAGCTCCTGTTCAAGGGACTCAACAGCAAAAATGGAATTTTTGAGATTATCAAACATAGCTCTAAAACCTACTTTCATAAATAGTCCGTATTTATACAGCTATTCATGCACAAGCTTTTTTCTATGTACTGACTTGTCAATAGTCTTTCTTTTTCAAGGTGCTTTCAATGGTAGTACAGTAACCAAACATTGACATTGTTTGCCGTCCTCATGTTCAACCATTGCTTATTTACTTCTATCTCCTTTCTACGGTTACATTTTAACGCTATTGCCGCAAAATGTCAAGCACTATTTAATTAAATATTGCACAAATAAAACATATTATTTTTAGTTATTATTTTAGAAAATTTATGGTTGACATTAGGGGATAATTGCTGTATAATGATG
>JAZUSD010000046.1:0-41748 GCA_045606545.1 Acutalibacteraceae bacterium | reverse complement strand
CGACTTGATTATAAATACACCTTTACATATACAACTAATGATGAAAATAAAAAGGACAGCTTTAACGAGGTGTTTAAGTCTATAAATATTTTTGAAGGAGAAACCCAGAGTAATCTCGATAAACTTGCAGGATATGCATTAATTGGCACTATTGGTCTTCTTGTATTTATTGGCATTATCAGATTTATAAGAACACCCGAAAAACGCGCACAAGGCAAGCTAAAATAGAATTTGCTACGTGCTACTTTCAAATTTGCAACTAAAAATGCCTGACCGAACGAACGGTCAGGCATTTTTGTTACTCATTTATTCCGCAGCATTTTTTGTATTTTTTACCGCTACCACAGGGACAGGGGTCATTTCTGCCGGGTTTTTTATCAGCCTTTTTAGGCTCTTTTTTAACTGTTCCGTCATCGGAGCCTGACTGAGCAGTAATTTTAACAGTCTGTTTTCTCTCCATAGGAGCTTCTTTACGAACTCGTGACTGTAAAACAAAATCTACAGTACCTTCGCGGATTCCGTTTGTCATTTCCTCGAACATATCAAGACCTTCATCACGGAAAACGATAACAGGGTCTTTCTGGCCGTAACCCATAAGGTTCATACTGCGTTTGAGCTGGTCCATAGCATCAATATGCTCCATCCAACGAATATCAACATTACGAAGAAGACCTACTCTTTCAAGCTCTTTAACAGTTTCTTCGCCAAGCTCTTCTTTTCTTGAATCATAAAGCTCCTGCGCCTTATTAAGAAGAACTTCTGCAATTTCTTCTGTATCGTTAAGTCCTTTAATGTCGCTTTCTGCAATAAGCCAGCTGTATTTTGCAAGAAGACCTGAAATATTCCATTCATCTTTATTAACCTTTGCAGGACAATAGAAATCAACGGATTCGGAGATTGTATCAACAATCATTTTCTGTATGAGAGAGCTGATGTCTTTACCATCAAGCACCTGATTACGCTGACCGTAAATAACCTCACGCTGTTTGTTCATAACATCATCATATTTAAGAACATTACGGCGGATTGCAAAGTTATTGCCTTCAACCTTTTTCTGTGCATTTTCAATTGTTGATGTGAAAAGCTTTGCTTCAATTGGCATATCGCCGATGCTCTTGAAAGCGTCAAGTGTATTATAGAATCGGTCACCTGCGAAAAGTCTTAAAAGGTCATCCTCTGCAGAAAGGAAGAAACGGCTTTCACCAGGGTCACCCTGACGACCTGCACGGCCACGAAGCTGGTTATCAATTCGTCTTGATTCGTGGCGCTCTGTACCTATAATACAAAGACCGCCTGCTTCACGAACCTTTTCGGCTTCTTTTGATGTTTCTTCTTTGAACTTTGCTTCAAGCTCACGGAAGGTTTTTCTTGCGTGAAGAATATCTTCGTTATCTGTTTCTGCAAAGCCTGTTGCCTCTGCAATAAGCTCATCGTCAAATTCCATTTTCTTCATCTGAGCCTTAGCCATAAATTCGGGGTTACCGCCCAAGATAATGTCGGTACCACGGCCTGCCATATTGGTAGCAATTGTAACTGCACCGAATTTACCTGCCTGAGCAACAATTTCTGCTTCTTTTTCGTGGAATTTAGCGTTGAGAACCTCGTGTTTGATACCCTGTCTTTTAAGGAAACGAGAGAGCTTTTCACTTTTTTCGATGTTAACAGTACCAACGAGAACGGGCTGTCCTTTTTCGTGGCATTCAACTATTTTCTCAACAATAGCATTGAATTTGGACTCTTCTGTTTTATAAAGAACATCGTCATTATCTTTTCTGATAAGAGGTTTGTTTGTGGGGATTTCAACAACGTCAAGGCTATAAATTTCTTGGAATTCTGCACTTTCGGTCATAGCAGTACCTGTCATACCTGAAAGCTTTTTATAAAGGCGGAAATAGTTCTGGAAGGTGATGGTTGCAAGAGTTTTGCTTTCGTGCTCAACCTTAACGCCTTCTTTTGCTTCAATAGCCTGATGAAGACCCTCGCTGTAACGCCTACCCATCATAATACGGCCTGTGAATTCGTCAACAATAAGCACCTGACCATCTTTAACAACATAGTCAACGTCGCGAATCATTGTACCGTGAGCTTTAAGAGCCTGGTTAATATGATGCTGAAGAGTAAGGTTTTCTGCATCCATAAGGTTTTCGATATTGAAAGCAGCTTCTGCCTTTGCAATACCTGATTTTGTAAGAGTTGCGGATTTTGCCTTTTCGTCAACAAGGTAATCGCCACCCTCTTGAGCAACAACATCTTCAGCATCAAGCTTGGAGTCAAGTTCTTTAACCTTAACCATTTTAAGACGTTTAACAAAATCATTTGTCATACGGTAAAGGTCAGTTGATGCTTCACCGATACCTGAAATAATAAGGGGGGTTCTTGCTTCGTCAACAAGGATTGAGTCAACCTCATCCACAATAGCAAAGTTATGACCTCTCTGAACTCTCTGCTCCGCGTACATAACCATATTATCACGAAGATAGTCAAAGCCCATTTCATTATTTGTACCGAATGTAATATCGGCATTATATGCTTCTTTTCTTTCTTCATTATCTTTTTCGTGAATAATAAGACCAACAGTAAGACCCATGAAACGATAGATTTTGCCCATCCATTCAGAGTCACGCTTTGCAAGGTAATCGTTTACTGTAACAATATGAACGCCATCACCTGAAAGCGCGTTAAGGTAAGCGGGAAGAGTAGCAACAAGAGTTTTACCTTCACCGGTTTTCATTTCTGCAATTCTGCCCTGATGAAGAATGATACCGCCTAAAATCTGGACGGGGTAGTGCTTCATACCGAGAACACGCCATGCTGCCTCACGGCAAGCGGCAAATGCTTCGGGAAGAATATCATCAAGAGTTTCACCGTTTGCAAGACGCTCTTTGAACTCAGGTGTTTTTGCCTGAAGCTGTTCATCGGAAAGTGCGCCAAATTCAGTTTCAAGAGCAAGGACCTTGTCTTTAAGACCGCCTATTCTCTTGATTTCTTTGGAGGAATAGTCTCCGAAAAGTTTTTTAAATAAACCCATTTTTTATTCGACCTTTCGTGGTGGAAAATATTACATAAATATACAAAATACATTGTACCATAAACAGCAACTTAATGCAAACAATTTCAAAGAATTTATAATTTTGTTTACATTTTGCCTAAAAATTGATACCATTAAAGTATAAAAGAAAAAATTTTCAAAAATTTTGAAACAATTTCAAGATTTTGACAGTCTTAATATATGAGAGCGGAAAATTTGCTTTGCAAATTAGTTGCAACTTTTAAGAGCTTTTATGTTTTTAAAATCCAAAAAGGTTGGTGAAAACATGGAAATTTTAATTGAACGTTCAAAAAAAGGGGATTGCTCTGCCTTTTCAGAGCTTTATTCCCAATATGCAAATGAAATTTACAGATTTGCCCTTTATATGACAGGAAATAAAGAGGATGCAGAGGATGCAGTTCAGGAAGCTTTACTTTCTGCTTGGAAAGGCATACATAGTCTTAAAGACAATTCCCTTTTTAAAGCCTGGCTTTTTAAAATTCTTGCCAATAAATGCAAAACTCTTTTAATGAAAAAGAATAAAACGCCCGATACCTTGCCTGTTGAGGAATATGAATTCCTTGTGGATTATGAGGAAGAGGGTAGATTGATAAGCTCTGCAGAATTAAAGGATGCGCTCTCAACTCTTACTCCGCCTGATGCACAAATTATTTTGTTATCTATTATAGGCGGTTTCACAAGCTATGAGTTAGGTGTTATTTATAATATGACACCGGGTGCGGTTCGCACAAGGCAGAAACGCGCCATTGAGAAACTCAGAAATATACTAGGGTGAAAAGAGTTATCCGAACCTGCCTGAAAGCGAGTATTTTTAAGTCTTTTCGGCGTTTCGGTCTTGAAAGGCGCTAGCCTATCTTCGCCCTCAACACCAAAAATCCAATAAAAATCTTTCGCTTTCAGGTCGAAGATTTTATACAGTGCGGATTTTTGGTCAGCCAAGGCAAAAACGCAGCTAATCCTTTCGGATTGGCGAGTATTTTAACAACGGATGAACGGAAATCCGCCTGTATAAAACACGGATCGGATAATTCTTTTCACCCTATGTGAAAGGAGAAGAACAATGAACGATAACAGAGATTTTGAACTTTTTACCGAAGAAGAACTTAAGGATTTAGATGAAAAATTGCAAAAAGCAGAAAAAATAGAATTACCCGAAAATCTTTCTCCCGAAAGCATTGAAAATTTAATAAAAGATGTTCCTCAGGATGCAATACCCATTGAAACTGCAAAGCCTAAAAAGAGAAACAAAAAGAAAATTATTTTAAAATCAATTTCTGCAGCGGCAGCGGTTATCGTGGCAGTTACTTCCGTTGCAGTTATAAGACCCTGGGAAAAGGTTCCGCCCAAAGTTGATGACAGCGTTATAGGAAATCCACCAAAGCAGACACAGGACTATACAGAAATTGAAGAAATGTTTGCGGAATATGCAGATAAATATCGGTCCTACAGAGTTTATTATGATACTACTCTTAAAGGCTTTGGCAGTATTTTAGGTAATAAATCCGATTCTGCTATTGAGATGGAAGATGCAGTTGATATGGAAGCTGCCGCACCTCAGGCAGAAGCACAATCGGGTACAGCGAGTGTTACAAACAAAGTGACTGAAAACAGCACCAATACAAGTGTTAAGGATGATGCAGAAGAAAGCTCTCAGCACGGTGAAACAAACGAGCAGGTTAAGGGTGTAAGCGAAGCAGATATTATAAAAAATGACGGAAAATATCTTTATATCGTAAACCCTGAAAACGCAGATTGGAGTACCTATTACAGAGAATGTGACCTTTATTACAATTACAAAAACGGTCTTGAGGCAACAACTGCAAGGGTGCAAACTACTCCCGGTTATAATCCCGATGCCGAAGATGTTTTAGATAATGAAAAGCCTGAAACGACAGAAAAAGAGGAAAAAACAACCGAAGCAAAAGAGGTTACAGAGCTTCCCGAACTTGAATATTCCTGCGAAATTTCTATTGTTGAGCCAAACGGTAAGGGCGAATTGAAGAACATCAATAAAATAGAAATCGGAAAACCCGAAAGGGAAGATATTTTCTATATGAACGTTCAGGAAATGTATGTTTTTAACAACCGTCTAATTGCGGTTCTTAACTGCCAGCTTAAAAGAGAAGAGAATAATGCCAATGAAAAGGTTATGTATGATTGCCTTTATGGTGGCAGTAGCGGAAAAAATATCACAATGGCAGTTTGCTATGATATTTCCGACAGAAAGAATGTTAAAGAAGAATGGAGAGTTTTCCAGGATGGCGGTTATATTTCTTCCCGTCTTATAGGCGATGAGCTTGTTCTCCTTTCTAATTACTATGTTGATATTTCTCAGGATGTTGACACCGTTAAAGAAAGTTGCGTTCCCGAAAACAGCTGTGACGGTAAAGAGTTTTCAAGAGTAGCAGTAAATGACATCTGCATAATGGAAGATGTGTATGATACAAGCTATCTTGTTGCTTCTGTTTTAGATACAGATGACGAAAACACCTTGAAAACCGAAGCAGTTTTAGGTGCAGGTCAGAATGTTTACTGCACAACCGAAACCCTTTATGCAACAAGCACCGAATATAATACGGGTGATGCCCGCAAGGCTGAGGTTTTCGGACTGGATTCAACAGAAAAAACTCAGATTTATAAATTCGATATAAGAAATTACGATATTAAATATCTCAAAAATGCTTCTGTTGACGGAAGTGCGTTAAATCAGTTCAGTATGGATGAATTTAACGGTTATTTAAGAATTGCTACCACAAGCGGTGACTGGGGCGAAAACCTTATAAATCAGGTTTATGTTCTCGACCAAAACCTCGAAACCGTTGGTCTTTTAAAGGATATTGCAAAGGGTGAACGAATAAAATCCGTTCGTTTCACAGGCAACACTGCTTATGTTGTAACCTTTGTTCAGACAGACCCATTATTCGTTATTGACTTAACCGATGTTAAAGCACCTAAAATTTTAGGCGAGCTGAAAATTCCCGGCTATTCTGCATATCTTCACCCTGTTGGTGATGGTCTTGTAATGGGCGTTGGTCTTGACGGCACCGAAGAGGGTACAAACGGCGGAATGAAGGTTTCTCTCTTTGATGTAAGTGATCCCACAAAGCCGGTTGAATGCGGAAAATTCACAATGTCGGGCTATGAAAATGATGAGGCACAGGTTTATGTTGACTCCAATGCATACTATGACCACAAAGCACTCTGTTGGGATGCAGAGAACAAGATAATGTATATTCCGTACAGTAAAAATGTTCACAAATGGGCATATACTGACGGCGGAAATTACAGCAAAACCACCGCAGGTATAGTTGCACTCAAAGTCAACGAAGAAGAAAAAACTCTTAAGATTGCAGGGGATTATATCGCAAACGCTACCGATAGTGCTCAACCTGATGAATTTGCAAGAGCAACATATATTAACGATGTGATTTTCGGATATTCAACCTATACAGGTCTTATTTGCTCCTTTGATAAAGGTACTCAAAAGCAACTTGATACTCTTAATGTGAGCCGATAAGGAGTTGATATTATGAAGAAATTTGTAAGAATATTGATTATAATAATTTCTTCTGCAGTTCTTCTTTATGGTGTGTTTGTTGGAATTGATTGCGTAAGGTTATATAATGCGGATGCAAGTGAACCGCCAATTATAATAACCCAACCAACACAAATTCAAGGCGATGAAATAAAGTATAAAGGCTTAGGATATACAGTAAGTTACAGAACAAAATCAGAAATATCGGCAGAAGAAAATGAAAGCAGTAATGCAAATTATGATATTTGCGGTGCAGAATTCAGGCTCTTTGATAAAATTCTTCTTTGGGCGTGGATAGCAGATGCTGATATGGACGTTGAGAAGTTTTCATACGAAAAAGAGCGTTTAGAAATTGGTGAAGGTGTTGCTTGTGTTACAACAAAGGATTTTCATTATCCCGAAAATTTCGATATAAATAACAAAGAACAGGCGATAAAAATTGCAAAAAAAGAAGTAACCGTTGAATATGACAGTGTATACGTAGCGTTTGACGAAAAAGAACAAATGTGGAAAGTGAATTTTTACAAAGACGGTTATTTCGGTGGCGACCAGACAGTTTATCTCAATAAAGACGGAACAACCCAGATATGTGTCTGGGGAGAATAAAAACAGAATTGACAGTGCTTCGGTGCTGTCAATTTGTTTTTTTAGAAGATAGCAAACGGCAGATTAAAACAGGTAACCGTAAGGTATAGGCTTGCCTATACCTGAGCGCATTGTACGTTATTCTGAATATACTTCACTCAATGACACAGGCAAGCCAGTGCCTTACGGGTGTTCTGAAACCTGAGTGCTATGTGCTATTTGCTAACCGCTGGCAACTGGCGGCTGGTGACTGGCAGCTAATATAAGCGCTGTCAATTTTTTCTTGCTTTTTTGCCATACAAATAGTATTATTAAAATGTATATTTATGTTTAGAGGTGAGTTTATGTATCTTTGCCCCCAACCTAAAATTCTTGAACTTAAAAAGGGTATGCTCAATTTTCCTGTTGGTGAAATGCCTGAAGTTAAAAAGAAAAAAACACCCGAGCTTTCCGAGAAAGAAAGCTATCGCATCAATATTGATGAAAACGGTGTTCTGATTGAGGGTGCAGATGAAAAGGGTCTTTATTATGGTGAACTTACCCTCAAACAATTAATGCTTAACTATCGCGGTTGTTTACCCCATCTTTACATATATGATGAACCCGAATATTCATATCGTGGGTTTATGATAGATTCCTGCCGTCATTTCTTCACAGTTGATGAAATCAAAAAAATGATAGATGGTGCGGCACTGTTTAAATTTAATAAATTCCATTTTCATCTTTCCGAGGACCAAGGGTTCAGAGTTGAGATGGAGTCTTATCCCTTGCTTACAAGCGTTGGTTCTGTAAGACCCTCTTCAAATTTCGGTAGAGGAGAAAATGATAATACCCCCTATGGCGGTTACTATACCAAAGAAGAGCTTAAAGATATAGTAAAATATTGCGAGGAAAGATATATTGAGGTTATTCCCGAGTTTGATTTCCCCGGTCACACAACTGCAGTTATTTCTGCTTATCCCGAGCTTTGTTGCACAGGCGAAAAGCTTGAACTAAAAACCACTGCAGGTGTTTTTAAAGATATTCTTTGCGTTGGAAACCCCGAAACCTTAAAGCTTATTTATGCTGTTATTGATGAATTCTGTGAGATTTTTCCGTCAAAATATTTCCATATCGGTGGTGATGAAGCACCAAAAACCCGTTGGCTGAACTGCCCTAAATGCAAGGCAAAGCTTGAAGAAGAGGGACTTCATTCAATGGATCAGCTTCAGGGATGGCTTGTGAATGAGGTTGCAGGATATCTTAAGAAAAAGGGCAAAAAAGCAATATGCTGGAATGAATCCTTAAATGGCGGAAATCTTGATAAAGATAATATTACCGTTGCTCTTTGGATGGATAAAAAAAACAAGAGTGTGGAATGGGCAAATAGCGGAAATCCTGTCATTATGGAAAAATTCACACCTTATTATGTGGATTACCCCTATGGTATGCACTCTTTGAGAGATGTTTATATGTTCAATCCAAGAAAAGTTAAGGGACTTACCTCGCTTGGCGCGGCATCTGTAAAAGGTGTTGAATCTCCTATCTGGACAGAATATGTCAGAGATTTTGAGACTATGAGCTATATGTGCTTTCCACGTTGGCTTGCAGTTGCAGAAACTGGTTGGAATGGTGTTAATAGCAAGGGTTATCAGAATTTCTTGAAATCTGCAGAGTTTTACTCCGATATATTAAAGGGTATGGGTCACAATCCTGCACCTAAAAGCGAATGGAATGTTGCACCTCACCGGCGTTTGAATAAAACTGTCGGATTTTTCAAAAACACTCTTACAACAGAAGTTGTAAAAAATTTCTTTAAGAAAGATTAAAAATTATGCTTAAGTATTCAGTTATCGGAACATCATGGATTACAAAATCTTTTATTGAGGGAGCAAATCTTTATGAGGATTTGACCCTTGATGGTGTCTATTCCCGTTCCTTTGAAAAGGGTAGCGCATTTGCAGAAGAAACAGGCGCAAAAAGAGTTTTTACGGATTTTAAAGACCTTGTTTCTTCTGATACGGATTTGGTCTATGTTGCAAGTCCTAATGTTTGCCATTATGAACAATGCAAAACCCTTCTTTTAAACGGCAAGCACGTAATCTGTGAAAAACCAATTACAATTACTGCAGAAGAATTCAATGAGCTTTGCAATATTGCAAATGAAAACAGCCTTGTTTATTTTGAAGCTATTATGTATATGCATACTCCTTTAAGACAGGTTTTAAAGGATGCGGTTAGTAAAATCGGGAATATCAGAAGTGCAACAATTGATTTTTCTCAGCTTTCTTCAAAATATCAGGCACTTAAAAACGGAGAATTGCCAAATATATTTAATCCCGAAATGAAAACAGGCGCACTTAACGATTTGGGAATTTACTGTGTTTATCCTGTAATTGATTTATTCGGGTTACCTGAAAAAATCATACCTGTTCAGCATTTTCTTCACACAGGTGCAGACGGATGCGGTAGTGCCGCTTTTGAATATAGCGACAAGCTTGTGACGGTTACCTATTCAAAAGTGGGTCAGAGTCGTTCACCCTCACAGATTATGGGTGACGAGGGCACAGTAACAATTGAAAGCATTTCAAAGCTTGACGGAATAAGACTTTTTAATAACGATGGAGAAGAAACTCTCTTAAATAGCGAAACAGATAAAAAATATCTTATGGGCAATGAAGCCAAAAGCGCTATTGATTTTATTCTTCGCAGAAAAGAAACTGACAATTTCCTCAAAGAATGTCAGTTGATGAACGAAAAAGTTCTTTTATGTATGGAAAAAATGAGGGTAGAAAATGCTTGAACAAGAGCTTAAAGAATTTTTACTTAATAAAGGCGTAACTGATGTTGGATTTTCGGAAATTGATAATGCGGACACAGGCGATTTGAAATATGCGGTCAGCATTGTTGTTAAGCTTTCCGATGCAATTATTGATGAAATTAATGATGCACCAACGCCCACTTACTTTAATCATTACAGAACAGTAAATGCTTTTATAGACAGATGTCTTCTGGAAGCGGGATTGTTTTTGCAGAGTAAGGGCTATAAATATATAACTGTTGCCGCGTCACAGAGTATGCCGGGAACACCATATAACGGCAGATATTCTCATAAAGAAGCCGCCCACAAGGCAGGTCTTGGAAATATCGGTAAAAATGATTTGTTTTTACATAAAAAATATGGTGCAAGAGTTCGATTGGGAACATTGTTTACAGACTGTGAGCTTCAAGGTGACGGCATATTAAAAGAAAATCCCTGCATTAACTGCGACAAATGTGTCAAGGCTTGTCCCAGTGGTGCGATTTTAGGTGTAAATTACTATGACGGCATTAAACGGGAGGAAATGTTCAGTCCTTCCGTTTGTAGTGAATATATGAAAAAAGCCTATCAGAAAATCGGCAGGGGCGCAGTTTGCGGAATTTGTATGCAGGTGTGCCCGGTATATAGTATGAAAAAATAACTTCTTATCGTATTCACTCTAAAGAGGTAAATATAATGGCAAAAATTTTAATTGCAGATGATGAACAGCTTATAAGAAAGCTTATAGGAGATTGCTTAAAAAAAGAGGGTCACGAGGTAATAGAAGCCGAAAACGGAGAAATTGCTTTGCGCGTTTTTGAAACCAATAAGGATTTGGAATTGGCACTTCTTGATATAATGATGCCCGAAATAGATGGGTGGGAAGTTTGCCGGAGAATTCGTGAAAAAAGCGATATGCCCGTTATACTTGTTTCTGCCCGTTCTCAGGATTTTGACCAGATTATGGGTTTTGAATCAGGCGCAGATGACTATGTAACAAAGCCTTTTTCTCTTGCAGTTCTTTCAAGGCGGGTTGAAACTCTTCTGAAAAGAGGAACAAACCTTAAAAGAAAAGACAAAAATTCCGATGATATTGTTATTGAAAATCTTACAATCAAGCCATCTTCTCATGAGGTTACAATTGATGGTGAAAGAATAGAATTAACGCTTAAGGAATTTAAAATTTTGACAAAGCTTTGCAAAACTCCGGGAAGAGTATATACAAGAGATGCTCTTTTAGACGAGCTTTGGGGAATGGATTATGTGGGTGATACAAGAACTGTTGACTCCCATGTTGCAAGGCTCCGCACTAAATTAGGTGAGTGGGGATTGAAAAATATAATAACTGTTTATGGAACAGGCTATAAAATAAACGATAACCGATAATAAAAAATATAAAGGAGGTAACCATATGAAACGCAAAGGTATGGGAATTCGTGCCAAGGTGTTTTTGGAAATCGGTGCAATAATTGCGGTTTGTCTTGTGGGTATCTCCATTGCAAACTCTCAGCTTCTTGAAAGTGTGTATATCTGGAATGTTGAGCGAACTTTGAGTACAATGGCGCAAAATACCGAGGATGCAGGCACAGATTATTACTATCTTCTTTCAGAGTATGAGGTAAAAGAGAATGTAAGTATAGATTTATATGACAATGAAGATAATTTCTTATATGAGGGAACAGGTAAATTTATCTCTGCGAATAAACTTAATATAATAAGCAGAACTCAGAATGAAGACGGAAGCTACTTCAATGTTGTTGCCGAAGAGGGCAGCACAACTCAGTATATCGTTTTCGGTAAGGATTTTGAAAATGGTTGGCATATCGAAATAACTGCTCAGAAGGACCCGATTCAAGAAAATGCAAATCTTGCAACAAGCGTTACAACGGTAATAACGGTTCTTGCTCTTATACTTGCCCTGGTGTTTATTTCGGCTTACTCAAAGCGATTTACTAAACCTCTTATTGAAATGAGTGACGTTGCAAATAAAATTGCAAACTTAGATTTTTCTGCAAAATGTGAGATTAACAGAGGAGACGAAATCGGTGCTCTTGCAGATAATATAAATATTGTTTCTGACTCATTGAATAACGCTCTTTCAGAGCTTCGCGAGAAAAACGAACAGCTTATGGAAGATATTGAAAAAGAAAGGCGAATAGAGCAAATGAGAGCGGATTTCATTTCTGCCGCTTCTCACGAATTAAAAACTCCGATTGCCATTATAAGAGGTTATGCAGAAGGGCTGAAAATGAATGTCAGCGAAGATAATGAGGGTGCTAGTGAATATTGCGATATAATAATGAGAGAAGCAGACAGAATGAATGTGCTTGTTCTGAATATGCTTGAACAGTCCTTGTATTCTTCAGGGGTTAAGCAACCCGATATGATTGATTTTCAGGTAAATGATTTTGTAGAAGATTTGCTTAAAACAGTAACACCTATATTTGAAGAAAAAGGGGTTAATGCAAGTTTTGTAAAAGGTGAGAATAATATAGCTTTTGCAGACAAAACTCAAATGACAACGGTGCTTTCAAATATTGTTTTAAACGCTTGCAGTCACGCAGGCGGTGAAAAGCTCATTGAAATCACCACAGAAAAAGTTGATAGTAAAATAAAAATAAATGTTTTCAATACCGGAAGTCGTGTTGAAGACAAAGACAAGGACGGAATTTTTACATCTTTCTATCGCGCAGATAAGGCTCATTCAAGAGCTGAAGGAAGATTTGGATTAGGTCTTTCAATTGTAAAATCAATAACAGAAAACCACAATTGTGAGTGTGGTTTCGAGAATAAAGAAAATGGCGTAACATTCTGGTTCACAATGCCTGGATATAGCGCAACAGAAAGGGACACCAATGAAAATTAATTTTGTAATACCCTGCCTTTTGGGCGTTGAAGGAATAATTGCTGATGAGCTTCGCTTTTTAGGAGCAGAAAAAGTTTGTGCCGAAAACGGCAGAGTGCTTTTCTCGGGTGACGAAAATATGCTTGCCAGAGTAAACATCTGCTCTCACTTTGCAGAAAGAGTACAGATCAATATGGGCTCTTTTACCGCAAAGACCTTTGAAGAGCTTTTTCAAGGAGTTAAAGCCCTTCCTTGGGAGGAGTGGATTGGAAAAGATGATGCTTTTCCCGTAAAGGGATATTCTCTTAAATCTGCTCTTTTCAGTGTCAGTGACTGTCAGGCAATTATCAAAAAGGCGGTTGTTGAGAGACTCAAGTCTAAATATGGTATTTCCTGGTTTAATGAAAGCGGTCCTGTGCATCAGATTCAGTTTTCTATTATGAATGACCGGGTAACTATGCTTATAGATACAACAGGTGCAGGTCTTCATAAGAGAGGCTACAGACTTTCACAAAATGGCGCCCCAATTAAAGAAACCTTGGCTGCATCAATTTGTGCTCTTGCAAAGCTTCGCCATTATCACACTCTCTATGACCCAATGTGTGGTAGCGGTACTCTTCTTATAGAGGGTGCTTTATATGCTCATAATATTGCCCCCGGACTAAATCGTCATTTTGCAGCGGAAAGATTTGATGTTCTTCCTAAAAATATCTGGAAAGAGGAAAAGGAAAGAGCAATAAGTCTTGAAAAGGTTGATACAGATTTCGTTGGCTATGGTTCGGATATTGATGCAGAGGCAATAAAAATTGCAATAGAAAACGCTTCAAGACTTCCCATAGGTAAAAAGCTTAATTTTGAAAAAAGAGATTTAAAGGATTTTAAAAAGTTAAGTGAAAGAGGAACAGTTATCTGTAATCCTCCTTATGGAGAAAGACTTCTTGATTTGCAGGAAGCCCAAAGGCTTTATAAGGAAATGGGCAGAGTGTTTGACAAAGCTCACGGTTGGAGTTATTATATAATCACTCCCGATGAAGAGTTTGAACAATGCTTTGGCAGAAAAGCAGATAAAAGCAGAAAGCTCTACAATGGTATGATTAAATGCAGATTGCATATGTATTTTAAATAAAATATAGAATAAAAAATTCCCCTGAAGGAGAATGAAAATGAAACATTTATTTATCGTTAATCCCGTTTGCGGAAAAGGTATTTCTCACGAAAGATGCTCCGATGGTATTGTGAAAACAATGACCGAAATGGGTATAACCGATTATGAAATTCACGTTACAACCGCTCCTCGTGACGGTTATGAATATGCTAAAAAAGAAGTTGAAAAAGGTGAACACATCCGTGTTTATGCCTGCGGTGGCGACGGCACTCTTTATGAGGTTGTTAACGCTTGCGCTTGTCACGAAAATGCAGAGGTTGCAGCTTTTCCCTTGGGTAGCGGTAATGATTTTATCCGTATTTTCGGAGACAAAAAGGATTTAAGAAACGTTGCTGACCATGTAAATGGTACGGTTATGGATTTTGACCTTATTAAATGCGGAGACCAATATGCAATCAACCAATGCTCAATGGGTGTTGATGCTGAGGTTTGCGCAAAGCAGGCAGATTTCAAAAAGCTTCCGCTTCTTTCAGGTGAGGCTGCTTATACTGCGGCACTTCTTTACTGCTTTATCGGCAGAATGAAGAGCAGATTTACAATTACTATTGATGATGAAGAACCATTTACAAGTGATGTGCTTTTCTGCGTTGCAGGTAACTCCCGTTGGTATGGTGGCGGTTATATGGCAGCGCCTAAAGCTCTTACCTATGATGGTCTTTTAGACTTTATTATTGTTAAAAAGGATTGTCTGAGAATTAAGCTTCTTTCCCTTATTAATCCTTATAAAAAGGGTCAGCATCTTGGCTGGGACAGAACAATTTTCAAAAGAGGTAAAAAGATTCATATTACCAGCGAAAAGCCTGCAGCAATGAATGTTGACGGCGAAACAGACTATGTAACAGAATGCACTTTTGAAATTGTAGAAAAAGGAATTAAGTTTGTTGTTCCGGCATGTTCAGACTTTATGGAAAGAGTAAAGAACGGAACAGTATAAAAATTAAACAGAACAAATAAAAATGGTGTTTCAAAAAAGAAACACCATTTTTATTTATAAATCTTTTTTATTCTTCAAAAACTTCTCTGTAGCCGATGTAATCGGTTAAAGCTGCACTGGGACCTTTCCAATAGATGTATTTTTTATCGGGTATGCGCCAATTTTCACCGTAACGTACTGCGAGATACTGTTCTGGGTTTTTGGGTGCATTAATCTCAATACCTTGGAACAATATGGTCTGTGTTTCGGCAATGTGAGGACAAACCAATTTCACAACATCCTGCTGTTCATCGGAGTATTCTTTTTCCGGATTTCTATATATCAGATAACAAACATCATTATCGCCTTCAGCATAATAGTAGTTGATGTCAAATTTAACATTACGACAAGAAAAAGATTGCTCCACAATACCGATACCATCGACAGTATATCGGAATTTCTCTACAATGCCGTTTGCAGCAAAGAGTTCTTTTAACTTAAGCTTATCCTCTTCATTTTTAACAACGACAGCTAAGTCAATATCCATATCGTGTTTAAGTAAACGACCTTCGCGTACGATACCGAGAAGAGTGCCCATATCAAAGAAAAACACATAGCCTGCTTCGGTAAGAATATGTTGAACATTCTTTATGATAGGCATTCCTTCTTTTTGAAGGTTATGACGCCTTCGTGATTCTATATATCCGGTAGCGATAGCGCAGTATATACTGTTACACAGATTATACAATGGTTTCGTAAACGTGTTAGTTTTTAAAAACTGCTTTATATTAGCCATTTTTACACTTCTTTTCTCTTTTGTATTTTACGGATATAATATAGTACTATTTTAACTTTTTAAATAAGTATTGTCAAGCCAATGAAAAGTCCCTCTTTGATATACAAAGGGGGAAAAAATAACCTTAAAGTTTTTTCATTTTCATTTTACGTGCAAGAAGAGTGAGAACAAGCATTACAATATATAAACTGCCGACTGTGATAAATACAGCGGGCCAACCTGCAGCATTTTTCAAATAACCGAAACAGCTTTCCTGAATTGCCGCACCCATATAGACCGCCCAATCCAAAACGCCCACAACGGTAGCAGCAAACGCACGACCGCCCATATCACCTGCAATTGCCCAGATAACACCGGTAACCATACCCGAAGTACCAACGACTAACAACAATACAGAGGCAAGGTTGGGGTTTTTTACAAACGGGAAGAGAAGCATTACACCAAAAGTAACAACGGAAGCGAGAATGAGCATAGGTTCACGTTTTCCTTTGAACACCTTGTCTGTAATAAATGGGAATACGAACATAGCGCAAGCCTGCCCAAGTGGCAATAAAACAATTTTAGTAATACTGTCTCCGAAGTTGAGGCCCAAGTTTTCTTGGAAATAGGTGGGAACCAATGAAAGGAGAGCATAACGACCGATACCTGCAATAGCGGAAATCAAGCAAAATACAATAACTTTCGGCTCGCTGAAAAGAACCTTGTAAGGATATAAAAAGCCTTTAGAGTCAATTTCTGCTGCCAATTTAAGATCACGGTCTGCAGCAAGCTGGTCTTTTTCTTCAAAGGGCTTCAAGCCAATATCTTCTGGCTTTGTTTTAAAGAAAAACACAAAAGCGATGAGCATCAATACCATCGGAATCATCGGGAAGCGGAAAGCAGAGCGCCAACCCCATTCGGGATTGAGTTCTTTACAGAACAAAATTGTAAAGTAAGTTACAACTTGTGCCAGACCGGAGAAAGAGGTTGCCAGTCCCGAAGCAAAACCTCGTTTATCCTTGGGCCACCATTTGTTGATAACGCCAACACCATTGGACCATACCATCGCCTGAGAAAAACCGTTGAGTCCCCACAAGATTGCGATTGCAGTAAGGTTGTTCGCAAAGGAAAGAGATACGTTTAAAATAGCGGATGCCATTACGCCTACGAACATAACCTTCTTGTAGCCAAAAAATGAGCCAATACGACCGCTGACCAACTGACCGAATGCATAGCACCAAAACAGAGCAGAAGAAACAACACCTATGGGAGCAATATCGGGTTGACCATTGGCTAAGAAAAAGCCGAAAGATTCCGCCATATCGGTTTTAACCAGGTTGATATTCTGGCGACCGTTGTAAAAAAATAAATACAGCAAACTAAAACTGAGTAGCATCAACCAGGCATATTTTTTAAACTTTTTAAATTCTTCGGACGTATAACCGTACATCACTTTTTCTTTTAAGTTGGACATATGTTTTACTCCTTATTAATCAGCCGAAAATTTTAGCATCTTCTTCATCGAAAGGTAAGATCTCTGCGGTTACACGCGCATAGTCGTCTGAGTTATCAATTTCATCAATATAATAGTTTTCATATGAGAATGCGCGGATATTCAATGCAGGGAAGATTTCGTTCAATGCATTTTCCGCATAGCACTTGTCTTCGCCTTTATGGATGAACTCTACAACCTTACCAATCCAAGCGGATGCGGTAGCTTTATCCATTTTATAGAAGGGCTGGAAAGCATAGCAGTCATCATCAAAAATTTTAATGGAAACCTCAATAACTTTGCCATCTTTCACTCTGCCCTTGAAATCTTTTTCAGGCAAAGCTTTTTTAAAGTTGACAGTAGCTGTATTCTTTTCGTTGCTGCTTAAAACATCATGTACCAAACGGCGATTAAACACCAGATCTCCATGCAAAAACAACAGATCATCATTCATATATTCACGAGCAAGATACATGGAATAGATGTAGTTGGTTTTGTCATAAATATCATTGCGTACAAAGGTAAAGTTAAGTTCAGGAAAATCTGAAGCTTCTTTTTTGAGTTGGTCTTCGAAAGGTCCGGTTGTTACTAAAAAATCCTTGACGCCTTCCGCACTTAACAAACGAATCTGACGATGAAAAATTGTTTCGCCGTTCTTTAAGGGTGCCATGGATTTGTGATTGTTTTTAGTAAAATCGCCCATACGGTTACCAAGACCTGAGTTAAAAATAACTGCTTTCATAATAAAACTCCTTCCAAAACATCTAAGCTATTGTACTCATTATACAAAAAAATCAACATTTTGTCAACAATTGCGAGGATTTTCTCTAAAAACCCACTTGAAAATCACCTTATGTTGATTTATAATATACATATAGAGGTGATTATAATGTCAGTAGGCACTAATATAAAAAAAAGACGGTACGAATTGCGGATGTCGCAACAAGAATTGGCAGAAGCAATGGGATACAAAACCCGCTCCACTATTGCCAAAATCGAAGCCGGTGAAAACGATGTTTCGCAAAAAAAATTGCAAAAATTCGCAATGGTATTGGATACCACGCCGGAGGCGTTGGTTTCCGGTTATAATACTTCTTCTACAGTCGGAAACCTGACTGACAATTCCGAACGCAAGGAAATCAAAAATATTGTTATCGTTCTTGCAGGAGGAAAAACCACAAAAAACCGTCAGAATATACCCAGTCAATTTATCAGTGTGCAAGGCAAACCCGTACTGATTTATTCTCTGGAGGCATATCAGGAGCATCCCTCTGTTGATGATATCTATGTGGTGTGTCTGAAAGGATGGGAAAATATTGTTGAGGCTTATTCCCGACAATATGGTATAACCAAATTAAAAGAATTGATTCCTGCAGGGAACAGTGGTATTTTGTCGCTGAAAAATGCTTTGGATTATATTAACAAACGATATTCGCCAAATGATCGCATTCTCATCCAAGAAGCTACTCGACCATTGGTAACGACGGAAACTATCTCTCAACTTTTACAAGTTTGTTCGGAAAAGGGAAGCGCCACAGTAGGACACTCTATGAAAGACTATGTTCAATTTAATATTACCAATCAAAAACCAAGGTATATTAACCGCGATGCCGTGATTGCCTTACAATCACCCGAAGCGCACTCGCTTGCTCTTTTAAATGAAGTTTTTGAAAAGGCAAAATCAGAGAAACATCCGTTAACCGAATCATGTTGCACAATGCTGCTTTATAATTTAGGGTATAATATCAATTTTGTAGAAAGCAATATCAACAATATCAAAATTGCACGTGAAGAAGACCTTGCCACATTCAGCACACTTATACGATATTAACAATAAATAGAAAAGGCACTTCAAAAGAAGTGCCTTTTCTATGTAATTAATTATAACACATAAAAAGAAAAATTACAATACTTGCATAAGAGGTAGAAATATAGTATCATTAACTTTTGCAGAGACCATATTTTATGTTTTTGGAGGTAGTATTTTGCTCGGAAAAGATATGAAAATTGAAGAACAGAATGCTCAATATGTTCAGGAATTTTTAGATAATGAAATAGTCAGATTGGGAGAACTTATTGAAGAATATAAAGCCAATGTTAAGGTTATGGGCGAGGATTTTAATATGGATAATCCCAATGGCGGTATGTATTCGGGAATGGAGCTGACGGAAATTCATCATGAAATGGAAAAACAGTTCCTTTATTCCGAGGAAGCATCAAGGGATATTTATTTCTTTAAAAAGCTTCGCAATGCACCCTATTTTGCAAGAGTGGATTTTAAAGGTGAAAAAGCTACACGGGAAAAAACAATATATATCGGTTTAAGAACACTCCAGAAACACGATACCTTTGAAATGCTTGTTTGTGACTGGCGTGCGCCAATTGCATCACTTTTTTATGAGGATTTTGATGATAAAGCGTTTTTTAAAGCTCCGTCAGGAGAAATTCGCGGAGACTTACTGCTTAAAAGACAGTTTAAATTTGAAAACGGAAAATTAAAATATTATGTTGACAGTGACCTTAAAATTGATGACGATATTTTAAGAGATGTGCTTTCGTCATCCTCGGGTGAACACCTTAAAGTTATTGTAAACAGCATTCAAAGAGAGCAGAATAAGGTTATCCGCTATACAGATAATGAAAATCTTCTTGTTATCGGTCCTGCAGGAAGTGGTAAAACCTCTGTTGGTTTCCACAGACTTGCTTATCTTCTTTATCAAAACAGAACAGAGCTTTCCTCTGCGGAAATTATAATGTTTTCAAATAACGATATTTTCTCAAGCTATGTTGCGGATATTATTCCTGAGCTTGGTGAAATGCCCATTAACTATTCTTCTTTTTATAATATTTTTGCGGCAGAAATCCCCACATCTACAACAGGGGACTATTATTCTCTTGCAGAAAGCATTATAAATGGTGACAGTAGGCGCAGTAAAAGTGCAGGAATTAAGCTGAGCAAGAATTTTGTTGATTTTCTTGAAACAGATACAGATGTTTGTGAGCCCGAATTCAGCGATATTACACTTTTCGGAGATGTGATTTTCTCAAAAGAAGCTCTGTTAGAAAGATTTTTAAGTGACACAGAAAACTCCCAGAAATCAAGAGG
Source organism: Acutalibacteraceae bacterium (assembly GCA_045606545.1). Taxonomy (GTDB): domain Bacteria; phylum Bacillota; class Clostridia; order Oscillospirales; family Acutalibacteraceae; genus DTU089. The sequence continues at coordinate 21,504 of JAZUSD010000046.1, read as the reverse complement.
AGAACGTCTTGCAGCATATATACAGGGTGTGGTTGATGAATATTTTATTAATCACAGAGAAGAAATTTATCTGCACATTGATGCGGAAAGCGAAATTGATGAAGATACTGCAAAGCTTTTCAAAGCAAAGCGCAGAGAGGTTAAGCAATTTGCTGCCGAAATGATTAAATCCGCAATTCTTGTTGACCCCATAGCAGTTTATTTCAAGCTTTTGGAAAAATATGCAGAAGAAATAAATTGCCCTGAATTACTTGACACAAAAGAAACACTTGATAAAGGGTATCTTGAATTTGAAGATGCTCTCGGTGTTGTATATGTAAAATCTGTTTTGGGTATGTCTGCGGTGCTTTCAGGTGTTAAACATATTCTTATTGACGAAGCTCAGGACCTTTCATATATTCAGCATAAGCTCATTTTAAAAATGTTCCCGAGAGCAAGGGTTACCCTTCTTGCAGATACAAATCAGGCGATTGTTTCAGAGCTGAACACAACAAGTAAGGAAAAGCTTTCCGAGATTTATAATGCAAAAATACTTAACCTTAATAAGAGTTATCGTTCCACAAAAGAAATAAATTCCTATGCATTAAAACTTCTTCCCGAGGAAAAAAGATATGAAATCTTTGAACGTTCAGGCGAAGAGGTTAAAGAAACAAGCGGCAATATTGGTGATTTTAAAAATGCAGTTAAAGAATTGGCGGAAAATAGTCCGTCAACCTGCATAATTACTCGCAATCTAAAAGAAACAATAGCGGTTTATAATGAGCTTAAAACAGAAATAGACGGTTTGAGAATTTGCGATAATAAATCCTTTGAGCTTTCCTATAACCCCATTGTTATGCCTTTGGCACTTACAAAGGGCCTTGAATTTGATAATGTAGCTGTATATGATAAAGATGGCTCTTTCAGCGGAGAAGAAAATAAAAAATATCTCTATATGGCATCAACAAGAGCGTTGCACAAATTGACTGTTTTTGAGGTGAAATAATGAAAGAATTAAAGTTTTTTGTTATTACTGATCCCCATTATTTTAGTGAGAAATTAGGCTCATTCGGCGAGGGTTATGAAGCTTTTATGGATTATGAGCAGAAATGCTATGCAGAAACTGCAGCTATAAACAAAGCCGCCAATGAATACCTTAAAAATAGTAAGGATGCAGATATAATTCTCATAGCAGGTGATCTTTCCTTTAATGGTGAAAAAGAAAGTCATATTGAATATTCAAAAGAGCTTAAGGCATTAAAAGAAAGCGGTAAGAAAATTTTTGTTGTTACCGCAGGTCACGATATCGAAAAAAATCCTTTCCAGTATAACGGTGGTGAAAGAGAGTCTGCCGAGGGTATCGAGTTCAAAGACCTGTTAGGTTATTACGGAGAATTCGGCTATAAAGATGCGGTTGCTTTTAATGAAGAGCATCTTTCTTATGTGGCAGAGCTTTCCGAGGATGTTCGTCTTTTGGTTTTGTGTAACGATACTGCCGAGGGCAAAAACAAGGCTTATGACGATGGTTTCTTGAAATGGATTGAAGACCAAGCCCAAAAGGCAAAAGAAGACGGCAAAATGATGATTGCTATGGAGCATTATCCCGTTCTTCCCGGTCAGCCGATACTTGCTCTTATTCCCGATGCTCGTCAGAAAGAAAGTAAAAAGCTTATTGAAACTCTTGCAGATAACGGAGTTCATCTTATTTTTACAGGTCATATGCACAATCAAAGCGTGAATGTTGTTGAAACTGAAAAAGGAAACAAGTTCTATGATGTCTGCACAGGTTCTCTTATCGGTTGCCCGGCATTTATGCGCCTCGTTACAATTAAGGATGAAAATACTGTTGAGATAAAAAGCATTCCTGTTCCCGAATTTGAATGGGAGAAAAACGGAAAAACAGGGGAACAATATCTTCAGGACCAATTTGACAGAATGTTAATTACCTTGATTGGTGGAATGAAAGATAACCCCGAAAAGGTTTTGGGTAAATTTGGTATAGGCGACAAAACTGCTCTTTACAAGCCGGTTAAATTTGTTGGCAAAATTCTTTATACCTGGTCCGTTGGAAAAATTGCAAGACTTTTCCTTGTTAAAGCTCACCCCGATGTAAAAAATGATAGATTTTTTGATTATCTTGTGAGCATTGTTAGGAATATGTTCTGCGGTGACCAGCCATATACGGAAGATACACCTTTCGGTGAAACTTTCCTTAAGGTTCTTAAAAGACTTAAACCTATTTTGAAGATACTTAATAAAAAGCTGCACGGAGCACAGGGCGAAGAGCTTGATTTTTATGAAATGCTTAAGCATTCAGCAGGTAACTACGGAATTTCCGATTATAATGCAACATTAAAATTAAAATAACAACAAAGCAGTAGGTTTTTGCCTACTGCTTTGTTGTTTCTTAATCGTTTATTTAAAATGCGATTTTTTCTTCAATGTAAGCTTCAAGCTCGTCGATTGAAATTCGAACCTGTTCCATTGTATCTCTGTCACGGACTGTTACGCAACCGTCTTCAATACTGTCAAAGTCATAAGTAATGCAGAAGGGTGTACCGATTTCGTCCTGACGGCGGTATCTTTTACCGATTGAACCTGCATCATCGAAATCAACATTGAATTTCTTTGAAAGCTTTGTGAAAATCTCTGTTGCCTGTTCATTAAGCTTCTTTGAAAGGGGAAGGATTGCACATTTGAAGGGTGCAAGGGTGGGATGAAGACGAACAACAACTCTTGTATCGTTCTTTTCTGCGTCAACAACCTCCTCATCATAAGCTTCTGTGAGAATTGTAAGGAAAAGTCTATCAACACCGAGAGTGGGATCGGTAACATAAGGAATGTATCACTCTTTTGTTTCGGGGTCAAAGTAGTCAAGGCTTTTGCCTGATGTGTTGATATGCTGAGTAAGGTCGTAGTCTGTTCTGTCAGCAACTCCCCAAAGCTCGCCCCAACCGAATGGGAAGAGATATTCAAAATCTGTTGTTGCTTTTGAATAGAAGCAAAGTTCTTCAGGGTCATGGTCACGAAGACGAAGATTTTCTTCTTTGATACCGAGAGAATAGAGCCAATCACGGCAGAAACCGCGCCAGTATTCAAACCACTCAAGGTCAGTACCGGGTTTGCAGAAGAATTCAAGCTCCATCTGTTCAAATTCACGAACACGGAAAATGAAGTTACCGGGAGTGATTTCGTTACGGAAGGATTTACCAATCTGAGCAACACCGAAAGGAACTTTCTTTCTTGTTGTTCTCTGAATATTTGCAAAGTTTACGAAGATACCCTGTGCAGTTTCGGGACGGAGATAAAGCTCGTTTTTGCTGTCCTCAGTAACACCCTGGAATGTTTTGAACATAAGGTTAAACTGACGAATATCTGTAAAGTTGTGTTTACCGCAAGAAGGACAAGCAATAGCTTTTTCCTTAATGTAGTCCATCATCTGTTCATTTGACCAGCCTGCAACATTAGTACCGTCAAAATCTTCAATAAGATTATCTGCTCTGTGACGGGTTTTACATTCACGGCAGTCCATAAGAGGATCGGAGAAACCACCAAGGTGACCTGATGCAACCCAAGTCTGAGGGTTCATAAGAATAGCGCTGTCAAGTCCTACGTTGTAAGGATTTTCCTGAATGAATTTTTTGCGCCATGCGTTTTTGATGTTGGTTTTAAGCTCAACACCAAGAGGACCATAGTCCCAGGTGTTTGCAAGACCGCCATAGATTTCGCTACCTGCGTAAACAAAGCCTCTGCCCTTGCAAAGAGCAACAAGCTTTTCCATTGATTTTTCTGTGTTCTTCATATATAAATCTGTCCTTTCAGATAATTAACATTTGCCATTTGCCACTTCCAACTTGCAACTTTTATCAGTTGTCTGTATCAAGCTTTCTATCGGATACTTTTCCGCCGAACTGACTGTAATACATATCCGCATAAAGACCGCCCTTTTGGAGAAGTTCTTTATGAGTGCCTCGTTCTTTAACGGTTCCCTTATCAATGAAGAGAATTTCATCAGCTTTTTTGATTGTGGAAAGTCTGTGAGCAATAACAAAGTTTGTTCTGCCTTTCATAATTTCGCTCATAGCTGCTTGTAAAAGAAGCTCGGTTCTTGTATCTACGGAGCTTGTTGCTTCGTCAAGAATAAGAATTTTAGGGTCTTTCAAAAGCGCGCGGGCAATAGTAAGCAACTGCCTTTGACCTTGTGAAAGGTTTTCACCGTTTTCTTCAAGAATCGTATCATAACCCTCGGAAAGTTCTGAAATGAATTCGTCTGCATGAGCAGCTTTAGCGGCGGCGATAACCTCTTCATCGGTAGCATCAAGCTTGCCGTATCGGATGTTATCTTTAATTGTGCCGTTAAATAACCAAGTGTCCTGAAGCACCATTCCGTAGAGAGAACGCAAGTCATCACGAGGAATATCACGAATATCTGTTCCGTCAATGGTAATCTTTCCTTCGTTCACATCATAGAAACGCATAAGAAGATTAACAAAAGTGGTTTTACCTGCACCCGTCGGACCAACAAGGGCAACAAGTCCACCGCATTTAACGGAAATATCAAGGTTTTCCATTAAGGGCTTATCAGGTGAATATGAGAAGGAAACATTTTCGAATTTAAGAACATGCTTAAATTCAATGTTTTTTTCGTCTTTATCTGCAATCTCTTCGGGCTCGTCAAGAACTGCAAAAACTCGTTCGGATGAAGCCATACTTGATTGCAAATTATTTACTATCTGAGCAAGCTGGGAAATGGGGGATGTGAATAGCTTTGAATAGGTGATAAAGGTAAGAATACCGCCTATTGTGAAGCTGCCACCCATATCATAAAGGACTGTTCCGTTAACAGCAAAAACGCCGTTGTTTACAATAAGATAGCCACCGATAATAGCAATAAGAATATAACCGAAGTTATCAATAAGGTTAATAAAGGGAGCAATTGTACCTGAAATAAACTGTGCTTTTCGGCTTACATCGGTTAACTCATCATTAATATCGTTGAACTCGTCAACTGCCAACTGCTCCTGACCGAAAAGGCGGACGATTTTATGTCCTGTGTACATTTCTTCAACGTGGCCGTTAAGCTCGCCTGTTCTGTCCCATTGAGCCTTGAAGAGCTTTTTGGAAACCTTCATAATGCTCAGAGCAATTGCTGCCGCAGGGGGAACAATAAGAACAATAACAAGGGTTAAAAACCAGTTTGTTACAAGCATCATCACGAAAACACCAACAAGGGTGATGATTGATGTTACAACGGAAACCAAGTTGTGCTGAAGAGTGTTGCTGATATTATCAATATCGTTAATGAGGCGGGAAAGAATATCACCTTTTGCATTTGAATCGAAGAATTTAAGTGGTAAGCGTGAAAGCTTTGTGTTTAAATCCTCTCTCAATCGGCGAACAACCTTTGCGGTTATTCCTGCCATTGTGAATTGCTGAATAAATGAGAAAATTGCCATTCCGCCATAAACTGCAAGAAGCATAAGAATATAGGGAATAAGACTTTCTGCAGAAATTTCAAAGCCTTCAATTTTAAGAGCAACCTGTTCGTTAAGAACGTCAAGAGCGTCACCGATATAGGAAGGACCAATAACGTTACAGATTGTACTTAAAATGCAGGTTATAAAAACAATTACACAACCGCCCTTATGCTCAAAAAGATATTTTAAAAGACGCTTTAGTGTTTTGCCGAAATTGTTTGCTCTTTCTTCACCTTTCTGAACAGAGCGATAGGAAGAATAGCGCAATTTTCGGGTGTTTCGGCGCATTTCAAGAAGTCTTTGACGATTTTCGTCAAGCTGTCTGGGTTTTCTTGTCATTCTGTTGCCTCCTCTTCACTAAGCTGGGATGCAACAATGTCCTTATAAACCTCGCAGGATTCAAGGAGCTCCTCGTGAGTACCGGTACCCACAACCTGACCTCTGTCAAGGACGATTATTTTATCTGCATCAATTATTGTGCCTACTCGTTGAGCTACAATAAGAATAGATGAATTTTTAAGATTTTCTTTTAAAGCCCCGCGAAGACGAGCGTCAGTTGCGAAGTCGAGAGCGGAGAAGCTGTCATCAAACATATAGAAGAGCGCTTCTTTAACAATTGCACGGGCAATGCAAAGCCTTTGCTTCTGACCGCCAGAAAGGTTTGTACCATTCTGAGAAATCATACTGTAAAGTCCGTCGGGGAGCTTTTCAACAAAGTCTTTAGCCTGAGCAATTTCAAGTGCACACCATAATTCAGCATCAGTTGCATCTTCTTTGCCATAGCGAAGATTATCTGCAATTGTACCACTAAAAAGGAAAGCCTGTTGAGGAATATAGCCGATTTTAGAATAAATAGATGCAAAGTCCATCTGACGAACATCATAGCCATCAAGGAAAACCGCACCATCCGCTACATCATAGAAACGGGGAATGAGATTAAGAATTGTTGATTTACCCGAACCTGTTCCGCCAATAATTGCAGTAACCTTACCGGGATTTGCAGTAAAGCTTACGTTTTTAAGAACATCAGTATAATCGCCATCGGGGTTTTTGTATTGGAAGCTTACATTACGGAATTCGATAACGCCTTTTTCCGAATCGTTTTCCTTTTTTTGAAGGATTTCCATTTCGGGTTGCATTTCAAGAACATCATTAATACGATTTGCGGAAATCTTTGCTCTGGGGAGCATAATGAACATTGCCGCCGCATTGGAAAGGGCAATAACAACGAATACAAGATAAATAATAAATGCCTGTAAATCACCGATAGTGTTCTGAATTTCAACTGCATCTGTAAGGCGGTTAATCTGCACATAACCGATTGCTACAAGCAGAATGATAAGAAGGAATGCAAGAAGAGTTACAATGGGGATGAGAGAAGCAAAAATTCTCTGAACGGTAACAACCATTCCTGTTAAATCATCGTTTGCATCCTTGAAACGCTTGTCCTCGTGCTTTGTTCTGTTAAATGCACGAATAACTCTTATACCGCTGATTTTTTCACGGATTATAAGGTTAAGCTTATCAACCTTTTTCTGAATTTTATCAAAGAAAGGAAGAATTTTTTTCGCAACAAGAAGAGCAATAATTGCAATAACCGGAAGAACAATAAGAAGAACAAGGGAAAGACCAGGGTCCATAATAACTGCCATAACAGTTCCTCCGATAAGCATAATCGGAACGGAAATAATTGTACGAAGGCTCATAAGAATGAAATCCTGCACCTGACGGATGTCATTAATTGTTCTTGTTATAAGAGATGGGATACCGATTTTATCAATATCACCTTGAGAGAAGGATTCAACCTTGTTGAAAATATCTGCTCTCAGCTCTCCTGCAAAGCTTGTTGAAACTTTACTTGAACAGTAGCTGTTTGCAATGGAAACAAGCATTGCAACAAAGCAACAAACGAGCATAATTATACCATCAGATTTAATGGAGTTCAAATCACCCTTATTGATGCCTTCGTTGATGATTTCGGAAAGCAATAACGGGAAGCCAAGGGTAAGCACATTGTTTATTGCCGCAAGAAACAATGTAAACAATGCGAAATGCTTATGCGGTTTTAAATAACGCAACAGCTTTAACATCCACAAATCCTCCTAACTTTTTGGCACATAAAAATACATATTAAATATACCAAAAAATAGCAGAGTTATCAACAGTTTTTTGAGTTTTTTATGTTATTTTTAAGAGAATTTTAATTTTTGATAGAGATTGAAATAAACCTCAATTCCAAAGTGGCAAGTTGCAAGTGGCAGGTGGCAAGTTTAGGGGCGCGAAAATGCGCCGTAGAGGAAAAAAGTAAAGGCAAGATCTGTTTTCTCTTGGAAGAAAGCAGTCTTGCCTGAAAAAATTTTAGTAGTATTTATTTCTTTGCATCACTTGATAATTTGTGTTTTTCAATATATTTTTTCACTAAATGCAAAATTATAAAAATAGCCAGACATATGTATGAAAAACACCATACAGTATGGTAATCAACCTCGGGGATAATTGCGTTTATGATTTTCATAAACCATTTTATTCCGAATACATCATACACAACACCTAAGGCACCAATAACAGCACAGGGAACAAAGAAAATGTTTCTGGTTATTGTTACAAATTTATAAAGAGTTTTCATATCAAAAATCTCCAAAAATGTTGTTTCTATAGTTAAAGTAAGTTTATTATAGCAACATATTCGAAATTGTTCAAGTTTACTTAGTCTTTTGGTATAGCTTTTAACTAAATAAACTATTCCCCTATGCTTGACAGATTTTGTTAATTATAGTAAAATACTAAACTGTTATATTATGTAATTTCAACGAAATGAGTGTGATTTCAATGCATTGGTCCGAAATAATCGCCGACCGTATTATCAAGCGCAATCCTGATAAGGAAGAATATGTTTGTGCCGCAGGTATCAGCCCCTCCGGTTCAATTCATATCGGTAACTTCCGTGATATTGCAACAAGCTATTTTGTTGTTCGCGCACTTATTAAAAAAGGTAAAAAAGCAAAGCTTCTTTTCTCATGGGACGAGTTTGACCGTATGAGAAAGGTTCCCGTTAACGTTGCAGCTATTGACAGCGATATGGAAAAATATATCGGTTGCCCCTATGTTGATGTTAAGAACCCCTTTGATACAGAAGAGAAAACATATGCTGAATATTTCGAGCACGAATTTGAGCGTTCAATCGTGAAATTCGGTATTAATATGGACTATCGCCATCAGGCAGAAATGTACAGAAGCGGTAAATATACAGAGCATATTCTCCATTCTCTTAAGAAGAGAGGAGAAATCTTTGATATTCTTGCTTCTCACCGTACTCAGCCCGTTCAGGAAGGCGAACGCGAGGCATATTACCCCGTCAGTATTTACTGTTCCGAATGCGGTAAGGATACAACAAAAATCGTTTCTTTGAGTGACGATTGCACCCAGGCTGAATATACCTGTGAATGCGGTCACAAGAGTTCTTTTGATTTCACAAAGGACTTCAACTGCAAGCTCGCCTGGAAAATTGACTGGCCTATGCGCTGGATGTATGAGGGTGTTGACTTCGAACCCGGCGGAAAAGACCACGCAAGTCCCCATGGCAGCTATGATACAAGTAAAGATATTGCAAAGAAAATCTTTGGTTATGAGCCTCCTCTCTTCCAGGGTTATGAGTTTATCGGTATCAAGGGAACAACAGGTAAAATGTCCGGTTCCTCAGGTCTTAACCTTACTCCCGAAACACTTCTTAAAATTTATGAGCCTGAAGTTATTTTATGGCTTTATTCAAAAACAGAGCCTCTCAAAGCATTCGATTTCTGCTTTGACGATGGTATCTTAAGACAGTATTTTGAGTTTGATAAAATGTATAATGCTGTTAAAGACGGCACTGCAAACGATGCTCAGAAAGACATTATGTATAACACAACTGTTGATGACAGAGTTCTTGAAACAGTTCCTATGGGTCTTCTTGTTCAGCTCGGTAGCGTTGTTGACTTCAATGTTCCCATGCTTGAAACTGTTTTCGAAAAAATCGGAACTCCTTATAAGAGCGAACAGTTCAGCGCAAGACTTGATAAAGCAAAATATTGGCTTGAGAACTGCGCTCCCGACCAGGTTAACCGCTTAAGAGCAGGTCGTAACTGGGAGGTTTATGAAACTCTCAACGAAACACAGAAAGCAGAAATCAAAGCTCTTTTTGAGTATATTTCAGCAGGCGGTTATGACCTTGATGAGCTTAATAAAAAGCTTTACGCTATTCCGAAGGAAATTAACGGTGGCGAGCTTGATGAAAAAGAGCTTAAAACAATTCAGGGTGCATTCTTCAAGAATGTTTATAAGCTTCTTATAGATAAAGAAAAAGGCCCTCGTCTTTACCTCTTCCTTTTTGCAATCGACCCCAAGAGATATGTTGGTCTTCTCGATTTCTCCTACCCCAAAACAGAGGAAGAAGTTAAAATGGAAGAAGCAGCAAAGGCAGAAGAGGTTGTTGAAACAGAAGATAAGCATGTATATGGAGAAGCAGATGCTTTTGTTCCTCTTAAAGAAAACACAGTTTCTATTGAAGATTTTGAAAAGCTTGACCTTCGTGTTTGTGAAATTCTCAAAGCACAGGAAATCAGAAAATCTCATAGCTGCTTAAAGCTCACCCTTGACGATGGTAGTGGTGAAAACAGAGTTATCGTTTCTTCCATCAAGAGTGAATATACCTGCGAACAGCTTGTTGGCAAAAAGATTATTGTTATTGCAAACCTTGAGCCTGCAAGATTTTCAGGTGTTCAGAGTAACGGTATGCTTCTTGCAGCAACAAACGGTGCTTGCGGTTGTCAGGTAGTGTTTGTTCCTGACTGCGTTCCTGCAGGTACTCAGATTAAGTAATATGAAATTAGTACCGATTACCGAAGAGCGTTTCGATTTGGTTTTCAGTAAAATGACCGCGGCGTTTCCATACGAGGAACGCCGCGATGTTTCAGACCAGAAGGAATGCTTAAACAATAGATTTTTCAAGTTTTTAGAAATCTTTGATGAAGAAAATGATGTAGGCTTTATAGCACTCTGGGATTTTCCCGAATTTGTTTTCATCGAGCACATTGCTATTGATGAAGATAAAAGGGCAGGTGGATATGGCTCAAAAACAATTGAGCTTGCAAAAGAAGTCTATAAAAAGCCTATAATCCTCGAAGCAGAAGCACCCGAAACAGAGCAACAAATTAAAAGAATAAGATTTTATGACCGATTAGGCTTTAAAATAAATTCTTATGATTATGAGCAACCCTCTTACCACGGCGGTGAGGGTGTGCCCTTAAAAATTCTTTCATACCCTGAATTAATCAGACAAGAAGAATTTGATTTGTTTATAAGTAGGACAAGAGAAAATCCATATAAAAAGAGCATTTCGTAAGAAAGGCTCTTTTTTAATAAACTCATTGCAAAAAATAAAATATGTGCTATACTACAGTAATGTAAATATATAAATTAATTCAATAAATAAAGGATTTTAATATGATTACTCCCGAAAAAATCGACAGAATAAATTTTCTTGCCCGCAAGGCTCGTGAGCAGGAGTTAACAGAGGAAGAGAAAATTGAGCAGAAAGCTCTTCGTGCGGAGTATGTTGCCGCATTCAGAAAATCTCTTGAAAACACTCTTGATAATACTGTTATTCAACGCCCTGACGGAACAAGAGAAAAGGTAAAGAAAAGAAAAAAATCTTCAGGAGATGTGCAGTAATGGCAACTATCAGAAGAATGAGAGCAGACGATATTAAAGATGTTGAATATGTCTGCCGTATGACTGCAGGGGAATTAAGTATCAAAGATGAAAAAGTAGGTAGAAAGATGTCTAAGATGTTTTCTACTTATTATGCACGCGAGTGTTATGATTCCTGCTTCGTCCTTGTTGATGATTCGGATAAGGCAGTCGGTTATATTCTTTGCGAACCCGATTACCGCAGGTTCAGCAAGGTATTCAGAAAAGTTGATGTTCCTGAAATTTATAAACTAGATAAAAAAAGCGGAAGAAGAAGTTGGTTTTTTCCTGTACCATATACATTTTACAGCTGTAAATATCCCGCACATTTGCATATTGATTTATTGCCCGAGTATCAGAATGGCGGTTATGGCTCAAAAATGATTCAGATGCTTTTAGAGGATTTGAAATCGAAAAATATAAAAGGCGTAATGCTGATTGCAGGCATCTGGAACCACGGTGCAATTCGTTTTTATAAGAGAAACGGCTTCAAAACAATTTTCAAGGGTTTTGGCGAAAATATAATGGCAATTGATTTAAGAAAATAAAATCGATATTTTTTCTCACAGGTAGTGATTTTCTATGGCAAACAAACCGGTAACAGCAATAATAGTAGGCGCAGGGCATAGGTCGATGGCTTATGCCGATTTCTCTTTAAAATACCCCGAAAAGCTTAAAATCGTGGGTGTTGCAGACCCTGACAAATACCGTCAGAAAATGGTCAGAGAGAAATTTGGCTTTTCTGAAGAATTTTGTTTTGATTCTGCAGAGGTCCTTGCGAAAGCTCCGAAATTTGCAGATGCAGTTATTAACGGAACAATGGATGAACAGCACGTTGTCACTTCAATTCCTCTTCTTGAAAGAGGCTATGATATGCTTCTTGAAAAGCCTTTTGCAGTCAATGACGATGAAATGGAAAAATTAATTGAGGCTGTAAAGCGCAACAATAATAAGGTTATGATTTGCCACGTGCTTCGTTACACACCCTTCTATTCCGAAATCAAAAAGAGAATTTTAAATGGTGAAATCGGTGATGTTGTTAATATTCAGACCGTTGAAAATGTAAGCTATCATCATCTTTCAACATCATTTGTACGCGGAAAATGGGCAAATTCTAAAAATTGTCATACTTCAATGCTTCTTGCAAAATGTTGCCACGACCTTGATATTATGATGTGGTTAATGGGCGAGGACAAGCCCGTAAGCGTTTCCTCCGTTGGTGCAAGAATGCAGTTTATTCCTGAAAATGCTCCCCAAAATTCAGGAACTCGTTGCCTTGTGGATTGCCCCAATGTTGATGACTGCCGTTTTAGTGCGAAAAGACTTTATCTTGACCATCCTAATGAATGGACAGTTTATGTGTGGCGCGATATTGAAGATATTGAAAACCCAACAGATGAGCAGAGAAGAGAGCTTCTTACTCACAGCGACTACGGCAGATGTATTTATAAATGCGATAATGACGTTGTTGACCATCAGAGCGTTCTTGTGAATTTTAAAAGCGGCGCAACAGGTACTCATAATATGGTTGGTGGTTCTCCCGAACCCTTGAGAACAATTCGTGTAATCGGCACAAAAGGTGAAATTTACGGAGAATTTGAACACGCGTTTATCGAAGTAAGAAAACAAAATCCTGCAAAGGACAATTATTTTGATAAAGAGTTTATTGATATGAGCCATATTTCAGGCGAGGGTCATAGCGGTGGTGACGAAAGACTTACCGAGGATTTTGTTAATTTTCAGCGTGGCGAAAGCCATTCTATTTCCTGCACATCAATTTTCGATTCTGTTCCCGGTCACAAGGTGATTTTCCTTGCCGATAAATCAAGAGAACAAGGCGGAGAATTGGTACATATAAACTTATAATTATTTAGTTTACGAAAGGACGGCACTATGAATAATAAAATAAAGCGTGCCGTTGGTATCGGCTTAAGAGCAGCTCTGGTTATTGCAATTCTTTTTGTTATCATTTTTAAATATAATGACCTTGTTAATATAGATGTCCGTGCACTTGTGGAAAAAACTAACACTCTTTTTGAAGCAGGTGTGGCAGTAGTTGGTGTTTATTCTCTCAAAGCAATTGTTTTCGTAATTCCTGCGTCGGTTCTTTATATGGCAGTGGGAATGGCATTCGATTTTGCTCCCGGTCTTCTTGTAAATGCAATAGGTCTTTTTGCAGAACTCAATATTACTTATTTTATCGGTAAGTTTTTAGGTGGCGAAAGGGTAGAGAAAAAGCTGAAACAGTCCAAAAAAGGCGAGAAAATAATTGAATTGAGAGATAAGAAAACACCCTATCTTTATCTTGCAAGACTTTTGCCTGTTTTCCCCATTGACTTTGTAAGCCTTTTCTTTGGTGCAAGCAATATGAGGTATTTAAGATATATATTAATATCCTTTTTAGGAGTTATGCCCCGAATAATTCTCATAACTCTTTTGGGCGATAAAATTTACGACATTATTCCTATTAAATTTATGATGACAGTAGTAGTTTTTGCATTACTCGGTGCATCAATAGTTGTGCTTGTTAAGTATATAAGAAAGAAATCTAACTGATTTTTGAGAAAGGAAGATGGCTTTGAAAATTTCTTCTCTTTTTAATAGTGACAGAACTGTTTTGTCCTTTGAGGTTTTTCCACCAAAAAAAACTGGTTCGGTGGAAACTGTTTATAATACAATTGCAGAGTTGCAGAGCCTTCGCCCGAATTACATAAGCGTCACTTATGGCGCAGGCGGTTCTGCGGCAAATAATTATACCTGCGATATTGCTTCTCTTATAAAAAATAAATACGGCATTGAAGCAATGGCTCATCTTACCTGCGTTAATTCTACCAAAGAGGATGTTGACAGAGTTCTTAATGAGCTTAAAGAAAATAATATTGAAAATATACTTGCTTTGCGCGGTGACAAAAATCCTGATTTTGAACCGAAAACGGATTTTATTCACGCTAATGACCTTGTTTCCTACATAAAAACCAAAGGTGATTTCGGAATTTCCGTTGCAGGTTACCCCGAAACTCATTTTGAAGCACCTAACGGTAAGGTTGATATTGCAAACCTTAAAAACAAGGTGGAAAGTGGCGCGCAGAGTATTGTTACACAGTTGTTTTTCAATAATTCATATTTCTACCGCTTCCGCGACAGATGTGATATTGCAGGAATAACCGTTCCCATTTCTGCAGGTATTATGCCCGTTACAAATAAAAATCAGATTGAACGAATGGTTTCAATGTGCGGTGCAAGCCTTCCGAGAAAATTCGTTAAAATGATTCAGAAATATGAGGACAGACCCGAAGCACTTATTGATGCAGGTATTGCTTTTGCAATTGACCAGATTGTTGATTTGGTTTCCAATGGTGTTGACGGAATTCATATTTACACAATGAATAATCCATATATAGCAAAGAAAATAACCGAAAGCATAAAAGGTTTGTTGTAAAAAAATTATGACTCCCTTAAAACAGAAATCTGTTTTAAGGGAGTCAATTAGTTTATCTTAATCTCTTTTATCGCGTTTGTGGAAGTTGTTGCGGCGAGGACGTCTTTCTCTTTCAGGCTCGTCATCGTTTTCGGGAACAAGACCTTCAACTTCAATAAGAGCATCTCTTCTTGAAAGGTTGATTCTTCCCTGGTCATCGATTTCGGTAACCTTAACGATTACTTCGTCACCAACGTTTACGCAGTCTTCAACTTTTTCTGTTCTCTTAACATCCAGCTTGGAAATATGAACAAGACCTTCTTTGCCGGGAGCAATTTCAACGAATGCACCGAAGGACATAAGTCTTGTAACAACACCTTTGTAAATTGCGCCAACCTCGGGGTCATTTGCAATTGTGTTGATAATATCAAGTGCGCGGTTAGCATCGTCGATATCAACTGCTGTAACGAAGATTGTACCATCTTCTTCAACGTCAACTTTACAGTTGCATTCTGCGCAGATTTTCTGAATAACCTTACCCTGTTTACCAATAACATCGCCGATTTTCTCAACATCGATTTTTGTTGTGAGAAGCTTGGGAGCATATTTTGAAAGCTCTGCTCGGGGTTCTGCGATGCAGGGAGCCATAATTTCATCAAGAATATACATACGAGCATCGTATGTTTTCTGGAAAGCTTCCTTGATGATTTCGGGAGTAAGACC
This sequence comes from Acutalibacteraceae bacterium, assembly GCA_045606545.1. Lineage (GTDB taxonomy): Bacteria > Bacillota > Clostridia > Oscillospirales > Acutalibacteraceae > DTU089. Next base: position 6,180 of record JAZUSD010000046.1, on the reverse strand, counting down.
GTGAACCTTAAGGTCCATCTGAATAGCAGTGATACCATTCTTTGTACCTGCTACCTTGAAGTCCATATCACCGAAGAAGTCTTCAAGACCCTGAATATCAACCATTGTCATGAAACGGTCGCCTTCGGAAATAAGACCGCAGGAGATACCTGCAACGGGAGCTTTAATGGGAACACCTGCTGCCATAAGAGCAAGAGTTGAACCACAAACTGAACCCTGAGATGTTGAACCGTTTGAAGAAAGAACTTCGGAAACAACACGGATTGTGTAGGGGAATTCTTCCATTGAAGGAATAACAGGAAGGAGAGCTCTTTCAGCAAGTGCACCGTGACCGATTTCACGTCTGCCGGGACCTCTTGAGGGTTTTGTTTCACCAACGGAGTATGAGGGGAAGTTGTAGTGGTGGATGTATCTCTTTTCTACATCTTCATCAATACCGTCAAGCATCTGTGCATCGCGGGCAGTACCGAGGGTTGCAATTGAGAGAACCTGAGTCTGACCACGAGTAAACATACCTGAACCGTGAACTCTTGAAAGAAGGTCAACCTGAGCATTGAGAGGACGGATTTCGTTAATACCACGTCCGTCAACACGTTTGCCCTCGTCAAGAAGCCAACGACGAACAACAAATTTCTGGAGTTTATAGAGGCAGTCGTCAATTTTATCTGCTTCTTCAGGATACTTTTCATCAAATTCAGCGTGAACTTTGTCATAAACAGGAAGAAGTCTTTCATCACGGATTCTCTTGTCATCTGTATCAAGAGCGAATTTAACATCATCAATAGCAAATGCTTTGATAGCCTCGAAAAGCTCTTCGCTGGGGTCATTTGATTCAAAAGGAATCTTTTCTCTGCCGATTTCAGCAACAATACCTTTGATAAATTCAACGATTTTCTTGTTCTCTTCGTGAGCGAACATAATACCGTCAAACATAACTTCGTTTGAAATTTCGTTTGCACCTGCTTCAATCATAGCAACAAGGCTATCTGTAGAAGCAACTGTAACTGTCATTTCTGTTTTTGCTCTTTCTTCAAGAGTGGGGTTGATAACATATTTACCATCTACAAGACCAAGGGAAACGCTTGATACAGGGCCATCCCACGGAATGTTTGAAATAGCAATTGCTGTGGAAACACCCCAGAGAGCTGCAATTTCGGGTGAGCAGTCAGGGTCAACGGACATAACTGTTGCAACAACAGAAACATCATTTCTCATATCCTTGGGGAAAAGGGGACGGATAGGTCTGTCAATAACACGAGATGTGAGAACAGCCTTTTCGGATGCCTTACCTTCACGGCGCTGGAAAGAACCGGGGATTCTGCCAACTGCATAAAGCTTTTCCTCAAAATCAACGGAAAGGGGGAAGAAGTCTACGCCTTCACGGGGTTTATCTGCCATTGTTGCGGTACAGAGAACTTCTGTTTCACCGTAGCGAACAAGACAAGCACCGTTTGCAAGACCTGCCATTTTACCGGTTTCAATTACTAATTTTCTGCCGGCAACTTCTGTTTCGAAAGTTCTGAAGTCTTTGAAAAACATAATTTTTACCTCTTTTTATTTATTTCCGCTTCAATGGATTAGCAACAAAGAAAAACACAAAAAGCTTGTACTTTTCTTTATCGCTAAAACCTAAATCAGCGGATTCAAACAATATTATACCACAAATTAAGTGGAAATAAAAGCTTTTTTAAGAGCTTTATGTGTGCCTAAAAAAACGGCTAACGGGACAAACGGAAAACCGTTTGTCCCGAAAAAAGCAATTATTTACGAAGACCAAGACGAGCAATGATTGCACGGTAGCGTTCGATATCTGTCTTCTGAAGGTATGCAAGAAGGTTTCTTCTGTGACCAACCATTTTAAGAAGACCGCGACGAGAGTGATGGTCCTTCATATTGTTTTTAAGATGTGCGTTAAGGTCGTTGATTCTTTTTGTAAGAACAGCGATCTGAACCTCGGGAGAACCTGTGTCGCCCTCGTGAGTAGCAAATTCTTTAATGATTGCCTGTTTTTCTGCCTGTGTCATTTTTTTCACCTCATTAATATATTCCCAAATAACCCAGTAATACGGCAGGTGAACGCCCTTTAAAATAGGCTTACTCCATACTCCGAGTCATAAGGCTTTGATATTATATCACAAGGTTTTACATTTGTAAAGCCTTTTTTTACATCTCGACCGCTGCTCTTTCTACAGAAAGACCTTTTTTATAGCTTTCCATAAACAAGTTAAAGGATTCAACTATATCTGCATCGGGTTCAAGGGTTGTCATTTTCTGTGTTGCAAAAATCTTGTTGTCAAGATAATCAGGGAAGAGTTCGTTTTCTTCTTTATTAACTGCGTATGCCGCAAGAACTGCAATACCCCATGCACCGCCCTCGCCTGCAGTTTCCATAACAGAAACAGGCGCATTCATACAAGCAGCTAAAACACTCTGACCGATAACGGGAGTTTTGAAGAAACCTCCGTGACCAAGGATTTTATCAATTTCAACGTTTTCTTTATCAAGAATTTCCATACCGATTTTAATTCCACCAAAAGCGGTAAAGGTCTGAACCCTCATAAAGTTTGCAAGAGAGAATTTGCTGTCGGGCTCTCTTACGAAAAGAGGCTTACCTGTTTCAAAGCCTGTAAGGAATTCACCTGAGAAATAGTTGTAGGAAAGAAGATTACCGCAGTCTTTATCTGCTTCTGCAGATTTTTTGAAAAGAGCAGTAAACAAATCGCCCATTGAACATTCTGCACCCATAAGGTCAAGAACCTCTTTGAAAAGATATGTCCAGGCGTTAATATCGGATGTGCAGTTGTTGCAGTGAACCATAGCAACGGGAGCACCGTCGGGAGTTGTTACCATATCAATTTCACGATAAAGCTTTGAAAGGAGATTTTCGAGAACAATCATAGCAAATACGGATGTACCTGCACTTACATTACCTGTTTTAACTCTTACGGAGTTTGTTGCAACCATACCTGTTCCTGCATCACCCTCGGGAGGGCACATAGGAATACCTGCTTTAAGGTCGCCTTCTTCGTCAAGAAGCTTTGCACCTGCTTCTGTAAGAATACCTGCATTTTCACCTGCAACGAGAACCTTGGGAAGAATGTCTCTGATTTTCCAGGGGAAGCCTTTTTCTTCAACGAGTGCATCAAATTTATCAAGCATTTTTTCGCTGTAATTGTTACCCTCCATAGGGAACATACCTGATGCTTCACCAATACCGAGCACTTTTTCTCCTGTGAGAAGAGTGTGAATGTAACCTGCAAGAGTTGTGAAATATGCAATATCTTTAACATGCTCTTCGCCGTTCAGAATTGCCTGATAAAGATGAGCAATGCTCCAACGGTCAGGAATATTAAAATCAAATACTTCTGTTAATTTACTTGCAGCTTCACCTGCAAGAGTGTTTCTCCAGGTGCGGAAAGGACAAATCAATTTACCCTCTTTATTAAAGGGAAGATAGCCGTGCATCATACCGCTGATACCGATTGATTTGAAGCTTGTAAGAGTGATGCCGTATTTTTCTTTAACATCATTTTTAAGTGAACCATAGCAACCCTTAAGACCTGCAAAGAATTCTTCTTCTGCATAAGTCCAGATGCCATCTACAAGACTGTTTTCCCAGTCAAAAGCACCAACTGCGAGAACCTCACCGCAGTCATCAATAAGAACACCTTTGATTCTTGTTGAACCAAATTCAATACCGAGTATTGCTCTGCCATCGAGAATTAATTGTTTTTTGTCCATAATTATATCTCCTTTAAGAGTTTTTGTTTATCTCGGGACGGTCAAGACCGTCCCCTACGTTATATATTTAAATTTAATTCGTTAATTTTTTCTCTCAATTTCTGAAAATCCGAAAGTGCATCGGGTTTATTGAGAGGGTTGCGGAGTAATGCGGCAGGATGGAAAGTACCCATAAAAAGAATGTTTCCTTTTTGAATGAATTCACCGTGTTGTTTCGTTACGCGAAAGTCATCGGAAATAAGCTTTTGTGCCGCAATTCTGCCCAAACATACGATTATTCTAGGTTTTATAAGTCTTGTTTGGTTTCTTAACCATTCAATGCAAACGTCCTGCTCCTCGGGTTTTGGGTCTCGGTTTTGCGGTGGTCTGCATTTAACAATGTTTGCAATATAAATATTCTTTTTTCGGTCAAGGTCGATTACATTAAGATATTTATCCAACAACTGACCAGCCTTACCAACAAAGGGTTCACCCTGCAAATCTTCGTTTTCACCGGGTCCTTCGCCAACGAAAAGAATGTCAGCATTTTCGTTGCCCACACCGAAAACAAGGTTTGTTCTCGTTTTGCCCAACGGACAGCTTTTGCAGTTTGAACAATCTGTTTTTAATTGTTCAAAGTTTTCGTATTTCAAAGGATTATCAACTCCTTAGGAGTTTTTGTAAGATTTTCAAATCCATCTTCAGTAATAAGCGCCATATCTTCAATTCTTACACCGAATTTATTTGGAATATATATGCCCGGTTCAACCGTAACAATATTGCCGACTTCAAGCTTTGCTTCGCTTCGAGGTGAAAGATTGGGTGATTCGTGAATTTCAATTCCAACTCCGTGACCTGTCCCGTGACCGAAATAATCGCCATAACCTGCATTAGTTATAATATCTCTTGCAGCTTTGTCAGCTTCCGTGCAGGAAACGCCTTGTTTTAGAATCTCCAAAGATGCTTTTTGTGCCGAAAGAACAATTTCATAAATTTTTCGTTGCTCGGCGGATACTTCACCAACCGCAATAGTACGGGTCATATCGCTGTGATAACCTTTATAAACTGCACCGAAATCCATTGTTATAAAATCACCGGTTTCAACAAGAGTATCATCGGGTACACCGTGTGGCATAGAGGTTTTCTTACCTGTTACGGCAATAGTTTCAAAGGAAAGAGCCTCTGCTCCGTGGGAAAGCATATAAAAATCAAGCTCAAGGGCAATTCTTTTTTCTGTTACGCCGGGTCTGATAAAGGCGAGAATATGCTCAAAAGCATCCTCTGCGATTTGCTGAGCTTTTTTTATACACTCGATTTCATTTTTTGTTTTAACCATTTTCAAATTATTTATTTTATTTTCTAAGCTTTTTGAGGGTGATATTTTAATAGGTGAAAATATTTTTTTAAATTGAGAAAAAAGAGCAACGGAAAGACGTTCTGTTTCTGTATATACCTTTTCAATATGGTTTTCTTCAAAAAATATTTTTACTTCATTTGAAAGCCGGGTCAGGAGTTGAGCTTTGCAAACATTTATGCTTCTCTGCGCTGCTTCAATATATCTGCTGTCGGTAAAAAACACCGCATCATCTTTTGTTACAACCAAATAGCCGTCACTTGACGGAAAACCGATGAAATATCTTCTGTTTTCAGGGGAGTGAATAAGAATTGCTTCATTGGAATTTTTGAGAAACTTCTGAAGCTCATTTATTTTCTGCATAATAGCCGTGCTCCTTTATGAATGCTTCTCGGATTGGTTTTTCCTTTGCCCTGCTTCGTTCAAAATGCTTTTTGAAAAGTCGTTCCTTTTCAATTGGGTCAACGAGAATGGGGATAGCACCGCAACGATTGGCGGCAGCAACATCGGTCAGCACTTGGTCGCCAACCATAGCTATTTTTGAAATATCAACATTCAGCTTTTTTGCCATTTTAATAATTCCGTTGGGGAGAGGCTTTTTTGAATAGGCATGAAAAGGTGCACCAAATGCTCTTGAAAACCAAAAAGCTCTTATATGAGGAGTATTGGTAACTATTGCAACCTTAAATCCTGCTTCTTTAAGACTTTTAATCCAGGAAATTGAACCGGGGATGGTTGTTAAAGTTGAATCCTTAACAGATGTGTTATCTAAATCAAAAGCGACGGCTTCAACTCCGATTTCTCTCAAAAACTCGGGAGTTATATCGTGAACCGTATGGAACATATATTTAATTGTGGTATCTTTTTCTCTCATATTATCGCCGCCAAATAATGTCAAATTACTACATTCTAAATAATATCATAAAAAAACAAAAAAGAAAAGATATGAAACCTAAAAATAAGGCTTCATATCTCATTTTCTTAATACTTTCTCTTACGAGCTGCTTCGGATTTCTTTTTTCTCTTTACAGAGGGTTTTTCATAGTGTTCTCTTTTACGAACTTCCTGAATAACACCGTCTCTTGAAGTCTGTCTTTTAAATCTGC
>JAZUSD010000045.1:0-5299 GCA_045606545.1 Acutalibacteraceae bacterium | reverse complement strand
AAACACAAACTTACGTTTATGCTTACTCTCTTTTGGCAGGGGCAGTAGGACTTGAACCCACGACCTGCGGTTTTGGAGGTCATGTCAAATTAAAAAGACCGTCCAATTTGTTCCCACTGTTGAGCCATTTGTAGCACTCGGTCTTTTGAACCTTATGCCTTTTGATGCTTTATTGATGCTATTGAAAAATCTCATCAAATTTGATGCCCAACTGCCAAAAATTCGACACTCGTAATTTATTTAAGTATAACATACATTCCGTGAAATTGCAAATGGAACCAAACGGAATTGCCCGTCTTGAGAATGACGAATGAAATAAGCAGAATTACTCGACTAACAAAATCAAATGCAATACAAAGCGTTTTTGAGCCAATTACGACATAACATTCACCGAACACCATATTAAAATATGATACACCTTAAACAAAGAAAAGCGGAATCGAGAAATTGGAAGAAATCTCGGTTCCGCTTGTTTCATTTAACGCCATTAACTATCCAGTCCTTATCATATCCAAACTCAAGGGCGATGAGCTTTGCAAGAGTTTCGGATATGGTGGTCAGCTTTTCTTGGCTTCCTGTGAGCTGATAGATGTAGTTTTCGCTGACACCCAAGGTTTTTGCAAATGCTCTTTTTGTAAGTCCCTGTTCATCAATGATTTTATTCAGTCTGTCTGCAAGTGTCATAAAACTCCTCCTTCTTTTTTAAGCATAGCAGCATAAAGCAAAAGCTCTTTTCTGCTCGTAACACCGAGTTTTGAATATAAGTTTTTGTTATGATACTTGAGTGTGTTCTGATTGATTTCCGTTATCTCCTGAATTTCCTTTGCAGTTTTTCCCTCAAGATAGAGCCTGAATATCTGTGCTTCCTTTTGAGTGAGCTTGGATACATTTGACTTGAATATCTCATAAAATTCAGGATCGGCACCGGATTTATGTCGTTCTACCACCTTGTCAAGCTGCGTCTGAATCTTTGTGTATTCATCCTTTGCCTCGTTGCGGAGGCGTGTAAGCTCGGTTATTTCGTCCTCGTGACCTTTATCCTTATCTGCAAGGAAACGGAAAAGGTCGTTGATTTCAGGAATTTTAACCTGATCTGCGGGAACGGAATTTGTCTTTATATGCTCAAAGCTTTTAAGAATCGGCTTCATATACTTGTGGCTGAAATAAAGGCAAATCAAAACCATCAGCATAAGAACAATAATGAGCACCGCAAGCATTCTGATATACGATTCGGAAAGCAAGGACTGATATTCCTTTTCGGGAACCATAACGGTTAAAATATGCTTGCTGTTGCCCAGTGTAATCTCTCCGTACTTACCGATAAAGGTTTCGTTTCCGTATGTAAAGGTGTCAAGATTTTTGCCCTTCTTTATTGTCATTACGCCTGTGTCGGACGGAGAATACCCCGAATGATTGACGGACATCTGCCCGGTATATGAATACTTCTCGCTTTCTGTAAATAAACCGTGAATGATGTTGTCAAACTCGTCATTATGTGTTTCGTAGGTCAGGCTGAAATAAAGGCTTGAGATTTCAAAGCCGCATATACCGATAAGCTTGTCGCTTGTGTCAAACACGGGAACACATAAAAACCTCACATTTTCCCACGTGCCGGGAATCTGATATACACCCGTCAGCACATAGCTGTCATTAAAGTCTGCCTTTGAAACATGAAACACATCATCAAGCTCGTGATAAATGCCCTCCGGCATCTCTAAGTGCCATTCGTTGTAATAATCCGCACCATATTCCTTTGCAACGGCAGACGAGCCGTAGAGCATTGATGTTTTGTGGTTTATCATACTGTTTGAGTGAAGATAGGAAAACTTCAGGTAAATGCCGCTGTGGTATTTTTCGGGAAGCTTACTGTTTACTGTCGTGTTAAGCATAAAGAATGCACCGCTGCAATCGGCATACTGCATATTTGCAGCTACAATATTGTAAACCTCTGCCTCAAGCCCGTCAATCAGCGCCGCATTGTTTTCCAAAGCTTCAAAGCTTATGTTTTTTGCGGCAAGATAATGCTCTGTTTCCTTAGAAAGATGCTCTGCAAACAGAATTGCATGAGCAGCATTTGTATCAATAGAGGTTTCTGCACGGTAGTTCGTTTCTTTAAGCTCCCGATGAAAGGTTTCTCTCAGACGAAACGGCGTAATATTGAGAATGCCTAAAAAATTCAGTGCAATCCCGATAACAACAAGGAACAGCATCAAAAGCACAGCAATATACACAGCGAGTCTTCTTTTCATAGAAAGACCGCTGTTTTTTATTTCCGCCAAAGTGGCTTTAATCTGCGGCAGCTTCATTTCTGCTCCTCCTTATCCTTTAATACTTGCTTTTAAGTTCATTGAGCGCCTTTTCACAAAGCTCCGGTAAAACGGTGTTTTTATCCTCGCCTGCGGACACTCTCGCCTGATATTCTGCCCGTGCCTTTGAAAGTATATTGGTAACATTGCCGTCAAATTCCTTTTGAACGGCAGAAGAATTTTCAAATACGGGAAGCGGCTTGAAGGTATATTTGCCGTACATATCGCTTACAGCCTCATAAAGCATACGGTATTTGGGATTTTCCACACCTTCAAGATTTGTAAAAAGTCCTTCAAAGGCTTCGTCTGTTCCCGGAATATAGCCCGATGCAGAGGCAAATTCAATGTTATTGTCCTTTTCTGCAAGGAAATCAACAAATATTTCCATTGCCTTGTTTTTCTTTGCGTCGTCTGTTTTATGAGCAAAGAGCGTTACACCCCTTTGCATAACGGTAGGTGCAGCACCCTCAAAAACAGGATATGCAAGAACCGACAGCTCAATCTTTTCCACGCTGTTGTCAGGATAGGTTACATCATCACGGGTATAAAGAATACCGGCAGACGAACCGATGTAGGATATAATATCGCCTGTTTTCCAAAGATCGCTTCCGAAATTATCATAAAGGCTTATACCGCCTTCAATTCCGGGCTCGGCAATCGCATAAAAAACATCCTTAAATTCGTTGGTATCGCAGTTTACCTTGCCGTTTTTGATAAGCTCGTCACCCTTTGCGGCAACATTGATAAGGAAATAGTTGTAGAAATCATCATACTGGAATAAATCCTTGCCGCCCGACCATTCATAATAGGCGGATGCCATTTCAAAAAGACCGTCAAAGGTTTCAAAGTCCTTGACTGAAAAACCGCTTTCATTTGCAAAACGGTCAAATAAGGTTTTGTTTACAAAAAGAAGCTCTGTCGATTTGGCAATGGGAAGCGTGAGCTGTCTGCCCGAAATATTGCCCTCCGCAAGAAAGTCATCAACAAAGACGGAAAGCTCCTCCTCGGAATATATTTCGTTCCAGTCTGTAAGCTTATCTAAACCGATACCCTCTGCAACTCTCGGATACGCAGTAAACAAATCAGGGAAATCACCGCTGCCCGGTACACCCTTTGCAGCGTCAAAAAGGTGCTGGTCAATGGAATCGGAATCAACCATAGAGGTTACGGAAACAAAAACACCCTTTTCCTTGCCGACCGTTGCATTAAATTCATCTATGGCATCGTTAAACGGCGACTCGGATTGGTTTCCGTAAACGTGCCAGATGGATAAGGTTGTCGGGCTGCTTGGATCAAGCTTTGTATTTTGACCGCAGCCGACAAGAGAAAATGTGATTAAAATTCCCGTGAGAATGAGTGCCGTTAATTTTCGCATAAAAATATGTCTCCTTTACGAAATTTTTCTAATTTCCCACCCTTTTTCCCACCCTTTTGAGAAAAATTTTTTAATTTTTTTTGATTTTTCCCATCCTTTTGGCATTTTGGGGTGAGGACAAAGGTAAAAAAATATGTATAATTGAGCTTGTAAAGTACATCAAAAAATCAATTTCCGATGAACCTTACCAATTCTGATTATTTATATTATATCAGATAATGTTGAAAAATTCAATACTTTAGAAAAATTTGTTACTTTTCTAAGGAAAAATTTTCTGAAAGGAGGATGCGTATGCCGGAGAAAATTGCTTCTTATAAAATCATAAACGGAAATCGGTACAGCTTTTTCTGCGATTTATCGGGAGCGAGAGTTTTTCTAACCGAACCGATCGAGGGCGGCACACCGGAGGAAAGATTAAAAAGAGCATGGGAAATTGCAAAGCCGGAAATCAGCAGATGCAAAAAATGCGGACGGTTCGTATGCGATGCAATGTATAACGCAGATACTTTTATGTGTGTTGACTGCTCCCCCTGGGAGAACCCGCCGAAGTTTTGCAGACATTGCGGAAGCAAGGTTTCAATATCTGATACATTTTGCACAAGCTGCGGCTCGGCTCTGCGCTATGAGGAGGTATGAAGAATGAGACTGATTTTAGCGGAACAGGTACGGCAGGAAAGTATGGACGAATACGGTTTCGGTCCCCGTGCTATGAAAAGACTGAAGGTTTGCAAATCCTGCGGACGCGCATCACCTTCAACAGAAAGCTTCTGTACCGAGTGCGGTGCAAAGCTTCCTGAAAAGAATATGTTTCAGGAATATAAGGAAAGACACAAGTTTTGTAAAAACTGCGACACGGTTGTAAAGGATGACACCGAATACTGTCCGCAGTGCGGAGAAAAAATGTAGTCAAAAATTTTTACCTATATATAAAGGAGGCATAAGTTATGAGTTTCTTTGATTTGGAAAGAGCAATCAGACGAGGTGTGAGTCAGGGAATCGGCAGAGCCGTTGGCGATGCCATAGGCAAAGCCATTGAGCCGACAGCCACAGATCTTGCAAACAAAGCGGCAGGTCATATAGATAATGCCGCAGGCAATCAAAACGGAGGTGAAACGAAAGCCGGCGGTTTTCAGGGCGCATTTGCAAATTTGGAAAGAAGCGTAAATAATTACGCTACCGAGGCTGCAAAAAATATGAAGGTTTGCCCGAATTGTGAAAAGCCGACCACGGCAGATAAAAAGTTCTGCCCCGAATGCGGAACGGCACTCCCCGAACAGACGGTAGCCGAGGGTGCAGTTTGTACCGCCTGCGGAAAGCAGAACGCCATCGGCACAAAATTCTGTCAGGACTGCGGAGCTAAATTACCGTCAGCTATTGCCGAAGAACAAGCGGCGGCAGACAAAAACGCAAAGATAATGGCAGAGTGGGATGAAAAGCTTTCAGCTTATCCTAAATGGAACTGCGGCGGAAGTAACTACTATATAGAAGATTACGGCGATTACATCACCTTCTCGGCAGACTTTAAGGGAAATCACCTTGGGGCGGCAAACGCAGTCGAGCAGTACAGACAGATACTCATGCAAAACGGATTTACACAGGCAGGTCAGTATCCGAGCAT
>JAZUSD010000044.1:0-12009 GCA_045606545.1 Acutalibacteraceae bacterium | reverse complement strand
GTCAAAGACATTGCCCGTTGTGATACCAAAGAGAGTTGTTTTATTACTCTTTGCACCGCTGTAAATATCACATTCATTTACAGCAAGTACCGGGTCATATTCCCACTTTGCGTAAAGGGTAATTGTTGCTCCATTGGTTGTGGTAAGGTTCTTTACACTCTGCTTATTTGTGTAATTAGTACCTGTTCCGTCAGCCTTTGTATTCCATCCTATAAACTTATATGAGGTTCTCGTAAAGCCGTTTGCCGTAAGATTTTTAGCAACATCGTATGTCATTGACATTGACGCAGTAGAACCGCCCGTTGCTCCGTTACCGTCAAACTTAATGGTGTAGGTTATAGGCTTCCACTTTGCATAGAGAGTAACTGTACCACCGTTTGTTGATGTGAGGTTCTTTACGCTTTGCTTATCGGTATAGGTTGTTCCCGTACCGCTTGAATTTGTATTCCAACCGTCAAAGATATATCCTGTTTTCTTAAATCCGTTGGCTGTCAAATTCTTCGCAACATCGTAGGTCATACTCATTGATGCAGTTGAACCGCTTGTCGCTCCGTTACCGTTGAACTTGATAGTATAGGTGTTCGGAGTCCACTGTGCATACAGATAGAAAGTACCACCGTTTACTGTTGTAAGGTTCTTAACAGACTGCTGATTTGTATAGTTAGTGCCGCTACCGTTGGCTTTTGTGTTCCACTTGGAGAAAGTGTAACCCGTTCTTGTATAACCGTTTTTATTGAGGTTCTTTGCAACATCAAATTTCATAGTCATACTTGAAGTTGTACCGCCTGTGTTTCCGTTACCATCAAAAGCAATAGTGTATGAGTTGGTATCCCACTGAGCATAAAGTGTTATTGTCGCTCCGTGAGTTGCTGTCAAATTCTTAACCGACTGCTTATTGTAATAACTTGTACCGCTACCATCTGCTTTTGTGTTCCAACCTGAGAAATGATAACCGGACTTTGTGAAGCCGTTTGCAGTAAGGTTCTTTGCCACATCGTAAGTCATACTCATTGAAGCGGTAGAACCGCTTGTACTACCGTTACCGTTGAACTTGATAGTATAGGTGTTCGGAGTCCACTGGGCATAGAGAGTTCTCGTACAATCTCCGGTCTTGATATTTGAATTCAAGTCTGTTGGCTTAACTGTAGCATCATTTTGGTCAAATAATGTTCCGCCCGTTGTACTTGTTCCCCATTTAGTAAATCTATATCCTGTTCGGTACAGACCGAAGGTTGAAGCATTAACAAGGCCGTCAGCCTTTGTGGAGTTGTAAGTCCAATTCTGATAATATCTTGTACTGTCAGATTCCTTATACACATTCTTTGAAGAAAGGTAATACTTTGTGGAATCAATAGAACCGCCATTAGCGTTGTAATAAACCTTTAAGTCGTAAGGGTCCCACTGTGCATAGAGATTAACAGTTGCACCCTGCGTTGAAGTAAGGTTTTTAACCGACTGCTTATTTGTGTAGCTTGTACCTGAACCATTGGCTTTTGTGTTCCATTTAACAAATGAATTACCTGTCTTTGTAAAGCCGTTTGCAGTAAGGTTTTTAGCAACGCCGTAGGTCATTGTCATAGATGCAGTTGAACCGCCCGTATTCCCGTTACCATTAAACTTAATGGTGTAGGTCTTATTTGTGGTTTCATTGTATGCAATACCTGCACCATAACCCTTTGAAATAATGTTATCAAAGGTGGCTTTAGATGAACTTCCGATTGCACTTGCTGCTGTCCATAATCCCTGACCGTCAGGAGTATAAAGTTTATTGGGCCAAATACGGTTTGTGTATGAAGCTATAAATCCCCAAGTTTTTGAAGTACCGTTACTTGTACCGCCTGTACTTGAACCGCCCAATACACTTCGTCCGCAATAGGCTATTTCTGAAACCGTCAATGCCTGATATTCACCTGCAAGACAAACATCAAACAGAGGTTCAATAATAACCTTGTCTCCGTAGTTCATATTGCTTACACTACCGACACCGAGTTTTGAAAGCACTTTGTTGATATTTGCTTCATAGCTCTGCCAAGTTTCAACGCCACTTGGATTCGGGAGTGTTGTTGTAAATCCCATTGAACTTTCTTTATAACAGTTTGTTTGATTGTAGGTAGTTGTTAATTTTGCATTTTTGTTTGCTATAATCTGTTTCTTGTTGTACTTTGTAGAAAATTTTGCGGAAGTAGAATAGGCGTTATCACCGTTACTTGTGTTTCTGTAAACATCAATAACTTTAGTGACTTTCATACCGCCCGATGAATTAACCGCAGAGAAACGATAACCGACAACACAAGCCGAATCGCTTGTGGAACGGATAACATAACCCGTTGAGCTGCCGTTTACCGCATTTGTACTACCGCCTGCAGAGTCACCGTCCCAAGAGAGGGCAAATGCAGAATACGGTATTGCAGAAAGTAAAGTACATAAAACAAGGAGGATTGAAATTACCTTTTTAATATCTATCATCTTCCTTTCGTAAAAAATAAAAGCTCGACTTTTACGCCGAGCTTAGTCCGATTTATATTTTAATGTGAGTGGCAGGTCTTACCTTTAACAGATTTACCGCATTCGGGACACTTTGTATCAACTGTAAATCTCACACAAGTATCACCGGAGCCTGTGCCGACCTTCTTGCCACATTCCTGACAGTATTCACAAGGGTCACTCTTTGCATTGTAGCTTTCACACTTTGTAGGGTCATAACACGCATTTCCCCATTCATCGTAAGTGTAGAAGCTCTTACAAGAGTGTGAACCGCAGTGGGGACAGCCTTTGTTTTCAAGACTTACGATAAAATCATGTGTTTCTTTGCTGTCACAATGATGTCCCTTTTTACCGCAACTGTACTCATTTACGCTATCATTACCGTTATCAATTACCTCATATCTGTTGCCCTGTGATACTCCTGCAGGGTTACCCTGTGTTACGGGTTCAGCAGGTTTAACAGTAGAGGTCTGCTGTGTAGGCTTCTGAGTAGTGGTTACTTTTTCTACTGTGGGTTCTTCGAGTTTAATAACTGTCTCTGTTTTTTCGGTAGTGCTCTCTGCATTGTCATTTTCTTCTGTGATGTCATCATCAATGACAATATCGCCAACCGTTTCTGCCTGTTCGGTTGTAATATCGGTTGTAGGTTCTTCTGTGTCCTTGCCGACAAAGTTACCAATCATTACTGCAATAAGGATTGATACTGCAATAATACCGACTATGAGAGCAGCGATTATTTTGTTGTGTTTGTTTCCCTTTTTGTTAGGGTTACTTGTAAGAATCATCATTTTTGTTTCCTCCTGTGATTAAAATTTTTCGGTTAATATTGATGTTACCTCTATGGGTATATTCGCAGATGGGAACTGATGACCTGCAAACCATAACGGAATTGAAATCGTATAATTTACTACAAGTTCAAGTTCGTTTGCTTCTCGGAAGCTGAGTACGGGTTCTGTTATGTGATACAGTTCTTTTCCGTCTGCATCATAACTATATAACATTCCGTCCTCTATTTCCAATGTGCAAAATGATATGAGAGATGTGCGAAATTCCTCGGTATCAATTACTTCGGTGTAATCATTACCTTGTTTGATACTGTTATATATTTCGGTTGAGTTTTGAGTAAGAAAACTGTCAAGCACAACCTTTGTGTTTTCTCTCATAAGGTTTACCTTTGATATGGATGCAGAGTAAGTGAAAATCATTGCGAATATCATCGCAAAAATAAGAATAAAGACACAAGGGACAATATATCCCTCAGCCTTATTTGATTTTAACAGCCTCATTTGTTACACCTACTTCCAATACTTTTCCGATATACCTGACCTGTGGCTTGTAACTGTTACGGGTATTCTGAACATACCAAGTCCCTGCACATAGGTCTGCACCGAAACAAAAACATCCATTTGGTCTCCGAGCTGAACACGCTCATAGGTTGCATTGAAATAGCTTTCTGCATCAGTATCAACCTCAAATTCAAAGAACTGATTTTGCAGACTTTCAACTCTTTCATCAAACTCACTGTCAAAACAGCCGTTAAAGGTTGCAGTTTCAATAAGCTGACCGCTTATCTCGTCAAGATCCTGTTTGAGAGTCATAAACTGAAAGATATTAAGAACAACAACAAGAACCATCATCATAGCAAATATACCGATTACAACATCAATATATCCTTCGCCTTTTTTAGATTTAATAAATTTCTTCATATATACACCTCCGTTAGCCGAACAGAACGCCCATAGAAGAAACAATCTGAGCAAGAATAACTACGATATATATGAGCATAAAACAGAAAAGCAGACACATTGAAAGCTTCTTTACCTTTCTCGGTATCTTTTCAGCTTCAAGCCTTAACTGCTGTCTTTGAATATCAGCAAACTTCATAGAGAGGGATTTCCAATACACCGTATTGACATCACCTCGGTCAACAGATATAAGTCCTCGGCATACATCACTCATAAGTGGTGAACCTACTCTTGCTTCAAGTCTTGTAATAGCAATTTCGTTATTACCGGAGTGCATATCAGCAGCAGTAATGTCAAGCTCGTGCTTTATTTCAGGTCCCGCATTTTTAGCAAAGGACTCAATCATTTCAAGCACATCCTTACTGTGCATCAAAGACTTTTCAATCTTAAAAACAAATCTCGGAAGTTCATATTCAATCTTTGCTCTTTTTGCCCTTATTCGGTTTGAAATACCTTTCATGTTCATTCGGTAAAGAATGAAAGCAAGGAATATAATTATCGGACAAAGTATGGGGAAGATAAAGAAAACGGGAATAGCAAATACACCGACAATGAGAGATTTAACAATGGCATTTGCCATAAACATTTCGGGTGTAATATCCATTTGAGCCGTTCTCAAATCTGATTCCAACTGAGCCTTCTTAAATTCATTCAAACGAATTTTACGGGCAATAAAAGAAGCAACAGAGGAAAGCCAAACATCAATACTGCTTGTTTTCTCTTTCTGTTGCTTTGCAAGGTTATTAACTGCCTTTGATGTTCTCATATACGGAATACGGAAACGGTCAGCAAGTATCATAAACAAGCCGATTCCGACAAGAACACCGATACATATTTTCATTATCATTTGACCGCCTCCTTATCTTTTGAATTCTACGGGTTTTGTGAACTTTAACATAAAGAAGTATGTTACTACTATCACAATACCGCATACACCGAGCACGATTTTACCCGGTGTTTCAAATATGAGTGTATGAAACCAATCTTTATTGAGAACATAAAGCAAAGGTATATTACCGACTACAAGACCGACCATTGTGTAGTATTCCGTTCTTACGGCTGACATCATAGTGTTAAGCTCACTGTTTACGATACGAACATCAGTAAGCTTTGAAACAATAGGCTGTAAGGTATCTTTCATTTCCTGATTGTCCTGGCACTGTATAAGGGTATCAACCCATTCACGGAAGATTTCATCATCAACCTTCTTTTTAAGGTTATATAGTGCCTGTTTAACACTTGAAGATACCGCCATAGCATCACCAATAAAAGCCGTAAAACATTCTTTAAGTGGTGGCTTGATATGAGGTAAGTTTTCCTGTACTGCCATAATGATATTACCATCTCTTGAATATGAGGTAGTAATGATAGAGAGTGCAGTTTCAAGTTCTTCCTTTGTCTGCTTTTCATAGATGTTTATGATGTTACGAACATAAACAAAGGGTATCATTGCAAATGCTACCGATAAAGCAGGGATAAGGAATACATTATTAATTAAAACAGCAACAACAGCACCTACGGCAAACAAGACTAATGCTGATGAACAAACAAAAGTAAACATTCCTTCTTTGCCACAAGCCTTTAATGCCGATTGCAGATATTCAAGTTTTGCACCCAAGCCTTTTTTCTTTTTTCCTGCTCTGAGTGCTCTCGCTCTGTCACGAATATTAGGTTTCTTTGATACAACAGAACTTAAATCCTGTGTTATCTGTTGCGGGGTTAAATTAAGAAAACATACGATTGCTATAATGAGAAATACAGACGCAATCATTGGGAGTATCATTCGTAATCAGCTCCCTTCTTTAAGAATTTGTTTAGTTCCTCCTGTGGTACACCGAACTGCAGGAGTTTTCTTTTGAGATTGTCTGACATAATTTCAGGCTGTTCAAAATAGCCTTCGGTTACATATTTACCGTTTACGATTTCGTTTTTGGTGATATTAAATCTGAATAGTGTGTGATAAACTCTATCACCATTTGGAAGTATCTCACACTCGGAAATATCCATAATCTTTCTTTCGTTGTTCTCTAACTTATGAGAGTAAACAACAATAGGGAAAGCCTGACCTGCCTGCATAAGAGAAGTTTTGAAGTCGATGGGGAAACGCTTCTGACAAAGAAGAGCAATTCGCATATGTGCTGAATCAGCCGCAAATGCGTGAACTGTTGATACAACGGTATGACCTGTAAGACTTGCTTCAACTGCTGAATAACATTCAACATCTCGCATCTCACCGACACATACAATATCGGGATTAAAACGGAGTGAAGCTACAACAAGGTCTTCCTGAGTTATATCAAATGCAGGATTATCGGAAGGGCGGGAAAGAGTATGGACTACATTGTTTACTACCTTGCCTTTCTTTTTTCGGACAAGTGAAAGTTCTCTTGAACCTGTTTCAATGGTGAACACTCGCTTACCATCGGGAATTGTAGTGAGTAGTGCATTAAGAAGTGTTGTTTTACCTGAACTTGTTGCACCTGCAACAACCATAGAAACACCGTAACGCATACACATACAAAGGAAATCAATCATCTTTTCAGTTGCATTACCGGAAGAAATAATCTGTTTTCTGTTAATTCTTGACGGATGCAAAAGACGGATAGAAACACTAACGCCCACTTCATCGTCAACAAGAGGTTCTTTGAGTGCCGTAATACGGGTATTATTAGGCAAATGACCTTGCGACATGGGAGTGGAGTTATCAATAATCATACCTGAATGATGAAGCAAACGCTTAACAATATCGACAGCGTGTGAAGGAGAATAAAAATGCTCCTTTGCTTTTATTGTTCTACCCGAAGTATAGGTAATAGCAATATCATTCCAAGCATTGATGTTGATTTCTTCAATATTATCTCTGCCGAGATATTTGGTAAGAATGGAGTATTCAGCCATTTCAGAATAAAGTTTATTGCTCAGTTCGGTTTGTGTAAGTCCTTCAACTACATAACCGGTGTCAAGAAGATATTTGTCTATATATGACCTGAGCTGTGGCAATTTACTTGAATCGGAAAGTGCCGCCGCATAACGAGAGGAGATATGCTCCTGAATCATCGATAACAGCGGCACAAAATCAATGATTTTCTGCATTACTTAATCTCCGTTCACTTTGATTTTGTTTTCTTAACCTTTTTACCCTTTACAACGCAATATGCAAGAGCAATACCGGACACGATGAAAGTAGCAACAGCAGGGAAAAACTTTCTTTTATCTCCTGTCTGCGGAATTTCGGGGACTTCATCATTTACCGCCTCACTATCATCTTCCACGGTTTCGCCGTCCTCAAGAACTTCAAAAGTAGCACTTTCAACTTCCTCTGTGCTTTCGCTATCTGTATTGTCGGAACCTTCAGCTCCTTCGGAAGATTCAGGCATTGTTGTTTCATCTGCTTCGGTAGATGTTTCCACATCAGTAGTTGCAGTTTCGGCATTATCACTCACTTCCTCGGCTGTTGTTTCTTCGGGGATTGTTGTATCTTTTTCGGTTGTTCCTGTTTCGGGAATATTGGGAGTTTCTTCGTTATTCGTAGCAGAAGCTACAACAGAAGAAGCAGTTGCAATAACTGCCATAGCAATAAGGACACCTATAATCTTTTTCATTCTGAATTCTTCCTTTCTCTTACATAATCTTGTTTATAATCTTTGAAAGCTCTGTGCGATATTTCTTATCCTTTGCTCTTTCGTAAAGCAGACCGTCAAGATGCTGACCTCTTATCTGTTTACTGTAAGGCAAGATATATGAAATGTTCTTCACATTGGTTCTTACATCATCAACAGGTGAATAAAGCTCATTCTCATTCACATTAAGAATTCTCATTGCTCTTTCAGCATTGTTTCCGAAAAGTTCCTCGTTTGATGCAAGATAGACCATACTTTTAAGGTCAGGTGAAAGCACCATAATAACCTCGTGTGCATTTCTCAATGCAATCTGTGAGATAAGGTCATTTTCTTCGTCCGTACAATCCACAAAGACATATCCTGCCATTTTGTGAAGCACCTCAAAAAGTGCATTTACCTTATCTTCCGTAAGCGTTGCAAAATCGTATTTGTTTTCTCCCGCCTTATATCCAAGACAACCGAAGTTGTTCATAGCCTTAACAGTTACAAGGTGGTTCAGAATATCCTCCTCATAAATATCTGTCTTATCGAACATCGTACCGAGAGAGAAGATACTGTCAGGCGTGTAATTCGGGAATAAAACACCTAATGCAGGGACTTTCAAAGAAGGTGAAAGATAAATTACTGCTCCGCTTGTAGTGGCGCAGTAAAGCTCCTGTGCCAATTTCAGAGTAACGGTTGTTTTACCGCTACCGGGTGAACCGATTACAGCAATAATCTTAGCCATTTTTATCAGCCTCACTTACATTCTTTTTTGTGAAGTAATCGTCCTGTGCTTTAAGAAATTTATCTGCAGTAGCATCGTCACCTCTGTAAACGAGAGCAACGTGCATTACTGCACTTTCCTCGTAGTTTGCAAGGATTTTTGCCTGTTCAACAGACACAAGAACCGTAATTGTTGTAGGAAGCTCAAAGCTGCCGTCCTCATTTTCAACAACATCGTTTTCATCAATACCGCCTGATGTGGTTGTAGTGATTACTTTGACATATTTAAGAGAAGCCGGGACTTCTGTGTGGTTGTCTTTATCGGTAACATAAATGCTTACAATATCACCGTTTTCAAGCTTACCTGAAAGACCGCCCGCAAATGAGTTTATAGTGATACTCATAGCAACCTTATCACCTTTAAGTGAAGCCATAACATCGTTAGCTGTGTTTGCATTATCAGTTATCTTGCTTTCGGTTGCGAAGTCGCCTTTGAATATATCTGCTGTTGCAAATTTACCGACAACTGATTTCTTGTCCTTAATTACCTTTTCGGGGAGTGCAGAATTTGAGATTTTCACAATCTCAACATCTGTGTCTTTAATCTCTGTCCCGTGAGATACATCAGCTACAAAGCGGACTACCTCAGTTTTCTTGTCAGAGATGTTGTTTACAAGGGGTGACACAACAAATGTTACTGCCACCGCAAGAATAATACAGACGATACCTATCGCTGTTCTGTTTTTCATTTCTGTTCAACTCCTTTATTACAAAAATCTCGTTCTATTACTTCGGGAGGTGAAGTAACAAAAGTTATAAATGTTCTGTCAAAATCTTTCTTTGACACCGTAAGTTCTTTACCATTTGAGTAAATGAGTCTTACTTTATTTTCATCGATTATTTTCCAATCGGTGAGAAAATCAGGTTCCTTTTTCATTGCTATACCTCCTTTAGCAGAAATACATCAGCATAAAGCCAATGCTTAAATACGGAACGAGTGGAAAAGGTTGGTTTTTCAATTTTTTCTGTTTCTGAATGATTAGATTTACTATCACCGAAACAAACAGACCGATAACAAGACCTGCTATGCTCTTTGAAAAGCCAAGCAAGAAAGCACAGGCTGCAGATAACTTAACATCTGCTCCGCCAAGTCTGTTTCTGCTTACCATAGCACAGATTAACAACACTCCGCCGATTGCCAAGCCACTAAAAAGCATCATCGGAATATCTGAAAGTGTTACACCTATGAAGCCTGTAATGAATATCAAAACTGAAATGAAATCTTTAACCTCGTGTGTCTGAATATCTGATACCGAAGCATAGAGTAATATTTGCAAAAGAATTATGCCTTTGAGTAGTTCTATTGACCAACCGAAGGCAATTAGCAGACTTGACACAAGAATAATACTGATGCAATGATATATTGGGATTTTTTTGCTTTCTTTGTTGTAACCGGGTGTTTTACTGATTACAACTTTTGAAATCTTGTGAACTGCCAAGTAGAAAAGAAAAATACAAGCGAGCTTCACAATGATGGTTATAACCTCTTCGGGATTTAGTTCCATTAACCTTTCAGGTGAAATCGGTCTTATCGGTCCTATTGGTTGTATAAATTTAGTCATAGTTATCAGTCCTCACAAATATGGGCGAAGCAGTTTTTCTGCTCCGCCCGTTTAAATTATTTAGCCTGCGTAGTTAAAAAGACCTTCGACCTTTTCGGTTACGGTAGGCATGATTGTGTCGTTGAAGAGTGCATAGAGAAGTGTGAGAAGAAGAGCACCGATTACAACGGCGATGAGAATCTTAACGCCTGTGTCAACATAGGCTTCAGCAACAGTACCGTCAAGAACTGCGTGAGCCTTTGCTGCCATTTCTGTTTCCTTTGCTGAAACAAAACCCTTTACTTTCTTTGCAACACCTGTTGCCATTGACTTAATCTTGTTAAACATAATTTTTTACCTCGTTCTTTCTTAAAATTTTTTGTGTTTTCGCTTAACCTGCGTAGTTGAAGAGCCCCTGAATCTTTGTTGTGACTGTAGGCATAATGGTTGAATTGAAAAGTGCATAAAGACCGCCGAGAAGAAGAGCACCGATTACAACGGCGATGAGAATCTTAACGCCTGTGTCCACGTAAGCTTCAGCAACAGTACCGTCAAGAACTGCGTGAGCCTTTGCTGCCATTTCTGTTTCCTTTGCTGAAACAAAACCCTTTACTTTCTTTGCAACACCTGTTGCCATTGACTTAATCTTGTTAAACATAAAAAATTACCTCTTTCTTTCTTAAAAATTTAGAGCACCCGTTTTGTTACGGATGCTCTTTTGTGATAGTTTTTTTGATTTGTTGAGCCTTAACCTGCGTAGTTAAAAAGCTCTGTGATTTTCTGTGTGACTGTAGGCATAATGGTTGAATTGAAAAGTGCATAAAGACCGCCGAGAAGAAGAGCACCGATAACTACGGCAATGAGAATCTTAACACCGGTATCTACATACGCTTCTGCGATTGTACCATCGAGAACTTCGTGAGCCTTCTGAGAAACCTTTTCTGCACAGAAGTCCTTTACTGCCTGAACTTTTGTCTGAATGAATGTCTTTGCTTTGTTAAACATAATTTTTACCTCGTTCTTTCTTAAAATTTAGTTGTTTTTGTTGATTTCCTGCTCATAAGCAGCGAAAAGTGCTTCTTCAAGTTCTTTACGAGCCGAAGAAGAAATTGGATGGCATACGGGTCTTGTAACTTCTTCACCCTTTGCTGTCTTCCAACTTGTCATAGGCATAGACATATATCTGCCTTTTTCGTTTTCGACAACGCCAACACCGTGAATTACGACTGCATCATCGATAACAATGTTTGCATAAGCCTTTGTAGGCTTATCACCTTTGAGGATTTTCTTGATTTCTACTTTGATATTCATTTTGCATTTTCCTTTCTTGTAGTTACTAACAGAGTTAATATTTCTTATTCTCGGTTAGTACAGTTAGTATTTAATAAAGGGGAGAGTGTGAGAGGGGAAAAAGAAAAAAGGCTATCGAGCATCCCTTTCCCTGCGTCTCTGTTGGACACGGTTATAGTAGTCGATAGCTTTTAATACATATTCGCACTGTTTTTCTTTCGGAACAGATGCAGGAATTGCTTTTGATATGCGATTATCTCTGAACGGAGATTTTACTTTTTGATTTGGTTTCTCCTCATCCATAATCGTATCAATAACATCCTTTGACAATCTGCCTTGTTCTGCGAATTTTCTCATTCGCAAAGTCTGTGCATGTGAAGGGGTTGCATCTGCAAATTCAATAGCTTCAAAAAGCCACATTTGTGCTTCAGGAGTGAAATAGGATATTTCTACCGCAGGTCGCATTGCGATTTGCTTTTCATCCACAAGGTCAAGAAGTTCGGGAATAAGGTTGGTAAGACGAATATATCTGCGGATTTGCTCACGGCTTTCACCGACTTCTTC
>JAZUSD010000043.1:0-4329 GCA_045606545.1 Acutalibacteraceae bacterium | reverse complement strand
TAAAAAATATAACATAGGGAGTTGATTTTGGTCAGCTCCCTATTCTTTGACTTATGCAGTAAAGTTTTTTATATCAACAAAAGGAAAGGAAGGCTGAATTGAGGCTAACACAACCTCAACGGTTAGTTTCTCCACTCTTGTCGCAACTCTCGTTATATGGCTTTCTGTGAGAAGTAAAAAGCTATTTTATTCTAGTTGTCATTTTATACATAGTATTAAAACAAAAAACAATTAGCCGACCTTTCTCGGTTGACTAATTGTTTTTATATTTTTAAAGAAACGGAAGTGGTAATTTAATTTCCTGTTTTTATGTGTTCTAACATCTTTAATTATTTCTGCTTTTAAAACTCAATGACAACAATAATCTTTAAGCAGTTTCGTTTTCCTTATGGCGTTCTTCACGCATTTTTTCAAGGTCACGATACATCTGCTCTTTCTTTTCACCTTCTATATCATAGAAGAATTTAAGGATAAGAGACTTAAGAACATTGGCCAAAGCATAACCGAAGACAAGGAATGCAAGAAGCCACAAGCATGTTTTAAGATATGTAGGTTGAGCCTGCATTGTAGCAACAAGGTCACCTTCTGCAGAGGACTGATAACCTGCCCATGCAATCATAAACGGAATAGCAATTTCCTTCAAGTAATTAAGAGCAGTTTGAACCCAGCCCGGTACAATACCCTGAATAGCCTCCATTCTCTCTCCTGTTTCCCATTCAAGATAATCATAGAACTCAACATTAAGGTGTGAGGTTGAAAGCTCCTGAATACCAATACCTACGCCGAAAATAAAATAGAAAACATAGAAGAAAATACTGTTCCAGCCACTAAAGAACATAATGTCAAACTGTGCTTCAATAAAACAGATACCAAAAAGAATACCTGCCGAGATAATAGAATACGGTCCGCAGATTTTAAGAAGCTTGGTTGGCTCGTATTTCTTTGAAAGCTTTGTTGTAATAAGATTACCAACAACGGTACCAATTGCTGTGGGAAGAGTAAG
Organism: Acutalibacteraceae bacterium; assembly: GCA_045606545.1. GTDB lineage: Bacteria > Bacillota > Clostridia > Oscillospirales > Acutalibacteraceae > DTU089. The sequence continues at coordinate 3,326 of JAZUSD010000043.1, read as the reverse complement.
TAAAAGGTTCTTTGAGGAGCCGACTGTGATAGCAGCAAGATATGTTGACATCTTACCAAGCATAGCAAAAGTATGGGACCATTGGATTGCATGGTATGCGCGGTAATTTTTGTATTTGAAAAGAGAAAAAACGGCTTTTGTTACCTTTACCTTCTTTTTCTTAGGAAGCTCAATTCTTTCTTTGCAGAAAAGGCCACACATAAGATTACCGAACGCAGTAACGGTAGCGGCAACAATTGCAAGAGTCATATACATTTGGTTTTTGTCATCGCTGAAAATACCGTAAACAAATGTGCCGAGATAAGCCGCACCGTATCCGATATAATAAGATAACTGCCATATTGTTGCAACAGTTTTCTTTTCCTTATGGTTTGGAGAGATAACCTGAACAATATTCTGACCTGCGTTATTGAAGGCGTTGAACACAGTCTGACAGCAAGCTATACCATAACGGAAAAGCGTCATCTGCTCAACAGTCCAGCCCTCGGGAACATAAAAGTATAACGCGGTAAGGGTGAATATGGGAATAAGGCATATGATATACCAATGACGGTATCTGCCCCAACGGGTTTTCCAGTTCTGAATAATAACGCCGGAAATAACACCAATTACTATACCTAAAACAGTGGTAAGTGTAGTCTGAACGGCAAGAATATCTGCAATTTGTTCAGCATTAACTCCCACAGGACCGTAATAAAGCTCGTGCAGGAATGCTGCCGCAAGAGAGCCTGTAAGGGTTGTTCCGAACATACCACCGATTCTTGAAAGCATTACGCAGAAATACTCGAATTTTGAAATATGTTTACCCTCACCGTGAATGAGAGCATTCTGCGGAATTTCAGTAGCAGATGTTTTTTTGGTTCTTAACATCATATCATCCCCGTAATTTTATTTGGTTGATTTTAAATTACTAAAAACAACCATTATACATATAGATTAACATATTTTCTTTAAAGTTCCAATGTAATAAATCACAACAATATTTTTGAATTATCACAACAAGAGAGATATACGTAAAATACATCCGATTTATTAAATATCAAAGCAAAAAACAATTCCTTTGGAATAATCCAACAAAACATGGTTTTATTAATTACTTTTTGCAGATTTACTCTTGTTTAGACAGCAAAGAAATGATACACTGAAATTACGATTTATCACACTTATTACTGTGATTTATACTATTAAACAGGAGTAAATTTCAGAAATATGAATAGTGTTGAAAATGTTTGTGAGTATTATTCCCACTTTAAAGATGATTTTCCGATTAACATATTTGCCGTAGGAGAAAGCTTTTGGTACGAAGATTGTTTCTTTGAAAGAGCTACTTCAGAAATTACTGCCATTGAGTATGTTGTCAGCGGATATGGAGTTCTCGAAAACAACGGCAAAAAATATGATATCGGACCAAAGGATGTTTTTTTATTAAGAAAAGGAACTCACCATAAGTACTATAATGCTAAACACAGTACACTTCACAAAATATTTATTACTTTAACCGGTGAACTCCCAGAAATATTACTAAATCAGTATTTACCCGGTCATGATTACGTTTATCATAATTGTGAGCTTGAAGAGCTTTTCAGAAACATATATAAAAAGACCCAAAAATACGGCACCGATTATTCTGATTTAGTTGATGATATGGTACCTGAAATTATGAAGTTAATTATCGCCATAAGTCATTGTGCATCAAATGACAAAAAAGACATTGCATCTTTAATGAGAGAATATCTTGATTCACAGATATACAAAGCTTTTTCACTTGATACAATGTGCAAAAAATTCGGCTACTCAAAAAATCACATAATCAATATATTTTCAAAAAAATTCAGCATTACCCCCTATCAGTATTACACAACAAAAAAACTCGAAACCGTTAAACTGTATCTGACTAATACAAATCACTCAATTTCAGAAATTGCAGAAAAAATGTCTTTTTCTGACCAACAGTATTTTTCCTCATGGTTCAAATCACTTTGCGGAATATCTCCTTCGAAATTCAGAAGTAATTGCGGAAAAGGGAATTGTGATAATTCACAATAAGCATTGAGATTATTCCCATTGTAAACCGCTTGGTTTATGTGTTAATATGTAAATAATTGTATATCAAAATCAGTAATGAAGGGCGAATAAAAATGAAACCTGTCAGTTTTTATCTTGTAACTGATACCCATTATTTTGAAAATGAATTAGGTGCCGGAGGAAAAGCATTTGAAAAAAATATGCTCACTGAACAGTATTTTGTCAAGGAAAGCAGTGCAATTGTAAAATCCACTTTTGCACGAATCATCGAAGATAAAAAAACAGATATTGTTATAATTCCGGGAGACCTTACAAAAAACGGTGAAAAAGAAAGCCACAACAGCTTTATAAAAGAGCTTCACAAGCTTAAGGAAAACGGAAAAAGGGTCTATGTAATAACTGCCGGTCACGATTATAACGATTCAGCTTACATATTAAAGGATGACGGGCGTGTACCTGTTGAGGGAGCGGACTTTAATGACCTTTGTGATATGTACCGTGATTTCGGTTATGGAGATGCTATAGCTTTTGATGAACCTACTCATTCTTATGTTGCTGAAATTACCGAAGGTGTAAGAATGCTGGCGATATGCTGTGACAGCAAGGATGAGCCAAAAGGAGCAATGGAGGAAAGGCGTATGGCTGGGGCAAAAGAGCAGATTGATAAAGCAAAAGAAGATAACTGTTCAATTTTTGCCATATGTCACTACCCCATCATTCCGCCTGTACCGGCTTTCGACTTAGTGGGAGATGCAAGAATTAAGGACTGGCGAAAGGTTGCATCCTTCCTTGCTGACAACGGAGTTGAGCTTGTTTTAACAGGACATATGCACATTCAGAGCATAAATGAGTTTTATACCAAAAAGAAGAACAGACTGATTGATGTTTGCACTGCCTGTCTTGTAGGCAGTCCTGCGAAATACAGAAAAATCACAATAGACGAAAGCTCCGTATTAAAAATCAAAACCATTGATGTTGAGGATTTTGGTTGGGATTTAAAAGGTCTTACTGCACAGGAATATTTCCACAAGCATTTTGAAAACGCAATTATCGCACGTGTTCGTGGCGCTCTCAGTGGTGGCAAAGGAATTGTTAAACATTTAAAATCTTTTGGTAGAAAACGTTTCGATAAAATCACTGTGGGAACTGTTGAACGTCTGCTTTTTATAAAAAGAGATAAGGCTCTTAAAAATAAAAAGTTATCAGAGCTTGTTGGTGAAGTTGGAGTTGGAATATTTCTTGGTGACGGTCCTCATACCGAGGGTACACCTGTGTATAATTTTATTTCAGGCATTCTCAAT
>JAZUSD010000042.1:0-7968 GCA_045606545.1 Acutalibacteraceae bacterium | reverse complement strand
AGAAGATTGCGTTATGAAAGCTTTAATAAAGTTTGTAGCGAAAAATCTAAAATTGCAACGGCGCATAACGCTAACGATAATGCAGAAACAATAATTTTCAATATAACGAGAGGTACATCTGTTAAAGGTTTGTGTGGCATTCCGTTCGTTAGAGACAATATTATAAGACCTTTATTATATTGCTCCAGAAAAGAGATTGAGGGTTATTGCAAAGAGAACTCATTGAATTATGTAACCGACAGCACAAATTCAGAAGTCGATTATACACGAAACAAAATCAGACACTTGGTTTTACCCGTTCTCGAAGAAATAAATCCTTCGTATATTTCCTCATTTAATGCTTTAAGCGATAATGCAAAAACTATTTCGGATTATTTGATTAATAATGCTAATAACTTAATTAATTACGCCTCAATTGGCAACTTTGTTTATGACAAAAATATTCTTTTAGATGCAGAAGTAGCAATTGTTTATGAAATGCTCTGTTCTGAGTTTTTTAAATATTCCAATTTGATTTTAGATAGAAAAAAAGTATATAGCTTGTATAATTTACTTACAAAAGGTGGCAGATTACAGCTTTATGGTAATATTTTTGCAGAGGTAAAAAAGAATTATCTGCGTTTTTATCGAATTAATAACAACTTTTCAAAAGCTGATGTTGGTATTTTAAATTTTCCCTTTGAAACGCAATTTGGCGATTATTTTGTTTTATTGGAAAAAAATGACAATAATTCAAAATTTGTTAACCAAATTGATGCGGTTGATATGATAGACTGTAATACAGTTTCCGGTAAGTTGGTTTTGAGAACTCGTAAAACAGGGGATAGGTTTACTTTTCCAAAAAGAAATGTTACCAAAAGTTTAAAAAAGCTTTTTATAGAAGAAAATATACCTATCGAAATCAGAAACGAAATTCCTATTATTAGTGATGATATTGGTGTTGTTTGGGTATATGGTTTTGGTGTCACAAAAAGATGTTGTGTAACAACGCATTCCGATAATATTATTTTAGTTAGGGGAAAAAATAATGATAGGTAGAAATATGCTTGAAGATATCGAAAAAGTTTTAATTTCTGAAGATGAACTCAAGGCGATTGTTGATAAAATGGGTAAACAAATCAGCGAAGATTATAAAGATAAGGATTTGTTACTTGTTAGCGTTCTTAAAGGCTCAGTTGTGTTTATGGCTGATCTTATGAGAGCGATTTCAATACCTTGTAACATTGATTTTATGGCTGTTTCAAGCTATGGTTCAGGAACAAAATCATCTGGTGTTGTTAAGATAATAAAAGACCTTGATAAAAATATAGAGGGAAAAGATCTTCTTATAGTAGAAGATATTCTTGATAGCGGTAATACACTTTATTATCTTAAGGAAATTCTTTCTGCAAGAAAACCAAACAGTATTAGAATTTGTACTCTCGTTGATAAGCCTGAAAGACGAGAAGCAGATATTAAAGCTGATTATATTGGTGGTTCTGTGCCTAATGAGTTTATTGTTGGCTATGGACTTGATTATAATGAATATTACAGAAACTTGCCATTTATTGGAATATTAAGGGAATCTGTATATAAAGATTAAAGAGGTGACTTGTTATTAAAAACGCAGATAAAATTAAGGCGATTTTGCCTTATATTATTATTCCGCTCGTTCCTTTATTTCTTTTATATTTTATGAATTCGGGCGGAGCAAAGAAAACGGATCTGGAATATTATCAGGTTATTGAACTTTTTGATAAAGGCGAAGTAACAAAATACAACTTGAATATTGGTTCAGGCGCTTTGACTTATGAGTTAAAGGATGGTACTTCTGCTAAATATTCAGTGCCAAATGTTTCTTTGTTTATTGAAGATATTCATGACAGTGTTGTTGAATACAATAGAGAAAATCCGAAAACTCCTATAAAATATAACTATGTATCGGGGGCATCTGGTTCCATTGCGTTACAGCTTTTACCGGGGATTTTCGGTATAATTCTTGTTATTGTTTTAGGTTATTTCTTTATGAAGAAAATGAATAATTCAATTTCAACAGAGAATAACCGTGCCATGAATTTTGGTAAAGCAAGGGTTAAATTCGGAAAAGATGAAAAAAGAAAAACAACATTCAAGCAGGTTGCAGGCGCAGATGAAGAAAAGGAAGAATTGCAGGAAATTGTTGAATTCTTAAGAGACCCTCAGAAGTTCACTGAACTTGGTGCAAGAATTCCTAAAGGTGTTCTTCTTGTTGGCCCTCCCGGTACAGGTAAAACTTTACTTGCAAGAGCAGTTGCAGGTGAAGCTGATGTTCCTTTCTTCTCAATTTCAGGTTCTGATTTTGTTGAGATGTATGTTGGTGTTGGTGCTTCTCGTGTTCGTGATCTTTTTGACCAGGCTAAAAAAAGTGCACCCTCAATTATCTTTATTGATGAAATTGATGCGGTTGGTCGCCATCGTGGTGCAGGTATGGGTGGCGGTCACGATGAACGTGAGCAGACTCTTAATCAGCTGCTTGTTGAAATGGATGGTTTCGGTAATAACGAAGGTATCATTATCATCGCCGCAACTAACCGTCCTGACATCCTTGACCCTGCGCTTTTGAGACCAGGTCGTTTTGACCGTCAGGTAACAGTTGGCAGACCCGACTTGAAAGGCAGAGAGGAAATTCTTAAAGTTCACGCAAAGAATAAACCTCTTGCACCTGATGTTGATTTAAAGAGTGTTGCTCATGCAACAATCGGTTTTGTTGGTGCAGACCTTGAAAACCTTATGAATGAGGCAGCTCTTCTTGCAGCAAAGCGCAACAAAAAAGCAATTACGATGACTGAAATTGACGAAGCAACTGTCAAGGTTGAAGTTGGTGCTGAGAAGAAATCGCGAAAATATACTGAAAAAGATAAGAAAATCACAGCGTATCACGAAGCAGGTCACGCAGTTTCAGCATATTATCTTGAAAACTGTGAGCCTGTATATGAAATTTCAATTATACCTCGCGGTATGGCTGGTGGTTACACTCTTTACAGACCTGATGAAGATTCTTCTCATATGCTTAAATCTGCGATGCTTGACAGAATTGTTACCGCAATGGGTGGTAGAGTAGCAGAGCAAATTACTTTTGGAGATGTTTCAACCGGTGCATCTCAGGATATTTCCCATTCCTCTGAAATTGCTCGTTCAATGGTAACAAAATATGGTATGAGCGAAAAACTTGGTCCTGTTCTTTATGGTAAGGATACCGATGAAGTGTTCTTAGGAATGGATTATTCACATTCTAAAAACTATTCTGAAACCTATGCAACAACTATTGATGATGAAATTAAGCGCATAATGACAGAGTGTTATGCTAAATGTGAAAATATACTTACAGAGCATAATGATAAGCTGGTGCTTATTGCAGAAACTCTTGTAAAAAATGAAAAAATTTCAGGTGAAACTTTCCTCAAGCTTATGGATAAAAACTATACTCCTGATGAAGATGTAATTGAAGAAAGAACTGAAGAAATACTTGATAATTCTGAAAAAGTTGCAAATGAAGTTGCAACAGAAACAGAAGAAAAAACTGAAGAATAAATTTAATCCCCCGAAACTTTATTTAAAGTTATCGGGGGATTAATGTTCTATTCAAAGAAACTATATATTTCCGAGTAATCATTTATGTAGTAGTTACAAAGTTTCTTTATTTCCTCAGGGTCTGCTTTTTCGGAAACATCATTTATACCTACTATATTATAACCAGCCTTATTAGCTGTTTCGATTGCATAAAGCGCATCTTCAAAAACAAAGGTGTTTTCTTTTGGTGTGCCTAAATGCTCTAAAGCAACATCATAAATAACAGGTGTATCTTTTCCTGCGCCAACACTTGAACACGTGAAGATTTCGGAAAAATATTCACGTATTCCGTTTCTTTCGAGTGCTTTTTCAACAAGATGCTTATCAGTTGCAGTGGCAATACACATTTTTACTTTATTTGATTTTAAATATTTAAGAAATTCTTCAACGCCTTTTTTTTTGATAACCTCGTTAAAATAAAAGTTTTGAACTAATGAGTTGACTTCATTAACTATATCCATAACAGTAGCAGTAGGGTCGATATTCTTGATATAATATTCCGCTGCTTGAACCATACTCATTTTTACAAATTCATCTTCGATACCTTCAGGGGCTTCAATACCCTTATTTTTCAAAAAAAGTAAGCCGATATCACTCCAAATGTGCATTGAGTCAAGTATAGTACCATCTAAATCAAAAATTACACCCTGAATACTTTTGATATCTTTATTCATTTTTATCACCTTGTCTTTCCCATATTATTAATAATTTGCCTTGTTCTACCGAAATGGTTGAATCTTTATTATTAAATTTATTGCTGGTACCCAAAGGAAAGCTTTCTGAAAGCCACCCGTTCTTCAATTCGTAATGTAAGCCGTTTATATTAACATTTTTACACGCTTCAAGTGCAAATACTGAAATATTGCCTTTGTTTGATTTGTCAAAGGTGATTTTGTTATTTTTTATAACAGTAAAATTTTCGTTATCACCAAAGAAAATAGCTTTTCCTTTATTTTCAGCGATATAAGAAGCAGTTTGGATATTTGCAAATGTGTGGTCTAATCTACCGCCAATACAACCAAAAATTTTAAAGTTTCTGTATCCTTTTTCAATGCCCAATTTAACCGCTAACATTGTATCAGTGTCGTCTTTTTCAATCGGATGAGTGATAGTGTTATTGGCGGTGGGGGTGTAGCCTAAAGAATCAAAATCACCGATAATATAATCGGGATTAATGTTAAACTTTTGAGTATTAATTATACCGGAATCTGCTGCAATAACAATATCGTTATCAGTGATTTCAAAATTAAAATCATTTACAGGCATCGCTCCGAAAATATAGCAGTACATTTTTCCACCACCAGTATTAATTATTCTAAAAAACACCGTCAGAAGACGGTGCTTTTTAATTAAAATATTCCGTATGTAATTAATGACATAATAAGCCCTGCAATAAAAACACCTAAAGCGATGATCGGTAAGCATTTTTTCATTCTCAAGTCCATAAGCGCGGCAATAAGAGCACCGGTCCAACCGCCTGTTCCGGGTAGGGGAATGGCAACAAAAGCAAGTAATCCCCATTCCTGATATTTAACAATAGTATCTTTTTTCTTTTCAGAACGGGCTTCGAGCTTGTCCACTATTTTTCCAAAAAATTTATATTTTCTCATCCATTGGAAAATTTTTCTGATAAAAAGAAGTATAAATGGAATCGGAATCATATTTCCGATATAACAAATTATGAATGCTTGAACAAACGGTAATTCAAGAAGTCTTGCCGCAATCATACCACCGCGCAGTTCAAGGATAGGGCATAGAGAAATTAAAAATGCAACAAGCTGTGGCGGAAAGTCATTCTGAAAAAAATCAACAATTGTTGTTACAATATTTTCAACCATTTTTTACCTCGCTGATATAGTTATTCTTTAATAAAAAATCACGTGCTTCTGTAAGGATTGTTTTGTCATTTTCAAACTTAAGATTTTTGAGTGCGTTTTCATAAGTTAACCAGACATAATCTTCAATTTCTTCAACTTGTATTTTAGTTTGAGTATCGTTAGTTGAAGCAACATAAATCTGAACGGTTTTTTGAATTCTGTTCTGAATTGAATATTGAGATTTGCTGACAAAACCCGGTAGCAAGTTAATGTGCAATCCTGTTTCCTCTAAAACCTCACGCTTAGCTGTTTCTTCAAAGGTTTCGTCGGCTTCAATATGGCCTTTTGGAAAACTCCAATTTGAACTGCGGCGGTTTCTTATCAGAAGATAACGATAATCATCATTTATTTTTCTGAATACAACCGCACCGCAAGAACGCTCATAATAACATTCAAGAGTGTATGAACGTCCTTCAGTATAGAATTGAATCAATTTTTCAATTTCCCAATTAATATAACGTTTCGATTTAGGTGATGCAATAAGAATCTGCTCACCATTGTCTCTTAATTTTAAAATTGCAACAACTCTGCCGTCAAAATGCTTAACAGGATTATCGATCCCTAAAATTAAAACGCCACTGATAGGGGATGATGCCTTAAATTTACCTATAGGCTTACCGAAATTGAGTTTATAGGTTTTTCCGTTTGGCAGAGGTGAACCGACAGGGTCGGTTATGCAAACTCTAACTAATTTGCCTAACATAATTGTTAACCTCACGAATTTAAAGAAAATCTATTTTATATTATATACCTTTTGTTTTTTACTTTCAATAAGTAAATACCTCTAATAAATAGAAAAAAAAGAAAAAAATTGCTAAAATATGGTATAATTTGTATAGTTAAGCTATAACTTAAGTTAGACTTGTTGAATGTTTCAAATTTATGTGTTAATATTAACATAATAAAAGGAGATGAAGATCTTGAAAAAAACCATTGCTTTTTTGTTATCTCTTATAATTATAACTTCTGTTTTTTCCCAAAATGCTTTAGCGATTTCACCGGTTGAGTATTTCTGTGAAAATGCTTTATCAGACAGAATTGATTATAGCGTTCCGTCTGATAATAGCTCTTTTTCAGATAGTGTTAAAAATTATTTTTACCCATATGATGCAACAAGTGGTTTTAGCCGTAATTTCAAATCTCATATTTTACTGGACGCTAACTTGTTGAAAATATACAATGCTATCAGTAATGCAGAAATCGGAACAATGTCTGTTACTGTTGACTACGAATACGGGACCTTTCCTAAAGCTGATTTAACTCAAGATTATCTGAAAACGCTGATGGAAGCAATTGATTATGATTTACCACAACTTTTTTATTTTGGTGGTTATCAGATTGGATATGTTCCTACAGGAGAGTATATAACTAAGATTATTTATAATATACTCTTACCTGAAGTTAGGGTTGGATTTGCCGATGGTACTATTTCAACCTTTGGTTCTTCTTACACCGCTGATACACTCAAAACCTGCTGGAACGACATTCAAACTGAATTAAAAAGTTTAAATTTGGATGTTTCAAACAGATATAATTTTGTTAAATCTGTTCATGATTACCTTTGTAACAAGATTATTTATCCCCAAATCGGTGGAAGCTTGTATAATGCTGATTGCCACAATATTTATGGAGCTCTTGTAACCGGATATGCAGTATGTCAAGGATATGGAGAAGCCTTCAAGCTGATTTGTGATTTATATAAAATCCCTTGTGTTTGCGTAGTCGGAACCGGTAATGGCGGAGCCCATTTGTGGAATGCAGTTCAAATGGAAGATGGTTTATGGTATCTTATTGATGTAACTTGGGATGATCAGACAAGAATTTATCATGATTTTTTCCTAAGCGGAACAGAAACTGTTTGTTCTGCAGGTTTCGGTGGTACCGCCTTTAATAAGAGTCATATTGCTGATGTGAATCAAATAATTCCAACTTTAAACTACGCTACTCAAAAATATTCTGAAACAAATCATGACACAGCTTTTAAAGGTACATATAATTCACTTTCAAAAGAAGACGACAACTTTTTAATCCGTTCTTATTTTGATGTTAAGGATAGTTATGTGTATTATAACGGGATGTATATCGATACTGACGGACTTACTACAAACGAAAAATTCAATGTTCCCAGTGGTGACAAAGGTGTTGAGGAAGCCTGGTCCTTGGTATTATTAGGGGATTGCAATGGAGACGGTAACTGCAATGCCTTAGATTATTCTGATGCAGTTAATAAAGTTTTATCGGATAACGGTGTTTCTTCAGCTTATGATATGGCGGCTGATATGGATTGTGATGGCTATCTGGATGTTATTGATTTGGCTATATTTAGTATAGCGGTTAACGGTTTAGATACCGATATAAGAATTGAATCATAACCACCAGTAAACTGGTGGTTTGCTCTGCCCCTATAAGGGGCGAATGCTGGCTTAGCCCCTCGAAGGGGCACTGAAAGTTTAGCACCGCATTACAATCTCAAGCAGCCGCTCACGAGCGGCTGTTTATTTTT
>JAZUSD010000041.1:0-24340 GCA_045606545.1 Acutalibacteraceae bacterium | reverse complement strand
TTGGCCTCCGACTTTGATTTTACGGGAGTTGCAGTTGTTGCCGCGCCATTGGAAGGTGCGCTCGTTAATAATCTACGGAATGTTTTAAGAATGTTCCTGTTTGCAGCAGGTCTTGCTTTGGTTCTTGTTACCATAGCTGTCTATATTATGACAGAAAAAATAGCAAAACCAATACGAAACCTTGAAAATGCAACCCGCTGCTACTCTTCCGGCGATTTTACTTACAGAGTTCCTGAAATCCATTCCCATGATGAATTGGCAGGACTTATAACCAAATTCAACTCCATGGCAACCGCCCTTGAACAGCTTGAAAATTCAAGACGAAGCTTTGTTGCCAATGTTTCTCACGAATTTAAAACACCAATGACAACTATCGGCGGTTTTATTAATGGTATTCTTGACGGAACAATCCCCCCCGAAAAACAAAATTATTATTTAGAGATTGTTTCTTCGGAAATCAACAGGCTTTCAAAGATGGTTACAATGATGCTCAATATCTCCAAAATTGAAACAGGAAATGCAGATTTAACTATTGAGCAATTTGATGTTTCACAAAAGCTTGTTACAACCTTTTTAGGCTTTGAACAATTGGTTTCCAAAAAGAACATTGATATTGATGGATTTGAAGACCTTCCGCAAGTCACTATTCACGGCGATAGCGCAATGATTGATCAGGTAATTTACAATCTGGTTGATAATGCAGTTAAATTCACTGATGATGGCGGTAAAATTATTGTAAACGCTGCCTCGGATAAAAAATATGCCTATTTCTCTGTTACAAATACCGGAAAAGGCATACCAAAAAAAGATATAAACAAGGTTTTCGAAAGATTTTACAAGGTTGACCAATCACGAAGCACAGATGTTAAAAGCACAGGATTAGGTCTGTTCCTTGTTAAAAGCATAGTTGACCTGCATGGTGGAACTATAACAGTAGAAAGCGAACTTGATAATTTCACAAGATTTACAGTAAAACTACCCAAGTAACAAACTCTTTCTGGAGGAATATAAATGGACGACAATTTCAACACAAACAATGCCTTTGGCAACACAACACCCGAAAGTACACCAACACCACAAGAAGCACCTGCTCAGCCTTCTCAACAGAGCACCTCTCAGATGGGAACAGCTCCCGTTGGCAATAATTATGGCTCACCCTATAACCAACCTTATTCAGCGCCATATAACACACCTTACAATGCACAACCAAATCAAAATCCTTACACTCAGATGCCTTATAACACAGGAAACAATCAGTATAGCAATGTTCCCCGATACCAGCAGACTGCATATCAGAATCCCAATTCTGCTCCAAAAAAGAAAAAGAACACAGGTCGCAATATTTTTGTTGCATTAGTTTGCGCTTGTATAGTAATTGCATCTGTTGCAATCGGTGTTTCTGTTACTGACGATACTGCTGATAACAGTATAAAAAGCGAACAAGGTTACGAAGGCTCAGATAAAAACAACAAAAACAATGGCTCAGGTGCCACTGCAAAGACTGAGGACTCCCCCATTACATTCTCTGAATATTCAGGCAAAGGTGCTATGACTCCCGAGCAAATTTACGAAGAGGCAAAAGAAATCAACGTTGGTGTTATTGTTTATGCCCAGAACCAGAAAGTCGGCGAAGGTTCAGGTATCATCGTTGGTGAAGATAAAGAAAAAAAGAACACTTACATCATTACCGCCGCTCACGTTATCGCTGATCAGGGTGTAAGCGTTCAGATACAAACCAATGACGGAAAAGAATTTGATGCATATATTGTCGGCTTTGACAGCAAAACTGATATAGGTGTTCTCAGAGTAGAAAAAACAGGCTTTAAAGCTGCAACCTTCGGCAACTCCAACAAACTTAATGTTGGTCAGAAGGTTTATGCCATCGGTAACCCTGGCGGAACTGTTTTCTTCGGCTCTTTCACAAATGGTATTATCAGCGCTATTGACAGACCCGTTGCTTCCAGCGCAAGTGCTTATGATTTACCTTGTATTCAGCACAATGCCGCTATAAACCCCGGTAACTCAGGCGGTGCCCTCCTCAATGAATATGGTCAGGTTATCGGTCTTAACTCTTCCAAAATAACCGACACCGAATATGAAGGTATGGGCTTCTCTGTTCCCTCGAACACAATGCTTGAAATATATAATGACATTGTTGCAAACGGCTATGTTACAAACAGACCTATGTTAGGCATTTCTTACTATACAGTTGCAAGTGATTACACTTACTCTGCAATTGCCTGGAAAAACAATCTTCCTTACGGCTCTATTGTTATTGCCGCTATGACAGAGGATAGCGACCTTGCAAAGCAAGGTATCAAGGTTGGCGATATTATTACAGGTGTAAACGGCAAAGCTCTTGAATCAACCGATATTCTTCTTGAAGTTATTGAAGGCAGTAAGGTTGGCGATACAATTACACTTTCTGTTTGCAGACTTAATAATTCAGGTGCGGTAAGCACAAAATTTGATGCCAAGGTTAAGCTCGTTGAAGACAAGGGCGAAACCGCTGTACCTGAACAACAACCCCAAACAACTGACCCATTCAGCAGTTATTTCGGTAATGGATTTGGATATTAAGAAAAAAGTCACTCCGCAGGGAGTGACTTTTTCAATGCAAAATGCAGAATGCAAAATGCAAAATTATCAGGGAAGCTTCGCTTCCAAACATTATATTATTTATTCAAACAAAAACCTTTTAACTTCTAAATTAACTAAACACCTCAAAAAAGGATTCAGGACAAAAATGTCTTGAATCCTTTAATTTTACAATGCCGACCGCAGGTCCCAAAATTTTGCATTTTGCATTCTGCATTCTGCATTTTACTTTTTATTCTATGTTCCACCTGTCGATATTGCCTCTCTGCATTGCGCCGATTATTCTTTCAGGCACATCGCCATATTCATCGGAAAGCTTTTGGAGAAGAATTTTTGCATCTTCTCTTTTTGTTTTTTCATTGGCAGGGCATTTACTTTCTACAACGGGTAAATTAAGCCGTTCCACAGCCTGTTCTACAGCACTTTCCCGAACATATATGAGAGGTCTTATCATTGTTATATCTCGCCTTGAAAGGTATGTTACAGGGGCAAAGCAACCTATACGGCTTTCTATTAGAAGATTCATCATAAAAGTTTGAGCTGCATCATCAAGATGGTGACCTAAAGCGATTTTGTTACAACCTAAACTTTTTGCAGTATCATGAAGAATCCCTCTTCTCATTCTGGCACACAAAGAGCAAGGGCATTCTTCTTTTCTTATATTGAAAATAATTTCATATAAATCAGTTTTCTGAATTACATATTCAATACCATATTCATCACAGAGCTTCTGAATTGGAGAAAAATCCCCATCCTGGTTATCAAAGCGCATATCAAGAGTGATTGCAACTATACTGAAATCCGCAGGGTAAAACCGCTTCAAATCGCACAAGGCTTTAAGAAGCATAACGGAATCCTTACCGCCCGAAACACCAACAGCGATTTTATCGCCATCCTGAATCATTTTATAATCATCAACAGCAGCTCTTGTTCTGCTTAAAATTTTTCTCATAAAAGGTTATTCCTTGCTATCATTTTTTGTTTTCTTCTGCCCTGAAATATCAATATCTTCCTCCTTGGGAACTTTTTTGAGAGAAACTGCAAGAATAACAACAGAAACTACCAATGCAGCGCAAAGGATTGCAATATAAACTGTTTTTTGATTATCGCTCAATTCCTTGCCATCTGATGAACCTGTTATTAAGCCATCAGTATCTTCAACGATATCCGTATATCTTTTATTAACATCAATTTCAAGAACAAATTCTGTTGTTTCTTCCGTATCATTATTATCTTTAGCCGCAAAAGCGGAAAAAGATAATGCACTGAATAAAAAAGTTGCACATAAAAGAACAGATATGATTTTTTTCATATTATCACACTCTTTTTAAGATTTGATTTTTCAGCTCATTTACAGATTTTTCTAAAACACTTCTCGGGCAGGCAACATTAAGCCTTGTAAAGCCTTTTCCGTTTTCACCGAACCAGAATCCCGGGTCTTGAATTATATTGCATTCATTCTGCAAGAACAAATCAAGCTCCTCGTCATTCATTCCAAGCTTTCTCATATCAAGCCACATTAAATATGTACCCTGACAGTCATATATTTTAATCTGAGGAACATCACTTAAAATGCTGTTAACAAGCTTTATATTCTCTTCTATATAGTAATTTACCTCGTCAATCCAATAATCGCATTTTGAATAAGCAGCAATTGTTGCAGGGCGGGAAACGCAGTTAATGCAACTGTAACCATCTGCGGAAAGCTGCTCTTGGAATTTTTCTCTCAAGCTTTTATCGGCAATAATGATATTCGATGTTCCGAGACCTGCAAGATTAAAGGTTTTGCTGACTGCGGTACAGATAACAGTGTTTTTAGAAAAGCTTTCATCAACATTGTTGATTACAATATGCTCTTGATTCTTTCTAACAAGGTCAAAGTGAATTTCATCGCTGACAAGAACCACATTATTTTTAAGGCAGATTTCGCCAACCCTTTTAAGCTCTTCTTTAGTCCATACTCTTCCGACAGGGTTATGAGGACTGCAAAGAAGCATTAATTTAACATCATCCTGTGATGCGATTTCTTCTAATTCCTCGAAATTCATTTTATACGTATTATTTTGGGGAACAAGAGGATTATCTGCAATTATTCTTTTGTTATTGAGAATGGATTTTGAAAAGGGGTAATAAACAGGAGATTGAATTATAACCTTATCGCCCTCATTGGTGAAAGCTCTGATTGCGGTATTAATTGTGAAAACAACACCACCAACGCAAGTAATCCAATCATTTTCTATATTAAAATTATGACGGCGTGCAAGAAACTCTCGAACGCTGTTGCGGTATTCAGTATCCGCATCCGTATAGCAAAAGAAACCCTTTTCAGTGAATTCCTTTATGGCTTCTCTCACCTCTTTGGGTGTCTGAAATTCCATATCTGCAACTGAAAGAGGATATGCTCCCCTTTCAATTAAACCTTCGGGAACGGTTGTATCCCATTTATACGAACCGCTGTTCTGGCGGTTAAAAACTTTATCGAACATAATTTATCTTCTTTCAAGCGTTAATAAACAGTATTGAGGAAGCGAGCATTATCTGTCCCCAGAAATATGTAATAATATTGAATATTTTCAATGGATAGTTCTTCTTTTGCCCTCCGAAAATGATGATGCCCAAGGTAGCATCGGAAAGAACGAAGAACAACGAACCAAGAGTTAAAAGAACAAACGGCAATATTCCGCTTTCAGCACCGCTTTGCCATTGATGATAGCCTAAAGCGGAGGCTTTAACAAACATAAATGTAATAATCAAAAAATATACGGCTATTGCATATTTTACAATTTTGGGACTGAAGTTCACTTTCAAAACCTTTGCTGAAATCAACGCCGATGTTATAACAACCAAAGCTACAGCAATCTCAGGAGCATTGAACATTTCATATTCGGGGAAAAGCTTGGGAAGAGCTTTTACATAAGCCACAATATAGAAAATATGACCTATGAGAAAGCTTGTGAAACCAGTTGCAAAATAGGCATTTGTAGGTTTAGCATGGAGAAAATAGTCACCAATCCATCCGAAGATAAGACCCACAAGCATTGTTATTGCATACTGTGAAAAATTATCTGCTATAAACATTGAAAGCACACCAATGCTGACAAACATAGTTGCGCAAATCATTTTAAGAATCAATGATTTTCTGCATTTTTCAGGCCAGAGAGCTTTCAAGTACCAAGGAGTACAAACCGCCTCGACCACCAGACATATACCAAAAACAATCCACAATGCCATTTAACTTTACCCCTCACCCAATAAGTAATCCATATATTTTATTATAGCATAGTAACAAGAGATTGTAAACTACAAAAGAAAGGTGATACGGTATAATGGCAAGTTGGAAGTGGCAAGTGGCAAGTTTCGGGGCGCGAAAATGCGCCATAAAAAGAACAAAGTTGTTTTTTGTGCTTTTCAAAGTTAATTCTGCATTCAGCATTCCGAATTCAGCATTCAAAAAAATCCCCTTACCGAGTTGGTAAGGGGAAAGGTTTCAATTAATATTTGAAATCTGTGATAATCATTGTGTTGAAGAGTTCCTGTTTGTCGATTTTGATTTCAGAAACACCGAAAATCTTACCACCGCCCTGAATAGCAACATTCATATACTGCTCAAGCTTAATGATTTCGTTTGTTTTTGTATCGTATTCTACAACTGCTTTGCAATCGTGGTAGGTGAGGTTATATGTAACTTCCTTGATAACTGCCTGAACGACACCACCATTGATTGTGTTATCAATATCAGCTTTTGAAAGAGGTGAGAACATTGCACCAGTTTTACTGGGAGATGTTGATGCACCTTCTGCCATGGGCTCGGGATTAGCTTCATCTTTAAGTTCGATTGTGATTCTTGCTTTACCGTTGCCAAGGTCTTCATATTTTGTGCTTTCAATAGCACTTACATCTGTAAGATAGCAACCCTTTTCACATTTATAAACAGGGAACCATCTCATATCGCCGCCCTTTTCAACGATTTCCGGGGAAGCTTCTGCTTCTTCCTTAGTTGTTAAAAGATCTAATGTGTTTGTAACAAGATTGAGGAGAGTATCAACAAAATTAGCACCCTTTGAAATCTGACGGTTTGCAGCATCGCCGGGAAGCTCCTGATATTCAACCTTCTTATAACCGGGCTTATCTTTTTTAGCCTTGTTCATAAGAGTTGTGTAGATTTCGAGAACTTCTTTATCAGTTTTCTTTGCAGCAGTTGAACCGCCGTTGTTATCAGCAGGTTTATTTGCTTCGGGAGTTGTGTTACCGCTATTGCCTGCAGGAGCAGTTGTATCAGCTGTTGAAGAACCGTTGTTAGCTGCGGGAGCAGTTGTTTCTACGGTCTGCTGAGATTGCTGTTGCTGGGGCTGAGCCTGCTGTTGTTGCTGTTGCTGGGGCTGAGCCTGCTGCTGAACCTGTTGACCTGCGGGAGCTTCCTGAAGCTCATTCTTTGCAAGGAAAACAATGGAAGCAACTGAAACTGCATTACTTGCAAGAACTGTGAAAACAAGAGCTACTGCAAGAATGACTGCAATAATTTTTAAATCTTTGCTTTTCATTTTTATAACCTCTTTCATATTTACGCCCTGCACTGCAGAAACGCATATTTCTTAACATTATAAGATTAAACCAAATTCCATAAAAAGTCAATACTATATATTATACAAAAGAATTGGAGTTTTGTTGTGCAAAAAAAAGACGACCCTCTTACGAGAGCCGTCTGTATGTATTTCAAAATTAATATTTGAAATCTGTGTATTTAGCGTTGAATTCAAGCTCACCATTAGCAGTGATTGAACCGTTGAGAGTAGCATTGATATAACCGATACCGTAGTGAGTGATGCTTACGAATTTACCGTCTGCTGTCATTTCAGATGTGATTGTATAGTCTTTGTATACGATCTTGCCATCAAGGCTCTTAACGATCTTAGAAACTGTTGGATCTTCTACAACTGTCTTTTCAACGTCAGCATAGTCAAGGAATTCCTTAGACATAACGCCAAGACCGTCTTTATCAGCATAAGAGGGGTTAGTCTGTTCGTTCAAAACGACAACAACCTTATAGTTGCCGTTTGCAAGCTTTTCTGCTGTTGCGCTCTTAACTGAGCCTTTTGAACATGTACTAGCAGGCATACGGTTTTTAGCATCGTCTGAACCCTTTGCATTAACCTTAACCTCTGCTTCATCTTCTGTTGTCATAAATTTTTCCAAGATAGGAACGATAACGCTGTCAAGGATACCAAGACCTTCGATTTTAAGTGGTTTCTGCCAACCGATTTTGTTGTAGCCTGCAATGCCTTTAGTATTGATTTCCTTAGCTGCTTTCTGGTATGCAGCAAAAGGATCCTTAGCTATTGGGTTATTGTCTGCGGCAGGTTTGTTTGCATCTGCAGCAGGTTTGTTTGCATCGGGAGTTGCTGTTGAACCGCTGTTGCCTGCGGGAGCAGTTGTATCAGCTGTTGAACCGCTGTTAGCTGCGGGAGCAGTTGTTTCGGGAGTTGATGCTGTTCCTGCATCGGGAGTTGTTGCTGTACCGGCATTGGGAGTTGTTGCAGTGCCTGCATCAGGAGTTGTTGCAGTGCCTTCTTCGCCAACAGTACCTTCAGTTGCTGTCTGGCCCTTTGCAAGGAAAACAACAGAAGCGATGGAAACTGCGTTGCTTGTTACGATTGTGAAGAAAAGTGCTATACTGAGAATTATAGCAATAACCTTCATATCTGAATTTTTCATTGGTATAATACCCCTTTCAACTTTGTGGTACTGCATACAATCTCAAAACACAATATACAATAACACATTATTTTTCAGTATCTTTAGATTACTCTAAAAAGCGAAAAAAGTCAAGTGCATTTTTTCTAAATGCACTGACTTATTTCATTTTCGTCAAAAAAACCAAATTCGCTTACATTTTTTGTGTATTCCATATATTTCGAGCATATTCGTTAATAGCTCGGTCTGCGGCAAATCTGCCTGAATATGCAATATTGAGAAGTGACATCTGATTCCATTTCTTTTCGTCAAGGAAGGTTTCTCTTACCTTCTTCTGAGCTCTCTGATAATCTGCAAAATCAGCAAGAACCATAAAGGGATCGTGGTGAATGATTGTGCCCGAAATATCGGAGAAATCCTTACCGTCAATTCCGTTATGAGTTATGAAATCAAGAACCTTGCGGAGCTCAGGATTATTGTTGTAATAATTCTGAGGATTATAACCCGCTCTGCGAAGCTGGTTAACCTCTTCTGTTTTCATACCGAAGAGGAACATATTATCGTCCCCTACTGATTCATGAATTTCCACATTAGCACCGTCAAGAGTACCGATAGTGAGAGCACCATTCATCATAAGTTTCATATTACCTGTACCGCTTGCTTCCTTACCTGCAAGAGAAATCTGCTCGGAAACATCTGCAGCAGGCATAAGTCTTTCAGCATTTGTTACGTTGTAGTCCTCAACATAGAGAACCTTAAGTCTGCCTCTTACATCAGGGTCTTTATCAATCATTTCGCCAAGCGCAAGAATGAAGCTGATAATTCTCTGAGCAACAAAGTAACCGGGAGCAGCTTTTGCACCGAAGATATATGTCTTGGGAACAAAATCCCCATTGGGATTTTCTTTGATTGCAAGATATTCGGAAACGATATTAAGCGCATTAAGGTGCTGACGCTTGTATTCGTGAAGACGTTTCACCTGAACATCAAAAATTGAGTTTGTATCAAGCTCAACTCCTGTTGTTTTCTTGATATGCTTTGCGAAAGCTTCTTTATTTGCTTTTTTGATTTCACCGATTTTCTTGAGAACCTCTTCATCATCCTTGAAATCTGCAAGCTTTGAAAGATGCTCTGCATCATAAACAAATTTATCGTTGCCTAAAAGCTCTTTGATATATTCTGTTAAAGCAGGGTTTGCCTGACAGAGCCAACGTCTGTGAGCAATACCGTTTGTAACATTAGTGAATTTATCGGGAGTAAGGCGATAAAAATCATTAAAGAGCGTATCTTTAAGAATCTGGCTGTGAAGAGCAGAAACACCGTTTACCTTATGGCTTGCTGCAACGCAAAGGTTTGCCATACGCACTGCGCCACCTGAAATAATTGCAGTACGCTCAACATAATCTGCATCGTGAGTGCTTTCCCATACATAAGCACGGAAGCGATTGTCGATTTCTTTAACAATATTGTATATACGAGGAATAAGTCTTCTTACAAGGTCCTCACTCCAGCATTCAAGAGCCTCGCTCATAACTGTATGGTTTGTATATGCAACTGTATTGGTAACAATTCTCCAGGCATCATCCCAACCATAACCGCACTCATCAAGAAGAATTCTCATAAGCTCGGGTATTGCCATTGTAGGATGAGTATCATTGATATGGATTGCGATTTTCTCGGGAAGATTGTTAATTGTGCCGTATTCACGAAGGTGATGGCGAACAATATCCTGAACAGATGCAGAAACAAGGAAATACTGCTGACGAAGTCTCAAGGATTTTCCTTCGGGGTGATTATCCATAGGATAAAGAACCTTGCTGATAACCTCTGCCATTGCCTGACGCTCCATCGAACGCATAAAATCGCCTTGGTTAAAGGATTTCATATCAAACTCGGGAGCTCTTGCACTCCAAAGACGAAGGCAACTGATACCCTTACCATCCTTACCTGCAACAAACATATCGTAAGGAACAGCCTGAATGATATTGCCGTTTTCAATTTCAACGCTGTGATAGTGATTATCCCAGCTTTCTTTAAGTGTACCCTCAAAGCAAACATTAACTGCACTGCTTTCGCGAGGCTGTAACCATACCTCACCACCGGGAAGCCAGTTATCAGGAAGCTCAGTCTGCCTGCCCTCAACAAGCTTCTGACGGAAGATACCATATTCATAAAGAATTGAATAACCTCTTGCTGGGTAACCTTGTGTTGCTAGACCATCAAGATAGCAAGCTGCAAGACGACCAAGACCACCATTACCAAGAC
Source organism: Acutalibacteraceae bacterium (assembly GCA_045606545.1). Lineage (GTDB taxonomy): Bacteria > Bacillota > Clostridia > Oscillospirales > Acutalibacteraceae > DTU089. The sequence continues at coordinate 13,786 of JAZUSD010000041.1, read as the reverse complement.
CTGCATCAGGTTCGCACTCGTAAAGAGATTCAAGCTTAATGCCGTAATCCTTCAAAACGCTTTCAAAGGTTTTGGTAAGATTAAGGTTAAAAAGGGAGTTTTTAAGAGAACGCCCCATCAAAAACTCCATTGAAAGATAGCAAACTCTTTTTTTGCCCTCTTCATCTGCTTTTTTACCAAGCTCTGCTCTGCCCTGAGCCATCATATCGCGAATAATCATTGAAACTGCTTTATAATACTGCTCATAAGTTGCATTTTCCGTTGAGATACCGAAAAAATGGAGAAGTTTATTTTCAAGCATCTCTTTTGCTTGTTTCTTTGTAAGCTTATAATTCATACAAATCCTCCAAAATATTTTTAAAAAAACGTAGTTTTTTACTATCTGATTATACATATTACACTAAAAACACGCTAAAATCAACTGTAACAAAGCAAAAAAATGTATAATATATCATACTAAATTTTGGATATTTTTTAACTAAAAATTCAATCAAACTATGAACGTTTTACAAAGGAGCAAAAATATTACACCGGGAACAGAAAAAAACACACTAAAAACAAGGGAAAACAGATTAACACCCAAAGAAAGCGGAACAAAGAAATTAACCGCCCAAACTGCACAAAGTGCCCCCACGCCTCCAAGAGCACTTGTAAAAAAAGATTTGAAAAAACAACCGCTGTTTTTAAATATCAGAAGAACAATAATTAAAAGTACAACACCAATAAAATAAATCATTTCACTGTTTCCTTTAACTTATTTAATAAATATGCGTGTTTAACCTCAAGACTGCGAAGCTCAAGCACTGCCGATTCTATAAGGGCATTTTCACTTGCCTGAGAAAGCTTGAAATAGGCAAGCTTCATTAAAAATCTCACATCTTCAACTTCTTTTATAAGCAAATCCTTTTCACTCATTTTTCTTATTCTTGAATACTTTTTTAATTTAGTTAACGTCCTCACCGCCTATATTTTTATACAACTATTTTTATTCATAGAAAATTAAATTTATTACAGATTATTAAAGCACTTTAAAGAGCATAATTATTAAAGATATATTTTTATTTTATCGAGAGGTGCTTATGAATAGACATTCCTTTACTTACCAGCAATATTGTCCGGTTGTGGATAAAAACGTTATTATCGAAGAGCTGACCTTTTTAAGCGGCAGAAAGAAAATTCGTTGCCTTTACTACCATAAATGCAATTGCAAAGAATTGGGCGGTTGCAAAAATAAATATGTGAAAAGACGGATTGAAGCGGTTGAAAAAAAGGAGGAATGATATTATAATTTCACTGAGGTGAAATTATGAGCGGTGTTTACATTCATATACCATTTTGCAAATCCAAATGCCCTTACTGTGATTTTTATTCTTACAGATGCAAAAATGACGAAATGAACCTTTATGTTGACGCTTTATTAAATGAAATCAACACGCTTTCACGAGTAAGCGATTTTGTTAAAAAGCCTTTCAAGGCAGACTCCTTGTATCTCGGTGGCGGTACTCCGTCTGTTTTATCAGGAGAAGAGCTTTTCGGAATAATAAATGCCGCAAAAGAGAATTTCGGAATTTCAGAAAATGCAGAAATTACCGTTGAATGCAATCCCAATTCTGACATTGAAGCTATTCTCCCCTATCTTCTGAAAGCAGGAGTGAACAGAATTTCTTTAGGTCTGCAATCTGCCGTTGATAAAGAGCGAAAAGTTCTCGGCAGGCAGAGTGACAAAAAAAGAGTTAATGAGGTTATTGAGCTTTTAAAATCAAATGGCATAGATAACATTTCTCTTGATGTTATGTTAGGAATTCCTTACCAGACAAAAGAAAGCTTAACTGAAACACTCAGCTTTGTTATTGAAAGCGGTGTGCCTCATATCAGCGCATATATGCTCAAGATTGAGGAAGGTACGCATTTTCACAAAAATTCTGACAAATATGAATTCCCTGATGAAGACAAAACAATAAAATTCTATAATCAATGTGCTGATGCTCTTGAAAAGGCAGGATTTGTTCATTACGAAATTTCGAATTTTGCAAAAGATGGATTCGAAAGCAAGCATAATACAAAATATTGGGAGTTGGAAAATTATCTTGGATTAGGACCCGGTGCTCATTCTTACATTGACGGCAAAAGGTTTTATTTCCTCAACGATACCAAAAGTTTTATAAATGGCGAAAAAGCTGTTTTTGATGATTTGGGCGGTTCTTCGGAAGAATACATAATGCTTAGATTAAGACTGAAAAAGGGTATTTTACTTACAGAGCTAAAAACACTTTACGGAGAAACGCCCTTAAAAAGGATAAAAGAAAAAGCCCCGTTCTTAAAAGAACAAGGCTTGGTTGAATTTGATGGAGAAAGAATTTCTCTTACAAGAAAAGGTTATCTTCTTTCAAATTCCGTTATCTGCGAATTAATTTAAAGTCCTCGGAGAGAAGCTCGCAACCTTCCACTCCGTCAGTTATGATTATCTCTTTGTTTTCTGTTATAAAAATATATTCAAAGTCGTTATGTTCCTTTGCGAACTTAACGGCTTTTTCTTTCCCCATAACGAAAAGTGCAGTTGAAAAGGCATCACAAAGAGCTCCGTCCTCACCTATTACCGTTACGCTTAAAAGGTCGCTTTCGGCAGGCTCACCTGTTTTAGTATCGATGATATGGTGATAGACTTTCCCGTTTTTTTGAAAACTTCTTTCATATCCGCCTGAGGTAACAACACTCACATTACCTTTATGCTTGAATGTGCAAACAAGGCTATCTGTTTCAAGCGGGTTTTTAACCCCAACAGTCCATTTGCCCTTTTCTTCATTTTCACCACAAAGAACAATATTTCCACCAAGGGAAATAACAGCGCTTACGCCATATTCTTTTGCGATTTTCAAAAGCTCATCACCAAGAAAACCTTTGGCAATTCCACCGAGAGAAATCTCGATATTTTCCTTCTTTATAACCGTTGTATCTTTGACAGATATTTTATCATTTCCCACATAGTTTAAAGCTTTAGTTATTTGATTCTCTTTCGGCACACCGTAATTACCATTATCGAATCCCCAAAGCTTTAAAACGGGCATTATTGTAATATCAAAAGCGCCCTTTGTAAGTTCATTTGCAAATATTGATTTTTCTATTATTTTTGCGGTATCTTCACTGACTATAATTTCTGCGTTTTTGCCATTTATTTCAGCTACATCGCTTTTTTCATTATTAGCATCAAAAAGGACATCAAGTTCATTGATTTTATCAACAAAAAGCTGCAAAATCTCTTCTTTTTTTCCTTTAGAACTACTGAACACCCTTATGCTCATAAGGGTGTTCATAGCAGTAAATTCTGTTTTTGCTTCCTTTTTGAAATCGCAGGAACACATCGTCAGTAAAAAGCATACGCAAAGTAATATTGCTACTGCTTTTCTCATATCAGCTCAAACCTGCTTTTTTCATATTAGCTTCATGCTCACTCATTGTGTTTGCATAGAAAACATCGCCTGTTTCCGTATCGTGGCAGAAATAGAAATAATTTGTATCAGCGGGTTTGAGTGCCGCTCTGATTGCCGCATCACCCGGGTTCGCAATTGCACCAATGGGAAGACCCTTGCATTCGGTATCATAGGTATCATAGCTTTTGATATACTCAACATATTTCTGACTATCTTCCGTTGAAGAGGTCAATGTTGGCTTAATTGTGTTTACAACATAATCAGAGGTTGAATCGCAGTTGAGCCATGGGAAAGTTCCCGGTCTGTCAAGTCGGTTATAAAGAACAGAAGAAATATCGGGCATCTGCTTACTTGAAGCAGCTTCTTCCTGAAGAATTGATGCCATAATAATTACTTCATCAAGGCTCAACCCTCTTTCTTTCGCCTGTTTTTGATACTCATCGGTCCAACGAGCTTCAAAGTTGTTTAAAAACCTTCTTGCAACGCTTGAAGCATTTTCACCAACGTAGAACTCATAAGTATCGGGATACATATAACCTTCAAGAACTCTGAATCGTTTTTCTTTATTTGGGATAGATTTAATAAAATCATAATCCTCTGAAAAATCAACATTCTGAAGAGTATTGATAAAGCTTGCAGCAGTGCAAACTTCGTTTGCTTCAAGCTTTTCTGCAATCTGGTCAATTGTCCAGCCTTCAGGGAAGGTAAGGGTTACAGTTTCAGAAAGAGTTATATCCGCTTTCATAGTGGAAAGCATTTTTTCAACACCCATTGAAGGTGTGAGGGTATAAACGCCTGAAACATAATCTCCGTCTTTACCGAAGAATTTTATAAACAAATTGCAGAAAAATTTATGTTTAATAAGTTTATTATCTTCAAGCACATCAATAACATCGCTGTCGCTCATACCTTTTGAAACTTCAACTTCAATTGCAGTATCTTCCACATCAATAGCGAGAACATCGTTAATACAACCGATTCCGTAAACACAGAGAATTACACTTGATAAAACTATTATCGCAACAGCAAGAGCTAAACGAGAAAGCTTTTCAGATGTTAAAAATTTACCAAAGAAAGTGTTTTTAAATTTCTCTGTTCTGGCTTGTTTTTCTGCTATAGCCTTATTCTGTTTTGCCGTTGTAGGTGGAGTTGAAACTTTAAACTTGTCAATCGCAGGCTTTACCTTCTGATTTCTGCGGACTGTAGCTTTCTTTTCTCTCTGCGCCGCTTTGTCTATGTCGCGAGGTGGATTTGAAAAATAAACTCCGCCTTTGTAATTGGGATTTTCATAGGAGCTGTTGGAATTGATATTTATTTTAAAATCATCAACTTTCTTCTGCCTTTTTGTTTTGAGCGTTTCTTCATCCGTAGGCTTTACAGCTTCCTTTTCTCTTTTTGCATTATTATCCTCAAACATACTCAAAAGCTCTTCATAATCATTTAAATTATCTTTTGCCACACCCTGTCACTCCTTTATTGTAATTATCTGTTTTTCTGTAACTATCATATCCACAGTTCTATCGTATTTTCCGTGGAACAATTCGTCCTTTATATTCTGCGAATAGCAAATTCCAATGGTTGAACCCTTATATTTAGAAAGGTAACGGTCATAATATCCCTTTCCGTAACCTAAACGATAGCCCGATTTATCAAACATAAAAGCCGGAACAATGCAGATTGTATTTTCTGTCTCAACCAGCATTTTCGCTTTATCAGGTTCAGGCTCTAAAACACCGAAAGAGCCCGGTGATAATTCATCGAGAGAATTTATATAATAAAAATTCATTTCCGATGGTCCGCCTTCGCAACGTGGCACTGCAACTTTTTTTCCTGCGGATAAAAGAGCTTTTATAAACTCTTTTGTTTCAACTTCAATTTCTGTTGAAACGTAGCACAAGAAAGTGTTCGTTTCTCTTACCGCCCATAAATTCAGTAGCCTGTTGCAGATTTTTTTATCTAAGGAGCTTTTAACAAAAGAATCCATTGAAAGTCGATTTTCCTTTGCTTGCGCTCTCATTTCTTTTTTGATGGGCCTTATATCTATTACTTTCTCCATTGAATACCTCTGAGTATCTCAAGGGCTTTTTCTTCGCCTGTGATTCTTGAGCATATTGCAGCACCGAATTCCCATGCAACACCTGCACCCTTTGCGGTAACAATTGTTCCATCTATAACAACACCTGTTTCAACAAGATTTGCACCAATAAGCTCATCCTCAAAACCGGGGAAGCAGGTAGCGTTTTTGCCTTTCAAAAGACCTTTTCCGCCTAAGATAAAGGGAGCGGCACAAATCGCACCAATAATTTTATTATTCGATTCGCAATAATCAATTGCGCTTTGTACTTCTTCTGAATTATTAAGATTTTCCGCACCGGGCATTCCACCGGGAAGAATAATACCTTGAAGTTTTTCGTTAAGCTCTACATCCGCTAAAATAATATCGGCTTCAACATTTATCCCATGAGCTCCACGGCAGGTTTTACCGTTGACACCAACCGTTTTAACCTCAACACCTGCTCTTAATAAAAAATCAACGGGAGCAAGTGCCTCTATTTCTTCAAAGCCATTGGCAAGAAAAACATAAATCATAGTTATTCCTCTTTTCAGGTCGCATAAGGTATTCCGAAAAAGCCATTACGGATTTCGGGTACATCTTTTATTTTATAAAACATTCCGTAAGGAATTGGATTTTCTTTTGTCGGTTGTCTATATATAATTTTTTCTTTTTCTGTATTCCGAAAAACTGCATTTAAAAGCAGATTTTCGTTGCCGTAAAGTTCAAAAATAGTAAGACTTTCTTCAACTTCTCCATAAAGAACATAACCCTCGTTTTCAATAAAAACAGTTTTCACTTCACCGCTTACGGAATTAAAGAAAGCGTTAAACGTGCTTTCTTTAAGAACTGCAATGGGTACATTCATAGGATTATCTTCTATGGACTTTCTGTATTTTTCATAAGTCAGGTTTTGATTTTCTGTACTTTGAATATTATTGAAATCACTTTTTGAAACAGTTTTCTGAGAATAAGAAAATGCGGTTTTAAAACCAAGCTTTTCATAGATATTAAAAAGATATTCCTCTTCGGGTACAAGGAAAAGATAGTCAATATTTCTGCTTTTGGCTACCTTAAAAAGCTCTTCAAAAAGGCTTTTCATAAGTCCTTTACCGCGAAAATCGGGATGGGTGCAAACTGCATAGATATAATAGGCAGAGTATGTCTTTTCACTTATTACAATTTCGCTTTCAAGCATATATAAAGCACTTACGGGTTTCCTGTTTTGGAAAACCGCCAACACCCTATCAAGAGAAACAGTTTTCTCAAAAAAGAAATCAAGACTTGCATCACTGTCATCAAAGGCGGTTTGCCAGAGTTTTTTTAAATATTCATAATCACTTTCAAGAGGAAAGCGGATTTCAAAGGATTTTTCCATAGTATTTTTTCACAAGATATTCAGGATGGTAAGAGGTTTTTGCTTTTCTTAAATTCTCCGCACCTGCATCATCTTCTCGGTTTATATATTCATACTCTCCCAAAGAGTTTTCTGCAAAAAGTTTATTGATTACCGCATAAGCAGTAAGGTATTCGGGTGATGCCTTTTCAAAATGAGTACAATAGGTTTTGCCATCGGGCATTGCTTCGCCCAGAGCATAGGCAACAATTTTACCGTCAACTCTTAAAAGAGCGCCGGACAGATGCAATTCATTGAAATGCTCAAAGGCTTTTTCAATAACAAGCATTTCTTCATCAAGCTTTGGGTTTCTCTCTCCGCTTTTATGCCAAAGGTGAGAAAACTCAAGACATTCTTGTAAATTATTTTCATTTAATTCTTCATAAAAAAAATCATTCTTTTTACAGAAGGAATTAACGTGATTTTTCTTCGAATGGTATTTTCTGCCGCTTAAGGTTGCAAGGCTTTCACGAAGATACACATAGTCAAAAAAATCTCTCTGCTCGTAGAGAACAACTCTTCCACCATAAATTTCTTTGAGAATTTCCGATTGTTCTTCGCTTAAGCAATAGAAACTGAAATCTGCATTTCGTTCTTTTGCATCATCTTCTATAATTTTAAGAGCGGTTTTAATGTCACCTTTCCCCCAAGGGAAAGCATAGCTCTTAATTCCGTTAAAGCGGGAGCGAAGAAAAACAAAACCATCTTTCTTTGCAAGTCGGGTATTTTCCCCAACGCTCCAGCAGAAAATATTACCGAAAGAAAAATCACAGATTTGAGAAACACTTTCGGGAATGTTCTCTAAAATCAAATCTCTGTTTTCGATTTTTACAGGTTGAAAATCAAGCATATTAATTACTTCTTTATTGTTTCCAGTAAGATTTTATACACTGTATCGTTTATTGATTCTATTGAAAGAGGCTCACCATTTTCAGAACAAGGAACAATCACCCATCCGCATTTATCTGCTGCATAAAGCGCCGCCTCTCTGCAAGCATTAAGAAACTCAACATTTGCTTCGTGAACGTCCTTTTTATTTTCATCACCCTCATAACGCTGGGTCATAAGTCTTTGAGAAACCTCAACGGGCATATCAAGGAAAATAACCTTATCCGGAGCAGGAATTCCGATTTTGTTGTACTCAAAATCAAAAAGCCAATCAAGATATTCATCCCATTCAGATTTATCAAGCTTTGTCATCTGGTAAATTGCATTGGCGGGAGTATAGCGGTCTGCAAAAATCAATGTGCCGTCAAGATATTCTTTTTTCCATTTTTCAGTATATGAGGCAAATCTGTCTGCCGCATAAAGCACAGATGTTGCATAGGCATTAACATCCCCTGCATTCTTACCGAAATCACCTGCTAGATATTTCCTGACAAGAATACTTGAATCGCTTTCATAATCGGGAAGCTTGATTTTTTTATAATCAATTCCATCCTCTGAAAGCCTTTTGCAGACAAGGTCAGTCTGGGTAGTTTTACCGCAACCGTCAAGTCCTTCCAAATCAATAAACATATTCTTAATAACAAACCTTTCAAAATATGACGACAAAAACACATCATATTATTCCAATTATACCCATTAATAATACAATAAAACTTGTCAACTGTCAAACAATGTGACTATTTTGTAACAAATATGTAATAAATAATAAAACCCGCCGAAGCGGGTTTCAGATTTCAGATAAGTTTTAATATACTTGCTTTAGGAAGAAGACCAACGCCCTGATTAACAAGCTTTCCGTCTTTGAAAACAAGAAGAGTCGGAATGCTTGTAATACCAAACTGCATTGCCAGCTGCATTTCCTCGTCCACATTAACCTTACCAACAACAATATCTGTTTTTTCTTCAGAAATTTCGTGAATTGTTGGAGCAATCATCTGACAAGGACCGCACCAGGTTGCCCAGAAATCAAGCAAAACGGGCTTTTCGCTTTTTAAAACTAATTCTTCAAAATTCTGACTTGTAATAGTTAATTCTGCCATTTTTATTCCCTCTCAATCTTTAGATTTATAATAAAGCATACAGTGACAATAGCCCTCAAAATCCGGATCTTTTATCTGCTCACGGAATTCTTTACAAATACATTTATTATCTTCCGTTCTTTCCAATCTGCAAGGACAATAACCGCCTTTCATTTTAAGACCCTCTTTTATTCTTGCAACGACCTCTTTATCTTCATTGAACTTAACTGCCATTGTAACACCTCTTTAATTATGTTTTCACCCTCTTATTTTAGCAAAAAATCGCTTACATATCAATATTTATCCTTTACTTTTTTTAAAAAGCGTGTAGAATATTAAGGGTAAAACCAAACGCGAGGTACTGTTATGGACACTATTAAGAAACAGGCTTATTCAGCCGCAAAGGAAATAATTGAAATCGGAAAATTAAAAAGAGGACAAATTCTTGTTATCGGTTGCTCAACAAGTGAGGTAATCGGTGACACAATCGGCACTAATTCCTCTCCTGAAACTGCAAAAGAAATTTTTGATGGCATTTACGAAGTTGCTAATGAATATGGTGTTTTCGTTGCCGCACAATGCTGCGAACATCTTAACAGAGCTATCATTATTGAAACGGATGCTGTTCCAAACGGTGAATTTGTTAATGTTGTTCCCCAACCAAAAGCAGGCGGTTCATTTGCTACTGCCGCATATAACACATTTAAAAATCCTGTTGCACTTGAAGAAATAAAGGCGGATGCAGGGCTTGACATCGGTTCAACCTTAATCGGTATGCACCTGAAAAAAGTTGCAGTTCCCGTAAGGCTTAAGAACAATAAAATCGGCAATGCCACCCTCACCGCCGCAAGAGTAAGGCCAAAATTCATTGGTGGCGAAAGAGCGATTTATAATGAAGATTTGATGTAAAGGAAATATATTATGAAATACGAAATATTGAAGCTTTTAAGTAAAAATGCCCGTTACACTCCTGAACAGATTGCAACAATGCTCGGTGCAACTGAAAATGAAGTAAAAACATTAATCGAACAGCTTGAAAAAGATGGTATGATTCGTGGCTACAAGGCTGTTATTAACTGGGACCAATATGACGATGCGTACGTTTCCGCCATTGTTCAGCTTAATGTTGTTCCCAAAGCAGATTCAGGCTTTGAAGAGGTTGCTGAAAAGGTTATGTCCTTTCACGAGGTTGAGTCTGTTTATCTTATGTCAGGCTCCTATGACCTTAATGTTGTTGTTAAAGGTAAAACTCTTCAGGATGTTGCCCGTTTCGTTGCAAGAGAGCTTGCAACAATTGACTCTGTAACTTCTACCGCAACCCATTTTGTAATGCGTCGCTACAAGGAGCTTGACGTTGAACTGTTTGACACCGAGGAAGATACCAGGGGGCAGTTCATTTATGATTGATTACTCTAAGGTATTAAACCCTGCGGTAATGGAAATAAAGCCCTCGGGTATAAGGAAATTTTTTGATATCGCCGCCACAATGGATGATGTTATATCTTTGGGCGTTGGTGAGCCCGATTTCCAGACCCCTTGGAACATCAGAAAAGCAGGTATAAACTCCCTCGAACGAGGCAGAACAAAATACAGCGCAAATCGTGGTACAATTGAGTTAAGAAGAGAAATTTCCGCCTATCTTAAAAGGCGATATAATCTTGAATATAATCCCGAAACGGAAATTCTTGTAAGCGTTGGCGGAAGTGAGGCAATTGACGGAGCTATCCGAGCTATTGTTGCTCCCGGTGACGAGGTTATTATTCCCCAACCCAGCTATGTTTGCTATGAACCCATAACAAGCCTTGCAGGCGGAATACCTGTTATTATTGAAACCAAAGCGGAAAATGATTTCAAGATAACACCGGAAGAACTGAAAAATGCAATTACACCTAAAACAAAAGCACTTATTCTTCCCTACCCCTGTAACCCAACAGGTGCAGTTATGGAAAAAGAAGATATTGAGAAAATTGCAGAAATTCTCAAGGATACAAACGTTATTGTTATCTCCGATGAAATCTATTCCGAGCTTACCTACGGAGATTACACACATATTTCCCCTGCATCAATTGATGACCTCTGGGAAAGAACAATTACCGTCAACGGCTTTTCAAAGGCTTATTCTATGACAGGCTGGCGTTTAGGCTATGCCTGCGGGCCTCAAGCACTTATGCAACAAATCATTAAAATTCATCAATACGCTATAATGTGCGCTCCCACCACCTCGCAATATGCGGCAGTTGAAGCTCTCAGAAACGGCGATGAAGCAATTGAAAAAATGAGGTCAGAATATGACCGCAGAAGACGACTTATTGTTAACGGCTTCAATAAATTAGGTCTCACCTGCAGAGAACCTAAGGGTGCGTTTTACTCCTTCCCCTGTATAAAAAGCACAGGACTTTCCAGCGAAGAATTCTGCGAAAAGCTTTTAGAAAGCAAAAAGGTTGCAGTTGTTCCCGGAACCGCTTTCGGCAAAGGCGGAGAAGGATTCGTAAGAGCCTCCTACTGCTACTCAACGGAGCATATTATTAAGGCTTTGGAGAGAATAGAAGAGTTTATAAATGAGTTATAAAAGTTATATCACTCGGTTAAGAAAAAATTTTCTCTTAACCGAGTGATTGCGTTTTAATTCTCTAAATTAATTTCGATTATTAAGGGGCAATGGTCGCTTGTAAGTTCACCGTTTTGAATACCTGTAAGCACATTATATAAATTGACTTTGATACCCTTTTTTGAAACCATAAAATAGTCAATTCGTTTGAATTTTTCAGGATTGTTCCAGCCGTTATAGGTATGCAACTCACTTGAATTTTCAGTTTCATATTTAGCATCAAGGAAATTTTCGGTTACACTGTTATAAGTAACAGAGCCCTCTTCCGCATTAAAATCACCCATAATAACCGCGGGAAGTGAACCAAACTCGCTGATTTTATCAAGAACAACCCGAATTCCGTTAATTCTCGCTTCGTCACTTACATGGCTTAAATGGGTATTGAAAACAACAAAATCTTTCTTTGTTGCTTTTTCTGTTAATATAGCATAACTGCAAACTCTGTTATACTGCGCGCCCCAGGATTTGCTAGGGGTTTCAGGTGTTTCCGAAAGCCAGAAGGAGCCTTTGTCAACAAGGGTATAAAGCTCTGTATTATAGAATATGGGACAACCCTCGGAATTGAAAGCTTCGTCACGATATGTGATAACAGAATCATAGCCTTTTAAAGAGTCAACAAGGTATGAATAATGCCATTTTGTTGCTTCCTGAAAACCAATTATACCGGGTTTTTCATCAGTAATATCATCAACAATCAAATCTGCACGATAAAACCAACCCTTTTTGCCCCAATCAGTTGGACTGATGCAACGAAGATTATAGCTCATCATTTTGATATTATCTCCTTCGGGGTCGATATTGACAGCTTCTTTATTTTCTTTGTAATGTGGGTAATACATAAAAGTATTTGCTACAAGAACAATAACTGCTACAAGAATTAAAGATAGCAAACTGCCGAGGATTATTAAAATTGCTTTTTTCATTTTCATCACCGAAACCATATTAACATAAAAAATTACAAATTACAAACAAGAAAACACAAATAAAAGATTGAAAAGGAACATAAAAAAGTATATACTTAAACAAAACATAAGAAAGGAGTAGTTTTATGGACATTTCAAAATTTTTCGAATCTGTTGATTTTTCCAAGCTTATTGACACAGTTATGGAAATGGGCGCATCATTTGGCGTGAAGCTTATTGAAGCGGTAATTGTTCTTCTTGTTGGTTTCAAGCTTGTTAAGGTTGTAAAAAAATTTCTCAGACAGTCACCCAAGCTTTCAAAGCTCGATACAGGACTTCGCACCTTCCTTGCAAGTGCCTCAAGCATACTTTTATATGTGCTTCTTATTATCACCGTTGCAATGATTTTAGGGGTTCCCGTAACATCATTTATCACAATTCTTGCTTCCTGCGGTGTTGCAATAGGTCTTGCTCTTCAGGGTTCGCTTTCAAACCTTGCAGGCGGAATTATGATTCTTCTTTTCAAACCCTTTAAGGTTGGCGATTATATTGAAGCCGCAGGCGAAACAGGCACAGTTAATGAAATTTCTGTTATGTACACAGAAATTTTAACCCTTGATAACAAGAGAATTACAATTCCCAACGGCTCAATTACAAACTCCGTTATTGAAAACTATTCAAGCGAGGAAACAAGACGAGTTGACCTCACTTTCAACACCGCTTATTCAAACGATGTTGAAAAGGTTAAAGAGGTTATTATGGGCGTTGTTGAAAAACACCCTGCTGCCCTTAAAACACCCGCACCTTTTGTAAGACTTTCAGGACACAAAGAAAGCTCACTTGAATACACAGTTCGTATATGGTGCAACTCCGCTGATTATTGGGATGTTTATTTTGACACAATGGAAAATGTAAAGAAAGCATTTGACGAAAATAATATTCAAATTCCCTATTCACAGTTAGATGTACATATTGAGAAATAAATTAACTTGTTGAAAAGTAGGACAAAAAGTAGGACAAAAAACCGAAAAACCACAAACACAGACGAACAAACAAGGTAAGAAAAATGAAAAAATAAAACCGCCAAAACCCTTTATTTTAAAAGGTTTTGGCGGTTTTTGGCGGAGAGCAAGGGATTCGATGGGCTCTGCCCATCGTCCGCTACGCGAACACCCGATTATGTTCGGCTTTGCCGAGGGGGTTCGAATCCCCTTTTACCATTTCCAAACAAAAAAAGAACGACACACCCAAAGGTGTATCATTCTTTTTGGCGGAGAGCAAGGGATTCGATGGGCTCTGCCCATCGTCCGCTTCGCGAACACCCGATTATGTTCGGCTTTGCCGAGGGGGTTCGAATCCCCTTTTACCATTTCCAAACAAAAAAAGAACGACACACCCAAAGGTGTATCATTCTTTTTGGCGGAGAGCAAGG
>JAZUSD010000040.1:0-2906 GCA_045606545.1 Acutalibacteraceae bacterium | reverse complement strand
TTTATGAGCAAACAAACGGCAGTACCTTACAAAGTTATGTTTTATCAGGTATTGCAAACTCAACAAAAACTTTAGGTTTCTCAAAACTTTCTGACTGGTTTGGTCGAGAAGCAAAGAAAATAGTTTCAGTTAATGGTTCTTCTGTTTCTCTTGAAAAAGAGTTTAAGTATAAAGATGGTATAGAGCAGAATTCAACAACAAAATATGTTGAGGAAATTTCAAATAACATAAAAATTAATGATACTGTTAATTCTGCCGAAACCTTGAAATATACTTATGATATTCATGGCAATGTTAAAACTGTTTCAAATTGCGTAAACGATGTTACAACAATGCAGTACGAATATTACTATGACGAAGCAAATCAGATTGTTCGCGTTGATGATTATGTTAATAACATCACAACAACATATCAATATGATATGGGCGGTAATATTGTTTCTGCAAAGGAATTTGACCGAGCAACATATACTGCTGAAAGCGTTGCTTTAAATGAAGATACTTATGTTTACGATAGCACTTGGAAAGATAAGGTTTCAAGTGTAAACGGTAAAGCTATGACCTATGATTTAATAGGCAACCTTTTAACTTATGACGGAAAAACCCATACATGGATTGCAGGCAGAAAACTTGAAACATTCCAGAATGCAGATTATGCTCTTTCCTTTACCTATGATGAAAACGGCTTGAGAAGCAGTAAAACAATAAACCATAACAACACAAGCAAAACTATTAAATATACTTGGATGGATGGTAAATTAATCGGTCAGATGGACGGAACAGATACCTTGCGTTTCATTTATGATGATTCGGAAGAGATTGTTGGGTTCATCAAAAATGACAGTGAAATTTATCTTTATATCAAGAACATTTTTGGTGACGTTATAGGCTTAGTTGACGAAAATGGTTCTGTTGTGGTAGAATATGAGTATGATGTATGGGGTGAACTTATTTCCGTTTCAGGTTCACTTGCTGAAACTTTAGGCCAGCTTAACCCCATTCGCTACAGAGGTTACTACTATGATTCCGAATCAGGCTATTATTATCTTCAGTCAAGATATTATGACCCTGAATTGAGAAGATTCATAAATGCTGATAAATTAGAAAACTTGTACTCACCTAAAAATACATATCTTTATGCTGATAGTGTTAATGCCTTTGCATATTGTGCAAACTCTCCTGTTAATATGGTTGACTATTCGGGGGAGAAGGAGGCTGATAATATCGGTGTGAAAATTGCCACCGCATTTACATTTTTGTTTGTTGTTGAGTCTTATAAAAAGGCGTTTACTATATCCACAAACACGAAGTACAAAAAAGGTGCTTTGGCAATTGAAATTAAGAAAAAAGTAAAGAAGGTGAAGTTTTCTGATTTAATATACTCGTACTATGAAGCAATTGGGGATATGGTTTTTGATGTTATGGCGGTATATGCAACTGATTATTTCCACCAGAATTATAAAAAAGTGCATAATAATAGTCATAAAAAAAAGGGTGATAAAACTCCCAAAAGACCATTTTTGTTTTCTGATGAGTGCGTTTCTTTTGAAATAAAGCATCATGTTTTAGGTTATTGGTATGCAGATAACAAAATAAGTGAACATACTCCTGTTACTTATGCGATGTATAAGGCTTCCGATAAAGATAAAACTAAAATGAAAGATTCATGTGGAACGATAGATATTGCAGAAAGGCATGCATATTATGTTAGAGATAATATAATATTTAATTATTTTTTTGGAATTCGAAATTGTTATTTATTTACACTTGCGGATCCTTATTGGACTTTAGAGCCTTATGAAAGAAAACCAACTCTTGTTAGATTGGATTGGATTTACAGTAGGCTTCCAACATATATGCTGTGATAAGGAGGGGTACTGATGAAAAAACATATATTGATTTTTTTGTGCATCGTTGCTCTTTATTTTGGTGTAATTTCCTTATCCAACACATTATCTAAAACGGAATATTTTTATGATCTTGGAAAAGATATTTCTGGTATTAAATTTAATAATAATGAATATATTAGATTTTTGTCTATGCCCACTGAACGCTATGCGCTCATAACACATGATGTTTCTGTGACCTCTAAGAAATATTATATTAAATTCAATGACTGTTCTGATTTCTTTCCACCTTTTGAATATATTTGTCTTTATAGTGAAGAATTTGACACGTATTCAAATTTCATAATTAAAAATCCCAATGGTTTTAATGAACAGATATATGTGAAAACTAATTTAATTTTGCCTACATTGAAAAAAAATGAAATTGATATGGTATTTATGTCGCTTTCTTCAAATGACAAAGACAATATCTCTGACAAAAATACAGTTAAAAAAATCGTCGAATGTGCAAAAAGTAATGGAAAAATTGAATTGGACAAAGATATATACGATTATATCAAAAAGTATTCTGCTGACCATCATTGCTTATGGTTGAAATATGAGGGCTATCCGATAGTTGAAGAATTTCATATTGAAGAAACCGAAGATGGAAGATACATTGTTGACCAATACACTCCCGAAGAATATGATACAATCTATTGGGAAGAAGAGGCACATCAATAAATTCAATTTTACCGGCGGTTAAATTTGCGGTTTAACCGCCCGTATTTTTAAATATAACCTTATAGAAAATGGTACATTTGATAATTCTGATGAATATTGGAGCAATTCAACAATAGTAACAGATTTATTAAATGGCAAACCAATAAAAGCAGTTAAATTAAGTGGCGGTTTACCCCAATATACTGCTAATGCTGAGGCAAGACAGGGGACGGTTCTATGTCTTGACTGATTAAGGTTAAAATGGTATATTAGTTAAGGGTGATAAAAATGCCAAGAGCAGCAAGAGAAAAATCCGAAAGCGGAATATACCATGTGATGTTGCGAGGAGTTAATAAA
>JAZUSD010000039.1:0-4747 GCA_045606545.1 Acutalibacteraceae bacterium | reverse complement strand
ATGCGAAAGTGATGATATAATGCTTGTGGATGTGGATGCAAGGCTTATCGTTCAAGTAATAATAAATATTGTTGACAATGCAATTAAATATACACCGAAAGGTTCAGAGATCACAATAAGTACACAGAAAAATGATAAAATAATTTCGGTTAGTATTGCAGATAACGGCAACGGCATTACAGATGACATTAAAGACAAGGTGTTTGATATGTTCTATACAGGAGCAAACAAAATTGCCGACAGCAGAAGAAGTCTTGGCTTAGGACTTGCTCTTTGCAAAACAATCATATCGGCACACGGCGGAGAAATTGCTGTATCGGACAATAATCCGCATGGTGCTGTGTTTACATTTACCCTGCCGGTAAAGGAGGTTGATATAAATGAATAAAACAATGACGGTTTTGGTTGTTGAAGATGATATGCCTATACGAAATCTAATCTCAACAACACTAAAAACTCACGAATATAAGTTTTTGACTGCAAAAGATGGAAACGATGCTATTATGCAGGCATCTTCACATAATCCTGATGTTGTTTTGCTCGATTTGGGGCTTCCCGATATAGACGGAATTGAAGTTATAAAGAAAATCCGCTCATGGTCTAATATGCCGATTATCGTTATCAGTGCAAGAAGTGAGGACACAGATAAAATAGAGGCATTGGACTGTGGCGCTGACGATTATTTGACAAAACCGTTCTCTGTTGAAGAGCTTCTTGCAAGACTTAGAGTTACACAAAGAAGACTAAGCTATCAAAATCAAACTGCAGCATCAGAATCAGTTTTTTCAAACGGAAAACTTAAAGTTGACTATGCTGCAGGCTGTGCACACCTTGATGATGAGGAAATGCACCTTACCCCGACAGAATATAAGCTGCTTTGTGTGTTGTCACAAAATGTAGGAAAGGTGCTTACACATAAATTTATTGCAGAGAAAATCTGGGGTAGTGCATGGGAAACGGATATAGGTTCTCTTCGGGTGTTTATGACAACACTCAGAAAAAAGATTGAAAAACTTCCTGACTCTCCGCAGTATATACAGACACACATAGGTGTCGGATACAGGATGATGAAGGTTGAATAAGGTGGTTATATGATAAAACAAAATAAATATAAGATAATTATTTCCTCTATAATTACATTGTTGCCAATGATTTTCGGATTTGCGGTTTGGAACAGACTCCCGGAAAACATAGCGACAAGCTTTGGGTGGAACGGCGAGATTACGGGTTACAACAGTAAAATGTTCGCAGTTGTTGGAAATCCGGCGATACTGACTTTTGTGAATTTAATATGTATTATTGCAACAAGTGCCGATCCGAGAAGAAAGAATATAAGTAATAAAATGTTCACGGCCGTAATAAGCATTGTTCCCGTTTGCTCATTGATTTGCGGAATTTGTATCTATGCTAATGCATTGGGATATAGAATAAGTGTCGAAAGCATAATGCCTGTCTTTATGGGAATTTTATTTTTTGTGCTTGGCTTCATTCTCCCAAAATGCAAACAAAATTACACAATCGGAATCAAACTCCCCTGGACACTGCACGACGAAGAGAACTGGAATAAAACACATAAACTTGCAGGAAAACTTTGGATTTACGGCGGTATAATAATGACCATAGCAGGACTGTTTAATTTAACATTTATATTTATGGCAATAATTTTTGCACTTGTTATTATTCCGACTGTGTATTCATATTTGCTATATAGGAAACAAAATAAAAAGAACTGATGATATAGAAAATAAAGTGCGTAGCCTATCACTCGGCTAAAGTGATAGGTTATTCATTTATCCTATATCAAAATATGATAAGCCTTAACCAAAGATAAGCTCTTTTGGAAAATCCTTCGTTGACTTCCGTCTCTTCTTGTGGTACTGTTTGTGTCACAAGGAGGTGAAATCATATGAAAGTGCTTGAAGAATTCTGGTATGGGAATAACAATCCCATGGAAAGACCATTTCAAAGTCAACGGAAGTTTGACAAGGTGTTTAGGCTACTGACCAAGAATGAAGAAGAATTGCTCAAAAATCTAAATGAGCAAGAAAAAGAATTATTTAATAAGGTCAAAGCCTGTTATGATGAAATGATAAAAATAACAGAATGTCAAACATTTATAAAAGGATTCAAATTAGGAGCAAGGTTCTTTATGGAATGCTTCGAAAATGATGCCGACATATTCGATGAATGAAATTCGAGTATGTCGGTATTTTTATTCCCCAAAAAGATGAAACTGAGAAAACAAGAAGTTCTCGGTTTCTCCTCTTTTACTTGAGAAACTATTCTAAATTAATGTGAAAGGACAATACATAATCAGCAATATTTCGCTTGTTCTCTCATTGATTAGAATAAAATTCATAGAACACTAATACATTATATAAACAGGAATATGTTGACTTTAGATGTTAACCATAATAAGAAAGTGAGGAAACAGAATGAAAATATTTCTTGATGCCGGTCACAGTGTTGGCGGAGGAGATACTGGAGCCGAAGGATATAATCTTAAAGAACAGGATATCACATTTGGCATAGTTATGCTTCTTGCCAAAAAGCTGTCAGATGTTGGTTTTGATATTATGGTTTCGAGGGAGAATGCAGGAGATGTGCTCGGCACAAACGCAAGTCCTTCTCTTTCAAAACGTGCATCACTTGCAAACACCTGGGGTGCAGATGTGTTTATCTCCATACATTGTAATGCATCAACCAATAACACTGCTAACGGCACGGAGGTTTATACCTTTAACACTTCAAGCAAGGCATTACCTTTAGCTAAGAAAATACAAAGTAAAATTGTAGAAATTCTCGGTACGACAGACAGAGGTACAAAGACAGCTAATTTTGCCGTATTAAGAGAAACCGCAATGCCTGCAGTATTGGTTGAAACTGCATTTATAAGTAACAAATCAGACAGCGACAAACTTAAAACAAGGCAAGCGGATTTTGCCGATGCAATGTTTATGGCAGTTTGCGATGAATATAATGTTTCCTATGAAGTTAAGACATATGAAACTGCTGAAGAAATATTAAATAAACTAACAGAATTGATTGAAATTATAGATATGAAAACTGCACTTGAGCAAATTCAGGATGCAAAGGATAAAAATAATTCTCTATATTGGATTTTGAATAAGATAGTGAACAGATAAATAGGATACATATAAAAGCCGAACCCAAGGTAGTTACTATGGGTTCGGCTTTGTTCATTTAATGATAAATATCTCTTGTATAAAAGGTTTAACCAATTTGCGTTATAACAAGATGTGCAGAAACAGGTCTTGTTCCTCCGGCAAGCGGAGTAATTGTAAGAGCTGCCGCATTACCTGCGGGATTTCTTACAGTTAAAATTGAGTTAATGGTAGTTGTTGTTACAATAGCCATTCCAACAATTTGAGAAGTGCCTGTTGCACGACCTACGACTGTATATGCCAGATCTTCACCATTCAAAGTTAATATTAATTGTCCTGCTTCGGTTACACTTACATGAAACAGAATCTGATAAGTGCCGATTTGTGTCAGATTGAACGAGTCGGGACCCGTTCTGACAATGCCTGAACCACTGTTAGGACCATCCTGCGGAAAACTTACATCTGTGCCCGGTGCAACTGTAGCTGAGTTATTTGGCGGCATTAGCGCATAGAAATCAGCATAGTTTAACACACCGCCTGCTTCACCTTGCGGACCTGCAGGACCAGTTTCTCCGATTGGGCCTTGAGGTCCAACAGGACCTTGCGGACCAGTAGCACCGGTTTCACCTACTGGACCTTGTGGACCGACAGGACCAGTTTCTCCGGCAGGTCCCTGAGGACCGGCAGGACCGGTTTCACCCATAGGACCTCGTGGTCCTCTAGGCCCGGGCGGTCCCGGAGGACATTTTGGGCAACAAGAACAATCATCTTTTTTATCGCAGCAATCGTTTGATGGATGATTGTTCTTATAGCAATCTTTCGGCTGATGACTGTCATTATTGCAGTCATTTTCACAATCATTTTTGTTTTTGAAAAAATTTATTCTATTCGTAATAACCTCCCATATAAAAACTATACTCTAGCATATAAGGTCGTGTTATATTATATGATTTTTCTTCATAAAATGACACCTATGTTATCCGTAACATTTTAGTTCGCTAAGTAATCTTAATGAAATTACAAATGAAATTAAAGCATATATTAAAATTGGACATTTGAGTATATCAAAATATGATACACATTAAACAAAAAGAAGGACTTAAAAAAACTTCGTAGACTTATGCCATCTTCTGTGGTATGTTTGTGTTGCCGAAAGGTAAATACAAAATCAGGAGATGAAAATTATGAAGAAACAAGGTGAATTGACACGAAGTGTCAAGAGAAGGTCCCCTGGGGGAAAAGTATTATGTACGGCATTGGCAATGACTATGTTACTAACAACAACTGCATCGGCAACTGCAAAACCATGGTGGCTCAGTAAGTACCGAGTGACCTTCGACAATGAACTTGGAATCGTAGGAAATATAACCTTAACCTTTGCATCGGACGGCGGAAGCTTTATCAGCCCAATAACAAAAAGATACGGCGAAAGCATCAGCTTAGAAAATTATATCCCGACAAAATACGGATACACATTCAAGGGATGGTTCACCGATCCCCGAACAAAACAGAATCAGGTAACAACATTCAAATTTACAAAGCCTGATGTCTTGTATGCGAAATGGGAAAAGAATTCGGAAGAACCCATAAATCCGAATGATGAAATTATGGAAAAAGACACC
>JAZUSD010000038.1:0-59522 GCA_045606545.1 Acutalibacteraceae bacterium | reverse complement strand
CTCCATCAGGGTTAAGAGGTAAGGCTAATTCCTGAAGCTTTGCCTTTACATTGTCGCTTATATCAGAAAACAACGCAACAACCTGAGCCTGTGACTCCCCTGTCCTGATTAGCTCACGGGAGGTTCTGAACCCAAGTATTGCGTTGATTGAGTCTAAAATTATTGATTTACCTGCACCCGTTTCACCACTAAGAACATTAAAGCCCCGTGAAAATTCAATCTCGGCGCTTTCAATAATGGCAATGTTCTGTATCTTTAAAACGGAAAGCATAATCCTTACCTACCAATCATTCTGTTAAGTGCTTCTGCAACGCCTCTTGCTTCTTCAGAAGTACGGCAGAGCATAAAAATGGTATCATCACCTGCAATTGTACCAACAATATCGTGAACATTCATTGAGTCAATTGTTGCACAAGCGGCACCTGCAAGACCGGGTGAGCATTTGATAACACAGATATTACCGGCATAGTCAACCTTTGTCATCGCACTCTGGAAAAGAGCATCAAATATGCCTGTATAGCCTGTGTTGCTTTTTGTATTCTCAACTGTATATTTATACACTCCGTTAGTACCGAGAGTTTTCAAGAGGCGCAACTCCTTAACATCTCTTGAAACAGTTGCCTGAGTAACATCATAACCTTTATCTCTCAAAAGAGCTAAAAGCTCTTCCTGAGTTCCAACATCATACTGCTCGATTAAATCAAGTATAAGCTTATGTCTTCTCTTTTTCATAATTCCTCATCCTACCCCGATATTTTTTTATTTAAAACATCAATAAATGTATCGCTCTTTATTTTAATAAATGATGCGCATTTTTCGGACTTTTTAACAGTAACAACCGCACCTTCAGGTATAACCACTGCACTTTGACCGTCACAAGAAAGTATTGCCTCGCCACTATTATCGTGAATTATTTCAAGCTCCGAGTTTCCCCCCAGAACAACCGAACGCGAGAAAACGCTATGAGCGCAAACAGGAGTTAACAATATACTTTCAACACAAGGGTCAATAACAGGACCGCCTGCCGAAAGTGAATAAGCAGTTGAACCCGTTGGGGTTGAAACAATTGCGCCGTCTGCCATATAGTCAATAAGCGGTGCACCATTACAAGAAACAGAAAGCTTCATAATTCTTATAACACCACTTCTTGAAACAACTGCATCATTTATGCAATTTGAATGATATATTATTCCATCAGTTTTGTCAAGAATCGAAACAGAAAGCATCATTCTTTTTTCTGTTATATACTCACCTTTTACAACTTTAGAAAGGAGTTCCAGTTCATCGCTTTCAAGACAGGCAAGATAAGCAAGCTTACCTGCGTTGACACAAAGAACAGGCTTATTGCTATCAGTTGCAACCTTTGCCGCATTTATGAAAGAACCATCCCCACCAACTGAAACAACAATATCGCAAGAACCTAAAAGAAATTTTTGCTCACCAAAAACAATATCCGTAAACCCACCAAAAACCTCTTCAAGAGCTTTATCCATCATAACCTGACAACCAAGAGCAAAAATTTCTTTTACTAATGAATTTGTAACAGAGTTTGCATTTTCTCTTGTCATATTGGGAATTATAAAAAATTTCATAATGTCACCTTACTTGACTTTTTACTTATCTAAAACTTTATGAGAACGCTCAACAAGCGCTCCCGCGGTCGCAATAACCTCTTCGGAATTTTGCGGTTCGTTGCATTTTCTCAAATACATAAGATATTCAATATTTCCCTCAGGACCTTTAACAGGAGAATGCTCAAGACCTAAAACTTCAAAAGATTGGGAATTAGCAAATTCTGCAATAGTTTTAATTACATTTTCATGAACTACAGGGTCACGAACAACACCTTTTTTACCAACATTCTCTCTTCCTGCTTCAAACTGAGGCTTTATTAAACAAACCGCTTCACCATCATTTTTGAGAAGGCTATGCATAACAGGTAAAATCAATTTTAATGATATAAACGAAACATCAACAGATGCAAAATCAATATCTTCAGGAATTTGCTCGTGAGTAACATAGCGGAAATTGGTTCTTTCAAGGTTCACAACTCTATCATCACTACGAAGTTTCCAGGCAAGCTGACCATAACCAACATCAATAGAATAAACTTTAACCGCTCCATTCTGAAGCATACAGTCAGTAAAACCACCGGTTGAAGCACCGATATCCATACAGAGCTTGCCGTTAAGTTCAATAGGAAAGCTCTCCATTGCCTTTTCAAGCTTCAAACCACCACGGCTGACATATTTAAGAGTACTTCCTCTTACTTCAATTTTATCATCACTTTTAATATCACGGCCTGCTTTTATTTCCTTTTGGTCGTTTACATAAACAATACCTGACATTATAAGAGCTTTTGCCTTTTCACGACTTTCTGCAAAGCCTTGTTCAAAAAGCACTATATCAAGCCTTTTTTTATCACTCATTTATTTAACTCCGTTGTAACAATATTATACATTCCGTCACTATCAAGTGAATACTGTTTTAAAATACAATCCAATTTGCCTTGTTTTACAAAACAATCGGGGAAAGCTGTAAGAGAAAACTCTGCTTTAACATCTTTTTCAAGCATTAAAGTTGCAAAGCTTTCGCCAACACCGCCGCTTTTTATTCCCTCTTCAAAGAAAAACACATTTTTTGCATTTCTGATAAATTCAATGCTTTCCTCAGGCACAGGAACAATAATATTAAGTTTAATTATTTTTACTTTTAATCCTTCATTTTTGAAACGATTAAATGCCTCATAACAATGAGCAAAAATTCTGCCATAAGTAACAAGAACAATATCTGCATCCTCATCACCGAAAACATCAAAAGCTTTACCGCTACATTCATAATTTTCGGGCATATTAGGTTGAGCACCTCTCGGATACCTGATTACACAAGGCCCGTTACTATGATAAAGTGAATTAACAAGTGCATTGTTCAGCTCACAATAATAGCTTGGTGAATAAACAGTTATGTTGGGGATGCCATTGAAAAATGCAGTATCATAAATTCCGTTATGGGTCTCTCCATCATCACCGACAATACCTGCTCTGTCAACGGCAATAACCATTTTTGTGTTCTGCAAAGCACAATCGTGAATAAGCTGGTCATAGCAACGCTGCAAAAAGGTTGAATAAACAACAAAAACAGGTAGCATTCCGTTTTTTGAAAGACCTAAAGCAAAAGGTATGGCATGCTCTTCTGCAATACCAACATCAAACACTCTGTCAGGGTATTCTTCAGAAAACTTTTTAAGTCCTGTTCCCAAAGACATAGCAGCGGTTATAGCGCAAATTCTTTTATCTTTAGGAGCCTGATTATATAAAAACTCACCGAATTTTTCAGAAAAATTATCAGAAGAAGTAGCGAGCTTTCCGCTCTCACTATCAAAAGGTCCGACACCGTGAAACTCAGATGGTCTTTCTTCTGCCGGTTTATAGCCCTTACCTTTAACTGTATTTACATGAACCAACACAGGTGCATTTATAAGTTTTGCACCTTCAAGTGCATTGCAAAGCTGAGAAATATTATGTCCATCAATAGGACCCATATATCTGATACCTAAATCCTCAAAGAAATTACTTTCATAAAGCATATTCTTTAAATCGGTTTTAATTTTGAAGATTTTATTAGCAAGAGTATGTCCAACAAAAGGAAGCTTTGAAACAGCCCTTTCTGTTGCGGCTTTCAATTTGAAATAACCGGAACGGGAGCGCATAACTGCAAGTCTTTTTGCAAGATGACCTACATTTTTTGAAATCGACATTCCGTTATCATTAAGAATGATAATAAGCCTTGTATCCTGCATATGTCCCGCATTGTTAAGAGCTTCATAAATAAGTCCACCTGTAAGAGCTCCATCACCAAGAACCGCTATAGCATAATCTTTTTTGCCATTGATTTTATTAGCAGAAGCAATACCCAATGCAGTCGAGACAGACACACTGCTGTGACCGCTGAAAACAATGTCATGTTCACTTTCATCAGGTCTTGAAAAACCTGAAATTCCACCGGCCTGACGAAGAGTAGAAAAATCTTCGTATCTTCCTGTGAAAAGCTTGTGAGTATAAACCTGATGACCTACATCCCAAATTATTTTATCGTTTGGTGAATTAAACTCCTTATGAAGAGCAATTGTAAGTTCAACAGCACCTAAATTCGATGCAAGGTGACCACCATTATGGGAAACAGTTGAAACAATAGTATCTCTGACCTCCTCTGCAAGCAAAGGAAGTTGCTTTTCATCCAATTTTTTTAAATCGGCAGGTGATTTAATTTTTGAAAGCAATTTATGTTCCATTAAATCAATTCTCTCTGTGCGCTAAAAATTCCGCATAAACTTTGAGCGCTTCGTTATTTTCAAATTCATTAAGTGAATTCATAGCATTTTCTGTAAGCTCCTCAACAAGAGCCTGACACTTTTCAACACCCATAAGGGTTACATAGGTTGACTTGCCATTCTGACTGTCGCTCCCCGTTAACTTACCAAGTTTTTCTAAGGAGCTTGTAACATCAAGAATGTCGTCCTTAATCTGAAAAGCCAGTCCGATGCTCTGTGCAAAGAGCCTTGCAGAATCAAATTTCGTTTCATCTGCACCTGCAGCAATGCAACCTAAAACACAAGCCGCTTCAATTAACGCACCTGTTTTTAAGGAGTCCATTAATCGCAAGGTTTCAAAATCTGCATCAGGATTGTTCTCATTAAGTAAATCAACAACCTGACCTCCAATCATTCCCCTGCTACCTGCAAGAGAAGAAAGTGCAGAAACACCACTTATAGCTGTTTCGCTATCATAAAGACCATCAAGGCAACCTTGTGAAATTCTTTCAAATGCTGCAGTAAGAAGACCGTCACCTGCTAAAAGTGCAAATGCTTCACCATAAACCTTATGATTTGATGGCTTACCGCGACGATAGTCGTCATTATCCATACATGGTAAATCATCGTGAATCAAGGAATAAGTGTGAATAAACTCAACTGCCTGAGCAAAAGGCAAGGCGGAATTAACATCCCCACCACAAGCATCGCAGAAAAGTAATGTAAGAAGAGGTCTGACTCTCTTGCCACCATTTTTCACGCTATATTCCATAGACTCAAAAACTAATTTATATTCAGGCAGATACTCTTTGAAATATTCGTAAAGATTTTCTTCAAAGAGCTTACCAAAAGCTTCAATTTTATTCTGCATTTTTATCACCATTCATAAGTGTAACTATTTTTTGTTCAGCATTATCAAGGTATTTTGCACAAGAATTAAGAAGCGCTGTTCCTTCGCTGAAAAGCTCCAGTGTTTTTTCCAAAGATTGCCCACCTTCTTCTAAAACCGCAACAATCTCTTCTAATCTTTTTAATGAATTTTCATAATTCTGTTCCATAATTATTCCACCCTGGCTTTAACTTGCCCATCTGAAAGTTTAATAGAAATAACATCGTCCTTTTGTAAATCTTTTACCATAGTAACAGGTTTATCATTTTTTTCAACAAGCGCATAACCTCTTGAAATAACGTTCAAAGGACTTAAAGCATCAAGCTTTCCTGCCAAAGCTGAAACCTTTGATTTATTGTTGTCTAGTACCGCATTTGTTAAAGTTGTTAGTTTTTCAGTAAGATAAACCAATTCTTTTCTTTGCTCATTTATATTAGTAACAGGGTCACGCAAAGAAAGCGTTTTTTCAAGGGAACTGATTTTTGTTCTTTCAACATTTACTCTGTTTCTTACAAGTGAAAAAATATGTTGATTTAAAGAAACAAGGTTTGATTTCAGTTCAAAAATATCGGGTACAGCACACTCAGCCGCCGCAGATGGCGTTGGTGCTCTTAAATCTGCAACAAAATCACATATTGTGTAATCAGTTTCATGACCTACAGCAGAAATAATGGGTATTTCGGAAGCAAAAACTGCTCTTGCAACTATTTCTTCATTAAAAGCCCATAAATCCTCAATCGAACCGCCACCGCGCCCAACTATAAGCACATCTGCGCCTTTCAACTTATTAAATTCATCGATAGCTTCGGAAATATCCTCTGCTGCACCATCACCTTGCACCTGACAAGGTCGTAAAACTACATCTGCAACAGGATATCTACGCTTAAGAACATTGAAAATATCTTGAACTGCCGCACCTGTCCCGGAGGTCACAACTCCGATTCTTTCAGGAAATTTCGGCAAAGGCTTTTTATACTCTTGCCTGAATAAACCTTCTGCTTCAAGCTTCTTTTTTAATTGTTCGAAGGCAATGTTTAGTGCTCCGACCCCATCGGGTTGCATGGAATTTATATAAAGCTGAAATGAACCATCACGAGGAAAAAGAGAAACAGTTCCGAAAGCAAGAATTTTCATTCCGTTTTCGGGATTAAAACGCAATTTAGAAGCGTTACCTGCAAACATAACCGCTTTTATTGAAGCGTTTTCATCCTTGATTGTCATATATAAATGACCGCTGTAATGAGCTTTATAGTTCGAAATTTCGCCTGTTACAAATATATGTGAAAGGTTTTCATCTCTATCAAGAACACCCTTAACATAACTATTCAATTGCGAAACACTATAAACAGTTGGTGAGGGTGTAATCATAAATTATCTCCTATTTTAAAGATGTTAAAAATGCTATTCCTGCCGCATTATCACAAGAAAATTCGGGTTCAGCAAAAGAAGCATCAAAGCGAGAAGTGATTATATCCTTAATAATTTTATCTGACATTACCCCTCCTGCAAAAATAATGGGCAAGTCACCAAATTTACCGATGGCATATTCGGTCATAGCTGAAATTGTATCTGCTATATAACATAACAAAAATCTCGCAGTATCTTCTTGTGTTTCGCCATTTTCAAGCATCTTTAAGCATTTATTCTCCAAACCTGAAAGTGAGCAAAAGCCTTCATTCAGTTTAATTTTATTTTTGTATGCTTTTTCTGATTTTTGAGCTAACTTTTCAAGACCTGCACCTGCAGGAAAAGGTATTCCCATTTTAACACCGATTCTGTCAACAGCTTGACCTGCTTTTAAATCACTTGAGCTTGAAATTGGCGTTACATTAATAATTTTCTCACTATCAGGTTCACAAAGCACCAAATCCGTTGTACCACCCGAAATATGAAAGGCTAAAAACCTTTTTTCTAATAAATCCGTTCTTTTTGCTGAATATATCGCTGCGGCAATATGCCCTTGCTGATGAGAAAAGCTGTAAAATGGCACATTTAGTACACTTGCAACAGTCTTTCCGGCATTTTCTCCGACTAAAAAGCAAGGCATATAAGACCCTTCCTGAGTTGTTGGAGTAACAGAGGCTCCAACAGCTTTTATTTCACCCAAAAACGAAGCCAATACACCTTCTAAAAGCTCTGAATAGGCTTTTGTATGGTGGAAAACTGCATCACTCTGGCGAATGCCTCGTTCGCCCTCTTTAACAGGTAAAAGTCGCTTGCGCTGAATAACATCATCGTTGTTATATATGGCAACTGAAGTTGTATAGTTACTGGTATCAAACCCTAAAAAACCACTCATATTATGCTTTTGCAATTGTTCCGAGGATTCCGTTTATAAATGATGCATCTTCATTTGTTCCGTATTTTTTTGCAAGCTCAACCGCTTCATTAACTGCAACACCATTTGGCACATCATCAATATATTTTATCTCAGCAACTGCAAGGCGCAATATTGCAAGTGAAACTTTAGGTAATCTTGCAAGAGTCCAATCCTGTGAGTTTACTTCAATTATTTCATCAATTTCAGAAAAATGTTCTTCAACTGAATTAAGTATATTTTCAGCAAAATTATTAATCTTAATGAGCTCCGCTTCCTTTGCTGTTGCAATAATTTCAGTAATAGTTGCTTCATTATCAAAAATCTTTTCAAACAGCACTATAAATGCCTGTTCTCTCGCTTCTCGTCTTGTCATAACTCTCTCCTCGGTTATAATTTATCAATATGAAATTATAGCACATCAATATACAATTATCAAGTAAAAAAGGAAGAACAAGTTGTGAAACCTGTTCTTCCTGAAAAATATTTAATCTATTAAATAATGCCGTAATCAAAATCTCTGTATTCAGAAATTTCAGTTACAGTACCTTTAGAGCTGATAGGAGCAATAAGGAGCTGACCTTCAACAGAACCAACATAGTTTGTTGTCTGTTTGATTGATACAATTCTTCCTGTATCGGGATTATAAATGAGTTCAACAGTACAATCTTTATATGTTACATTCGATGAAGTAAGAGATGTAACGCTAAGACCATTACTCACCATGTTACCAAACTCTTCGCCTGTAATTACAGGGAACATTGCGCTTGTAAAGCTTGCAGCCTTTTTAGCATCAGGAGCAGTTACTGCAGGGTCTGCTTCTTCACGTAATGTGATTGTAATTTTCTTTGAACCATCTTCAAGATCAACAATCGTTGCAGATTCAATTGCATCTGCAGCATCAGCTGTTGCAAGCATACTTGCATAATTCTCGTTATTTATAAGGAGTTCGGATGTAGCTTCGTTTGCAGGAACAACAATGGGGCTTGCTTCTGCATTTTCTTTAGAAACAAAGTACTCGGGGTTAGCAGACTGAAGATTGCACATAAGAATAGCATCGCATTTTTTATCGAGTGTTCTGTATGTAACCTTAGTGAACGCAGGTTTGCCGATACTCTTTGCATAGGATACAACAGCGTTATACTTTGAAAGAACATCTTTTTTCTGCTTGATAGATTCTTTAGATTCAGTTGTGGATTCTGTTGTTTCGGTTGTTTCATCACCTGAACCGCCACCTAACAAGCCACCTAAATCAAGGTCACCAAGTAAACCACCGATATCACCAAGACCGCCTAAGAGCCCACCGATATCAATTCCGCCAAGAAGACCGGTAATTGTGCCTAAGATATCACCACCGCCGGAACCACTGTCACCTGCAGGTGCTGTTGTTGCAGTAGTATCAGTACCAGATGTTATTTCTTCACTTTCAGGCTCGGTTGTTGTGGGAGCTTCTGTTGAAGGCTGAGTTGTTGGAGCTTCTGTAGTAGCCGGAGCAGTTACAGTTGGAGCAGTTGTCTGAGGACCTGCGATATTGCCATCATTAACAACATTATCAATAATCTGGTCAACAACAGGAATATTGGTTTTTAATTTGCGCTTTGTTTGCATATAGTAGGTTGAAGCAACAAGCTTAACAGCTGCGCTTGAAAGAATACCTACAACCATAGTGGTAACAAGCAACAAGGCAATAACTTTTTTAAGTCTGCCATTATTTTCTAAATTTTTCATCCGAGTATCCCCCTTGATACCTATTAATTCTTAATCATTTTACACAAAACAAAGGCAAAAGTCAATATAAAATACACTATATTATTGTTATAAAATCATTAAAAAGAAAAATTTGTTAAAAACGATAAATTATTCATATAGAATTTAGCGATATTGATAGTTGAAAAAATAATAATTATATTATAAAATATAAAAACAAATATTATTGTCAAAAAATGGGCAATATAAAAGGAGATTAAAACCATGAAAAAAAGCAGATTAACAAAAATCATTGCTGTTATTCTTTCGCTGACCCTTGCTTTTGCATCCTTCGGCGCAGTAACAGCTAGTGCTACAAGCGCTTATCCGGTTTTAGGTGGTCTAATTAGCGGTGAGGGCACCGATGATCCTCTAGGTGTCATTTTCGCTGATGTTATTGAATCACTTTTAAATTTTGTTCTTAAAATATTTTCCGGTCTTTTCAAAGACGGACCTGGATTTGTTCCGCAGGAAGATGCTGAAGCAAAAGCTGCCCTGAACTTCTACGACGGTACAGCAGAAAAAAACAAAGATGGTAAATACGAATTCCAAACTTCTGCAAAACCAAATGCAAGATGGAATCTCGGCTACGCAAACACTAGCCTCATCCCCAACGATTACAGCAACGGTACATACTATATCGGTGGTTACATTGCTATTGAAAACGGATTCTCTAATGTTGTTGAAGGTATTGCAGAAATTCCCGGTATCGGTAAAGATGACATGAAAGCTCGTTGTGTTGCTATCAACGATGGCACAGAAAACGGCACAGCATTATTTGCAACAATCGACTGTATCGGTATTACAAACGCTGATATTAAGGATATTCGTGCAATCGTAAAAACTTATGCAGAAGCAAACGATATCGATGACATCGTTGCAATTAATATTTCCTCTACACATACACACAGTTGTATTGATACAGAAGGTCTTTGGACTAAACTTCTTTACAAACTTGCTCACAATGGTATAGTTAGCGGCACAGATGCTGAAAAAGAGCTTATTCAGGGTACTAACCCTGCTTATATGGCTTTCCTTAAGGATAAGGTTGCCGATGCACTTATTGACGCTTATAATGATTTACAGCCCGGTGTACTTACCTACACAGAAAAAGACCTTGGTCAGGAATATTTCAACAACAAAAACCGTCCTTCTTCCGGTGTTATTAACCCCGAAACAGGTTTAACTGAAATTGCAATGACTGATATTTCACGCTTCATCTTTACTCCAGATAGCGGTGAAACTCCAACAATGATGCTCAACATCGCAGCTCACCCCGATGTTGCAGGTCTTCCCACAGAGTCTAACTCAGGTCGTGAAATCAGTGGTGACTACATTTTCTACTGTGGAAAATTCCTTGAAGATGCAGGTTACAACTTCATGTTCTTCCAGGGTGCTATTGCCGGTATTTATATGTCAAGAAGTGTAACAGGCGACGGCGTTCCCACAGAACAGAGAGTTGAAGAATCTCAGAGATACGGCTTTGAACTTGCAAGAATGGCTCTTGCACTTACCATGACAAAAGAAGAAGTTGAAGCAGATCCTATGCTCAACTGTGCAGAAGAAATCGCAGAATATGGTGACAGTGAACATTATTCAATCTGGTATGAAAACTGGAACAAAGACGAAGAAGGCAACAACGATATTCCTGATGAAGAAGTTGTTGAACCCTTCCTCAACATTCTTATCAAACAGGTTGAAATTCCGATTTCAAGTAACCTTATTGAGGCTGTTGGTAAACTCAACCTTGCTAACTACGTTGTTATAGTAAAAGAAGATGGTTCTTACGCAACAATTCCTGAAGATGGTATTTTCGATACATTTAAAGCAAATGGTACTTACGCAACAATTACCGAAGTTGGTTACATGGAAATGGGTAATCAGTTTAAAACTGTATTCCTGCCCGGTGAAATTTGCCAGGACCTTATCGCTCCCAATGGTAAATCCTTGTCAGCAAGCTCTTCCATCACAGCATCCTCATTTACTTCAAAACCAGCTTGTGCAATCTTTGGTGATGATGTTAAATGCTTTGGTCTTATGAACGATGCTATCGGTTATGTTGTTCCTGATAACGACTTCACTATGGGTGATCCTGTAAATCATTACCACGAGCTTATCTCTCTTGGTAAAAACGTTGCTTCCGCCCTCATGGATGGTCTTAGTGAACTTAGTTCTGAAATCGTTAGAGTTTAAATTTAATTAATCTGCATAATAAATCTCCCTGCCGGTTTTACAACCGACAGGGAGATATAATTATCTGTTAAAATCATGAGAATATTCCATAACACTTTGTTGCCTTTTTTCTGCAAGTTCAGAATACATCCATTCTCGTTTTTGCTTTGATATAGGCCAAAGGAATTTAGGAACTATTCTTAATATACCTGTTACTGTAGGAACTATGGTACAAAGAGCGAATTCCCAGAATTTCGTTTTATCGTTCTGCGTGCCTATTTCAAGACCTTGAACATAACCTATACGTTTCATAATAAGACTTGTAACAGAGCCTAAAAGAGCACTTTGGATTTTCAAAATCAAGCCCTTTGCAACACCTGTTGTTGCTTCCATTCGATAACCGTTTTTCCATTCACAATAATCCATTGCTTCGTTCCAGAGGTCTGCATTAATAACCTTAGAAATACCCCAAGACCATTTAATAAACCACTCTTTCAACCCAAATGCAATACACATCGGAACTGTCTTTTTAAACATTGTCTTCTTCTTTGTCATACCAAAGAGGAAAACTGCAGTTGTAATTGCACTATTATAAATATCATTGAAAATCCACAAAGATTTTGATGAAAAACGTTTTCTTAAAGGACCGACAAAAGCATAGCTGATACTGCCATTCATTGAGGATGGTATATTCAATAATGTAATAAGTGAATAACTACCTAAAACATCTATGAAGTAGTTTGTTTCACTTTTACTGATTGAGAAGTTGCCTAAGAATTCCGACAAACACATAAGCAAAACAGGATAATTCGAAACAATTGCTTTCATTCCCTGCTTAACGCTTGGTTTCTCAATAGATTGTGGTACTCTCTCTTTAGATTGCAGGAAAAACCAGAATGTACAAAGAGAAGATATCAGTGCGGTTCCCCCACCCATTATCATAAACACGGAGCTTAGCTTCCATTTAACAACTTTATTATTAACAAGGTCTATCAGCACCCCCATTATATAACGGGGCAAATCCTCGCCCATATATCCTGTTAAAAGCTCTGCAAGAGTAATCAGACGTATTCGTTCATTTGGGTTTGGTGTTATTGTTGACATATAGCCACTTTTTGCAACATTCGTAAATGTTCCTGCAGTCTCATTTATAACTGCAAATAAGTAATAATAAATCAGTTTAGGTAAATGTGTTCCTGCAGTATTCGGAAAGAACAAAGGAAGCAACCAGGTAAATATACTGATAATCGTTAATGGCAACTGCATACCAACCAGATATGGTCTGAATTTACCTATTCGGGTTCTTGTTCCATCTACAATAACTGAAATAAAGGTATCGTTTACTATGTCCCATGCTGCAGTAACAAGATTCATTACCGCGCTTACTCCGAAATCAATATTAACAACATCCCATATATATCTTTCAGTAAAGGAGTTAATATTAAAAGAGTTTGACCAGTCATTTAAAAGATATGCTACGGTTTCACGGACACCTACATAATTAAAACCTTCATAATACCTTACGTTTTCATTTTCTGCGGTGTCAATTATATTAATTTTCTCTTTGCCACTCATAAAACCACCTCCTTAATCTTCAGAAACATTTACAATGCAAGTATCTGTAAATATTTCTCCGAGGTAACTGAGTTTAACTGTGATTGTTGCGGGCACATCGCATTTCTTCAAGCCCTTAACATATCCCATTTCATCGACTATTGCAACATTTTCATCAGACGATAAAAATTCAACAGTATAATCGCTATCGTTGTCAATTATTGCATTAACATTAAGTATCTGCTCTTCGTTTATATTAACGGTAACTTCATCCTCAACAAAAGCAATACCTGCATAAGAATATTCATAAGTATCTGTGACAGTATAAATAAATGAAACATCTTTTTCACCGAAAAACTCTGCATCGTTTATAAATGTTGCTTTGAATTTAATATTATACGTTCTTATTACATTTATATATTGAATTTCATCATTCTCACGGCTGACCCTTGCTTTTATAATAAAGCTATCGGGTTTCGCATCAAAGTTCTCTATTTTACAATTATCTTTAATATCATTAATAAATTGCTTTTTTGCATTTAAATCGTTCTCAACAGAAAATATTTCAGAGAGTTTCTTGTAATATGATTTGTTATCAATATCAACACAATATGTTAAAAAATAATATTCACTATCAACAGGATTACCATCATCATCAAAAACGCTTTCTCCGTTTTCATCCACCTGACCAATTGAAAACTCCGCGTTTTTCAAAGCATTTTTATCAAGAATAAAAGCCGGCTTTTTGCTATTACTCTTTTCAAAACAACCTTCAAAATCTTCTGCGTAGTAGCTATCAATTGTTGAGTGCATTCTGTCTTTAACAAAATTAAGTAAGGCTTCATCATTATCTTCATTTTCAGCATCATTTAAAACTGATATATCATTCACGGAAACATCTGTGTAGTTTTTTGTTTTAACAAATCTATCATCTGTTCTCAAAACAATTTTATTAATATACTCCACCAATGTTTCTTTTGAAGAATTAAGCTCAGTTCTATTTATTATAGTCTTATTTACTACCGCACTTGAATCACTATCCAAATTATTAACTGTTACAACAAGAACTACCAAACAAAGAGCAAGAGCAACAACTGAACAAACACCAAATGCAATAAATTGTTTTATCTTGTTATTCATACTATTTGCCCTCCCCTTTTGCAGATTGGACAAGCTTTTCATTTTCCTTTTTTTCAAGAATTCGCTTTTCTTTTTCTTCCTCAGATTCTAGAACAGGTAAAGGTAAATCAGCATAAGTTAATTCACCATTCTTAATCTGTTTTCTGATTTCTACTCTCTGCAAATCAATTTCTTTAATATCGGGTTGAATGTTTTTAGTTACAATAAGTTTATTTAATATAAATATAAACAACAAAACCACAAAGCACGCGATTGAACCTATGCCAAATTTCACACTAATAAAAGGTATATAAGAAACAGTTTGGGGTAAAGAAAAACAAAATACAAACGAAACGACTGATAAAACCATGCCAATGACCGAAAAAATCTGCATAATTTTAGACGTTTTCTGTATATTGATAAAGGAAAACAGGAGAGAAATAAAAACACCAAGACCGCTAAGGAAAATCATAACAATTAATCCTAACAATACAATAAGTGAAATGGTGATTTTGGGGGTATAAGCTCTCAAATCCAAGAGAGCATTTAATGTTCCGTCGGTAAAAGCCTGATAAATACCCCAAGCTCCAAAACTGAATTTTGCAGAAAACATATTAAAATCTGCTTCAACAGTTGAAAAAGGTACAAAAATTGCACCAATGGCTAAAACCATCGCAACAATTCTCATTATCTGAATTTTACCGCCAATAAAAGCATTTTTCAGCTTCGCAATTAAAATATGAAAGGTTGCATATTCTAACTCGCACCTTTTAGCATCTTCTGTAAGAAGCGCTTCTTGCTGGGCATAGAAAATGTTTACACCGCAATGCTTACAATTTGGTGCAAGCTCAAATCTACCTATATCTTTATTACAATTAGGACATTTCAATTATTTCACCTTACTTCCGTCAGTTTTCTAATAAAAACTCAACTAATTCCCCAACCTTTTGAGGTCTTGGCTTATTAATTTTAAAAAGTAAATCATCGATATTTTTTTCAACTGCATCAATTTCTCTTTTAAAATCCTGAGCTGATACACGAAGAACACCAAACCGCACCGCAGAAAGTTGAATAAGGTTATCTGATGTTACAACGCGGACATTATCATTTTTTCCAATGTCGCTTATAAGCTTTTCAATGTAATTATCTCCCAACTCACGTTCTTTCGTATAAACCACATGAATATTGTTATAATTAAATCTTTGACCATTGTTGCCTGAAACCTTATAAGCATCAAAAACAACAATTGTTTCGCACTTTGTGAAGGCAGAATAATTACAAAGAATATCTAAAAGCTTGTCGCGAGCCGCACCCAAGTTATCGTTTGCAATTTCTTTCAGCTCATCCCAAGCAAAAATCACATTATAGCCATCTACAATAACATATTTCTTGCGGATTTCCGGGTTATACTCCGTATTTACAGGCTTTACCGGAGTTTTTTTATGACTATATCTGTAAAATGGGTGCTTATCTTCACCAAATTCACGGTTCATTATATACTCAAGCTCTTTATCGTCAATATGGAAATTTCTTTTATTAAGGTTCACCTCATAAGGTGTTTTTTCTTGTTCGAGGCATGAATCAATATGCATATATTCGAAAACCTTATCCCATTTCACATTGAACCCTGTACCATGGGCACAGAAAACCGAATCAGGCGTATTCTCCAAATCGCTTTCGGGAGAATAATTTAAACCTTCAATTATTTCTAATGCATTATGACAAACATCATAACCGCACACCTCAAGGAACAAACGACCTTTACCGCTTGTATAAGCAGCAACCTCGGAAGAATAGCCATTTAAAATTGTAACAGGGGCTTTACCCGTTAAAACGCTTGTTCCGTTTATTTCTTCGGGCGAGTCAATTGTACCGTGCTTCATTCTTATATCATTGATAGCCCTTCCTATTTGCTCGGAAGGAACTTCAAGGCGAAAGCTGTAATAAGGCTCTAAAAGAACTGATTTTGCCTGCATAAGACCTTGCCTTACTGCTCTATAGGTTGATTGTCTGAAATCCCCGCCCTCCGTATGCTTTAAATGAGCTCTGCCTGCGGCAAGAGTGATTTTAACATCTGTTACGGGCGAACCCGTAAGCACACCTAAATGCTCTTTTTCGGACAAATGTCCCATAATCAAATTCTGCCAATTTCGGCTTAATGAGTCTTCACTGCATTTTGAACAGAATTGAATCCCGCTTCCTCTTGGCAAGGGTTCTAAAATCAAGTGAACCTCTGCATAATGCCTTAAAGGTTCATAGTGACCGACACCTTCAACCTTGTTTTCAATTGTTTCTTTATAAAGAACTTTACCGCTATCAATTTCAACATCGACGTTAAATCGTGTTGAAATAATACTTTTAAGAATTTCTGTTTGCACATCACCCATCAATGAAACATAAATCTCTTGTAAATACGTATTCCAGGTTATATGTAGCTGTGGATCTTCTGCTTCAAGTTCCTTAAGCTTTGGGAAGAATGTTTTAGGGTCGCAGTCCTTCGGAAGAACAATTCTATAGTTCATAACAGGCTCTAAAAAGGCTCTTCCAAAGGATTTTTCAAAGCCTAAGCCATCACCTGTATTAACCGAATTCAAACCCGTAACGGCGTATATACCACCATTAGTAGCTTCATCAACGGTTATGAATTTTTCACCGGAATAAACTCTTATATTATTTACTTTTTCGTTTTTATCGTTAACTGATATAATATCTTTAACCTTTAAGGAACCTCCGGTTACTTTTATATGAGTAATTCTTTCACCTTTATTGTCGTGAGTTATTTTATAAACCTTTGCACCGAATTCATCAGGATAATTATTAATGGAAATATATTTTTCCATACCATTGACAAATTCATCAACACCATCACCTTTTAATCCTGAACCAAAATAACAGGGAGTGCATCGTCTGGTAATTATCAACTCTTTAATTTTATCTGTTTCTATAAATCCGCTTTCTAAATATGTTTCTAATGCATCTTCATCACACATTGAAATATTTTCGAAGAATTCATCGGATTTATCGTCAGAAAAATCAATACAACTATCAGAGCAAAGCCCTTTTAAATCTGCAATAAGCTCTTCCTTGGATAACCTTGCATAATCCATTTTAGTAACAAAAACAAATGTTGGAATATTATAGGCACAAAGAAGCTTCCACAAGGTTCTTGTGTGAGCCTGAACACCATCTGTTCCGCTTATAACAAGAATTGCATAATCTAAAATTTTAAGCATTCTTTCTGTTTCTGCAGAAAAATCCACGTGGCCGGGTGTATCAAGAAGATTTATTTCCAAATCACCTATATTAAATACCGACTGACCTGCGAAAATTGTTATACCTCTTTCGCGTTCAAGGGTATGGGTATCTAAAGCCGTATCGCCATTATCGACACGACCTAATTTTCTTATTTTTCCCGATTTATAAAGTAATGTTTCTGCGAGGGTTGTTTTACCTGCATCAACATGGGCAATTATACCCACTACAACTTTGTTCATAATAAACCTATATTCTAAAAAACCGACAGAACAAGGGAATCGCTCTGTCGGTATTTTATTTATATTTTATGATTTGAAATCAACTGAAATATTTCCGTCAATTGCGTTAACTGTAATTTCATTTACAAGTGAACCCGCATTATCAATAAGAATATTAGCGATTTTGTCTTCAACTTCTTTTCTTATTGTTCTTCTTATATCACGAGCACCTCTTCCACCATCTTCGGACATATCAGCAATAATTTCATATACACCCTCGCCTACAACAAGGTCAATGCCTTTATCTTTAAGAGGTAATTTAAGTTCGCCTAAAAGAACCTCTGCAATCTTAACAAGCTCTGCTTTTCCGAGAGTATTGAAAGTAACAATTTCATCAACTCTGCCCAAAAATTCAGGTCTCAGGAATTCTTTCAAGGCTTTCATAGTTTTATCCTTAGATGCCTGGTTCTTATCACGATTAAAGCCGAGGGCATTTTCACTGATATGACTACCTGCATTAGATGTCATAATAATAACTGTATTTTCAAAGCTTACTGTTCTGCCTTGAGCATCGTTGGTTTTTCCTTCATCAAGAATCTGAAGAAGAATATTGAGAACATCGGGATGAGCTTTTTCAATTTCATCGAAAAGAACAACCGAATAGGGTTTTCTTCTTACTTTTTCTGTAAGCTGACCTGCCTCATCATAGCCAACATAACCGGGAGGCGAACCGATAAGACGAGATACACTATGTTTCTCCATAAACTCGGACATATCAAGACGAATAAGTGTCTCAGGAGTTTCGAAAAGCTCGTTTGCAAGTTGTTTTACAAGCTCGGTTTTACCTACACCTGTTGGACCAACAAAGATAAATGATGCAGGCTTTCTTACAGCAGAAATCTGAACCCTGCTTCTTCTTATAGCAGCCGCAAGAACCTCAATTGCTTCATCCTGACCGATAATTCTCTGTTTAAGTTTGCTTTCAAGGCCCGAAAGCTTTCTCATATCATTTTCAATGATTTTTGATGTTGGAATACCTGTCCAAAGATTAATTACCCTTGCAATATCCTCTTCAGTAACATCGTTATCATCGGCTTTGATTTTAACCTGAGCCGCCTCTTTTTCAAGGGCAATTTTCTCCGCTTTAAGATTTGAAATAGCTTCGTAATCAGGGCCCTCTTCGGCAGTTACATCAAGGAGCTCTTCCTGACGCTCATTCAAATCTTCAATTTTAGTCATAAGCTTCTGATAATCGCTTATGGCAACATTACGAAGATTTGCGCAAGTGCAAGCCTCATCAAGAAGGTCAATTGCCTTGTCGGGTAAAAATCTGTCGTTAATATATCTTTCAGAAAGGTGAACTGCTCTATATACAAGTGCATCGGAAATTTTAACTTTATGGAAATCTTCGTAATACTCTTTGATTCCCACAAGCATTTTAAAGCATTCTTCAACTGATGGTTCTTCAACCTTAACAGGCTGAAAACGTCTTTCAAGAGCTGCATCCTTTTCAATATGCTTTCTGTATTCATTAAAGGTTGTTGCACCGATTACCTGAATCTGACCTCTTGAAAGAGCAGGCTTAAGAATATTTGCAGCATTCATTGAACCCTCTGCATCACCTGTACCTACAAGGTTATGAACCTCGTCAATAAAAAGGATTATATTGCCCTCTTCTTTAACCTCATCAACAAGACCTTTAATTCTGCTTTCAAACTGACCGCGGAATTGTGTGCCTGCGACAAGAGATGTAAGATCAAGAAGATGAATTTCCTTATCTGCGATTCTTGCAGGAACATCACCTGCAGCAATTTTAAGGGCAAGACCCTCTGCAATTGCGGTTTTACCAACACCTGGTTCACCAATTAAACAAGGATTGTTTTTTGTTCTTCTGCAAAGAATCTGAGTAACTCTGTAAATTTCTGTTTCTCTGCCGATAATTCTGTCTATCTTGCCGTCTCTTGCCCTTGCGGTAAGGTCGGTGCAATATGAATTCAAGAATTTTCTTTTAGTTTTATGTTTATTCTTTTTCTTCTTGCCTTTTTTATCTTCCTTTTCTTCTTCCTCTTCTTCAACCTGTTCTTCTTGAGGTGAAGCATTATTTTCCATTGGATTATTGTTGAGAAAATTCTGCATAAAAGGCATAGTTCCTGCGCCACCAAGCTGGAAATCATCCATATTTTCCATCATATCGCCAAACTGCTCGCTGACTGCTTCAATATCATCTTCTGTGATGCCCATACTCTGCATCATCTGTTTTATCGGACCGATATTAAGCTCGGTTGCACATTTTATGCAATAACCCTCCTGAGTTGTTTTGTCACCGTCAACACGGGAAACAAAAATAACTGCAGGACGTTTTTTGCATTTACTGCATATCATTTTATTATTCATTTAATTCTCCTGGGAATAGTATAATTAGTGTTTGATTTAAAAATTATTTTTTGGAAAAACGTTCCTTAAACTGACGGAATGTTCCGGGAATATAGCTTGCAAAAGCTACAAGAGTTAGTATTGCCGAAATAATAACAAGTATCATCATAAGAACATTCGGAAGAGTAAATACTGTTCTGAAAACGCCAACCTCGGGACCAAAAGCAATAACCAAAATCATTATTGCATAAAAAGCAAATGTTGCAACCTTGCCGTAGATTTCAGCCGCACCGGGACGAATACCGCAAGCAAGCATAACCGCACCGCCAAGAACCATAACAATTTCTTTAACAATGAATACGAGGAAAACCCAGCTGAAAGCTTTTAATGTTTGGTCTTGTGCTTTATTAAAGGAAACGAATAAAAGCACAGCAAGCGTTACCTGAGTTAATTTATCTGCAACAGGATCAAGCATTTTTCCTAATGCGCTGATTTGATTGAATTTACGAGCAATTTTTCCGTCAAAAAAGTCAGAAAGACCTGAAAGAACAAGAGTTAATATTGCCCAACCGTATTCTTCCCTATAAAACAAAACAGCAAAAACCGGTATAAGTAGAATTCTTATAACACTGAGTAAATTTGGAATTGTCCAGCAACCTTTAAATAAATCTTTCATTTTAATACTCCTATAAAACTCTTATCCAATAAGATTAACTATGGGATTATTTTCAATAATCACCGCATAGATTTTTGAATTATTAATTGCCTCAATAACAGGACCTGCACCTGACATACCCGCAATAAAGTAAAAAGCAGTACAAGCAACAAAAACAATAGCTGCAGCTTTTACAACACCTATCACACCGCCAAGACCTGCATTTAATTTACCTAAAAGCGGAATATCGTTTACTTTCTTAAAAATACTAACAAGGAATTTTAAAGCAATTGTTATAATGATAAACATTGCAATAAATGTAACAACCTCTGTAACATTTATCATAATAGGGTGACCGATTTTATCTACAGCAAGTTTAATTAAAGCATCATCAGAAAGATTCGCTCCTGAAGACATTGAAAGAGTTAAGCTATTGAAATTAACACCCATAACCTCTGCAAGTTTTACTGCACTGGATGGAAGACCTTCTATCATAGCACTTACTTTATCTGCAATGCTTAATGTTGAAGAAACATCATCTAAAACTCTTGTGAATCGGGTTTCGACTAAATCACGGACAAAAAGATTATATGCGCCCTCTGCAACAGGTTCAAAAAACATATATGATACAACCGCTGAAATGCCAAGAGAAAATGTATCAATAACTGTAGAAAGAAAA
This sequence comes from Acutalibacteraceae bacterium, assembly GCA_045606545.1. Classification (GTDB taxonomy): domain Bacteria; phylum Bacillota; class Clostridia; order Oscillospirales; family Acutalibacteraceae; genus DTU089. Next base: position 38,236 of record JAZUSD010000038.1, on the reverse strand, counting down.
CCCTTTTTGTACGCCATTGCAACTATAATAACAAATAATGCAACAATTAAAATATCAACTATGTATGCCATAAAACAGCCTCCTTATATCAATCACTTAATCCGATGGTAGAATTACCATAGGAAAAACAGCGAGAAATTTTATCAAGAGAAATTATAAATATATATTTATCAGTAGTCAAAATACTTCTGGCTTCGCCCTTTAAATCAATACGACTGATTTCTCTTCCGTTTAAATTATAAACCATTATAGTGTTTTCGGCAAGAGCAAAAATATATTTATCGCTCATTGTAACGCTTTTGATTGCACAATCAATCGAAATATTTGCTTTTTCTTTACCGTTCTGATTATAAACCGATACTGCAAAATCATTTGCACTACCATATTTTGCTAAAGCAACAACATATTTACCGTTATCTGCACTTGCAAATGAATTGAATTCTGACGAATAATACTCAGTTATCGTTTCATATTGTTCAGATTTTTTTGTTATCTTAAAGACACCTGTATTTGAAAACAATGTCAAAACATTAACTGAGGAAAACTCCAAATCGAATGCGGCAACACCCGGAATAGTTTGTGAATTAACAGGCTCCTGATAATCAAAACCAAAATATTTAACATTAGTGAAAATTTCACCATCCTGCGCACCTAAAACTGCAACACCTGCAAACTTACCATTTGGGGACAATGCTATGGAAACAATATGCTCATAAGCACAGTTCCATTGAAATTTAACTTTATTAGTTGCGGAGAAAACTGTCAGTTTACTTGTTGAATCCTCACCAAGAGTACCAAAGGCATAATTTCCGCTGTCACCATACTCAGCACAAATTATAGGATTTGAGGCTTCCCCTGTATGTATAACTTTTTTTTCATTAATAAGCATATAGCTTTTATAACCTCTGTCAAACACTACGCCTTTATCACCATTAATTGACACAGCGGGAGAAGCAAAGCTATGAGGTTGAGAATAAATAAGCTTACCGCTTTGAGAATATACAGAAAAGTTTTCAGTTGTTAAAATGAGAATATTGTCACCAATAATAGATGTGTTAATTGTTGAATCAGTATTAATTACTACAGGGAAATTATCTGAGTCCCGGCGGACAAAAGCAGAAAAGCGGGAACTCAAAGCATCAAATGGAATTATTCCTACAGATGACAACAAATACACAAAAACAAAAACTGCAACAAGCACACCTGCTATAATCATTTTACTTCTTGTTTTTTGAGAAAAGCGTGAAACCCTTCCATAACCTGTAAAACCACTATTTAATTCCGTTAATTTAACTTTCAATATTCTCACCTCCAAAATAAACTTTATTTAAATATAGTCCGTCGGGTATTGCTGTAATACCGGCTTTTGTTCTGTCACCATTTTTTATAATCTCGGGAATATCTTCCGCTTTTATTCTGCCGTTATTAACATATATAAGAGTGCCTGCCATAATTCTGACCATATTATAAAGAAAACCATTACCGCAAACACGGAATTTAACTAAATCACCCTCTCGGGTAACACCGGCACTATAAATTGTTCTGACCTTTGATTTGACTTGCGCATCTGCTGCGCAAAAAGCAGAAAAATCATGAGTACCAATAAAATGTTGAGCCGCCTCATTCATTAAATCAACATCAATTTTATATTTATGATTAAATGCTCTTTTATATAAAAATGGTGATGGAATTTGAGTATTTTCAATTACATATTCATATTCTTTTTTCACACAATCAAAACGAGCATTAAAATCATAATCGACCTCTTGACAGGAGTAAATTGAAATTTCTTTAGGTAGCTTTGATGAAGAAAGAGCAACGGGAAAACTTTCAGCCGGAATAGTTGAAGATGTTCTGACATTGAAATAATATTCATTAGCATGAACACCTGCATCAGTTCTGCTGCAACCGATTATATTCGGTATCTCACCCGTTAGACTTTCCCAAGCCTTTTTCAACTCGCCTTGGACGCTGATCGCGTTTTCCTGCTGTTGCCAGCCATGAAAAGCAGAACCATCAAAGGCAATTTTAAACAATAAATTTCTCATAAATCAGATCACATTTTTAAAATATATATTTAGAACGATTATTGCTGAACAAAGAACCCCCATAACAACAAACGCAATAACATCACGATAGGTAATTTTCATTTGTCTTAAACGGGTTCTGCCTTCTCCGCCTGTATAGCAACGGCAGGACATAGCATCCGTAAGTTCAATTGCTCTTTTAAATGCAGAAATAAAAAGCGGAATAAATATAGGGAACAAAGCTTTTATTCTGTTAATTAAATTACCGCTTTCAAAATCCGCACCTCTCGCTTTCTGGGCTGACATAATTCTGTCTATTTCATCAATAAGCGTTGGGATAAATCTTAAAGCAATTGTCATCATCATTGCGAATGTATGCACATCAACCTTAAACACCTTTAACGGAGATAACAACTTTTCAATTGCATCTGTTAAATCAGTTGGTGCTGTAGTATATGTGAGCAAAGAACTGATTAATAAAAGAGTGAAAATACGAATAACAATAAAAACAGCATTAAAAATGCCTGCATCTGTAATAGTGATAAATTTCCATTGGAACAGAATATCACCGCTTTTAATGTAATAAAGCTGAAGAACTGTTGTTAATAAAACTATTGGTAAAAGCGGTTTAAAGCTCTTTAAAACAAGCTTTGGAGAAAGTCTTGTAAGAATAAATACAATTACTGCAAAACCACTTAAAAGACCTAAAGACCAAAAATTTTTACAGACAAAAATAAAAATGATAAAAATAAAAGTTAAAATAATTTTTGTTCTTGCATCTAATTTATGAATTGGTGATTTACCGGGAAAAAACTGACCGATTGTTATATCTTTAATCATGCTTTCTCCCCCTTTTCAAGAAATCTAATAATGGCTTTTTTAGCACCGTCAACTGTATAAGCAGTTTCGCCTAAATCGAAACCATTCTTTTTTAATTCAAGGAAGATATTTGTAATCTCAGGAACATCAAGACCCAATTCTGAAAGAACTTCACCTTTAGAATAAACCTGTTCTACTGTTCCTGAAAGAGCAACCTGACCTTTATTCATAACAATAACTCTGTTTGCAACAGCCGCAACATCATCCATATTATGAGAAACAAAAATAACTGTACTCCCTGTTGAATTGTTATAATCCTTAATAAGATTTAACAAGGCATTTTTACCTACAGGGTCAAGACCTGCAGTCGGCTCATCAAGAATGAGAACTTTTGGTTCCATTGCAATTACACCGGCAATTGCAACTCTTCTTTTTTCGCCACCTGAAAGGTCAAAGGGTGATTTCTCAAGGTAATCTTCTGTAAGTCCTACATAAGATATTGCAGAAAAAACTCTCTTTTGGATTTCTTCTTCGGAAAGCCCCATATTTTTAGGTCCGAAAGCAATATCCTTATAAACTGTTGATTCGAAAAGCTGTTGCTCGGGATATTGAAAACAAAGTCCAACATTAAAGCGACATTTACGCAATGATTCTTTGGAAGAATGAATATCAACACCATCCAAAAGAACCTCACCTGAATCTGCTTTTAAAAGTCCGTTAAGGTGCTGTAAAAGAGTGCTTTTACCCGAACCTGTATGACCGATGAGAGCAACTATTTCGCCTTGCTCGAAATCAAGAGAAACACCTTTAAGAGCACCCGTTTCAAAAGGAGTGCCTTTAGAATAGCCATATATTAAATTGTGCACTGAAAGCACAGCCATAATTTAACCTCTGTTATTTTTATATTCTTTAAAAATTTCAACAAAATCATCTGCAGTAAGCGGTGTTTCTTTTAAATCGATACCGCTTTCTTTTAAGGAAACTGCAAGCTCCATTGGTTTTGGTACTGCAAGTCCGATTGATTTTAAAAGTCCGATATGTGAAAACACCTCTGCAGGCGTACCGTCAAGCTCAATGTTTCCGTCATTCATTACCACTACCCTATCAGCTTTAACAGCTTCATCCATAAAGTGAGTTACAAGAATCACTGAGATACCAAGTTCATTTTTCAGCTTCAAAAGAGCGTTCATAACCTCTTTTCTGCCTTTTGGGTCGAGCATTGCAGTGGGTTCATCGAGAACAATACAATTAGTTTGCATCGCGATTACCCCAGCAATAGCAACCCTTTGCTTTTGACCACCCGAAAGACGATGAGGTTCATGTTTTCTGTAATCATACATATCAACAAGCTTCAAAGCTTCGTCAACACGTTTCCTTATTTCATCACGAGGAATACCAAGATTTTCAGGTCCGAAAGCAACGTCATCTTCTACAATGGTTGCAACAATCTGATTATCAGGATTCTGAAAAACCATACCGACCTTTCGTCTTATAGGTATTTCATTTTTCTCGTCTGCAGTATCGTAACCATAAGTTGTTACACTTCCGTTTGTTGGATATTCCAAAGCATTAATAAGCTTTGCCATTGTGGATTTACCTGAACCATTATGACCGAGAACGCAAGTAAACTGACCTTCATAAAAATCAAGGTTCAGATTATTTAAAGCATCTCTGTCCTCGTCTGCATAACGAAAATCCACATTTTTAAATTCAATAATTTTATTCATAATCATTTAGTCCATATTGCTGTAGAGCCACAAGGGAGAACAAGACCGCTATCGGCTACTTTAAGACCGATTTCATCTGCGGTAGCAAATCCTCCGTAACGCTTTGCTACTGTTGAATTTAATATGTAACTCATTACGGCAGGAGAAACACCTGCGGTGTAAGAGTTAATAAGAACTGCAAGAGAATTTTCTGTTAAAAGCTCACAACACTGATTTACGAAGCCGTAAATCTCATTTTCAAGCTTCCAGACCTCTCCACCGGGACCTCTGCCGTAGGACGGTGGATCCATTATTATAATATCGTATTTATTGCCTCGCCTTATTTCACGGGCAACAAATTTCATACAATCATCAACAATCCAACGGACGCTTCTGTCGGCAACACCGGATGAAGCGGCATTCTCCTTCGCCCACTGAACCATACCCTTTGAGGCATCAACGTGAACAACTGATGCTCCCTTTAAAAGAGCAGAAACAGTTGCGGCACCTGTATATGCAAAAAGGTTAAGAACCTTAACATCTGTTCTGCCACTTTTTTCAATAATATCTGCAACCAAATCCCAGTTACAAGCCTGCTCAGGAAAAACTCCCGTATGTTTAAAGCCCATAGGTTTAAGATTGAATTTTAAATCTCTGTAACCAATCTGCCATACCTCAGGAATTGTTCTGTAAAACTCCCAGGAACCACCGCCCTGATTTGAACGGTGATATCTGGCATGTGCTTTCCTCCACATAGGATTTGTTCTGTTTGTGTTCCAGAGTGCCTGAGGGTCAGGTCTTATGAGAAAAATATCTCCCCAACGCTCAAGTCGTTCTCCATCGGAACAATCTATAAGCTCGTAATCTTTCCAAAATTCGGAAACTCGCATTAAAGTAATCTCTCCTTAACAACCTGCGCTATTTCCTGCGCAAGAGTGTTTATCTTTTCTTCGTTTTTACCCTCGAGCATAACTCTGACAAGAGGTTCTGTTCCGGAAACACGAACAAGAACTCTACCCTCATTACCAAGTTCTTTTTCTGCAGAAGAAATTGCATTCTTTATTTCTTCATCACGAGGGAACCTTGCTTTACCGAAATCAGAAACACGAACATTAATAAGTGTCTGTGGGAATACCTGCATAACAGATGCTAATTCGGAAAGCTTTTTGCCTGTTGCTTTCATTATGCAAAGAAGCTTCAAAGCAGAAAGCTGACCGTCTCCCGTTGTTGCAAAATCCTTGAAGATAATGTGACCGGACTGTTCGCCACCGATTACATAATCATTCTCAAGCATATTTTCAAGAACGTATCTGTCACCGACTTTTGTCTTTTCACAGTTAATATCATTATCTTCACAGAACTTAAAAAAGCCCATATTACTCATAACAGTAACAACTGCGGTATTATTTTTTAAAGTCCCTTTATCTTTCATATATTTTGCAAAAATGGCAATTAATTTATCACCGTCAACAGCATTACCATTTTCATCAACTGCGAGAAATCTGTCGGCATCTCCATCAAAAGCAAGACCTACATCACATTTATTGCGAACAACAAAATCCTGCAAAATTTCAAGATGAGTTGAACCGCATTTATCATTGATGTTTGTGCCGTTAGGATGGGAAGCAATGAAAAAGCAATCATCACAAAGATTCATAAAAATTCCGGGTGCAGTAACAGAAGATGAACCGTTAGAGCAATCAACAGCAATTCTTAAGCCTTCAAAACCGCTGTAGTTATTTGAATTCAAATCAGCTTCTGCAACATCAACAAGATAATTGATATAATCTGTTCGTGCAGTTTTAGAACGGGTTATTCTGCCTACCTCACCACCGACTTTTACAGGTGGTATCTGAGCTTTATCGAGAATAATGCTTTCGATTTCTTCTTCAAGGGCATCAGGAAGCTTGTAGCCTGTTCCCTGAAAGATTTTAATTCCGTTATATTCACAAGGATTATGAGATGCAGAAATCATTATTGCCGCATCATATTCATATTTTTTTACAAGATATGCAACTGCAGGTGTTGGAATTTCCCCCAAAAGCATTACGTCTGCTCCGACAGAACAAAGTCCTGCTGAAATCGCAGATTCAAGCATCTGAGAAGATGCTCTGGTATCCATACCTATGAGAACCTTTGTCTTTTTGTGGGAATGCTCGGTAAGCACCATTGCAGCAGCTCTGCCTATTTCCATTGCAAGCTCACAAGTCAATTCTGTATTTGCAATTCCTCTTGCACCATCAGTACCAAAAAGTCTGCCCATAAAATAATCACTCCAAATTAAAATAAAGATCCTTGTGTATCATCCGAAACCGGAGTTAAACCGAGATGCCTGTACCCTAATGCAGTAACCTTTCTGCCTCGGGGGGTTCTTGTTAAAAATCCTAACTGCATAAGATAGGGTTCATAAACATCTTCAATAGTTACTGCTTCTTCACCAATCATTGCGGCAATTGTATCAAGACCAACAGGCCCGCCATTATAATTTTCAATCATCGCTCTTAAAAGATTTCTGTCAACAAGGTCAAGACCTAATTCATCAATTTCCATTCTTTCAAGTGCATTTTGTGCAGATTCCACGGTAATTATACCATTACCCATAACCTGAGCATAATCTCTTGCTCTTTTTAAAAGTCTGTTTGCAATACGGGGTGTTCCTCTGGAACGGGATGCAATTTCCAAAGCGCCGTCCTGCTCTGCTTCTATATTTAAAATGCCTGCGCTTCTCTTGACGATTTTTGCAAGTTCAGTTGGTGAATAAAGCTCAAGTCTTAAAATAACACCAAATCTATCTCTCAAAGGTGCAGAAAGTTGACCTGCACGGGTTGTTGCACCGATAAGAGTAAATTTTTTCAGGTCAAGCCTAATTGAACGTGCCGAAGGACCTTTACCGATTATAATGTCAAGGGCAAAATCCTCCATTGCGGGATAAAGAACCTCTTCAATACTTCTTGAAAGGCGATGAATTTCGTCAATAAAGAGGATGTCGCCATCATTAAGGCTTGTAAGAAGTGCTGCAAGGTCACCCGGCTTTTCAATTGCAGGACCTGATGTAACACGAATCTGCACACCCATTTCATTTGCAACAATACCTGCAAGGGTTGTTTTACCGAGACCGGGAGGTCCGTAAAGAAGAACATGGTCTAAAGACTCGTGTCTGTTTTTTGCAGCTTCAATATATATTTTTAAGTTTTCTTTTGCTTTTTCCTGACCGATATACTCTTCAAGAGTATGAGGACGAAGGGATGTTTCAACTTCGTTATCGTCTGAAATATATTCAGGAGCGATAACTCTCTCTTCATCGGCAATAAAAAAATCGTTCATTTCTTTCTCCTGTTTTAATATCTGTTAGAATCTTAATGTCATGTTCTTTAATGCACCCTTGATAAGCTCTTCAACTGAAAGATTGGGTGAAAGCTTACTTACTGCAACAGAAGCTTCTGTCTGGGAATAACCCAAAGCGGTTAATGCGGCAATTGCTTCGGAAGTATTGCTCATTGAATTTACCGTATTGACTGCATTTGAAACAGAACTGCTTTCTTCGGAAATAAAACCAACATTTGCAATTTTATCTTTAAGCTCCATTATCACTCTTTGAGCAAGTTTGGGACCAACGCCATTAGCAGCGGTGATTGCTTTTGTATCCCCTGAAGCAACCGCAACCGCAAAAGCATCGGGTGAAAGCTCTGAAAGAATTGCAAGAGCTGCTTTAGGACCAACGCCTGAAACGCTGATTAAGAGTTTAAAAGCATCAAGCTCATCATTAGTTGCAAAGCCAAACAAATCAAGAGCATCCTCGCGGACATTAAGATGAGTGAAAACTGTTACCTCACCGCTTTGCAAAGAAAGCTTTGCAAGGGAGTTTCTTGTTGTAAAGCACTTAAACCCTACTCCGCCGCAAGAAATTGCGATTGTTTGCTCATCCTTATATATTATTTTTCCTGTTAAACTATAGAACATAATTACTCCTAAATTTTATTCTTTATCATTAATGAATCACTTGCGTGGCCGTGGCATATTGCAAGTGCCAGAGCATCCGCAGCATCATCCGGCTTAGGAATTTTATCAAGATGAAGGAACATCCTTGTCATTTCCTGAACCTGTTGTTTCTCCGCTCTGCCGTAGCCAACTATACTTTGTTTAACCTGCAAGGGTGTATATTCAAAAAGCGGTATGCCGGCTTTTTCTACTGCCAAAACGATAACCCCTCTTGCCTGAGCAACATCAATTGCGGTTTTCTGGTTAGTATTAAAATATAATCTTTCAATACTTACCGCATCAGGTTTAAATTTTTCTAAAAGTTCGGTAATATCGTCAAAAATTTTGGTAAGACGCTCATTAAAAGGCATATCTTTATCGGTTGTGACCGCGCCGTAACCCATAAGAGAAAAGTTATTTCTCTCATATCTTACAACACCGCAACCAACTATTGCATACCCCGGGTCTATACCAAAAATGACCATATTTTCACCATCCTTTTAAAGAACATACTACCACATAATATAATTCAAATAATTATACCATAATAATATAGAAAATAGCAACATTTTTAGGCTATTTTTTCAGTTTGTTCACAATCTTTTTTCACCATATTTTAATAAATTGTTCTCTATTGATTTTCTTATAAAAAAATGTTATAATTTATCCAACTTATAGGTGAATAATATAAGGAGAATGATTATGGACAAGTTAAAAAACAAAAATACTATAGTTTTAATTATTTCTGCAGTGCTCATTTTAATTGCAATTATTGTTGCAGTTGTTGCCACTGCTTCATCAGGTAAAGATAACAAAAAAGACACTTCTACTCCCTCAACTGAAGAAGGTGTTTCAATTGACCTTGCTTCTATTGCAGATATGAACAATGCTTCAACAACTAAAAAACCTCAGCAGACTTCATATTCTTATGAACCCGGTAAATATAAAATCGCTACAAAGGATGACCCGCTTGGTCTTCGTCTTGAACCCAACACATCATCTGACAGACTTGTTTATGTACCCAAGGGTCACGAGGTTGAAGTTCTTGCGATTTGGGAAGATTGGGGTTATGTTGTTTACGAGCAAACAGGCGGATGGCTTTCAATGAACTATCTTGAGCTTATTTCTGCAAACAAAAAGACAACAGAAAAAACCACTACTACAACACCTGCGGAGCAATAAAATGTACATTTGCAATCTTTGTCCGCGAAAATGCAATACAAAAAGAGGAGCTCTTACCGATACCGGTAAGGGCTTTTGCAATATGGGGGAAAATCCCGTTATAGCAAGAGCTGCTTTGCATTTCTGGGAAGAACCACCCATAAGCGGAACTAATGGTAGCGGTACTGTTTTCTTTTCAGGTTGTAACCTGAAATGTGTTTTTTGTCAGAATGAAGAAATAAGTTCAGGATGTTTCGGTAAAGAAATAACTATTGAAAGATTAAGAGAAATATATTTTGAGCTTATAAATCAAGGTGCACATAACATAAATCTTGTTACAGGAACTCATTTTATTAACGCAATTTCAAAATCGCTTGAAGAACCGCTCCCTGTCCCTGTTGTTTATAATTGTGGCGGATATGAAAATATAAATTCATTAAAACTCCTTGAAAATAAAGTTCAGATTTATCTGCCTGATTTAAAATATTCTGATGATGAACTAGCTTTAAAATATTCTGATGCGCCTGATTATTTTGAAACAGCAACAAATGCAATTAAAGAGATGTTCAGGCAAGTTGGAAAATATGAATTCGATGAAAACGGAATAATGAGAAAGGGTGTTATAATCCGCCATTTGATTTTACCCAACAACATTGAAAATACAAAAAAAGTAATTGACTGGGTAAAAAACAATTTCAATGATGGTGATGTGCTTTTCAGCCTTATGAGTCAATTCACACCAAACAAAACCTGCAAAATTCCTGAACTTTCAAGGAGAATGACACAAGAGGAATATGATGAAATAGAAGAATATCTTTTTGACTCAGGGATTGAAGACGGTTTCATGCAAGAGCTTTCCTCCGCCAAAGAAGAATATATTCCGCCTTTTAATTTAGAGGGTGTATAAATTTGTAACATTCCAGCTACCTCTTCATATTATGTAATGAAGTTGAATTTTAGCTTCAATACTTAATATAGGAGGAAAAGATATGGCTGATAACAAAAACTACCCTGACCTTCACCATATCAAAGAAGCGATTTGCATTGACACAAACAGAGTTTATGACTCTTGCGCCGACAAGGACTGCCTTACGGATTTGAGAGTTTATTTAACCGACAGAGGTCAATGCATTCTTGAAAACGCTTCATCTGTTCGCCCAAGAGCGGCTGAAATACTTAATTGCCTTGTTGAAGTTGAAAAAGTACCCTTCAACAAAGGTTGCTACTCCGTTGACCTTACCTTCTTCGTTAAGGTCTGCCTTGATGCTTTCACCTGTCCCACCGCTTCACCTACAATGCTTGAAGGTCTTGTAACCTTTAACAAAAAGTGCATTCTTTATGGTAGCGAGGGTAATGTGAAAATATTCTCATCAAACTTTGTCTGCGATGGTTACGATGACCAAAACCCAATTGGCAACGCCAACCCAAGAGCAAAGGTTCAGGTTGTTGACCCGATTATTCTTGATGCAAACATCTGCAGAATCTGCGATTGTTGCAACACAATGGGTAATTGTTGTGACTCCGTTCCTAACCACATCTGCCGTTGCTTTGAGGGTAATTTCTGTTGTTGCGAAGGCGAAAAAGCCGTTAAGGTTACACTTGGCATTTTCACAATTGTTCAACTTGAAAGAGATGTGCAGATGCTTATTCCTGCTTATGATTTCTGCGTTCCTACAAAAGAATGCTGTTGCGATACTGAAGACCCTTGTGACACTTTCAGAAAAATCAGTTTCCCGATTGATGAATTCTTCCCACCAAGCGCAAATGACTGCTCCTGCGAAATGAACTTCAACCCCAAAAATAACTGTGGATGCAAATAAAAAAGAGTGTATTCAATCATTTCCGATTGAATACACTCATTAAATTTATTTCTCAAAAATCATACTGTCCTGTTTCATTTTATCGGCATTGGTTTTATCGTACCAGTGCCCTTCTATTTTTATATCGGGTTTAAGCTCTTTCCCCTGAATAGAAAAAATACATTGTTCAACAGCGTTAAAACCTAAATTATAGGCATCCTGAGCAACACCGCCGATAAATTTACCGCTATCTTCACTTTCAAGCCATTTCATCTGTTTTGCACCTGAATCAAAGCCACAGAATGTTATATCTTTATACTTATCTTTTTCAGAAGAAACAACATCGCTTATTTTATCAGCAATTTCAGGATGGGTTATAAAAATAGCTTTTGCCTTTTCTTCTGTTAAATTATTTAAAGATTCATTGTAATCCGATTCAGATTCTGTTTCAATTTTATATTTATCTTTTAAGCTATTATCTGCATCTGCTAATTCTGAAAATTTTTCAGTAAAGCCTTCTGCTTTTTCTTCATCAAATTCATCGTCTTCGCGCTCAATAACACCAACAACATAAGTGCCTTGAGATTTTTTAATATCTTCTTTTACTGCTTCAAACATTTTCTCGGCACAAAGTGAACCTGCCTGCTTATAGTCTGTTAAAACTGTTGCTACAATAGGATTTTTATTCTTTCCTTCTAAGTCCTCAATATCATCGCGAGTAATACTATCTATCTGAACGACCGGGATTTGTTCATCGTAAAATTCACCGAAAATCTCGCTATACCCCTCTCCCATTGGGGTTACAACAACGCCTGAAGTATCACTATTCAAAGCCTCTTCAAGTTTTTTTATATGAGTAGCTGAATCGCTCTGCTCGGTATCATCAATACCTACATAATCAAGTGTAAATCCATATTTTTTTGCCGCTTCTTCTCCGCCTTTTTTCAAGCTTTCATAGAAGCCCATATTCTCCATACCGCCCACAAGAGTAATGGTTTTTCCTGCAACTGCTGTTGGTTCTGTAGTTGTAGAAGTGGCATTTTCAGGTGTTTTTTCTTCACCGCAACCGCTGAAAAGAGTTAAGCACAACACCGCAACAATAATTATTGACAACATTTTTTTGAAATTCATTTTATTCCTCCTATAAATTAAAATTCATTTCAAAAATATTATTGTCAAATATTTACTTTTAATACAAAAAGAAATTGCTGTAAAAAACAGTTGTTTTATTAGACCCACTTGTTTGGGGATTGGAAAAAAAGATGCAGAACGAACAAACTGAGCAAAATAAGGCTTCAGCCTTGTTTTGCTTGCCCGAAGGCGTACAAAAGTACGTCGAGTGGCGAAGTTTGTTTGTAGCATAAAACATTGTTTTTTACTATTTATAGTTTCAAATAAATTAATGGGGTTCCACAGAAAAGTAGCACCTGTTGAACCCCATTGGTTTTATATTGTTTTATGCGGTCTGCGCTTTTTTAACATCCCCAAAGTTATTCACCTATTAATCTGTTTATAATATCGGAATAAAGTGCTCCCGGGTCATCAAGGAAACCATCCTTTAACTGTTCTGCCTGCCATTCATCCGAAACATTAAGAGTTAAGGAAAGAAGCTTATCACCGTTACTTTCAATCACAAAAGTGACATCATAACCATTTTCAACTTTTTTAACCTCAACCTTATTTTCTCTTTCAGAACGAGCTCTTGCAACTGTGTTAAGAGCAACTTTAACTGCTCTGTCACGGACACCGGGAAGGAGCTGAGTTTCAAGCTCATTTGCACTATTACTGCCCTTTGCAGTAATTACAAGATGAGCTTCACCAACATATTCCTCTTCTTTCAATGCCTTACTTTCCAAAAGTTCATCAAGAGCCGAGTTAGCATCAAAAAAGTTAACCAAACCTGTTTTTTGAAGAACATCACAAATCTGATTTCTTGTCATTGGAGTTTTCACACTATCAAGTATATAACAAATAAGGATTTTTATCTCAAGCATACTACGAAGACCACCGATTTCAATTCCACCGGCGAAAGCATCAAATCTAACCATAAAAACATCTCCTTTCGTATTGCCTTGCATTTATATTAATATTTTAACATTATTTCAGTTTCAAATCAATAAATGTTCTGTTAATTTTTAAAAGATTTCTAAAAGAGTTTCCCGAACCTCACCTGCAAGATATAAAGATCCTACAACGCACAAAACATCTTTATCACTTAACATTGATTCTGCAAATTTTACGGATTTTTCAGGTGATTCTATAACAAGAACATTATTACAATATTTTTTTGCAATTTCAGATAAATCTTCACCCTTCATAGCACGAGGGTTTTCAGGAGTCACACAAATAAAACAATCGCTCTTTTTTATAAGCGGATTTAAAGAGCTCTCAACAGCTTTATCAGCCATCATTCCCGCAATAACAACTACTTTAGCTTTGCTATCTAAAGTGGTTGAAACCGCATTATAAAATGCTTTTGCACCATCTTCATTATGACCGCCATCAAGAATAACAAGCGGCTTTTCTGATATAATTTCAACTCTTGCAGGAAGAATAGTTTTACTTATTCCGCTTCTGATATTATCATCGGTAAGATTAAAATAGTTTTTTAAAACATTACAAGCTTCAATAACACAGGTCATATTTTTAACCTGATGTTCCCCTGCCATTTTTACGAAATACTCTTTATTTTTATAAATAAACTCTGTACCGAAAACATCACTTTTTAAAATTTCAACATCACTTTCACAAGGAATTGTGAGGGTGTTATTTTTTTCTTGAACTGTTTTTTCTATTATCTTGATTGCACCCGCAGGTTGACCGAAAGAACAAACAACATTTCCGTTTTCTTTGATTGTTCCGCATTTTTCAAAGGCAATTTCTTCAATTGTATTACCTAAAATTGCGGAATGGTCAATTGAAAGCGAGGTAATAATATTAACTAAAGGTGTTTCAATAACATTAGTTGCATCAAGCCTACCGCCTAACCCAACCTCAAGAACAACAATATCGCATTGAAGCTCCTTATAGCAGAGAAAAGCAGAAGCGGTTAAGGCTTCAAATTCGGTTATTATAACATCTTGTTTTTCAAGCTCTTCAACCGCATTTTTAACCTTTTCAACACAAATTGCAAAAAGAGCTTTATCAATTGGTTTACCACAGAACTGAACTCTTTCAAGAAAATCAGTTACATAGGGCGAGGTATATAACCCTACCTTATAACCTGCATCAGTTAAAACATTTGAAATTGCAGTTGAGGTTGAACCTTTACCATTTGTTCCAGCAACATGAACATATTTCAAATCTTTATGAGGGTTACCGAGAAAATGCAATAAGGCATCCATCCCGTTAAGACCGGGACGGATACCGAATTTTAATAATGAATGTATATATTTTACGGATTCAATATAATTCATTTGAGTTTAAGAAGGCTTTCTTCAAGCATTGCGATTTTAGCTTTATGTTTTGCCTGAGCATCTCTCTGCTGAGCAACAACCTTTTCAGGTGCTTTAGCCATAAAGCCCGGGTTATTAAGTTTATTTTCAACGAACTCTAAATCTTTCTTTGCGGCGTCAAGCTCTTTCTGAAGTCTTGCTTTTTCTGCTTCAAAGTCAACAAGCTCGTTAAGAGGAATGTAAATCTTTGCGCTTTCTGTGATAACGCTTACGCTACCCTCAATTTCAAACTCATCTCCGATTTCAACCTCGGAAGCAGATGCAAGTCTGTTCATAAACACACTACCGTTTGTGAAATCCTCTGTATATTTTGTTGCAATATAGAGTTTTGCTTTCTTTGAGGGCGGAACATTCATTTCTGCACGACGATTACGAACCGCTTTAATAGCAGACATAACGCGGTTCATAGCCTCTTCTTCAACAGGGAAATTGAGAGCTTCATCATACTTGCACCACTCTGAAATCATAATAGATTCACCATCGTGGGGAAGAGCAAGCCAGATTTCCTCTGTAATAAAGGGCATAAAGGGATGAAGAAGCTTAAGAGTGTTGCTCATTACATAAACAAGAACTGCTTTAGCTGTCTTTTTGCCCTCTTCATTATCACCGTTAAGACGGATTTTTGCAATTTCAATGTACCAATCGCAGAATACATCCCAGATAAAGTCATAAAGATTCTGAACTGCGATACCAAGCTCATAATTTTCGAGAGAGTTTGTAACTGCTTTAACAAGGCTGTTGAACTGGCTCAAAATCCATTTATCTTCAGTTGCAAGATTTTCAGGAATGTGAGGTGCAGGTTCATCCTCACCAAGATTCATAAGAATGAAACGGTTTGCATTCCAGAGTTTATTAGCAAAGTTACGGCTTGCTTCGATTTTCTCGGGCAAGAATCTCATATCATTACCAGGGCTATTACCTGTTGCAAGAGAGAAACGAAGAGCGTCTGCACCATATTGGTCGATAATCTCAAGAGGGTCAATACCGTTACCGAGAGATTTAGACATCTTTCTGCCCTGTGCATCACGAACAAGACCGTGAATAAGAACAGTATCAAAAGGAACTCTGCCGGTGTATTCAAGAGCGGAGAAAATCATTCTTGATACCCAGAAACCGATAATATCGTAACCGGTAACAAGAGTATTTGTGGGATAATAATGCTCTAAATCTTTAGTTTTATCGGGCCAACCAAGTGTTGAGAATGGCCAGAGAGCTGAGCTGAACCATGTATCAAGAGTATCTTCATCCTGTGTAAGATTTGCAGAACCACATTTACAGCATTTATCGGGTGCATCAACGCTGACTGTAACGCCACCGCAATCCTCACAATACCAAGCAGGAATTCTATGACCCCACCAGAGCTGACGTGAAACGCACCAGTCACGAGTACCGTTCATCCAGTTAAGGTAGTTCTTTGTAAATCTTTCGGGAACGAATTTGGTTTCACCCTTTTCAACTGCTTCAATAGCGGGCTTTGCAAGAGGAACCATACGAACGAACCACTGTTTTGAAACCATGGGTTCAATTGTGCTGTGACAACGATAGCAAGTACCAACCTCGTGCTTGAGAGGTTCAATTTCTTTGATATAACCGCCTGCTTCAAGGTCTGCAAGAATTGCTTTTCTTGCTTCCATAGTGGTCATACCTGCATATTTACCGCAATCAAGAACTTCAGGTTCATTTTCAGTTGCTCTACCACTTGCAATAAGCTCATCAGCAATTCTCTTATCTTCTGCACCAGTAAGGCGACCATCATAAGTAAATGTACGGACAATAGGAAGGTTGCATCTCTGACCAACTTCAAAGTCATTGGGGTCATGAGCGGGTGTGATTTTAACAACACCTGTTCCCTTTGTCATATCTGCGTGTTCATCACAAACAATGGGAATTTCTTTATTGAGAAGAGGTAAGATAACGTGGCAACCGTGAAGATGTTTATATCTTTCATCCTCTGCATTAATAGCAACAGCAGTATCACCAAGCATTGTTTCAGGACGAGTTGTTGCAAGCTCAAGCTTCTCCCCTGTTTCCTTAACAGTGTAAAGAAGATGCCAGAAATTGCCGTCTTTCTCTTCATATTCAACTTCCGCATCGGAAATGGATGTATTACAGCAAGGGCACCAGTTAACCATACGGTTGCCTCTGTAAATCAAATCCTTATCATAAAGTTTTTTGAAAACTGTATTAACCGCTTTGTTACAACCCTCGTCAAGAGTAAATCTTTCTCTGTCCCAGTCGCAGGAAGAGCCGAGCTTTTTGAGCTGTTCAACGATTCTGCCACCGTACTGTTCCTTCCAGGCCCAAGCTCGCTGGAGGAAACCGTCACGGCCTAAATCTTCTTTAGAAATACCCTCTTTACGCATAGCCTCAACAATTTTTGCTTCAGTAGCAATTGAAGCGTGGTCTGTACCGGGAAGCCACAAGGTATCAAAGCCTGACATTCTCTTCCAACGGATAAGAATATCCTGAAGAGTATTATCAAGAGCATGTCCCATATGAAGCTGTCCTGTAATATTGGGTGGCGGAATAACGATGGTATAGGTAGGCTTACCCTCTTCGCACTTAGCATGGAAATATTTACCATCAAGCCAGGTTTTATATATACGCTCCTCAACGTTTTTAGGATCGTACTGTTTTGCGAGTTCTTTAATCACAAAAAACTCCCCCTTAGTAAAAAATCATTCACCGCATATTATCACATATATTAAGAAGAATGTCAATGATTAACAGGTACTTTTTAACCTCTTTTTCATACAATTAATAAAAATACAATAATATGCTTTTTTGTTAAAGTTACTAAATAACACACACTTTTTTCTACACAAAAAAGCAAATCGTTAATTGAAAATAGTAATTAGGTCAGATATAATTGAATTATAGGGGTGATATTATGGGCAAAATGTCTTTAGGTTACTTTTTTCAGAAAGAGCCAAAAGCTGAAGGTTATGTTGCAAACAGAGATGTTTTGAACTATGCGGTAGGTTTAACGGGTCAAAACATTTCTTACGGTTATATCTCAGGTTGGATCAGGTATTTCTGCATCAATCTTTTAAAAATCGATCCTAAAAAAGTTGGTAATATTTTCTCGCTGACTTATGTCTGGGATGCTATCAACGACCCCATTGTTGGAGCAACTATTGATAGAAGAAGACATAAGCCATACAACAAATTGCGACCATATCTTTTATATTTTCCGCCAATTATCGGTGCATTGTCAGCTTTATTATTTATGAATGTACCTTTCGACGAAAACGGAAAAATCATTTACATATTCATCGTTTATATTATCTGGGACTTTTTCTACTCTTTCCAGGATGTTGGTCTTTGGGGTATGATTGCTCTCGCCTCTCCTCATTCCAATGAAAGAGCGAGGATTGCTCAATGGGTTTCAATTGGTGCAGGTGCAGGTGGTGCAATTTGCGGATTATTCCAACAATTCAGAACAATGCTTAACAGTGCAGGTATTGATGATATGTATGTATTCATTATTTTCGGTGCTGTTTTCGGTCTTGGTGGCGAAATTCTTTCCATGAGAGCCCATAAAATTAATGAATTAGTTGAAGGAGGCGAACCTGAAGAAAGCGTTTTTAAATCTCTTACAATACTCAGGCACAACCCCACCCTTTTGCTTATTTCTCTTGCAAGATTTTCACAAGGATTTTGCCCGAAAGTGCAGAATGCATATTTCTTTGAAAATGCAATTACTTTCACAAACGGTAAATCCCTTGAGGTTCTTTTTGGTCTGCTTGCAGGTATTCCGGGTACGGCGGCTATATTTTTCGCTAACAAAATTGCAGAAAAAGTCGGAGGTATGAAAAAACTTCTTGTAATATCTCAGGTTGCCGCTATCGCAATCAGAGTTATTGCTTATTTTGTTGGTTACAACTCCTGGCCACAATTTATTATAATGTGTGCTTTAATTTCACTCGTAAACCTCCCCGGTAGCCTTATGGATATTGCTCACAGAACTCTTACCAGCAACTCCATCGATGAGGTAGAGCTTAAAACGGGTGTTCGTACTGAGGGTGTTTCTTTCTCAATGCAGAATTTCACAACAAAAATGACTACTGCTGTTACAACATTTATTGAGGGCAGAATGTTAAGCTACCTTAAATATGACAGCTCGCTCCTCCAATCAGGTATAAAACAAAATGCAAAATTTATAAAATGGCAATGGCCTATGTTTATGTTGGGTCCTGTTGTTGGTGCAATTCTTTATCTTATTGCAATTTCATTTATTAAAGACAGCAAGGAACACAGAGAAGATGTTGAAAGGCAATTAAAAGAGCGAAAAGCAGCACTTGATAGTCAAAACACTGCTCATTCAAGCATATCTTCCGAAAACACTTGATTTTTACAAAAAAATATAATATACTGAATTGGTAAATAAAAACTGCTCAAAGGAGTTTTGTAAAATGAAAAATATGAAAGAAAGAAGCCTTGTTGCTTACTACCTTTTCTCATTCCTCACTCTTGGTATTTACGCTCTTGTTTTCTGGGGCAAATACACTAAAGATGTTAACGCTCTTTGCGAAGGCGACGGCAAAAAGACAATGAAATTCAAATATGTTGTTCTTTTAAGTATCATTACTGTTGGTATCTTCGGTCTTGTTTGGAGATGCAAGCTTGCTAACAGACTTCAGGAAAATGCAGAACGCTATGACCTTAAGTTCAGCGAAGGCGGCGCACTTGTTGTTATCTTCTCAATCTTCGGTCTTGTTCTTGGCGATTTCATCCTTATCAAGAACTTCAACAAAATGGCTAAAGCATACAACGATTACAACGGTCTTGCAGACCCCGATGCAGACAAGAAAACATACTTCTTTGCAGACGAAGACTGATTTTAATTATAAAATTTCAACAGGTTCACAAAAAGCTAAAACTTTTTGTGAACCTGTTTTTTAGTTTTCTAAAGCTTTCATAGCTTTTTTAAATTGAAAATGAAAGAGTATTGCTGTAAATGTAACTGCTATAATATCAGCAACCGGTTCTGCCAGATAAACGCCCATTGTTTTATTTGAAACCATCTGAGGAATTATATAAATCAACGGTAGCAATAAAACAAATTTTCTTACAACGGCAACAACAATTGAATTGACAGCTTTTCCGAGAGAGGTAAATGTCATCTGACAAGCAATCTGAATACCAAAAAGGAAAATTCCTGCAAGATAAACACGAAGAGCACGCGCAGTAAAATCAATTAGCTCCGCATCAGGAGTAAATATACCTGCAAATACTTTCGGAAACAGCATTATAAGTATCCATAAACTTACTGAATACACCAGGCAGGTCACAAGCAAAAGTTTAAAAGTCTTTTTAACTCGTTCGGAATTATTAGCACCATAATTAAAACTCAATATAGGTTGCGCACCCTGAGCAATACCTTGAAGAGGCAACATTGCAAACTGCATTACGCTTGTTAAAATCGTCATAGCTCCTACAGCAATATCACCGCCATAACGGAGCAAGGAAGAATTAAAGCAAACTGATATAACACTTTCACTTGACTGCATAATAAATGTTGCTGTTCCGAGAGCAACACAAGGTAAAATGATTTTAGGTGATAACTTAATATTAGAAAACTTAAGCTTGATTATTGACTTTTTACCGAACAAAAAGCTTACAACCCATATACAAGAAACCGCCTGAGAAAATATTGTAGCATAGGCAGCGCCTTTCACACCCATATCAAAAACAAAAATAAAAATCGGGTCAAGAATAATATTACAAACTGCACCAATTATTATTGAAATCATTGATATTTTAGTAAATCCCTGAGCAGTAATAAAGGCATTCATACCAAGAGTTAATTGAACAAAAATTGTACCCATAGCATAAATGCTCATATAATCTGTTGCATAGCTTATTGTGTTTTTACTTGCACCAAAGCTTAACAGCAAATCCTCGCTCCAAATCAGCAAAACAATCGTAAGAATCGCAGATAATACAATCTGCAACATATAACAATTCCCTAAGGTTTTTTCGGCAGAATTATTATCTTTCTTGCCCATAAAAATAGAAGCACGCGGAGCACCACCTGCACTTACCAATGCAGCAAAAGCCGTAACAATCATAATAATCGGCATACAAACTCCAACACCTGTAAGAGCAAGACTTCCTTCTTCGGGAATATGACCAATATAAATGCGGTCAACAATATTATAAAGCATATTAATAATTTGGGCTACAACGGTGGGAATTGCTAATTTAAAAAGTAATTTTCCCACAGGAGCAGTCCCCAAAAAATTCTTGTTGTCTTCCATCTGATCAACCTCATTGCAATAAAAGTAAACCCCCGTAAAACCAAAGGTTTCGGGGGTTTTGAATGTTTTGAAATAATACTGATTATCTCTTGCTGAACTGGGGAGCACGACGTGCGCCTTTGAGACCGTATTTCTTTCTTTCTTTCATTCTGGGGTCACGAGTGAGAAGACCTGCTTTCTTAAGAACGGGACGAACATCGTCTTCAGACTGAAGAAGAGCTCTTGCGATACCGTGACGGATAGCACCAGCCTGACCTGTAACGCCACCACCGTTTACGCGACAAACAACATCGTATTTTTCAAGACTCTCTGTAAGAGCGAGAGGCTGACGAACAATAAGTTTAAGAGTTTCAAGACCGAAATAATCGTCAATATCTCTGTCGTTGATTGTAACTTTACCTGTACCGGGATATACACGAACACGTGCAACGGATTTTTTTCTTCTACCTGTGCCGTAGAAATATGCTTTACTTTCGTACATAATTAGTGCCTCCTCCCTTAAAATTCTCTAACGATAGGCTTCTGAGCTGTCTGTTCGTGTTCTGCACCTGCATATACACGAAGACGAGCCATAGCAGCTCTGCCGAGAGTGTTATCGGGAAGCATACCCTTAACAGCTTTCTGCATTGCGAACTCGGGTTTTTCTTTCATGAGAATGCCGTATTTAACGGATTTCATGTTACCGATGTAGCCTGTGTGATGATGATAATATTTGTCTTCAAGTTTGTTACCTGTGAGAACAACCTTAGCAGCATTGATGATGATAACGCTGTCGCCACAGTCTGCGTGAGGAGCGAATGTGGGTTTGTGCTTACCACGAAGAAGAACAGCAGCTTCAACAGCAACTTCGCCGAGAGTTCTGCCTTCTGCGTCAAGAACATACCACTGGCGCTCGGGTTTGCCTTTGGGCATATAAGTTGACATAACGGTTACCTCCGTAATAGTTTTGAGGGATTACCCTCTTCATTGCTTTGATATATTATCATAAGGGAAGTTCAAAGTCAACACTTTTTTCGGCGAATTTTAAAATAATTCTTACTATCTCGTGTTTCCTCTGTTTTTCTTTGTTTTTCATATATTTTTCTCTTGTGGCAAATTGCATTTTTCAATAAAAAACAATGTGAATTTTGCAATAAAACACAAAATCCACATTGTATATTATGACTATTCTATTTCGCTAACCTACTGTAATCCTTAACAACTTCAACTCTTTGCTTACGGCGTTTTTTGCGCTTGCGCTGATTTTTAGTTCCGAACCAAAGAATGATTATAACAATTGCTACAACAAGAAGCACAACTAAGAATGCTTTTGAGGTTGCAATTCCCTCAATCCAATTAAACATTGCCCAGAGATAGTTTTTCTTAACAGTCTGAAAAGCAACGAGCTCAACATCCGCAATCACAACATCCTTATACATAAGCTGAGCCTTACCGACACTCTCTCCTTTTTCTATTGGAGACTCTACTGTTTCAGGAAAAGAATCAGGAAGCTTAACTGTTAAATCATCAATGGTTAAATCTTCGTGAATAACTGTTGCAACTGAAGCTTTGGGAACAAGACCAACATAGTCTGCACCGCGACCGAATTTAACACCTACCTCGCCTAAGATATAGTTATCATCGGCAATAACTTTCATTTTAACATTGTTGAATGCCCAACGAAGCATATAACGGCACATAAGAAATGCGGTGTTATAAGGCTTACCATCAATTATCTTTTCAGTTTCGCCTTTCATTGCAATGGAAATATATGTATAACCATCTTTTGTTGCGCTTGAAATAAGGCAAGCACCCGCTTTATCTGTTGTACCTGTTTTAAGACCTATTGCATCTTCGTAATAATATTCAGAATAACTATTTAAAAGCGGATTTGTGTTATAAAGGTATCTTACATCACTCTTATTAGTTTTAGGCATTGTTTTGCCGTATTTTGAAGACATTTTTACAATTGTGTCGTTTTCAAGAGCTTTCTTTGCAATAAGATACATATCACTTGCTGTTGTTCTGTTCTGGGTATCGCTGTCAAAACCCTTAACAGATTCATCGTCAAGTCCGTGAGGATTTGCAAAATAGGTATTTTTACAACCTAACTCCTGCACAAGTGCATTCATTTTTGCAACAAAGTTTTCAGTTTTGCCATCCCCAAACTCTTCTGCAAGAACTGCAGCGGCATCGTTAGCACTAGGCAAGAACAAACAAAACAAAAGCATTTCAAGAGTTGTTTTCTCACCATCTACAAGACCTGCAACAGAACTGCCTGTACCATCAAGACTATGAATAGCATCGTAAGAACAAGTGATTTTTTTCTGCAAATCGTTGCATTCACCAAGAACAACCAAAGCAGTTACAATTTTGGTAAGAGAAGCAGGGGCAGTTATTTTATCAGCATTTTTACTGTAAATAATGGTATCAGTATCTGCATTTACAAGAAGAGCAATTCCTGTTTCATAGTCAGGTGCTTCAATATCATAATACGCACCCTTGGTTTTAACTTTATCTTCTACGCCTTCTGCAGCAATTACAGGCGTAAACAAAGAAAGCGTTAAAATCAAACAATTTATTAAAATCAGCAATTTTTTCATAGACAATCACCGTAAAATGTTATAAAATAGGTTTAATATATGTATTATATCATTTGTAGTAAAGAATTTAAATACTATTTTTCAAAAAAAGGAGTACAAAATTATGGTTTTTGTTACCGGAGATACTCACGGCGACCCTGAAAGACTTTCAAAATCGGTTTTAAAGAATTTAAACGAGGGCGATACTTTAATTGTTTGTGGCGATTTTGGTTTTATATGGGATAAATCAAAGGCAGAACAAAAGATACTTAAGGCATTTTCAAAAAGGAAATACAACATCTGCTTTATTGACGGAACTCACGAAAATTTCGACCTTTTAAACGGCTATCCGCTCACAACATGGAATGGTGGCAAGGTTCATCAGATTTCCGATAATATTTACCACCTTATGCGCGGACAGGTTTTCACCATTGACGGATTGAAAATATTCACAATGGGTGGTGGAGAAAGCCCCGACCTCGATTCAAGGCTTGAGGATAACCCTTGGCTTAAATACGAAATTCCTTCAAAAGAAGAGCTTCTTGAAGGTGCAGAAAATCTTGAAAAGAATGACTGTAAAATTGATGTTATCATCACTCACGAACCATCTTCAACAATTAAAGGATTTTTAAAGCTTGGTGAAAGCGAAGCAGTAAGAGTTACAACTCTCAACGCTTACTTTGATGAGCTTTCAAAATGCAGTGAATTCCAGCGTTGGTTCTTCGGCAGCCTGCATCTTGATAAATATATCTCCAACACCTATATCGGTGTTCATAAGGCAATCGTTAACGCTCACACAGGCGAAAGAGTTAAATTCTGATGTAGTATTATAAAAGAACCCGGTCATTTTTTGACCGAGTTCTTTTATGTATTTATTCATCTTTAATTCCAAACATAAGCTTGAGGAAACCTCTTAAAAACTTAGGACTGCGACATACAACAACTTTCACAAAGCACCACTCCTTATTAGTTTACTACATAATATGAGCGGGTTTTAAAAGTGTTACAGTTGCCATTCTTTTAAGTCCTTAACCTCGTTATACATTGCAACATAATTATTATGCCTGCTTTGGTGTATAACGCCATCTTTAAGAGCTTCTAAAATACAACAACCTTTTTCAACTGTATGAGAACAGCTTGTAAATTTGCATTTACCAAGATATTCGCTGAATTCAGGAAAACAGAATGGTAAGTTTTCTTTAACAATTACCTCACTGCTCTGCTCTATATCAAGAGAAGAAAAACCCGGTGTATCTGCAACAAGGCCATTTCCGATATGATAAAGAGTAACTTCTCTTGTAGTGTGTCGTCCTCGCCCTAATTTATCGCTGACCTCGCCTGTTGCAAGAGAAAAGCGTTCATCGATACAATTTAAAAGGGAGGATTTACCAACACCTGTGTTACCTGTGAAAACGGTGATACCGTCCCCTATCATATTTTTTACTTTTTCGATACCCTCCCCCGTTTTGCAACAAACAGAAGCAACATCTATACCTGATTTTTTATAAATTTCCTCCAGCTCGCTTGTATCTCCCAAATCACTTTTTGAGAATACAACACAAGGCTTTATGCCCTTATCAACTGCAATTGCAGTTAATTTATCAATAACCAAAAGACTTGGAACAGGCTCCTTAACAGATGAAACAATTATAAGAGTATCAATATTGGCTACAGGTGGTCTTAAAAGAAAGTTCTTTCTTTCATGGATTTCGTCAATTGTATTTTCTCTGTCCTGACGTACTGTAATTGTTACATTATCACCTGCAAGAGGTGTAATTTTTTTCTTTCTGAATGCACCTCTTGCTTTACATTCAAAAACCTCTCCGGCGGCTTCTACATAATAGAAACCGCCGATACCTTTAATTATTATTCCTTCTAAAACATTTTCCATAAATTACTGTTCCTGTAACTCTGTCTGTTCTTCTGTACTGCTTTCTTCAGGGGACAATGGCTCAGTAGGTTCAGTTACTTCCTTTTTAGAAATAGTAAGAACAATATTAGTTGTTTTATCAAGATTAGGTGCAGTTGAATATGCAGGAGATTGAGAAATTACAGTACCTTCTTTTTCAAAGCTTTCTTCATATTTAACTGTAATGTTTTTATAACCTAAGCTATTAAGAGTATTTACTGCCTCTGTTTCACTTAATCCCATAACATCTGCATAAAAAGCAACGTCATAAGTTTTTTCTTTGGTAAACTTAGCAGGCTCTCTTGTGAAATTCACTGTTGCTTCGTAGAAAACAGCTTCATTAAGGTAAACAACAAGCTCTGAAGCTTCCTCACTACCGCTTGCAGAAACTACATAAGAGTTATTAAGAGAGGTATTAACACTTTCAGTTTTAATAACCTCACCATCAAGAGACACCTTAACTGTAACCGTTCCAACCTTAGGTAAAGTCAATGTTTTCTGTGCATTCACACAACCTGAGCTAACAGTAAGAACGACCGTATCCCCTTCTCTGACGGGAGAACCATTTGCAGGAGATTGACTGAGAATATAATCTTTTTCAACGCTGCTATCTGCACTTTCAACTTTATAAAGCACAAGACCGTTTTCTTCAAGAATCTCTTTTGCATCTTCGAGAGATTTGCCCTCTAACTTGGGCATTTTAAAGAGTTTGTCAGAATCGGTATCAGCAGCATAATAAACAGTAACAGTTGCCCCAACGGCAAGAGTAGTATTAGCTGCAGGTTCTGTTCTTATTACCTGACCAACAGTTACAGAGCTATCCTCTGTAGGAACAACAACTACTTTAAAGCCAAGTGTTTCAAGAGTATCACTTGCCTCTCGGAAATTCTTTCCTGTGAAATCGGGAACAACCTGTCCCTCACCTGCTTTCGCAACATAAAGAATTACTGTAGAACCCTCCGGCAAGGAAGTACCTGCTTTTGGGTCTTGGTCATATACGCTGCCCTCCTGAGCATCAGAGAATGAAGCATAATAAACCTCAAAATCATACTTTTCATTATACTCTTCGTTATCTTTAATCTGAAGCTCATAGTTCATACCAACGAAACTATCTACCTCAATATCTTTTTTACCGAAAAGTTTTGTGCATAAGAGAATAATTAAGAACAAAACAACTGCAACAACTACACCTGCAATTATTGCTTTTTTATTTATACCTTTTTTCTCAACATCCTGAACTGCATCAGATTCGACGGTTTCAGAAATAGTACGAACCTTTCTCTGAACCTCAGCAGACGGAGAAACCATAACAGGAGGCTCTTTTACCTCACTGGTTGCACCTTTAACAACAGGGATTGTTCTGGTCTTTTCCTGAATTTTACCAATAGGACGAGTTGCATCTAAATCTGCTGAAAAAGTCTGATAATCAAACTTTATATTTGGATTTCTCTTTAATTCTTCTAAATCCATAAGCACTTCTGCGGCACTCTGATAACGCTCTCTTGTGCTTTTCTGCATAGCCTTCATTGTAATCTGTTCAAAGCCAACAGGGATTTTAGAATTAATCATTCTTGGTGGCTTAGCTTCACTATTAACCTGCATAAGAGCAACGCTTACTGCATTATCTGCATCAAACGGGAGCTGACCTGTAAGCATTTCATAAAGCATTATACCAACAGAATATAAATCGGCTTTCTCATCAGTAAGCTCACCTTTTGCTTGTTCAGGGCTTATGTAATGAACTGAACCGATTGCTTTTTCTGTAACAGTACGACTTTCGCTATGGCTGAATCTCGCAATACCAAAATCGGCAACCTTTATAGTACCGTTTTCAAGGAGCATAATGTTCTGAGGTTTAACATCTCTATGAACAACGCCTTTATCATGAGCATGCTGAAGAGCACGAAGAATCTGGATAATAAAGAATAATGCTTCATTCCAATCAATAACTCCGCGTTTTTCAATATACTCTTTAAGGGTTATTCCCTCTATATACTCCATAACAATATACTGCAATCTGTCGCCAAAGCTAACATCATAAACCTTTACAATATTAGGATGGGACAAAACTGCAATTGCCTTGGACTCATTTTTAAATCTGCGACGAAATTCTTCGTTTGCAAGATATTCCTCTTTAAGAACTTTTACTGCAACTATTCTGTCATCGATGTTGTCGTACGCCTTATAAACAACTGCCATACCGCCAACGCCGATAACATCCTGAATTTCATATCTTCCGTCAAGTCTTTTACCTACATAATTTTCCATACTTACTCTCCTTGAACATCTGCGGCAAAAATAACTACTGTCACATTATCGCGACCGCCTGCATTGTTTGCCGTTTCCACAAGTTTTTCGGCTGAAGAATCACCGTATTCATTAACTGTTTTTAATATATCAGCATCAGAAACATAACCATTAAGTCCGTCTGTGCAAATAAGTAATTTATCATTATTGTCGATATCAATAATATCAATTTCTACATCAACAATATGTTCAATACCAACCGCTCTTGTTATAACATTTCTGTCAGGGTGATTTTTTGCCTCGTACTCGGTAATTTTCCCCGTATCAACAAGCAACTGAACAAAAGAATGGTCCTTAGTTATTGGTTTAATTTCATCGTTCAAGATATATGCACGACTGTCACCAACGTGAGCAACAACGGCAACTTCACCTAATATAAGCGTTGCAACAACTGTTGTTCCCATTCCTTTAAGCTCTATGTTTTCTTGCGCTTTTTTAAATACTGCGGAGTTTGCGGCATTGATTGCGGTTGTTAAAAGGTTTTTAGCACTGCTTATGGTCATATCTTTACGATAACCGCGTTTAAGTGCCTCTGAAACCTTTTCAACGCAAATTCCACTTGCTACCTGACCGCCGGAAACACCGCCCATACCATCGCAAACTACTGCCCAGCAGTTACCATCATCAAAACTGCCAAAGGAAAAAGCATCCTGATTGGTTTCGCGAACAAGACCTATATCGGTTTTTCCAGAAATTTTCACGGTGTTTCACTCCTTTCAAGCATTGGTTTCTTTCATTTTTTCTCGCCTTAACTGACCGCAAGAAGCATTTATATCGGAACCGAGAGTACGGCGGATTGTTACCGTATGCCCTGCTCTTTCAAGCATATTTTTAAAATTCTGAATATCGTTATCGCTGCTTCTTTCGTGACCTTTTTCAGGCACTTCATTGGCAGGGATAAGGTTTATATGGCAAAGAATACCTTTTAGCTTTTGACCTAACTCTTTTGCACATTCAGGTGTATCATTAACACCTTTCATCATTGCATATTCAAATGAAATCCGCCTTGATGTTTTATCACCATAAATTTTACAAGCCTTGAGAAGCTCATCAACATTCCAGCTTTTATTAACCGGCATTATTTTTGAACGGATTTCATCATTTGGAGCATGAAGAGAAACAGACAAAGTAAGCTGCAAATCCCTTTCAAGCAAATCGTATATTCTTGGCACTATTCCGCTTGTAGAAAGAGAGATATGCCTCATACCAATGTTAAGACCCTTTTCATCACTGACAAGCTCTAAAAAGCGCATAACATTATCAAAATTATCAAGAGGCTCACCCATACCCATTAAAACGATACGGGAGATTCTCAATCCTAAATCTCTCTGAGCGGCATAAATCTGCCCGAGAATTTCCGATGGTGCTAACTGACGCTTAAATCCACCGATACCCGAGGCACAGAAAGCACAACCCATTTTACATCCGACCTGAGTGGAAACGCATATTGTATGGCCATATTTATAATCCATAACCACACATTCCAGATACTCTCCATCGGGCAAAGAATACAGGTATTTTACTGTATTATCATACCTCGAAACAAGCTTTTTTTCAATAGAACAGGTAAAAATGACAAAATTGTCATTTAATTTTGCTATTAAATCCTTTGAAATATTGGTCATTTCCTCAAAAGAAGCAACGCATTTTTTATGTAACCAATCATAAACCTGAGTTGCTCTGAATTTTGGAAGTCCCATTTCTTTAAATTCTGAAGAGAGCTCTTCAAAATTCATTGAAACTATATCTTTTTTCTCCATAATTACCTTCTTTTAAAAACGGCTATAAAAAAACCGTCACAATTATTTTTATGCGGGAACAGGGTTAAATAGTCGCCCTCATCAACTGCTCTTTCAATGTGTGGCATAGCTTTAACAGAATAAAAATCAGAATTTTCTTTTAGAAATGCATCACAGATTTTTCTGTTTTCGTTGGGATTTACAGAGCAGGTTGAATAAACAAGTCTGCCACCGCTTTTAACATATTTTGAAGACGTTTCTAGTATTTGCTTCTGAATTGGTAGCAAAGACTTGGTATCATCAAGTTTTTTATATTTAATTTCAGGTTTTTTACCTATTATACCAAGACCTGAACAAGGAACATCGCAAAGGACTCTGTCCATTTGTGGTAATTCTTCATTAAAAACTGTTGCATCGTTCACAAATGGTTTAACACAATCAAGACCTAATCTTTCTGCACCATCTTTAATTAAATCTGTTCGTTGAGAATAAACATCACAAGAATAAAGCTTTCCATTATTTTCCATATATTGCGCTGCGGTAAAGGTTTTTCCACCGGGGGCGGCACAAACATCAATTGCAGTTGCTCCGGGGAATAATTCAAGTGCTTCAACACAAAGCTGAGATGAAATATCTTCAACATGGAAAAGACCGTTTTTGAAGCTATCAAGGTTATAAACCG
Source organism: Acutalibacteraceae bacterium (assembly GCA_045606545.1). Lineage (GTDB taxonomy): Bacteria > Bacillota > Clostridia > Oscillospirales > Acutalibacteraceae > DTU089. The sequence goes on along the minus strand of JAZUSD010000038.1, from coordinate 7,830 downwards.
CATTATTTATTTCTATTTTCAAAGCATTCTCTAAATATGTATCGAATACTTTTACATTCTCTTTTAATAATAAATCTTTTAATTCTTTGGTTGTTGTTTTAACTGTATTTACTCTGATAAAAATCTCTTTTGGCTCTAAAGATGCTTTAAGAAACTCTTCCGTATTCTCTTTTCCGTAATGGTGAATTAAAAACCTGACAGTGTCTTCAGGCATTGAATAAGTAACAGATATTTTTTCTGTTTCGGTCAAGTTGTCGTTTATAACAAGTCCGTTTTGACTGATTTTTCTTAAAACTGCATTAACAAGTCCCGATGCAAAGTCACATTTATTAGCTTTAGTAAGCTTCACACCTTCATTAACTGCGGCACTTTGAGGAATTTTGTCCATAAAAAGAATCTGATAAGCACCCAATCGCAAAATCGTAAGGATTTCGGGTTTGGTTTTCTTAACAGGCTTTGAAAGGTACTGTGAAATTACGTAATCAAGTGTTATTTTTCGCTCTGTAACACCATAAACAAGACGGGAAATAAAAGCACAATCAGTGCTGTCAGGATTATACATCTTAACAGCACTGTCTATTGCAAGGTTGGAATAAGCTTCGCTGACCTCAATTTTCAAAAGTATTTCGTAGGCAATCTGCCTTGCCGATTTACTCATCTTCTGTTTCTCCTGCCACCGTAGAGTAATACTAATCGCAAAATCTGTGCTACGCTTGTTGCCAAAGCCGCAACATAAGTCATAGCAGCCATTTTCAAAACTTTTGCAGCACCGTTTTTCTCTTCAAAAGAAAGAAGTCCGTTTGATTCAATAACGTTTAATGCTCTTCTGCTTGCATTGAATTCAACAGGTAAAGTAATTAATTGAAAAAGCGCAACAAAAGAGAAAAAGCCGATACCAATCCAGATAAGCGGTTCATAACCGAAAATAACGCCTGCAATAAGCAAAGGCATTGAGAGAGTTGAACCAATATTGCAAACAGGCAAAATAAGGTTTCTTATTTTTATTGGTGCATAAGCCTCTGCATGCTGAGCCGCGTGGCCAGCTTCGTGGCAAGCAACACCAACTGCCGCAATTGAAGAACCGTTGAACACTCCGTCAGAAAGGCGGATAACCTTGCTTCTCGGGTCATAATGGTCTGAAAGCCTACCGCTTACATGTTCAATAGTAACATCGTGAATACCATAGTAACCAAGCACCATCTGAGCCGCCTGAGCACCTGTTATATTACGTGCATTACCGATTTTAGAATATTTTGCATAAGTTGATTTTAATCTTGCCTGAATAATAAGCGAAGCAATAATTACAGGCACAATGAGAATAATATAATAATAGTCGAAATAAAAGAATGGCATTATATCAACCTCCAAAACGTAAAAATTTCTTCACTGTAATTTTATAACAATATAGTTAATCAATATAAAACATCATATTAACAATATGTTAATTATTCTAAAATTGTTCCGTCAGGAATGGGATGACCTCTCAAGAAATCTGCGGCATTCATTCTTTTTTTACCCTCAAACTGCACCTGAGAAACAACAACTGCTTTACCGTCTCCGCAGAAAATTGCAAGTCCGTTTTTAAGCGTTTTTGTTTCCCCTGCCTTACCACCGCTTAAATCCTTTGAAACTGAAGAACCGAAAAGCTTCAAGGTTTTGCCCTCAAGGTAAGTTAATGCAACGGGCCAGGGGTCAAGACCACGGATATGGTTATGAACCTCCTGCGCTGTTTTTGAAAAATCAATGGGAGACATTGATTTATCAAGCATTGAAGCATATGTGCTTTCTGCGTCATTCTGTTTTTGGGGAACAATTTGACCTTTTTCGAGGGCAACAAGAGTTTTTATAAGAAGCTCTGCACCCATTGGAGCAAGTCTGTCAAAAAGCTCGCCTGCAGTTTCATTTTCACCGATTTTTGTTTTTTCAACAAGGAGCATATCTCCTGTGTCAAGACCAACATCCATTTGCATTGAGGTAACACCGGCATATTCTTCACCATCAAGAACACAGCGTTGAATAGGTGCAGCACCTCTGTATTTAGGAAGAATTGAGCCGTGAATATTTATGCAACCATATTTGGTATATTCAAGAAAATCCTTTGGTAAAATCTTTCCGTATGCAACAACCACAACTATATCGGGATTAAGTTCGCGAAGAATTTCCATTCCTTCACCGTTTTTTAGTGTTTGCGGTTGATAGACTTTTATACCAAATTCCTCTGCCTGAACTTTAACGGGCGGTGGTGTTAAAATCGCTTTTCTTCCAACGGGTTTATCAGGTTGAGTTACAACACCGCAAACATCATAGCCGTTATTAACAAGAGCTTTTAAGGGTTCAACCGCAAAATCAGGAGTACCCATATAAAGAACTTTCATTTTATTCACCGTCGTTTCTGTAAAGTTGTTCGCCCTCATCAAGCTTATCTTTATAAAGAATACCATCAAGGTGGTCGATTTCGTGGCAGAAGCATCTTGCTTTAAGAGCCTCTCCCTTATACAAGCACCATTTACCCTCACGATTCTGTGCTTTTACTTTAACTATATTGGGTCTTGTAACAACACCATAAAGACCGGGAAGAGAAAGGCAACCTTCGCTGCCTGTTTGCTCGCCCTCTTCATAGGTAATTTCGGGGTTAATGAGCTCGATAAACTCATTCCTGTCCTCGCTGACATCCATTACAACAACTCTTTTAAGAACGCCAACCTGAGGTCCTGCAAGACCAACACCGCCTGAATGATACATTGTTTCTTTCATATCATCGAGAAGCTCAAAAAGTCTGTCATTAAATTCAGTTACAACTCTTGATTTTTTTCTTAAAATTGGGTCATCGTCAACCCTGATATTTCTTATTGCCATTTTCCTCTTCCTTTATGATAACGGATTAATATCTATAGTAACATTTGCCGTGGAATACTTTGCATTTTTCATATACTCTTTTAAAAGCTTTGACATCATTTCACGGAAACGTTTATTATTTTTACATTTTATTGTGATTACATTTCTGTATTTATTACTGATTTTTGAAACACGAGGCTGTAAAGGTCCTAAAAGGTTGATTTTAACATCACTGAACTCACCTGTTACCGCTGTTTTAATCATTTCAAAAAACAGTTTCGCGCCTGCAACCGATTGATTAAATTGTTCACTTGTAAAGGTAAGCGAACAAATATCGCAAAACGGCGGATATACCATAGCTTTTCTTATAATTTCCTCTGTTTTATAAAATGACTCATAATCCTGCTCTGCAGAAAGCTCGATAATATCATTATCGGGAAGAACTGTCTGAATAAATGCCCTTCCTTTAAAATCACCTCTACCCGACCTGCCCACAACCTGAGTAAGCAAATCAAAGGCTTTTTCACTGCTTCTGAAATCATCGTTATAAAGCTGATGGTCTATTGAAATGACACCAACAAGAGTAACTCTCGGGAAATCAAGTCCTTTTGCTACCATCTGTGTTCCTAAAAGAATATCATATTCACCGTTTGCAAATGCGGTTAACTTGTCCTGATAGGAATATCTTGCCATTGTGGTATCCGCATCCATACGAAGAATTTTCGCACTTGGAAAAACATTCTGAAGCTCTTCTTCAATTCTCTGCGTACCAAATCCTGCATACCTTACCGCTTTTTCATTACATTCGGGACAAGTGTCAGTAAAAACCTGAGAATGACCGCAATAATGACACATAAGGCGATTATTAGCATTATGGTATGTAAGAGATATACTGCAATTAGGACAGGTTAAAACAGTCTTACAAGCTCCGCAAGAGGCAAACGTATTAAACCCTCTTCTGTTCATCAGCAGAATTGCTTGTTTTTTATCTTCAAGGCATTCTTCAAGGGCTGAATAAAGCTCATTACTTATAGGCCCTTTTGTATCGCTGATGTCAACAGTTACAACATCGGGAAGAACTGCTTTACCATATCTTTCCGTAAGCTTTATAAAGGAATATTTGCCGTCAACTGCATTTTTATAGGATTCAATTGAGGGTGTTGCAGAAGATAAAAGCAAAAGCGCATTATTATGAGCGCATCTGAAGCGGGCAACATCACGGGCGTGATACCTTGGGTTCATTTCAGATTTATAGGTGTGCTCCTGCTCTTCGTCAATAACAATTAAACCTAAATTGCTGAATGGCGCAAAAACTGCCGAACGAGTTCCTATTGCAATTTTAGCCTCGCCGTTTTTCACCCTTTTCCATTCGTCAATTCTTTCACCTGCGGAGAGCGCACTATGAAAAACTGCTACTCTATCGCCAAAATGGGAATAGAAAATTCCTAAAGTCTGCGGTGTAAGAGCAATTTCGGGAACCATTACAATAACATCTTTCCCGTCATTTACAACTTCTTCAATAAGCTTAAGGAAAACCTGAGTTTTGCCTGAGCCTGTGACACCAAAAAGCAAGGATGCTGAGCCTTTACCGCTTTTATACTGGCTTAAAAGCTCATTGAAAGCTTTATTTTGAGAATTAGTAAGCTCGGGTGACGGAGCTTTTTCTTTTGATTTCTCGTACCTTGGTTTTCTGTAAATCTCGCTGTCATAAAGCTCTGCATAACCTTTTTTTACGATTGCATTTATAACAGCGGGAGTTACACCCGTAAAATAGCAGACCTCTTTAACGGAAGCACCGCCAATATCAAGAAGAAGCCTTACCACACTTTTTTGTTTTGGTGTAAGAGTTGGTAAAATTGCTTCTGCTTCAGTTTCGCTGACTGCAAGACGAACATTTTTGACAGTTAAATCCCCTGTTTTCCTCTTTGCATCAACATTCGTTACAAGTATTTCCTTTTTAACAAGCTTTTCAAGTACTTTGCTTTCGGGAGAAATACCTAAATCATTTAAAATTTTCTCTCTTTTAACATACTTGCAATTGTCTTTAAGATAGTTGACTACTCTGATTTCATCATCGTTAAGTTTGTTCAAGGCTTCTTCTGAAACCTCTTTTGACATATATGATACAACGTAATTAAGACCTATACCGGCCGGAAGCATTGTTTTTGCAGCCTCATAAAGAGTGCAAAAGGTTGTTTCTTTAAGCCAGAAAACAAGTGAAAGCATTTCCTCATCAAAAAGCGGCTCTTTATCAAGAACATTGATTAAAGATTTGAGCTTTCCTATGTTTTCTGTTTCAAGAAGTGGCTCCACAGACAATATAAGTCCTTGTTTTTTTCGGTTACCATTGCCGAAAGGCACCATAACCCTGCATCCCGAAACTGCTTTTTCTTCTAATTCCACCGGAATTTTATATGAATAAACAGCATCAAAATGGTATGCAAGGCCTTCAACGGCTACCTTGGCTAAAAGCGTACCGATACCCATCGTTAAATGCCGGCAATTTCATCGGGCTCTACAATTTTGTAGTCCCCTGCAAGAAGCTGATTGAGAGCATCGCTAACAGGTTTTTCAGTTGTAATAACCTTATCTTCAAGGTTTTTGTCAGAAATCTCACGAGCAAGCTTTGCTGTAGCAGATACGAGAGAGTAACGGCTGATGTGTCCTGTGAGTACTTTACTAAGATCCTGATTAAGCATAATTTATTTTCCTTTCGGTTTATTGGTTTAATATATTTTCAACAATATTACTCATTCTGCAATAACGCAATTTTTCAGATTCGAGAATCTTAACAATTTGCTCTGCACAAAGGTTAATATCATCATTAATAACAATATAATCATATTCATTTGCTCTTGAAAGCTCGTCTTTTGCAGTTTTGAAACGTTTCTGAAAGCTTTCTTCTGTTTCTGTTCCTCTGCCTCTTAAACGTCTTTCAAGCTCTTCCATTGATGGCGGAATAATAAAAATAGAAAGTGCATCGGGCATTGCTTTTCTTACATTACCTGCCCCCTCAACCTCTATTTTCAAAAGGATGCAACCGCCTTTATCAATATGTCTTTCAACTTCGGACTTAGGTGTTCCGTAGTAATTATCATTATAAATTGTATATTCAAGGAATTCCTGATTTTTAATTCTTTCCTCAAAAGTATTTTTATCAATAAAGTAGTAATCTACTCCATCTTTTTCACCATCGCGCATAGTTCTTGTTGTTGCGGAAATGGTTTTATCAAAAGAAAAATTAGTTTCTTTCAATTTTTCCAAAACTGTATCCTTGCCTGAACCTGATGGTCCGGAAAGAACAACAAGCATACCTTTACCCTTCAAATCCAAATTCCCTGCCTCCCTTTTGGTCGTTGAACCTTGTGAGCAGCTGCTCGGCTGACAAAAATGATAAAACAACATTATCGCTGTCAGTTATAATAACACCTTTGGTTTTTCTTCCATGGGTGGCGTCAATAAGCTGTGCTCTTTCTTTACATTCCTGAATCATTCTCTTTGCAGGTGCAGATTCTGGACTGATAATTGCAACTACTCTGTCAGCATTAATAAGGTTGCCGAAACCTATATTTACAAGCTTCATACAATCACCTTATTCGATATTCTGAATTTGTTCTCTGATTTTCTCAACTTCTGCTTTAATATCAATAACTCTGCGGGCAATATCAACATCCTGAGCTTTTGAACCGATTGTGTTTGCTTCTCGGTTAATTTCCTGAACAAGAAAATCAAGCTTTCTACCCACTGCCTCGTCAGAATCAAGCATTGAATGAAGCTGGTCTATATGACTTCTGAGGCGAACAGTTTCTTCTGCAACGGCAACCTTGTCCGCATAAATTGCCGCCTCTGTTAAGATTCTCGCTTCATCAACCTGAGTATCACCTAAAACAGTTTTCATTCTTTCAAGAAGCTTTTCGGAATATGATTTTACTGTTTCGGGTGAGCGCTCTTCTATGTAAGCAACATTTTCTATTATCAAATCTGCTCTTGAAAGCACATCAGCTTTAAGCTTTTCACCCTCAATTTCACGCATTTTAATAAATTCTGCAAGAGCTTCTTTAACTGCCACCTGAACCTTGTTCCACAAATCCTCTTCATCAACAGGAGCTTTGGTTATTGAAAGAATATCGGAAAAACGAGCAAGAGAAAGTGCTGTTAAATCATTCTTAACATCAAATTTCTCTGCTAATTCCTCAACTGCTTTAACATAGCCAACTGCAAGAGGTTCGTTAATACTTACAATAACGCTTTCATCGGCAGTTGTTTCAATCTGTAAAGAGCATTCAACCTTACCGCGAGAAATCTCTGTTGAAAGCAAGGATTTTACCTTTTCTTCAAGAAAAGAGAATGTTCTGGGCATTTTTGCGTAGAAATCAAAATATCTGTTATTAACGCTTCTGATTTCAACTGTTATATTATAACCTTCAACAGAAATCTGTGCTCTGCCGAAGCCTGTCATACTTCTAATCATATTTACGCCTCAATTAATTTAATTAATATATCACTGACTTTGTAAGCGGTGAACCTCATCCTCTGTAAGCTCACGCCATTTACCAACTTTGAGCATACCGAGCTTTACTGAACCGATAGCATTTCTTTTAAGACGAATAACATCAAGGCTGACGCTTTCGCACATTTTACGAATCTGTCTGTTTCTGCCTTCATAAATTGTTATTTCAAAAACGCTTCTTGCAGCAGATTTCTCGATAATTCGTACCTGAGCAGGTAATGTATCTCTTCCGTCGCCATCAATATCAATTCCGCCCTCAAGCTTTTCAACCTGAGCATCATTGATATTTGAGCGGACAGTTACTCTATATGTTTTCGGAACATGCTTTCTCGGAGCAAGTATCCGGTGGGCAAAATCGCCGTCATCGGTGATTATCATAAGTCCGGTGGTGTCCTTATCAAGGCGCCCGGCAGGGAAAAGTCCGTTCCGGAAAAGATTTTCGGGAACAAGTTCAAGAACGGTTTTCTGCTTCGGGTCCTCCGTTG
>JAZUSD010000037.1:0-4340 GCA_045606545.1 Acutalibacteraceae bacterium | reverse complement strand
TTGAGCATCAATACCGTTGTCAGTTTTGAACCAAGCTTCGGCAGGTCCAATCATTAATTGTCCTACAGCTTTTGATGTGAGGTATATATGTATGTCAAACAGTTTTCTGTTAATTTCATTACTTTCTTTATGAAGCAAAAGCCTGTCAAAACCCAGCCGTTTAACCTCTAATGGAGGCAAAAGGCTACAAAACATGGTAATAACTTGTTTAATGAAAGATAACACAGGAACATTTTTGAAACTAAACGAAATAATATCTCCATGATTCAATTGTTCTTTTTTGTGTAAATAGCTTGCTACATCCTTTGCAATATCATTATAAGTAGGGACATACCACGAGCCGGTATTGTTGTTGCATTTTTCACAAAGAGTGTATTTGCCCATCCCTTGTTGTTGATTAATATATTTAGCTTTTTCGCCTCTATACCTTTTCATCACATTGTCGCCCGTATATATGGTTGTGCTACCTCTGTTCATAGCATTTTCAGGTGGAATATGTTCAAAGGTTAATTTGCTGTATTTGCCACATATATGACATTGACCGTAATGGTTAATATTTTCAAACTTTTTATCCGATAATTCTGTAAAAATTCTCGGTGTAGAAATCTGACTTTCTAATCCAACTTTATCCCAAGTAGACGTCCAAATAAGATATGGCTCAAGTGGTAAACAATCTTTTACTTTGATGTGTGCACCGTCACGAACAAGCAAACCGTCTTTTGCCATTTTTTCAGCGTCAAAATAAAGCCGTGCACCTGTTTTATATTCTGCATCAATATCCATTACAATTTCGCCTGATTGTTTGGAATTAACAACGATTTCACCACTGACACCACCGCCGAACATTATGTAATCACTAAAATGAACAGGGTCTCCAAGTTGCTTCCCAATAGGTTCTTTTTCAAGAATGTTGAGGTTATTCCAACTTTTGAGCACACCATCTTTCTGAATCTTAAGCCAGTTTTCCATTGAGGTACTGTGTATTAAAACAGGTGATTCAAAGTCACGCAGAACTGTTTCGTTGTAACTGTGTCCAATATAATAGTTCAGAGCTTCATTATATTCATCTTCTGTAATCTCAACAATACCGTTTAGATTATTGACATCGCAATATCCAATAAAGTCTCCGACAGCCATTTTCCAATCATCGTGAAGCTGTTTGTTGATTTTTATGGTATATGCACAACCGTTATTTACACCAACAATCATAGCAGTATCCATATCGGAAGAAAGAACCAATACTAACCAAGAAGAATCATATTCACTTTTTGTTATTGGATTTATGTCACATTCTATAAACTTATCTACTCTATAAATCAAGGTTAACACTCCTTGCGTTGATACAATAAAAAATTAAATCCTAATATCACAATAATTTTATTGTACTATTTGGATACAGTAATTTAATCTCATCAAGTAATGCTTTAGTATCTTTAAAGTTGGGACTAAAGGCAATTTTTATCTCATCGAAAGCATCGTCGTTTAAAGGTATAACCAATTGTCTAAAGTAAGGTTCATCTGTGTTTGATAAATTGTTTCCAATTTCATTATGACTTAATCTATGTACGCCAACTTTAAGACGCACCTCTTTCTCGCACTCCCAATCTTTCCAATACTTCTCTTTATTCCAACGTTTGCACCAACCAGCTCGCGACTTAATAATACCAGGAATACCTTGAGATATACTTTTTCCTGGAATGGTCATCTCTCCTAAATTTATCGTACAATCTCCAAGTATAGACTTTTTCAAATCGTCATCATAAATAATTTTATAAAAATCAAAATCGAAAACATGATAGGGATCTATACCTCTGAAGCCAGATAGTTCTTTTTCAATTTTATAGTCAAGAGCCTCTTTAGAGTTGTTAAATATTTTCATTGGTTCATCATAGCACTTTTGATATGCTGTCGTCATGAATATAGGTGTTCGGGAAAACCATTCAGGTCTAACACCAATAATGACACCGTTTTCTATTGTGCCATATTCTTCCCAATGTGAAACAGGTATGTCGGGTTCATATGTAAAACAACACACATAATACGATTTTTCATAACTTGGAACATCTATTCTTTCGGCTTCTTCACTATCATTCACGTTTTTTAAATTTGTTAACCAAAACTCTTTTGATTTTAATATTCCCAACAAGCCATCCATATTGGTACAATGATATAACCATTCATACTCTTTTGCTTTTTCTTTTGATGCGGTTGCAAGTCTTCTTGCATCGAAGTCATTTGGTGCAGTTATTGTTTTACCGACAAATTGATTTGCCCAATTCCATACATTCTCAACAAATTTTTCATCCATTTAAACCATCGCTCCACAAATCTCTTATCTCTCTTTTCACTTTAAAAATAAAGTATAATATTATTATAGCATATCAAAAAAAATAATACTACTACCTATAAAGCACTTTCAAGGCAAATTCTTGACAAAACTCCTTGCATCTGCTACAATAAACATACTAACAGTATGTAAGGTGAATTATGGCAAGGAATAAATACCCCGAGGAAACAGTAACCCTGATTCTTGATACGGCACAAAAGTTGTTTCTTGAAAAAGGTTACGAACACACGACAATTCAAGATATTATTGATAATTTAGGCGGTCTTACCAAAGGTGCTATTTATCATCACTTCACATCAAAAGAGGATATTCTGAACGCAGTTACTGCAAGGCTTTTTCAAGAAAACTCTTTGGCTCGTAAGTGGAACAATATAGCAGAGGATACATCTCTTAACGGTGCTGAAAAGCTTAAAGCTATGCTTTATGAATCTCTTGTTGACGAACAGGAACAGAAATTCAGAAGTATGGGTATTCACCTGCAGAATATGCCCCACATGTTAAGTGACTTACTTTTAAGATCTGTGAATGATATTGCACCTAATGCAATCAAACCTGTACTTGAAGAGGGCATAAAAGATGGCTCAATTAAAATACCGTTTGCAAAAGAACTTGCAGAGGTTATCTCTTTACTTGCCAATGTTTGGCTCAATCCTCTTGTATTCTCTATGAGCGATGAGGATATTGAGAAAAAGTGTCAGGTAATCTTGGGCATGATGGCTATGCTCGGTGTTGACGTTACTGATATGTACCCGGCAGTTTACAATATGAACAAGCAAATCAACGAAATGGATAACAGAAAATGATAGGTTGCCACCTCGGTGGCAATTTATTAAGGTAATATACATACCAAAAGTATGAATATAAGCAAAAAACAAGCCGCACCTGCGGCAATATATTTTACCATTTTACATACTAATAGTATGTAATGAAAGGAGTTTCACAATGAAAACAAAAACGCAAAATCAAAAAACACGCTATCTTTTAGGCCTATCAGGGCAGAACATACTATATGCCCTCGTATCATCCTGCTTTGCCTACTATCTTCAATTCACTATTCTTATCCCTGCCTTTTGGCTTGGAATCATCCTCAGCACAGCAAAAATATTCGATGCTGTTAAAGACCCATTTATAGGAGCGTTCATTAATAAAAGCAGATGGCCGTTAGCAAAATATTTGCGATATTTACCTTTACCGACGGCTATAATTACGATTCTTTGCTTTGTGATGAAGATTCATTCTGACAACAACAGTACACTTCAAAACGCAACAATTATCGTTTATGGATTTGCTATTTTCATTCTGTGGGAGATTATGTTTTCTTTTGGTGACATTCCTATGATAAGTTATCCTAATGTACTATGTGCAGATGAAAGAGAACGCACAAATCTTCTTTCTTTACGCCCTATCGGTGCGATGGTATGCAGCATTTGTTGTTTGATTGTTCAGCCACTTGCTTTTGCAGTTTCGGGAGCTCTTGGCGGAACACAGACAGATGAACGAAATGCCTTTTTCATCATTGCTCTTGCTTTCTCAATCGTTGGATATATTCTTTATCAGTTAACCGTATCAAAACAACGATTACAACATACCGAAAATAGAAGCAACGAAACAAAGCAACAGTACAAATATATTCTCACTAATCCGCTTTTAAAGAAAATCATTATGTCAGGATTACTCTCCTCAATGAGTGCTTTGCAGGGTGTGGTACTATCAGCATTGGTTGCTTTTTACTTCTCAAGCAAAAATTCAGGACTTACTTTTCTTTATACATTTTTGCTTGGTACAGGTAGCTTTGTCGGTTTAATGCTGTCAACTTTCCTCGTGCCTATACTATCAAGAAAACTCGGCAATATAAAAGCTTATGTCTTATGCAACCTTGCATCCATACTGCCGAATATAATGATTTTTGTATTGTATCTCGGCAACAAAACAACAATGAACACTTTTACAAACTTTGCGATTATGTTCATACTTTCACTTATTTCCGGCAGCT
>JAZUSD010000036.1:0-27319 GCA_045606545.1 Acutalibacteraceae bacterium | reverse complement strand
AACTTTTTATTTCACTATCTTTTTTCACTAATTTTTCCTCCTTGTACTTTGTAATGCGGCGGCCAAACCACATTCATTCTACTTGGAGGATTAATTATTTGCAACTACTTCGGCGGCTTTGAGCGCGCCGTTTTTGGCTTTACTAAAGCCTTTTTCTTCCCCCGGTAGAACCGGGGGTTTATTTCCACCCCTAAAGGGACCAACATAAAAGAACTGATACACCCGAAAATGTATCAGTTCTTTATTTTTATACCTGTTCGGCAATATCGTAGATAAGTCTTTCGGTTTTTTCCCAACCAAGACAAGGGTCGGTAATTGATTTACCATAAATACCGTCACCGATTTTCTGTGCACCATCTTCAATATAGCTTTCAATCATAATACCTTTAACAAGCTTTTTAATGTCATCATTATGTGCTCTGCTGTAAAGTATATCTTTAGTGATACGAATTTGCTCAAGATATTTTTTACCGGAGTTCGCATGGTTAGCATCAACTATGCAAGAAGGATTTTCAAGTCCTGATTTTGCATAAGCATCGTAAAGATTGAGCAAATCTTCATAATGGTAGTTGGAGATATTGTGACCATCTCTGTCAACAAAGCCTCTCATAATCGCATGAGCATAGGGATTGCCATCGCTTTCAACCTCCCATCCTCTGTAAAGGAAGGTGTGACTGCTCTGAGCAGCTGTAATAGCATTCATCATAACTGAAATATCGCCACCTGTGGGATTTTTCATACCGACAGGGATATCAAAACCGCTTGAAGCAAGTCTGTGCTCCTGATTTTCAACAGAACGGGCACCGATTGCAACATAAGAGAGCAAGTCGGAAAGATAACGGAAGTTTGCAGGATAAAGCATTTCATCTGCACAAGAAAAACCATAGTCACGAAGAGCACACATATGTAATTCACGAATTGAAATAATGCCATGAAGCATATCGGGCTTTTCATTCGGGTCAGGCTGATGAAGCATACCTTTATAGCCTGCACCTGTTGTTCGAGGTTTACCTGTATAAATTCGAGGAATAATAACAATTTTATCTTTTACCTTTTCTCTTACCTCAGCAAGTCTTGAAATATAGTCAAGAACAGGTTCTTTACTGTCTGCCGAGCAAGGTCCGATTACAAGAATAAGCTTATCGGATTCACCAGTAAAAACCTTCTTGATTTCAATATCGTTTTTATCCTTCTGCTCTGCCATTTTTGCAGTAAGCGGAAACTGCTCTTTAATCTCCATAGGAATTGGAAGTTTTCTTTTGAAATTCATACTCATTTTTAATTTCTCCTATCTTTTAAATGATATTGTATTGTACGCCCAGGGTTTTAATATCATTAAAAAACTCAGGGTAACTTTTATTAACACATTGGGCGTTCTCTAATGTTCCGCCCACCTTACTACACATAACAGCAAGTGCCATTGCAATTCTATGGTCATTATGGCAGTTAAGGATTTGTTTCGGCGCTTTAATTTCAACATCCGGAATAATTATTTCATCCTCATTAACAATTATATCAACACCGAATTTTGAAAGCTCAGTTTGCATTGAAACACCTCGGTCGCTTTCTTTTATTTTAAGCCTTTTTGTTCCCTTAAGAACCGCACCATTACAAAGTGTGGCGCAAGAAATAAGAACAGGTCCTAAATCAGGGCAATCTGAAATATCAAGAGTTGGTGCACCCTTCTTCAATTCTTCATAAAATCTGCGATATACCTTGTCGCCCTGAAAGCTACCATTATTCATTCCCGTTACGGTAACTTCGCCACCAATGAGATTGAACGCATCAAGGAATGCAGCGTTAGACCAATCACCCTCAACAGAAAGATTCTGAGGTAAATATTTTTGATTTCCTTTAATAAAAAATCTGTTTCCCTCAGTTTTTTCAATCTTTACTCCGAATCGGGACAAAACATCGATTGTTATATCAACATACGGAGCACTTTGCAAAGCTGTAGTTAAAACTATTTCACTATCACCATATAAAAGTGGCAATGTAAACAAAAGACCGGTCAAAAACTGACTGCTGACATCACCGCGCATTGAATATATACCACTTTTAAGTTCTCCGCCTGCAACAAGTGCATTTTCTTCTTTTCTGAGGTAACAACCGCTTTCGGTGAAAAGTTCTTCATACACGCTCTGAGGACGTTCTAAAAGCCTTTGGCTACCGGTAAAACAAATTCTGTTTGAATACACAAGGCTCAAAGGTATTAAAAATCTCAATGTGCTTCCGCTTTCATTACAAAAAAGCTTTATATTATCTTTTTTATCAAAGCCCTCGATACCGGAAATTTTAACTTTATTTCCGTTAATTTCAATTTTCGCGCCTAACTCTTTCAGGCAGGAAATTGTAGCAATAATATCATCATTTGTTCCAATATTATCAATTACACTTTCACCTTTTGCCAAAGCAGCGCATATAAGTAATCTGTGCGCACAGCTTTTAGAAGGCGGTGCATTTATTGCACCGAATGCTACACTCGGTTTTATTGTTACATTCATTTTTCCGCCTTCTTTATTAAAGCATCAATTGCCAAAAGGTAACCATCTGTACCTTTTCCGCTTATTGTTTCAAAACAAGCATTTCTTACATAACTAATTTTTCTGAACTCCTCACGGGAATCCACATCTGAAATATGAACCTCAACCGCAGGAATATTAACAGCTTTAAGTGCATCTAAAATTGCAATACTTGTGTGAGTATATGCACCCGGATTTATAACAATACCATCATAAAGCCCGTATGCAAACTGAATAACATCCACCAAATCACCCTCATGGTTTGATTGGTAGCATCTAACACCGATATTTTTATCATTGGCATATTTTTCAATTTTTTCAACAAGAGAATTATATGTTTTCTTACCATAAATATCAGGTTCTCTTATGCCAAGCATATTTAGATTGGGTCCGTTAATCACAAGAATATCCATAAAAATCCTCCTCTATAATTTTTGCAACCTCTTCTACAGTACCTGAGCCATCAATTATAACATCTGCTGAGGTTTTATAGATTTTGTATCTTTCATTATATCGCTTTTCTAAATCCGCGCGATTACTTGAAAGCGGTCTGTCGGAAGTGGTTATCAACTTCTCTAAGGGTCTGTCGAGAAAATAAACCCTTGAATTACCTTTCAGATTATCAATATTTTCGCTATTTAAAACTGCGCCCCCACCTGTTGAAATAATTTGAGCGTTATGCATTGAAATCTCGTGAATTGCCTTTTTTTCGAGAGCTCTGAAATAACTTTCGCCAAACTCAGAAAAAATCTCAGGAATGCTTTTGTTTTCAATTTTTACAACTTCCTCATCACTATCAATAAAGGTTTTATTAAGCTTTTGAGAAAGTGCTTTTCCCACAGAGGTTTTACCGCTTGCGGGCATACCAATAAGGGCGATATTCATTTTTTGTTTATAAAGGTTTTTGAAAATTTCTTCAACCTTATTGTTGTCAACAGGTTCATTGATAAATTTTTCAACAGCGTAAGCGGCCTGAGAAACCAGCATATAAAGTCCGCCAACTGCAGTAATATTTTTCTTTTTTGCATCAAGAACCAGCTTTGATTTCAAAGGGTTGTAAACCGCATCAAATACTGCTTCAACCTTTGGTAGCTTTGCCAAATCAATTGCAGAAGCACCAACATTCGGATACATTCCGCAAGGAGTTGTGTTGATAATAATTTCGCAATCACTATATTTTTTATAAAGTTCATCATAGGTTATATAGCCATCTTTGCAGTTACGTGAAACCTTTAGTACTGAGAGTGCTTCTAAAAAACTTGCAACTGCAAAAGCGGTATTGGAGGTTCCACCGCTACCGAGAATAACAACCTTTTTATTTTTTAATGAAACATTTTCTCTTTCAATAAGTGCTTTAAGTCCGTAAAAATCCGTATTATAACCATAAAGCTTACCATCTTTATTGACTATTGTGTTTACGGCATTAATTGCCTTTGCTTCGTCAGAAATCCAATAAAGATATGGTATAACATCCTGCTTATAAGGAATTGTTACATTTATAGCTTTAAAATCCTTCTTTTTGAAAAACTCGGATAGTTCTTCTCTCTTAAGTTCCTTTAACGAGTATTCATAATCAGTAAGTGCATTATGAATTTCTTTTGAAAAACTGTGACCTAATTTTTCACCGATACAACCATATTCCATTACTTATCACCTAGAATGAGTGTGTTCGAACCAAATATGCCTTAAATGTCCGATTTCACGCACCTTTTATATTTTTTTGCCTCGATATACGACAGTATAACTTCGCCAAAGAAAATCTAAAATGTACGCAAACTCGAACATTTAAGGTTCTGCGAAGTTTAATACTTGGCAATTTTTTCTGTAACAAGGCAAAACTCGCAGGAATACTGCCGTATTTCAAGAGTTTTAACGATGTTACGGGAAAAGTGACTGTATTAAACCATATTTGGTTCGAATACACTCACTCTAACCAATCGGTACCGAATTTCTGTGATAACAAATCACATAAAACAAGGGCAGTTATACTATCTACAACAACTCTTGCTCTGTGAACTATGCAAGGGTCGTGCCTTCCTTTAACACTAAGAACTACGTTTTCATTATTTATAAAATCAACAGTTTCTTGTTCTTTTGAAATGGAAGGAGTTGGTTTAACTGCACATTTGAAAATAATGGACATACCATTTGTTATACCACCATTAATTCCGCCGTTGTTGTTTGTTTTAGTAGTTACTTTTTCGTTTTCTAAAACAAAACTATCGTTCATTTGGCTACCAAACAAATCTGCACAAGAAAAGCCTGCACCGAACTCAACACCTTTAACCGCAGGAATTGAGAAAAGAGCGTGAGAAAGAACACTTTCAACAGAATCAAACCAAGGTTCACCAATACCAACAGGTAAACCTACAACTGCAGTCTCAAGAATTCCCCCTACACTATCGCCTGCTTCGGCAGCCATTTCTATTTGATTTATCATTTGTCCGCCTTTTTCTTCGCAAAGAACTGCAAACATCTTATCAGAAAGTAAAGCAATATCTTTTTCAAAATCTGAGAAAGGAGTATCTTCAACACCTGCACATTTAGAAATATGAGTGCCGATTTTTATGCCTTTTTCAGAAAGAGCATATATAGCGATTGCACCAGCAGCTACAAGGCCTGCGGTAATTCTTCCGCTGAAATGACCGCCACCGCGAAAATCTTCACATCCGTTATACTTGCAATATGCCGTATAATCTGCGTGACCCGGACGAGCTTTACCGTAGGTTTTGGAATAGTCCTTTGACTGTGTGTTTTCATTATGTATAACAATGCAAATTGGCGTACCTGTTGTTTTACCATTAAAAACACCACTTAAAATTTCAAACTTATCAGCTTCCTGACGAGGTGTTGAAATTTTACCAAATGGTCTCCTCAAATCAAGCTGATGAGAAATAAAATCTTCATTAACATTAATCCCTGCAGGCAATCCATCAATAACAGCACCGATTGCAGTTCCGTGACTTTCACCAAAAAGAGTAATGCTTACATTATTACCGAATGTGTTTTTCAATTACGATACGCCTCCTTTACTAAAATTTCTAATTCACCGAACCTTAAAAACTTAAATTCAAAGCTACCAATTTCGTTCACGAACACAACATTAACACCGTCGCCTTTCGCTTTTTTATCGTGGCGAAGAGCAGAAAGAATTGAATCCGTTGAAAAATCAAATTTAACAGGTAAATTATATTTTGTAAGAACTTTTATAAGTCTTTCTCTTGCGCTATCCGAAGAAAAAGCCAACATTCCCATTGATACACATTCACCGTGAAGATAGTCCGAAAGACCTGCGGCAGTTTCAATAGCATGGCCTGCTGTGTGACCGAAATTAAGAACCTTACGAAGCCCGAGTTCCTTTTCGTCCTCTTCAACTACAGCCTTTTTAATTTTTAAAGAACGTTCAATAACAGTATCAATAATATCTTCTGCATTTTTATTTTCAATTAATTCAAACAACTCTTTATCTGAGGTTGCTGCCATTTTAATGCTTTCAGCCAAACCATTATTAAATTGTCTTTCAGGAAGTGTTTTTAAAACATTAGGGTCAATTATAACCGCTTTTGGTTGATAAAAAGCACCAACAGTATTTTTATAACCGCCAAAATCGATTGCAGTTTTTCCACCAATTGAAGAATCGACCTGTGAAAGAAGTGTTGTTGGAATATTATAAAAATCAATTCCTCTCATATAAGTTGCGGCTGTGAATCCTGAAAGGTCTCCAACAACACCGCCACCAACGGCAACAACACAATCTGCTCTTGAAAAGGCATTTTCATTCAAAGCCTCAAGTAATTCTTTATATGTATCAAATGATTTGCTTTTTTCACCTTGGGGAATAACCTTAATAACACAATTTATAAATTGCTTTGAAACTGCCTCAGCATATTCAAAAGGCACACCGCTATCGGTTACAATAAGCGCTTTTTTATCTGTGTTGCAATATTCCGAAAGAGCGTTGATTGAACCTCTTTCAATTGTAATATTGTAATCACCCATTGATGTTTTTACTGTTAATTTCATAAAAAACTTTCCTTATATAGATTGCTCTTTTGCATATCTTCCAACAAGGCGCACATTGGTGCAGACCTCCGAAAGCTTTTCGAGCATATTCACTTCGTCTTCCTTTGTGAGCTTACCTTCACCCTCAAGGAAAAAATAATAATTCCAGATAACAGCCTTTGACGGACGGCTTTTCAGGGCTTTAAGGTTGTAACCACATTCTCCGAAAACAGAAATAGCTTTGCTCAAAGAACCGGCTTCATCACGAACTGTGAAAAGAACAATAAAGTTTTCATCACCCATTGATTCGCCTCTGGGGATTCTTGAGAAAACTGCAAAACGCGTTGTATTTTTGCTATCTTTATTGATTTTCCGATCAAGTAGCTTTAGTCCGTATTCATGACCTGCTTCAAGGCTACAAATAACACCAACTGAATTATCACCATTTTGAGAAACAGTCTGCGCTGCAAGAGCGGTATTAACTGCTTCTTCTGTTTCTAAGCCTCTTTCAGAAATATATTCTGCACATTGACCCAATGCCTGAGGATGACTAACTACCTTTTTTATGGTATTTCTATGGGAATCGGGTGTACCGAAAAGGTGTTGCTCAACTGCCATATCATATACACCATTAATAAAAAGAGAACCAAAATAAGTTAAATCCATAACCCTTGCAACATCGCCCTCATAGCTATTCTCAATAGGTAAAACCGCACATTCGCATTCACCATTTTCTACGGCTCTGTATGCAGATTTAAAGTCACAATATGCAACAGGTTTGCCATCGGGGAAAATGCGCTTAACAGCAATTTCTGCAAATGCGCCTTTCACTCCCGAGAAAGCAATTCTTGTTCCATCAAGGATTTTATGTTGAAAATCCTTAGATAAATTCATTGTCTTTTTTTGAAAATTGATATAGTATGAGCGAATTTCATCATCAGAAATCAACGCACTGTTTTTTTCAATAAGTGCTGCTTCTCTTACTGTATCTTCAACAGGAACGCCATTCACTTTTTTATATTCGGCAACATCCTTAACAGCTTCCATTCTTTTCTCAAACAGAGCTGCAATTTCCACATCAATATCACCAATTGTTTTTCTGGCTTCCTGAAACTTTTTTTCGTAATCAGTCATTGTTATAATCCTCATAAAGTGCTTTAAAAGCAGGTATTGACCTTTCAATAAGTTCTGTATCCACGCAATAAGAAATTCTTACAAAGCCTTCACAGCCAAAGGAATCACTCGGAACGAGAAGCAGTTCGAATTTCTTTGCTTTTTCGTAAAATTTGTTTGCATCCTCTTCAAGAGATTTAACAAACATATAGAATGCACCATCAGGCTTGATAACTGTATAACCGATTTCGGTAAGTGCATCATAAAGAATTTTTCTGTTTCTTTCATAAATTGAAATATCTGCAGTATCGCTGAGACATTCAGCAATTGTATATTGCATTAAAGCAGGTGCGCAAACATAACCTAAAGCTCTGCCTGAACCACATATTGCAGCATAAACATCCCCTGCATCCTTCATATCGGGTGAAACAAATATATAGCCAATACGTTCACCGGGTAATGAAAGAGCTTTACTGTAGGAATAGCAAACAAAGGTATTATCATAATAGCAAGGAATATAGGGAACTTTTTCACCTGTGAAAACAAGTTCTCTGTAAGGTTCGTCAGAAATTATGAAAATCTCTTTACCATATTCTTTTTGTTTGTTTTTAAGCAAATCAGTTAATCTTATAATATCGCTTTCAGGAATAATAACACCTGATGGATTATTGGGTGAATTAACTATAATTGCTTTTGTGTCAGGAGTAATAGCATTTTCCAGAGCTACAAAATCGATTTGTAAATCCTCTTTTTTGCAAGGTACTGTAACAAGCTTTGCACCCGCTTGTTCTGCGAAAACTCTGTATTCAGGGAAGAATGGTGCCAATGCAATAACTTCATCACCGTCTTCAACGATTGCATTAAGGGTTATTGTTAGCGATGCTGCCGCACCGCAGGTCATATAAATTAAACCTGCTTTTGCTTTAACACCAAAATTATTATTAATGTAATCTGCAATTGCGGTTCTCACATTTAAGTCTCCGGGTGCAGATGTGTAACCGTGAAGAACCTCTGCAGGAGTTTCAGCAATAAGCCTGTTCATAACATCAGTTACCTTCTGAGGCGCTGGTACGCTTGGATTACCAAGACTGAAATCGAAAACATTCTCCGCTCCGATTTCTGCTTTTCTCTTTTTACCATATTCAAATATCTCACGAATAATTGAACTTTTTTTACCTAATTGCATCATTTTTTCTGAAATCATTTTAACTATCCTCTCCTAAATGAAAAATCCGCAAACCGTTATGTTTTGAAACATAGCAGAATGCGGACTGTCTATACACTTTTAATTGCAATTAATTGCAATTTTGAGCGGAGCACAGACAATCCAAACTGTTATAATAAAATCGATAATAACTATAGCCTTGGAACATCCGTAACACCTCTCAAATTAAAATTATGTTTTGTATTTTACTCTTGCATTTTTTATTTGTCAATAGAAAAACGAACATTTTCCGAGAATATTCTTATTTATTTTCGTATTTTTCAACTATTTCTGCAAAGCCATAAATCAAAGCAGAAATTAATCGGGAAACTAAAACAAAAATAGCTACAACACAAAGAATCGGAACAAGAAGAAGTGACATCATCTGAGTGCCTATATAAACACCAATTAAAACAACACCCACAGCCGCAACAACAAGTGTTACAAATAAATTCATAACAAATATTATAACTGAAAATTTCTTCAAGGTTGCTGAACAACATTTAAAAAATTTAAAATCTAAAGATGCACCGGGGTTTTCAACATTATTTTCACTATTTACAATTTCAACCTTTTTACTTTTCTTTTTAAACATATCTATTAATACCATCCCTCATCAATATCGCCTTCAGCTAATATTACACCTCCGCTATGAGGCTTTGTAGTTGTAGTATTAGCAGGTTTATTAACTTTTGTTGTTGACGCAGTGGTCTCAGAATTTTCCGGTTTATCATTATTTGGTTTTTCTGTTTTGTCCGGCTTATTTGTTTTTTTAGTTGTCTCTTTTGACTCAGAGGATGGCTTTGTTGTAGGTTTGTCAACACCTATTGCATTTTCTTCAACAACTTTTGTAACCTCTTCAGCTTCTGAAGAATTGTCATATTTTTTCTCAAGAGCTAATTCACCATCAACCCAATGATAACTTACAACAATTGAAGAATCTCCGTTTTTAACAGTTGAAAGAATTCTGTGATTTTCTGCATCAACAGAAATATTCTTTAATGCAGATAAAAGGATTGAATAATCAAATTGATTTGTTGTTGCATTGTAAAGCCAACAATAGTAGCTGATTTCACCATCGACTGAACAAACAGCAATATAAAAATCAGGTTGACCATCGAAGTTCATATCCAAAAACTCGTTATGCTCTTTAGCATAATTTTTATCAAAAACTATATTAGGGTTAACGGGATATTTTAAAACTTGAAATTCTTTCCCGTCTTTTTTTACGATAGCCTGAGCATCCTGAATTTCAGCTGTAAATCCGTTTTCATCAACTGAAACTGATTGATTCTCTACAGTTGTTGTGGTTGTTTCTTCCTCAGGCTTATCACCACAAGAAGTAAACATAGTTACAATTAATGCAAGTGTTAACAGCATTGAACATAACATAATTATTTTCTTCATAAAAATTCTCCTTTTAAAAAACTACGCTTTCAGCGTTAAGAGCTTTTTCTAATTTTTTTATATCCGGGTATTTGAAAACAAATCCCTTCATACCATAATTTTCAGCGCCTTCAATATTCTGCGGTAAATCATCAATAAAGAAGCATTCTTCTGCCTTCAAAGAAAACTTTTTGCAAAATGCTTCGTATATCTCTTTTTGAGGCTTGAGCATTTTATACACGCAGGAAATAAAGAAACCATCCATCAAAGTTAAAGCCGGAATATCTAAATAATTATCGAAAAAACGAGGTGTTGCATTTGAAAGCAGATAAACATTATAGCCTGCTTTTTTAATTCGTTTTATAAATTCATACATTTCCGGAAATGGTGGCATATACGCATAAAAATCTGTCAACATCTCTTTAATAAGAGGTCTTGTTTCTTCAGGAATTTTTGGTAAAACAATCGATACTGCTTCATCGTGACGAAGAAGACCGCCATCTAATTGATGCCACAGCTCACTGCCGAAAACCTCTTTCATGAGAATATCATGATATTTTTCAGGGAAATATGTAGTGATAGTTTTTCTTGCGTTAAAATCAATAAGCACTCCGCCCATATCAAAAACGACATTTTTAATCAAAACACCGCCACCTTTGCATTTAACTATTTTATTATACCATTTATAAAAATTTTTTCAATATTTATTGAAAAAATCAAGAATTTCCCTTTAAATTTTTCATAAATATGTTATACTGTGATAGTAATTCTTTGTTAAGGGTGATTTTATGAAAGTAAATATTTTTAAAACTGCTGAGGAAATCGGTGTTGCAGTAGCAAGAATTTTTATTGATGAGGTTAAAAACAACCCTAATTGTGTTTTAGGTCTTGCAACAGGTGCTTCTCCTATTCCTACATATAACAACATCAAAAAAATGCACAAGGAAGAAAATGTTTCTTTTAAGGGTGTTAAAACTTACAACCTTGATGAATATTGTGACCTTCCAAAAGCCGACAAAAACAGTTACTACACATTTATGCACGAGCAACTTTTCAATGGTCTTGATATTCTTGAAGAAAATGTTCATTTCCTTGATGGTAATGCAGTTGATTGCGATGCAGAATGCAAAAGATATGATAATGAAATTAATGAAGCAGGCGGTATTGATATCCAGCTTTTAGGTATCGGCAACAATGCTCACATCGGTTTCAACGAGCCTGCAGAAAGCTTTACTGAGGGTTCTTTCAAGGTTAAGCTTACTGATAGCACAATTGAAGCTAACAAAATCTACTTTGACGAAAATCCTATGCCTCACTACGCTCTCACAATGGGCGTTAAACAGATTATGTCAGCTAAGAAAATTATTCTTATTGCAACAGGTCCAAAAAAAGCGGAAGCAATCAAAAATATGGTTAAAGGCGAGGTTACACCTCTTGTTCCTGCTTCTATTCTTCAGGAACACAACGATGTTCTTATCTTCCTCGATGAAGCAGCAGCTTCTCTTCTCTGATCAACGTCAGAACCCTCACATCTTTCATTGATGTGAGGGTTCATTTTATTTCTATTGAATATAATTTTTTATCATCAGCTTCATAACATTCCAAAGTTATGAAATAACCATTTACATTCCTTTTAACAAAAAAGCAATCTCTTTCTTTATCATAAGTATCTAATAATATACCATCTTCGAAAGAAATAATGAAATTATAAAAAATACAAGGCAAAAAGGAATCGGATAACTCAGAAATTGCACCTTTGAAAACCATATCCTTATAGGTTATTTTATAATCTTTTTTATTTAAACAAACATAAGCACCATTTAATAAATCATTTTCATTATTAAAATTCACTTCAAATTTTGAATTATTAAAAACTATAGTAGTATCATAAATGTGCTCATTAAAAGAAATCTGCACATTTTGAGGCATTGAAAAATCAACATCCGAATATCTTTGCAGAATATTTCCGGGTATTTTGCAAGAATTTAAAAAAATACAAAACAGAAATAATAACATCAAACAAAGACTTTGATATTTATTCTTTTTCATTCTCGAGATGAGAATAAACCTTTCCTAAAGCTTTAGCACAATCCGACGGAAGAATTGAATATTCAGACATTTCATTTTTCATTATGTCCGCTGTCATTCCATGAACAAACGCACCTAAAATCGCAGAATTAAAAAGATTACCTTTCATTGATGGTGTAAGTCCTGCAATTATACCTGAAAGCAAATCGCCTGCCCCACCTTTTGAAAGTCCGGTATTGCCTGTTTTATTTATATAAAGCTTTTCTGCATAAGAGTCACAAATCAAAGTTTCATGACCTTTAAGCAAAACATTAACTTTATATGTTCGGCAGAAATCTATAATAATCTCTTCTCTGTTTTCTTCTATATCCGGAACGCTCAGTCCACAAAGGCGGGACATTTCACCGGGATGAGGTGTTAAAAGAATTTCACATTTTTTATTTATCAAAGCATCATTAAATTCCGATAAGCAATTAAGGGCATCTGCATCAATTATCAATGGTTTTTCACATTTAGTAACAAGAGCTTTAACAAGCTCTTTGATGCTTTCACTTGTACCTAAACCACAACCTACCATAACAACATCACTTTCATTACAAGCAGTTAAAATTGTATCAATGCTGTCAGAACTGATTGTACCCTCTTCATTAGTTGAAACAGGTAAAAACAAATTCTCTGTAAGCCTTGAGGTTAAAGCATTATAAAGATAATCAGGAAATGCAAGGGTTACAAGCCCTGCTCCGCTTCTTAATGCACCTTCGGTTGCAAGAGAGCAACAACCTACCATATTCTTACTTCCGCAAATAAGCAAAGCCCTACCAAAAGAGCCTTTGTGGGAAAAAGGATCTCTTTCAGGTAAGAGCTTTGATGCACTATTTATATCAAGGGAGTATTTATTAATCAAGATATTCACTCCTAAAATTGAAAATTATCAAAACCAACTTTAACTTCCCTTATATTATACCCTTTTATACAACTATAGTCAATAAATCAGGATGCAATCTGAAAATCAACAACCTTGGAGTTTTTATTTAAAGACTCAAGCATTTCTTCAAATTCTGTATTAACAAGAGGTGTTACATTTTCAACCTTCTTTTCAGTTGCAATTTTATCGCGAAAAGAGAAATAAGCTGCTTTAAAAAATGCCTTAGCATATTTCCAGACTCTTCTCTCAAATCTGATTAAATCTTTTTCGCGATAAATTGCATAGCAAACGAGACCAACTGCTGCACATTCAAGGAAAAATCTTATAAATACGAAAACTGACATATATATACCTCCAAACATTTTGCGAACATTTGTTTTATGTGTTTATTATAGCATCATTTTTTTATTTGTCAACACATATGTTCGTTTTTCTTGGTTTTTCAAGTACCTTTTTAGGTTCTTTCAACGGTTTTTTGCTATTTTTTTAATAATTTTAGCATTTTTTGCTAACTTTATTCAAAATACTTTCCAATCTTTGTTCGGTATATGTTCGTCTTTTGACAAACAAAAATATTTTTAAAAAAGCAACTTTTTAAGAAATAGGTATTTAATTTTTATAATAAATATTGTATAATGACATAGATTATGACTATACAATTTTAAAAGGAATAAAAATTATGTTTGTTGATAAAGCTAAAATTAAAATTATTGCAGGCAACGGCGGTAATGGCGCTGTGGCTTTCCATCGCGAAAAGTTTGTTAATGCAGGCGGTCCTGATGGTGGCGATGGCGGTCGTGGCGGAAACATTGTTTTTCAGGTTGATGACAACCTCTCCACCCTTTCCGATTTCCGTTATAAAAGAAAATACAAGGCACAGAATGGTGAAAATGGTCGCGGTTCCCGTTGCAATGGTAAACGCGGTGAAGATTTAATTATTAAGGTTCCTCGCGGTACTGTTATCAGAGAAGAAGAAACAGGGCTTGTTATGGCAGATATGAGCATTGAGGAAACCTTTATTGCCGCTAAAGGTGGCAATGGCGGTTGGGGTAATCCCCATTTTGCTACACCCACAAGGCAGGTTCCCCGTTTTGCTAAGGATGGTGCACCCGGTGAAGAATGGGATGTTACGCTTGAATTAAAGCTTCTTGCAGACGTTGGTTTGATTGGTTTCCCAAATGTTGGTAAATCAACTCTTATTTCCGTTGTTAGCGAGGCTAAACCCATCGTTGCAAACTACCATTTCACTACCCTCACCCCTGTTCCCGGTGTTATAAGAATGGGACCTGAAAGCAGTTTTGTTATGGCAGATATCCCCGGTATCATTGAGGGTGCAAGCGAAGGTGTTGGCTTAGGTCACGAATTTCTTCGTCACATTGAGCGTTGCAGACTTCTTGTTCATGTTGTTGACGTTGCAGGTAGCGAAGGCAGAGACCCCATTGCCGATTTTGAAGCAATTAATGCTGAACTTGCAAAATATAACGAAGAATTGACAAAATACCCTCAGATTGTTGCAGGTAACAAAATTGACCTTGCAACTGATGAGCAAAGAAAAACCTTCAAAGAATATATATGCAATAAAGGCTTGGATTATTTCGAAATTATTGCACCCATTGCTGAGGGTACACAAGAACTTATCAACAAGGTGGCGGCAGAGCTTCAAAAGCTTCCCCCTGTTAAAATTTATGAAAAACAGGAAATCACAGCTAAAGACATTCTCAAAACATCAAAACGAGATTTCAAAATCCGCGTTGAAGGTGATGTTTTCATTGTTGAAGCTCCATGGCTTGCAAAAATTCTTATGAAAACCGATTTAAATGACTATTCATCACTTCAGTATTTCCAGAACACATTGCAGACAAGCGGAATTATCCAGGGTCTTATTGACAGAGGAATTACCGAGGGTGATACAGTAAGTATTTATGACTTGGAGTTTGACTATGTACCCTGATGATATTTTAAACGGCATCTGCTCACCATTAGAAGAACCGAAAGCCAGAATGTATAGCCCTCTTACATTGGCTTTTTTAGGTGATGCGGTATATAGCTTACTTGTTAGAAATATGCTCTCTATGCAGGAAAACAAACCAGCAGGAAAGCTACATAAAGAGTCTGTTAAATATGTTAACGCGGCTTTTCAATCGCAGATGATTAAAGAACTTATTCCCTCTTTAACTGAAAATGAAACTGCAGTTTTTAAAAGAGGGAGAAATGCTCATAGCGGTCACTCTCCGAAGAATCAGGAAGCAGGTGATTACCGCTATGCAACAGGACTTGAAACGCTTTACGGCTATCTTTATTTATGCGGTGAATCCAATCGTATAAAAGAGATTTTTGAAATGAGTACATATAAAACATTTATTGAAGAAACTAACCGAAAGGAAACAGATTAATGTCCCTTGTAAAGAAAGAATATATCAGAAACTTCTCTATAATCGCACATATCGACCACGGCAAATCTACTCTTGCAGACCGTCTTCTCGAACTTACAGATACAGTTGCAAAACGTGATATGTCTGCCCAGATTCTTGACGATATGGATTTGGAAAAAGAAAGAGGAATTACAATCAAAGCCCACGCAGTAAGACTTGATTACACTGCAAATAATGGCAACACATATCAATTGAACCTTATTGACACTCCCGGTCACGTTGACTTTAACTATGAGGTTTCACGTTCTCTCGCGGCTTGTGAGGGTGCGATACTTATTATTGACGCTTCTCAGGGTATTGAGGCGCAAACCTTGGGTAACACATATCTTGCTCTTGACCACAATCTTGAGCTTGTTCCTGTTATCAATAAAATCGACTTGCCTTCCGCAGACCCTGACAGAGTTGCGGCAGATGTTGAAGATATTATCGGTCTTCCCTGCGATACTGCTCCTCGCGTTTCTGCAAAAACAGGTCAGAATGTGGAACAGGTGCTTGAACAGATTGTTGAGCTTGTTCCAGCTCCTGAGGGTGATGATGATGCACCTTTAAGAGCATTGATTTTTGACTCAGTTTATGATAACTACAAAGGTGTTATAGTTTACGTCCGCGTTGTTGACGGCACAATTAAAGTTGGCGACACAATGAAAATGATGGCAACAGGTGCAGAATTCAATGTTGTTGAGGTTGGCACAATGAAAGCAACCTCTCTTGAGCCTTGCGGTAAGCTTTGTTCCGGTGAAGTTGGTTACATTACAGGTTCAATTAAAACTGTCAGAGATGCGGTTGTTGGTGATACAGTTACTCTTGCAACCAATCCTGCAAAAGAGGCACTTCCCGGTTATCGCAAGGCTACACCTATGGTTTATTGCGGTATCTATCCTGCTGATGGTGCTGACTACGAAAACCTTCACGAAGCTCTTGAAAAGCTTCAATTAAATGACGCTTCTCTTTCATACGAGCCTGAAACCTCAGGTGCCTTAGGATTTGGTTTCCGTTGCGGTTTCCTCGGTCTTTTGCACCTTGAAATCATTCAGGAAAGACTTGAAAGAGAATATGACCTTGACCTTGTAACAACTGTTCCAAGCGTTGTTTATAAAATCCACCTTACAAATGGTGAGGTGGTTGAAATTGACAACCCCACCCACTACCCCGACCCTGCAGTTATTGACTATTGC
This sequence comes from Acutalibacteraceae bacterium, assembly GCA_045606545.1. Taxonomy (GTDB): domain Bacteria; phylum Bacillota; class Clostridia; order Oscillospirales; family Acutalibacteraceae; genus DTU089. The sequence goes on along the minus strand of JAZUSD010000036.1, from coordinate 10,532 downwards.
GAAGAACCTGTTGCAGATGCTCATATTTTTTCACCAAGTGAATATGTTGGTTCTGTTATGGAACTTTGCCAGGAAAGACGCGGTACATTTAAAAATATGGATTATATTTCAGGCGACCGCGTTGAAATAAAATATGATTTACCCCTTAACGAAATCATTTACGATTTCTTTGATGCTCTTAAATCAAGAACACGCGGTTATGCTTCTCTTGACTATGAAATATCCGAATACCAGCGTTCGAACCTTGTTAAACTTGATGTTTTACTCAACGGTGATATTGTTGATGCGCTTTCCTTTATTGTTCATTCCGACAAAGCATACGGCAGAGCAAGACGAATTGCAGAAAAACTTAAGGACAATATTCCGAGACAGATGTTTGAAATCCCAATTCAGATGGCTATCGGTGGTAAGGTTATTGCAAGAGAAACTGTTAAGGCTATGAGAAAAGACGTTCTTGCAAAATGTTACGGCGGTGACATTACCCGAAAGAAAAAACTTCTTGAAAAGCAAAAAGAAGGTAAAAAGAGAATGCGTACCTTCGGTACTGTTGAAGTTCCGCAGGAAGCATTTATGGCTATTCTCAAGCTTGACGACGATAAATAAAATAAATTCCAAAGGGTTGATTTTAATGGAAAACAACTATTTTGATATTTATTACCATAATGAAAAAAATCACCGTTTCTGTTTCAGAAGCGGTGAAATGGTATATGAAGAGGTTTTCACAGACGGAGCTTTGCTTTCAGCTGGTTGGAACGCTTCAGGCTACCCTCTCAATGTTCTGAAAAACTGCCCTACATACCTTACCCCTAAAAGATATACCGAGCCATTTTCGTTTAATATAGAGCTTAACGGACAAAGTATTGATTTCAATTTAGATTTTGTTAATTTTGAAACTGAAAAAACAAAAGAAAATGAAACATCTGTTTTAACCTTAAAAAGCAATATAGTTCCTGCTATCATTAAAGTGCACACTTTAATTGACGGCTCACAAATGCTTTCACGTTGGATTGAGATTGAAAACCTTTCAGATGAATCAATAAAACTCAGCAGACTTTCTGTTATGAGTGGTGGTCTGGAATCTCTTAATGATGACGCATTAGATCACACAGAAAGTGTTAACGATGTTTATTCCGTAGGTTATTTTGAAAATGATGCCTGGGGAAATGAAGGTCAGTTCAAATGGGAAAATCTAACACCGAACTGTCATTCAATTGAAGGAAGATTTGGCAGAGACCGCTTCCGCCATCCTCTTTTATTTATAAGAAACAACCTTACAGGTAAAATTTGGTTTTCTCAGATTGGTTTCAGCGGTGGTTATCGCTATACAGTTGATTACAATGCCCGACCTGATAAATGCAACACCCATCTTTCCTTTAAGGCAGAAATTACAGGTCATAATCCTATTTATGTCATTGCACCAAAAGGCAAGTTTGCTTCCCCTGTTGTATATATGGGTCTTGTTCACGGCAACCTTGACGATGCAGTAAACGAAATGCACTCCCATATCAGAAAATCCGTTTTAAATTTGCCGGAAGCAGACGCCTCTGAAGTCCTCATTAACTGCGGTATGGGTGCTGAGCACACAATGAATGTTGAAGATAGTAAAGCATTCATTGACCAATTTTCACTTATGGGCGGTGAAATATTCACTGTTGATGCAGGTTGGGAATGTCCTCCCGATGAGCAAATGGAATGGGGGGCATATAACGGCAGAAACATTCCCGATAAAGACAGATACCCTAACGGCATAAAAGAGATACGTGACTACGCTCATTCAAAAGGTCTTAAATTCGGCTTATGGGTTGATATTGAAAGCGTCGGTAAATACTGCGCAATTCACGAAGAACACCCCGATTGGCGCTCTGTCAGCGCTTTAGGTGAGCGCTCTCCGAAATTTCTTGATATATCCATTCCCGAATGTGCAGAGTGGTGCGAAAATGAGCTTGCAAGAATTATCGAGGAATATAAACTCGACCTTTTAAGAGTTGACCATAATGTTGATTTCACCGAATATTTCGGTATGCGCGACACTGGTTATAGTATTCCAGAATGTGTTTGCATAAAGCACAATGAAGCAGTTTACAAAATGTATCATAACCTAAAAAAGCGTTTTCCCAATGTTATTTTTGAAAACTGTGCAGGCGGTGGCGGAAGAACCGACCTCGGTATGATGAAAAATTTCAATCACACCTGGGTTTCTGACTGGCAGAAAATGCCACGTTCTATTGCCATAACAAACGGAATGACAATGGCATTACCGCCCGAAAGGGTTGACAGACTTTTTGCAGGAATGGGCTGCCATACTATCGGTTCATTTGATGCACACCTGAGAAACACGATGTTAGGGCATATATCTCTCAATGTAATCTCCCCTGCCGATGCTCAGATTAACGAAAAGCAAATGGCTTTTATTAAACACTCAACAGATATTTATAAAGATTTTATAAGACCATTCTTAGCAAACTCAAAAATATATCACCACACACCCGATTTGAATGAAAGTAATTATTCCGTTCTTGAAATATCTGCACCTGATAAAACAAAAGGAGCAATTACTGTTATCACCCTATGCGGTACTAATGAAAAAACAATAATGGTTAAACCTAAAGGTATTGATATTTCTAAAGAATACAAAGTTACTTTAGATAATGATGGTTACACTTACATAATTCCAGGCGAAAAGCTCAAACGAAACGGAATTGCCGTTGATATAAAAGCTTCACTTTCTTCTGAGCTCGTTTTATATGAATGTCTATAAACAATCAACCACACACGCTTTTTTAGAATAAAAAGTGTGTGTGGTTGAAACATTTATATTACCTTTTCTATTATGGCTTTTAACTCTTCTGTTCCCTCGCCTTTTTCAGAAGAGAAAGGAAGAATAGTAAGATTATCGCCGAACTCGGCTAACTCTTCTCTAAGGGCATTTTTACGCTCATTATACTGTGTTTTGTTAAGCTTATCGCTCTTTGTTGCGGCAACTATGAAAGGAAGACCAGCATCCTGTAAAAAGCGCATCATAATATAATCGTCTTCCGAGGGTTTGTGGCGCATATCTACAAGCTGAACAACAAGCTTAATGTTACGAGGGCTCTGGAAATAGCCTTCCATCATTTCTGCCCAACGGCGTTTTTCACCTTTTGCAACCTTTGCATAGCCATAACCGGGCAAATCAACAATTCTTACATTTTCAACTTTAAAAAAGTTAATTGTAATCGTTTTACCGGGCATTGAAGAAACTCTTGCAAGATTTTTACGGTTAAAAAGTCTATTGAGCATTGAGGATTTACCAACATTGGAACGACCTGCAAAAACGATTTCAGGCAAATCAGACTGAGGAATTTGCTTCAATGTACCAAATGCGGCTTCAAATTCTACTTTGTTGTAATTCATAATCAAAACTCCTTACAGTAAACACCGGTAGAGTTTGTATCTTTTCCGTTGTTTTTTATGGGGTTTATCTTTGTATTATCTTTCTTTGTTGTTTCGGTTTTAATATTTTTCTTGCTTTCAAGAGCAACGCATAAAACCTCATCAAGACTTGAAACAGGAATAAAATCAATCGCATTTTTAACAGTATCATTTACTTTTTCAAGGTCAGGTTTGTTTTCTGCAGGAATAAGGACTGTCTTCATTCCGTTTTTAAATGCAGCGGTTGATTTTTCACGAAGTCCGCCAATTGCAAGAACCTTACCTCTTAAAGTAATTTCACCGGTCATAGCAACTGTTTTAACAACAGGAGTTTCAGTTAAAGCAGAAACAAGGGCGGTTGTCATTGTAACACCTGCGGAAGGACCATCCTTAGGTACTGCACCTTCAGGAACATGAATATGAATATCTTTTGTATTATAGAAATCACTTTCAACACCGAGTTTTTCGCAATTTGCACGAATATAACTTATTGCAGCTTTTGCAGATTCTTTCATAACATCGCCCAAAGAGCCTGTAAGCTCTAATTTTCCGTTACCCTCTAAAACTGCAACCTCTATCTGCATCATTTCTCCGCCAACAGAGGTCCATGCAAGTCCGTTTGCCGCGCCAATCATTTTTTCAAAATCAAGCTTTGAAAGCATATATTTAGGTGCACCAAGGAATTCAGGAAGATTTGATGGCGAAACAGTAACTTTACCATCGAAGCCTTCTGCAAATTTAACTGCGGCTTTTCTTATGATTTTTGTAATTGTTCTGTCAAGAGTACGAACACCTGCTTCTTTAGTATAGCTACCGATAATCTCACGAATAGCAGAATCGGTAAACCTAATCATTTTAGAATTCATACCAAAGTTTTTAACCTGCTTTGGTACAAGGTGTTTCTTGGCAATTAAGAATTTATCCTCTGCGGTGTAGCTGTAAAGCTCAATTATTTCCATTCTATCGAAAAGAGGTGCGGGAATCTGAGAAGCGTCGTTTGCAGTAGTAATGAAAAGAACCTTACTTAAATCAAATGGTACATCAATATAATGGTCGTTGAATGTACCGTTCTGTTCGCCATCAAGCACCTCTAAAAGTGCAGATGATGGATCACCTTTAAAATCACTGCCCAATTTATCAATTTCATCAAGAAGAATCAATGGGTTAGATGTTCCCGCTTGTTCAATAGCAGTAACAATTCTACCGGGCATTGAACCGATATAGGTTCTTCTGTGACCTCTGATTTCAGCTTCATCACGAACGCCACCGAGAGAAATTCTCACATATTTTCTACCCATTGCTTCTGCTAAAGACCTTGCAATTGAAGTTTTACCAACACCGGGAGGACCAACAAGGCAGAGAATCTGTGCATTTGCATCGGGAGCGAGCTTCTTAACTGCAACAAGCTCCAATATGCGCTCTTTAACTTCTTCAAGACCGTAATGGTCTTTTTCAAGAGTTTTACGAGCAGAAAAAACATCAAGATTATCTTCTGTATATACTCCCCAGGGAAGAGAAACAACTCTTTCAAGATATGTCCTCGCAACATTTGCTTCAGGACTACCGGGAGTGGTTTTTATAAGTCTTTCGCACTCATCAAAAAGCTTTTTCTTTGACCTTTCATCAATAGGTAGCGCAGAGATTTTTTCTTTATAGTTCGTGGCTTCTGCTATGGGCGAATCATCCTCGCCAAGCTCAACAGAAGCTGCTTTAATCTGCTCACGAAGATAATATTCTCTTTGATTTTTGTCCATTCTATCCTGAACTTTATCGTGCAATTCCATTTCAATTTTTAGAATTTCGGTTTCTCTTGAAAGAATTGTGCAAAGGGTTTCTGTTCTTTTGAGAATGTTAAGTTCGGAAAGAAGAGATTGTTTATCTTCCATTTCAAGATGGAAATGACCTGCAACTCCATCGGTTGCGGTTGCAATATCAGCTTCTTCCAATACTGCAAGAAAAACCTCGGGAGCAATTCTCGGACTCGCACTTACATACTCCTCTACCCTTTCTTTTAAAAGGCGAAGAGTTGCAACAGTTTTTAAATCATCCGTATCAGGAAGAATTTCGGGACATTGTTCAACCACAGCTCTCATTGAAAGTCTTTCTTTGAGAACCTCAACTACCTTTGCTCTGTAAAGACCTTCAACAACAATTTCAAAGTTCTTTCCGTCACCGCTGATTTGCTTGATTTCCGCAACAACGCCAACATCATATAACTCTTCAAATTTGGGGTCTTCAACAGTTGCATCCTTTTGAGTCACAAGAAAAATAAGTCTATCCGTTGAATCAACGGCAGTTCTTATTGCTTTTATTGATTTCGGTCTGCCAACCTCGAAACACACTGTTTGCTCAGGAAAAACAACAAGGTTACGAAGTGCCATAACCGGTAAAGCTCTGTTTTCGTAAATTTCTTTTACCATATATGTACCTTAATATAATATAAATTTATAACACACAATGGAGAATAAAGAATTTAAAATCTTCATTCTCCATTGAAGTTTTTCAATTATGCAGTTTGTTCTGCTGTGCCTTTAGGCTTTTTAACGTATATCGGCTCACCTTTTCCATCTACAACATCGGCAGTAATTTTAACCACCTCAACTGTTGGGTCGGAGGGAACTGAATACATTATAGGCATTAATGTTTTTTCCATTATTGCTCGAAGTCCACGGGCACCTGTTTCCTTTTCAATGGTAAGCTCTGCAACTCTTCTCACTGCATCATCAGTAAAATCAAGGGTTACCTTATCCATTTTGAAAAGGCTCTGATATTGCTTAAGCAAAGCATTTTTAGGCTTTGTTATAATATTGATAAGAGCATCTGCATCAAGGTTCTGAAGAGATGTTATAACAGGAATACGACCAACAAGCTCGGGAATAAGTCCGAACTTTACAAGGTCCTGAGGAATAACCCTGGAATACAAGTCCATATTTTTAAGTTCGGATTTGGAATGAACTTCCGCACCGAAGCCAAGAACACTTTTTCCAAGTCTGTCTTCAATAAGCTTTTCAATTCCTGCAAAAGCACCGCCACATATGAAAAGTATTTTCGAAGTATCAATCTGAATAAATTCTTGTTGAGGATGCTTTCTGCCACCCTGAGGCGGTACATTTGCAACAGTACCTTCAATAATTTTAAGAAGAGCCTGCTGAACACCCTCACCGCTTACATCGCGGGTAATTGACGCGTTTTCTGATTTTCTTGCAATCTTATCAATTTCGTCAACATAAATAATACCCTGTTCGGCTTTCTCAATATCGTAATCCGCTGCTTGAATAAGGCGGAGAAGAATATTTTCAACGTCTTCACCAACGTAACCTGCTTCGGTAAGCGTTGTAGCATCTGCAATTGCAAAGGGAACATCAAGTATCTTTGCAAGAGTTGAAGCAAGAAGAGTTTTACCAACACCTGTTGGTCCTAAAAGAAGAACGTTACTTTTATTAATTTCAACATCATCGGAAGAAGAACGGAAAATGCGCTTATAATGGTTATAAACTGCAACGCTTAAAACCATTTTAGCATCGTCCTGACCGATAACATATTCATCAAGAATAGCTTTGATTTCCTGAGGTTTAGGAAGTTTTTTTGTAGCTTTCTTAACCTTTTTTGCTTCAGGTTGATTCTGAATACCCTCAACGATATCCATACAGAGCTCAACACACTGGTCGCAAATATAAACTCCCGGACCTGAAATCATCTGCCCGACCTGTGCCTGCGGTTTACCGCAGAACGAACAGCGGATTTTGTCGTTTGTTCCTTTATTATCGTCACGTGCCAAAGGATTTTACCTCTTTTCGATAATCTTATCTGCAAGACCGTAAGCTACTGCTTCTTCTGCAGTAAGCCAGTTATCTCTTTCTGTATCGTTAAAAATTTCTTCAACGCTCTTGCCTGTGTTTTCAGCAAGAATTTTATTCAAACGGTCTTTAGTTCTCTTGATATGATCTGCGGCAATAAGAATTTCAGTTGCCTGACCCTTTGCACCACCGAGAGGCTGATGAATCATAACCTCTGCATTAGGAAGAATATATCTTTTACCCTTTGTACCTGAAGAGAAAAGGAATGCACCCATAGATGCAGCCATACCCATACAAATTGTTGAAACATCGCATTTGATATATTTCATTGTATCGTAAATAGCAAGACCTGCAGTTACGCTACCACCGGGACTATTGATATAGAAGCTTATATCTTTTTCAGGGTCCTGACCTTCAAGGTAAAGCAATTGAGCTACAATAATACTTGCAGTTGCATCATTAACTTCATCGGAAAGAACGATAATTCTATCATTTAAAAGACGGGAAAAAATATCGTAGGAACGCTCACCACGATTGGTTTGCTCCACAACATAAGGAATAAGTGCCATAAACACAACCTCCTAAAAAATTTTTGCAAATTAGATTATTGGTTGAAATTCAACCTTTAATCAATAAACCGCCCCAGAATTTTACTGAGGCGGCAAAAATATTAATTGTTAAGCCTCTTCAGCGTCTGCTTTTTTCTTAGCAGGAGCTTTCTTTGCTACGGGCTTTTTTTCAGCCTTGTCAGCATCAGCTTTCTTCTTAGCAGGAGCTTTCTTTGCAGTTTTTTCTTCTGCATCTTCAGTCTTAGCAGCAGCCTTCTTCTTTGCAGTTGCAACAGCTGTGTCTTTTACAAGGTCCATAGCTTTTCTGCAAGCAAGGTCTGCTTTAACATCTTCTGCAGCAACAAGAGTTTTAATCTTGTCGAGAGGCATATTATATGCATCTGCATAAGTTTTAAGCTCTGTTTCAATATCTTCTTCTGAAATCTCGATTTTTTCAAGCTCTGCAACTTTTTCAAGAGCAAGACGAAGTTTAACCTGCTTTTCTGCACCATCTTTATAGCTATCGCGAAGAGCAGCAACATCCATTCCGAGATACTGAAGATACATATCCATGCTCATACCCTGAGAACGGAGTCTGTAATCAAATTCGTTAATCTGATTATCGATTTCTTTTTCAATCATAACTGCAGGAATTTCTGCGATAACATTGTCGCAAAGAGTATCCATAACTGCGCTTTCGAAAGCACGGTCAGCAGCAGCTTCCTTACGAGCTTTGATTTCTTCTTCAAGGCTCTTTTCATAATCAGCGATTGTATCAAATTCGCTGACATCTTTAACGAATTCATCATCGTATTTGGGAAGCTCTTTCTTCATAATTTTATGAAGCTTGATTTTGAATACAGCTTCTTTGCCTGCAAGTTCTTCTGTGTATTCTTCGGGGAATGTAACATTTACATCAAATTCCTCGTCAACCTTGTGACCGATAACCTGCTCTTCAAAACCGGGAATAAAGCTACCTGAACCGAGTTCAAGGTCGTAGTTTTCACCTTTACCGCCTTCAAAAGCAACACCGTCAACAAAACCTTCAAAGTCAATTGTTGCAATATCGCCTTTCTTTGCAGCTTTGCCTTCAACAGCAACAAGCTTTGCATCTTTTTCAAGAGCTCTGTCAACTTCTTCTTTGATTTCTGCTTTTTTAACAGTCACTTTTTCTTTTTCTGCTTTAATACCTTTGTAAGCTTTAAGCTCAACTTCAGGTTTAACAGTAACTTTAAGTTTTACTGTGAAGCCGTTTTCATCAAGAGAAACGATTTCATCTTCAAAAGGAGCAGAAACGGGAACAATGCCTGCTTCTTTAACTGCTGCTTCGAAGAGTGCGGGATACTCTGCATCAATTGCATCATACCAGAAAACTTCTTTACCGTAGTAAGTTTCGATAATGTGCTTGGGAGCTTTACCCTTGCGGAAACCGGGTACATTATATTTACCTCTGTTTTTTGTATAAGCTTTTGTAACAGCCGCCTTGAAAGCATCGCCTTCAAAAGATATTTCAAGAGCATATACGTTTGTTTCAAATTTTTCGCAAGACTTTAAACTCATTTTAAACATCCTTTCATTTGCGAAATGTACAATAATTATTAACTGCGAAATTATATCATAATAATTTGCAAATTTCCACTATTTTTCCAATAAATTTCCATTTATATGTAAAATTTATTGATTTTATATTAATTTTTGATGGTTTTATTACTCTGTATGAGCAATAAGACGAGGAACAAAGCTTAAATAATCAGCAGATGTGAGATTGAACTCAATTCCTTCCCACGCTATCTTTGCATTTTCGGGAGCGACAAAGCCGTGAAGATGCCCGAAATAGCAGCGCTTAACAGGAAACTCTTTCAAAACTGAAAGTATTTCTTCACACTCCTGATTTGCACTTATTGGCGGATAATGAAGAAAAGCGATTAATTCCCCTTTCAGCTTGCTCGCCTCTTGTAAAGAAGTTCGAAGTCTGCCTGCTTCACGAAGAATAACCTTTTTATCAGACTCGGCGGTATCGTCATAAAACCAACCACGAGAACCTGCAATAGAAAAGCCTTCAACAGAATAAGCGTTATTATGAATTATCTTGATTGTATCAAATCCATTCTCAACAAGAAACTTATTCATTTTTGACATTGTATTCCACCAATAATCGTGATTCCCCTTGAGAATATATTTTGTTCCGTTAAGAGAATGAAGAAACCCGAAATCCTTTTTTGCTTCTTCAAAATTCATTGCCCAGGAAATATCCCCGGGAACAACCACGCTGTCCCCCTCGCCTACAACTGCGTTCCAGTTTTTCGCAAGTCGGTCTGTGTAATCAGTCCAGCCGCGGAAAATATCCATAGGCTTATTGACGGAAAGCGACAAATGAGGGTCACCGATTGCAAATAAAGACATCGGAAGCCACCTTTCTGTTAATGCACGGATTTATTAAATACCGAGCATTTTAAATACAACATCAGCCATATTCTCTTTTGATGTTACATCGGTAAATCTTACCGCCTTACCCTTAAGAGCAGAGAGCTGCTCGGGTGCTTTAAGCTTTGAGATTTTTTCAAGAGCATCAACTGTGCTGAATTCATCGTCATATTCTTTTGCATTTTCTTCAACCGCACCCAAAACTGCCTTTGAGAACTTAAAGGGAGACGCTGTTGAAGCAACAATTACGGGAGTTTCATCCCCTGTTTTTTCAATGTATTTGTCGCACACATTAAGTGCAACGGATGTGTGTGTATCAGCAAGATAGCCGTAATCCTTATAAGTTGCACAG
>JAZUSD010000035.1:0-13672 GCA_045606545.1 Acutalibacteraceae bacterium | reverse complement strand
TTGATAGCTACTACATCGTAACCTTCAGCGCCGAACATCTGACGGAATGCGAGACGGCCAATACGACCGAAACCGTTAATTGCAACTTTAACTGACATTTGAATTACCTCCAAATATTTTTTGTTAGTTTATTTTTAACCTCTAACATTTTAACACAAAATAGAATAAATGCAAGAACTTTGACATAATTTTAACTTATATTTTTAAGTTTTGTCATTATGCAAAAAAATATAACAATAAAAGAGAAAAAAATGGTTTAATTTTCAATATAATTTAATCAGTTTACAACGTTTGTAGGCTTGCCATCAAGAAAAGCCTTTACATTACATTCAAGAATACCCATAAGACGAAGCCTCGTTTCGTAAGCAGCCCAGGCAATGTGAGGAGTTATAAAGCAATTTGGAGCAGTAAGAAGAGGGTTGTCACTTTTTGGTGGTTCTGTTGATAAAACATCCGCGCAGTAGCATCTCAAATCACCTGATTTTAAAGCATTTGCAATATCTTCTTCGTTTGCTACTCCACCACGAGCAGTGTTAATAACACAAGCACCGTCTTTGAGCTTGGATATAAAATCATTGTTAATGAGTCCTGCAGTTTTTTCTGTAAGCGGACAATGAACTGTTATAAAATCCGAGTTTTTGAGAACTGTATTTATATCAGTAAATTCAACACCTGGTGCATTGTCTTTTTTACCCGATGGAGTATATGCCAAAACGTTCATACCGAAAGCCAATGCAATTTCAGAAACTCTTCTGCCGATTTTACCGAAACCAATAATGCCGAGCGTTTTACCGTCAAGCTCAAATAATGGCATATTCCAGTAGCAGAAATCCTTGCAATTTTCCCAATCTCCGTTTTTAACGGAAACAGTGTATTCACTAACTCTGTTAACAGATTCAAGAATATAAGCAAATACCATCTGCGCAACACCATTGGTTGAGTAAGAGGGAATGTTGGATAGAGGTATGTTTCTCTTTCTGAGCGCCACTCCGTCAATCTGGTTGTATCCTGTTGCAAGTGTACCAACAAATTTAAGGTTAGGTAGCTGAGCAATAATTTCTTCCGTAAGTTTAACTTTGTTTACAATAATGATATCAGCTTCCTTTGCTCTTTCGATAACAAGCTCTTCGGGTGTTCTGTCATAAACTGTAAGGTCAGTTAAATTTCCTATACAATCCCAGGTTAAATCTCCGGGATTTTCTGTGTGTCCGTCAAGTATAACGGCTTTTAGTTTTCTATTCATAAAATCACCGTATTTATTATACACATAAATTACTTTTCTTTCAATGTTTATTTTATATTCTCTTGACCTGAATGGAATATTGTTATAAAATAACAAATATATATTTTGAAACGGAGTGAGGTTTTGGGTTTCAAAAAACTAACACAGGATGAAAAAAGAAGCAGAAATCTTCGACGTTTAAGTATTGGTTGCTTTATTGGTGCGGCTTTATCGGTAGTTGTAATGTTGCTTATACCTTTACCGCAGTTTCAAAAGCAGCTTTCGGAAATAAACGCTTGGTTTACCAATATAGAATTGTTTATTGCCCGATTTGATAAATTTGCGGCAGTAGGTGTTATTCTTTTTTTCTTTTTGTTAAAAACTCTTGTTGGTTTTATACCTTTTTCCGTCCTTTTTATTGGCACAGGTCTTGTGTTTTCGCCGCCTATCGCAGTCGCGGTCAATGTAATCGGTTTCAGTATATTAATCGGTATAAAATTTTTGTGGGGCAGAAAATTTGGTGGTGGCGGATTTCATAAATTGCTTTTAAAATCTGAATCATTGTCAGATTTTATGGATTTTCACGGCAAAGGTAATAAGTGGATGCTTGTTGCTCTTCGTTTTGTGCCTGTAGCACCGGTTGGAACAGTCAGTAGGGCATATGGTGCAACAAATATGAAAATAATTCCTTTTGTTTTTTTGTCTGTTGTTGGTTTTTTACCTCGCCTTATATCTTGGAGTATTATCGGATGCAATGTTTTTGACCCTTTTACTCCGGCTTTTCTTACACCAATTGCAATTCTGTTGGTGATCAGTGGTATTTCATTATTGCTTTTAGATATTCTGTTTAAATTAATCCGAAAGGACGATAAAAATGAAAAAAAATGAAATTTTAACAGGTGCTTTTTTGGAAAGACTTGCAAAAGTTTACGGTAATGCTGAAGCAACTTTTCAGCAGGTAAGATATACAAAACTTGCCGAAAGCTTTGAAAAAGATTTTTCTGAAAATGCAGATTTAAGATTTTTCTCAGCACCCGGCAGAACTGAAGTTGGAGGAAATCATACAGACCATAATAACGGTAAAGTTCTTGCGGCAGCAATTAACCTTGATGCAATAGCTGTAGTTTCACAGCGGGATGATGGCGTTATTTGCGTGAATTCTGAGGGATATCCTTCAATATCTGTTGATACAGCTGATTTGAAAATAAAAAAAGAAGAAGCAGGTAAATCAACAGCACTTATCAGAGGTATCTGTGCTCGCTTTAAACAATTGGGTTATAAATATGGTGGCTTCAATGCTTGTGTAACATCTCGTGTTCTTTCAGGTTCAGGTCTTTCATCGTCTGCTGCTTATGAAGTACTTATCGGAACAATTCTTAACTACTTATATAATGATGGAAAAATCAGTGCAGTTGAAATAGCTCAAATTTCACAGTATGCAGAAAATGTATATTTCAAAAAGCCTTGCGGACTTATGGACCAGACAGCTTGTTCGGTTGGCGGTTTTGTTCAGATTGACTTTGAAGATACTGATAATCCTGTTATAAATAAAGTTGATTTTGATATTGCAAAGCATGGATATAATCTTTGTATTGTAGATACAGGCGGAGATCATGCAGACCTTACGGACGATTATGCGGCTATCCGCCTTGAAATGAATTCTGTTGCAGAATATTTCAGTAAAAGTGTTCTTCGTCAGGTTCCCGAAAAGGATGTTTTTGAGTGTATGGGCGAAATCCGTAAAAAAACAGGGGACAGAGCTTTAGAAAGAGCAATTCATTTTTATAACGAAAACAAGAGAGTTGAAAGACTTGCAGATGCACTTTCTAAAGGCGATTTTGAGTCATTCAAAGCAACAATTATTGAAAGCGGTAAATCTTCTTATATGTATAACCAGAACTGCTTTACTCTTTCAAATCCGAGTTCACAGCCTGTTGCACTTGCACTTTGTCTTACAGAAGAGCTTCTCAAAGGTAGGGGGGCATATCGTGTTCATGGTGGTGGTTTTGCAGGAACAATTCAGGCATTTGTTCCCGTTCAAGAAACTGAAAACTATGTTTCCTCAATGAAAAAGGTGTTCGGCGAAAATTCTTGCTATATTCTTAAAGTAAGAAGTCACGGCGGATGTGAAATATGATAAAAAAAATGTATCAATTTACAGACATAAACGGTGGTTTTCCACCGTTTATGTCTGTAATCAATACGGATTTCCATTTTGCCCGAGGAGCTTCTGACGGAGTGTATTTTCAGGAAATCAACGGTGAAAGAACCCTCCTTTTTTCTTTTAGGGGAGTAACTGCAACAATATGCAGATTAAGTAAAAAAGCAGATACACGAGAACTTTCTTCTTTCTTGAAATTCCAAGGTATAAAGAATGTTTTATCCGATTTCTTTTTTGAGGAAATTTGTCTTGAAGAAAGAACAGTTTTAAAAACAACGTCTAAATACGAGGAGTTTTATGATGCTATTGTCATTACTCCGTCATCAAGTTTGAGTAATTACGAAAGTGTTTTTTATTTGCTCTCTCATAATGGCTCATTTGAAATGTGGTATCCCTTGTTTTCCGCGAAGATTAATAAGTTTTTTTCGTGTGGTGTTTATATGATGACAGATGGTGTTCCTGTCAGTTGTGCAGTTGCACCTTTTATTTTCGGAAATTCAGCTGTGATTGCAGGTGTTTTTACAAGTGAAAGTTATAGAAATAATGGGTATGCAACAAGATGTGTAAAAGCACTTTTAAGTGAGTTGCAAAAGAAAAATATTGAAGATGTTTATCTTTGGTGCGAAGATAAAAATATAAAATTATATAAAAATATCGGATTTTCGCTATATGGGAAAATCTACATAAAAAAGGAAGAATAAAATGCCATTTTTTAATTTTAATGATAAAATGAAAGAAATTTCTGAAAAGGCACTTTTAAAATGTAACGAGAAATTTGCAGAAATTGATAAAATAACCGAATTTAATCAACAGAGGGTATTAAAAGCCTTTATTGATAATGGTGTTAGTGAATCTCATTTTACCGGTTCAACAGGTTACGGCTATGGTGACCGAGGTCGTGAAGTGCTTGATGAAGTTACTGCGCAGATTTTTGGTGCAGAGGATGCCCTTATCCGCCATAGCTTTGCAAGTGGTACTCATACTTTGAGCGTAATGCTTTTTGGTGTTCTTCGTCCGGGTGATACTGTTCTTTGTGCAACAGGAACACCTTATGATACAATTCATTCCGTAATAGGTTTATCAGGCGAGGGTATGGGTTCTTTAAAGGATTTCGGAATAGGCTTTGAAATTATTGAACTCAAAGAAGATGGTACAGTTGACCTTGAAGAGTTAAAGAATAAGCTTAATGAAAAAGCATATAAAGCTGTTTATATCCAGCGTTCAAGAGGTTATTCTTTAAGACCAACCTTAACATCAAAAGAAATTAAAGCAATTACCGATATAGTTAAATCCAACAGTAAAGCAATAACAATGCTTGATAACTGCTATGGTGAATTTACAGAATATGAAACACCTGCAGAAATCGGGGTTGATGTTTTTGCAGGTTCACTTATAAAGAATCCCGGTGGCGGTATTGCCAAATGCGGTGGTTATATAGCCGGTAAAAAAGACCTTGTTGAGCTTTGCTCTTATCGACTCACAACACCCGGTATCGGTAAAGAGGTGGGAGCAACACTTGGTAATACAAGAGATATTTTTATGGGTCTTTTCCACGCGCCTCATGTAACAGGCGAGGCTCTTAAAACAGCCGTATTTACCGCAGCAATATTTGAAGAGATGGGTTATTGGGTGTCACCAACAAGTTCAGAAACCCGAGCAGATATAATTCAAAGCATAAAACTTGGCAATAGTGAAAAGCTTATTGCGTTTTGTCAGGGGCTTCAGAGCGGTTCTGTTGTAGATAGTTTCGTTGTTCCTGAACCCTGGGCAATGCCCGGTTATGACAGCGACGTTATTATGGCGGCAGGTGCTTTTACAAACGGCTCTTCAATCGAGCTTTCTGCTGATGCACCATTAAGAGAACCTTTTGCGGTGTGGCTTCAGGGCGGTCTTAATTTCCATAGTGCGAAAATCGGTGTTCTTCTTGGTGCACAGAGAGTTTTAGAACTTCAATAATTAATATCATTAACAAATATATTTTCACTGATTTCTTTGAAAACGGGTGCTCCGTCTGTTCCGCCGGAGCTTCCGTTTTCTTTTAATATGCAGATAACATATTGAGGATTTTCCATAGGGAAAAATCCCACAAACCAACAGTATTTCTTTTCAATTCCGTTCTCATTGTATTGGCCACTTTGGGCGGTAGCAGTTTTGGTACAGGAATTGAAGAGTGAAGTAAAAGCTGCTTTTCCCGTGCCATCGGTAGTGGTTTTTAACATGGCCTTTTTTATTATTTTACAAGTGCTTTTTGATAACACTCTTTTTCCTTTTATTTGTATTTCCGGAATTAGGTTGCCGTTACTGTCCACGGAACCTTTGTAAATGTAAGGCGGGTTATAAATACCGCCATTTGCAATTGTGGCAAAGCAGGTTGCAATCTGTAAGGGCGAAGCGGTTAATTTCCCTTGACCAAAACCTAAATTGCCTACTGCCGCAGAACTGTTTAACTCTTTAATATCCGGTAAACTTCCGGAAGAGGTTAAAAACCCATTTCCTAAATCAATACATTTTCCTAATCCTAAATTTTGGGCGGTGGTTAAAAGCTTTTTAGCACCTGTTTTTGTGCTCAACTCAATAAAATACGGATTGCAGGACATAGCAATAGCGGTATCAAAATTAATGTTACCATGACCTTCTAACTTGCTGCAGTTGAATTTGTTACCGCTTTTTTCAATATAACCTTTGCAACTATAATGGTTTAAGTTTATGCCACTCTCTAAGGCTGCAGCGGCAGTAATGGGTTTGAATACTGAACCAACGGGAAAACTTTCAAAAGCTCTGTTGAGAAAAGGGGAGCTGTCAGAGTTTAAATATTTTTTTAAGTTGTTTCTTTCATAAGTGGGTGTTGAAGCACAAGCTAAAACAGCAGAGGTTTTCGCATCAAGCACAACTGCCGCACCCTTGTCAATATTTCCGTTTTGCAATGCGTTTTCAACTATAATCTGAATATCTCTGTCAATAGTCAGCATTATTCCGCCATGGGAATAGTAGTTGTTGTTTCTTATTTCAATTTTTTCTCCCGTAAGCATCCTGCCTAAGGCATCTGCTGAGTATGCAACAGAAATATTTCCGTTATATTTATTAATTTCTTTTTGATAATACTTTTCTATACCCGAAATGCCAATTCCGTCAATATCAGTGTAGCCAATTAAATGCAAAGCGATACTGTCCTCATACCTTTCAAAAATATGGAATTTTTTAATATCTTCATTTTCGTTTATTTGTTTGCTTTTCTCTGTAGTAAAGCTTGTAAAATAACCTTTTAATATAGTGCCTTTTGCAAATTTTTTACCCTTTAATTTGCTGATTAATACCGCATTTTCAGCAGTCGGTTTGGCACATATTATTGTTGTGGTTTCTTTGTTAGTTAAAGGTGTTCCGTTTCTGTCGTAAATTGTACCTTTTTTGTTTCCTAACTCCCGAACTCTTATATGTGGTTGGGCTGAAACAAACTGGCTATTAGAAGAAATATAGAATAATCTTCCCGAAAGAGTAAGAAACGAAATAATTATAACAAGCAAAGCAGAAAAAACTCTTTTTTTCAAAATAAACACCGCCTTAAAATAATTCTCAACATTAATTGTTGACAACTTTTTCAAGAGTATTATATAATTAAAATATATTGTTTTAAGGAGTAGCAAATGGACGAAAGATTTTCCCGTTCAAGCCGTATTTTAGGCGAACAAAAGATGGAAAAACTTAATAATAGCTCGGTTATAGTTTTCGGTATAGGCGGTGTTGGTGGCGCAGTTCTTGAAGCACTAGTCAGAGGTGGTGTGGGAACTGTTGCGGTTGTTGATAAAGATATTGTTGATATAACAAACATCAACCGTCAGCTTATTGCAACGAATGATAATATCGGCGATAGGAAAGTTGATGTGGCAGAAAAAAGAGCGTTAAGCATAAATCCCAATATTAATTTTAAGAAGCACAATTTATTTTATCTTCCCGAAACCGCAGAAGAAATCAATCTTTCGGATTACGATTTTATAGTTGATGCAATTGATAATGTAACTGCAAAGCTCGAACTGATAGAAAGAGCTGACAGATTAAATATACCGATTATTTCTTCAATGGGAACGGGTAATAAGCTTCATCCTGAACTTTTTGAAATAACTGATATTAATAAAACCAGTGTTTGCCCGCTGGCAAGAGTTATGAGGCGCGAATTGAAAAACAGAGGTGTTAAGCAATTAACCGTTGTTTTTTCAAAAGAAGAACCAATTAAAACAAAAAATTCTGTGCCGGGTTCAATTTCCTTTACTCCGCCCGTTGCAGGTTATTTAATGGCAGGTTATGTAATAAACAAATTAATTGAAGAGGTATAAATATGAATTTTACAGAAACAGAAAAAGCAGGCTTGGTTGAGGGCTATGCTCTTGTTAAAGCTTGCGATAAAAAGAGTGCCAAAAACGGCACATTTTATCTTGATATTAAATTAGGCGATAAAGATAGCGAAATGGTTGCAAAGCTCTGGGATTTCAGAGAAGAAATGCACACTCTTCCCGAGGTTAACACAGTTATTAAAATCCGCGGTACAATTCAGCAGTATAACGGAAATGACCAGTTTATAATTCAGAGAATGCGCCATGCCACTGAAGATGAATTTGATATGGCAGACTTTGTCAAATCTTCTGACTATAGCGGAAATGATATGCTCGATTCTATCATAAGACTTGTTAATACCTTTGAGGATGAAGAACTAAAAAAGGTTGTTCTTTCGATGCTCAGAGATAATCAGGAAAGAATTTTAACATTCCCTGCAGCAGAAAAGCTCCACCACGCTATGACAGGCGGACTTTTATATCATACCCTTTCTATTGTTCGTCTTGCAGAATGTGTTTGCAGTATTTACCCTTGTATTGACAGAGAGCTCCTTCTTTCAGGTGCAATTCTTCACGATATTGCAAAAATGCGTGAATATACAATAAATGGGGCAGGTATTGTTGACGGACATACACTCGAAGGTATGCTTTTAGGCCATCTTGTTATGGGGGCTGAGGATGTTGGCAGAAAATGTGATGAACTTGAAATCACACCCGAAAAGAAATATCTTCTTCAGCATATGCTTATTTCTCATCATGGAAAGCTTGAATTCGGTGCAGCCGTTAGACCTTCGTTTATAGAAGCAGAGGTTCTTTCTCAGCTTGACCTTTTTGATGCCAATATGTATGAAATGGCAGAAGCAGTTGGTGGTGTTAAATCAGGAGAGTTTACAGGCAGACTCTGGATGCTTGATAACAGAAAATTTTATAACCATGGCAGACTTGATGTTGTACCTCAGGCAAACATTATGGATGGAGAATAAAAATGAATTATACCGAAGTTAAAATATATGTAAAAACAGAAGATACTGAAAGAGCATCCAATATTTCAGTTATGGCAGTGCCTTATGGTATCTATATCGAAGATTACAGTGACCTTGAGGAAGCTGCGTGGGAAATTGCTCATATTGATTTGATTGATGAAGATTTGCTCCAAAAGGACAGAGCAGAAAGTATTGTTCATATTTACATAGAAGAGGGCAATAACCCTGCAGAAGCAGTATCGTTTATTTCCGATAGATTAACTGCGGAGAAGATTAATTTCAGAATTGAAACTGATGGTTGCTCGGAAGAGGATTGGGCAGATAAATGGAAAGCGTTTTTCAAACCAATATCAATTGGCGAGCGTCTTTTTGTCCGCCCTATCTGGATTGATGATTATGATGCAGGTGACAGAGCGGTTCTTAATATCGAACCCGGTGCCGCTTTTGGTACAGGAACTCACGATACAACTCGCCTTTGCCTTGAAACTCTTGATAAAATAATCAAGAAGGGTGATACAGTTCTTGATATTGGTTGCGGTAGCGGTATTCTTGCAATTGCTTCAATGCTTTTGGGTGCAACTGAAGGCTTTGGTGTTGATATTGATGAGCTTGCAGTTAAAACTGCCAAAGAAAACGGAAAAATGAACGGTCTTGATGAACCTGAGCTTAAATTTGTTTGTGGTGATTTGGCAGATAAAGTCACAAAGCAGTATGATGTTGTTGTGGCAAATATCGTTGCAGATATAATCATCCTTTTCAGCACTCAAGTAAGAGCATTTATGAAGCAAGGCGCAAAGTTTATTGCATCAGGTATCATTGATACAAGAGCAGATGAAGTTGTTAATGCTTTACAAAATGCAGGTTTAAAGCTTGTTGAGCGTATAGAACAAGGCGGATGGGTTTGCCTTGTTTGTGAATAATGCGGAATGCGGAGTTCGAAATTCGGAATTAATCAGCCGTCGTTACGATTATCATTTGATTATGAGGTTTTGATATGATTGAGATGTTTGATCAAATGGAATTCCTTTCGGGAGAAAAATATTATAGGTTTATTGATTTTCTATTAACAAAATGTGATGCTGTAACTTTTTTTCTTCCTAATTATGGTACAATATTCAAATGTTTTGTTAATGCACAAGATGAATATACTGCGTGTAAATTGAATATAGAACGAAATAACGATAAGTTCGTAAGATATAAAGAAAAGTTGCAATCCTTCTTATCTGAATTGGAAAGTAAAATCATTGATACTTATACTGATATTAAATATTTTGACGAGATAAGTAACTATGAACGTGAAATTTATGTTTTGAAATTTGATAGTGAAACTGCAGATGTTTTTAAAACCTTTAAAAGTTTCTATTGGCGATGTCCTGAACAACCTGAAGATTTGCGTTTCTTTTCAAATGGTGTTTGTTATCTCGAAACTATAATGCACGAAGATACGTGTTTCATATATGACGATAGTGATGAAACTATGAATTTTTTTGGATAGTCTTGGATTGGATTTCTATTTTGGTAGTTCTGGCGTTGGCAAAACTTTGGAAGAGATATAATATGTGTTAATTGTATATTTCTGATACTCTTTTCATAAACATTCCATAAGGAGTGGTTTTATGAAAAGAGTTTTTATTTTTATATTATCTTTAACAATGATTTTTAGTTTTACAGTTACCGCATTTGCAGATAACCAAACAACCGTAAAAGAAAATGAAAATATTGCGGTTGCAAAAACAGTTGTAACAGAAGAAAATAAAAAACAGCTTGAAAATTTACCTGTTGAAATCAAAGCAAAAGCGGCGGTTTTGATGGAAGTCACAAGCGGAAAGGTTTTGCTTGAATATAACCCTGACACAAAGCTTTTTCCTGCATCTGTTACAAAAATTATGACAATGCTTTTAGTTGCAGAAGCTATTAACAGTAAGAAAATTACCCTTGCAGATAAAGTAACTTGTTCAGCCAACGCTGCAACAAAGGGTGGCTCTCAGATATGGCTTGAAGAAGGGGAGAGTATGACTGTTGATGAGCTTCTTCGGGCTACTGCAATCGGTAGTGCAAATGATGCGGCAACTCTTCTTGGTGAGTATGTTGCAGGTAGCGAAACCGCTTTTATTGATATGATGAACAAGCGCGCAAAAGAGCTTAAAATGAATAACACTCATTTTGAAAATGCAACAGGACTTGATGACACAACCGATACTCATTTGACTACTGCAAGAGATATTGGCATTATGTCCTGCGAGCTTCTGAAATATGATTTTATAAGAGATTACACAACTGTCTGGATGGACTCTCTCAGAGATGGTAAAACAGAGCTTGTTAACACTAATAAGCTTGTCCGCTTTTTTAACGGAACAACAGGTCTTAAAACAGGTACAACCGCAAAAGCGGGTTGCTGTGTAAGCGCTTCTGCCGAGCGTGAGGGACTGCATTTGGTAGCAGTTGTAATGGGTAGCGATAACAGTAATGATCGCTTTAATACCGCCAAAGCAATGCTTAATTGGGGCTTTTCTAATTATTCTTGTGTAACACCGAAAATCAGTAAAAAGTATTCAAAAAAGATTGAGGTTATTGGTGGTAAAGAAGATTTTATCAAACCTGAAATGCCGTCAATATCACCGGTAATTGTAAAAAAAGGTGAGGAAGAAAAAATCGAAGTTAAGGTTAAAAAGGAAGAGTGCCTTGAAGCACCGGTTGTTGAAAAGCAAACAATAGGAAATATTAAAATTATGATTGACGGGAAAAAGGTTGCGGAGTATAAGATTACTGCAAAAAATGCAGTTGAAAAATTAGGTTTTTGGGGTTGTATAAAAAAACTGGCAAATTTCATTGCAAATGGTGAAAAAGAATACCCGGAAACAGACGATAATGCTTGATAATACTTGACATTTTCACATCCCTTTGTTAAAATCAATTGATATTAAATATACTGGGTTAGTATGTAATCAGATTTTATTAAGGGATGTGTTTTTATGTTATATACATCAACAAGAGATAACAACGTAAAAGTTACTGCTTCAAAGGCAATTACTGATGGTATTTCACCTGATGGCGGTCTTTATATTCCTGTTGAAATTCCTGCTCTTTCTCAGGAAGAGCTCAAGGCTCTTTGCTCTGTGGACTATAAAGCACGTGCAAAAAAGGTTCTCGGACTTTATCTTTCCGACTTTACAAAAGAAGAGCTTGATTACTGTGTTGAAGGCGCTTATGCAGACGGCAAATTCTCTTCAAAGGATGTTGCTCCTGTTGTAAAGCTTCATGATAATGTTAATATTCTTGAGCTTTTTAAAGGGCCTACTTGCGCATTCAAGGATATGGCTCTTCAGATTCTTCCTTATCTTCTTACAGTTTCAGCAAAGAAGAACCTCAAAGATAAAGAGATTGTTATTCTCGTTGCAACCTCGGGTGACACAGGTAAAGCTGCTCTTGAAGGCTTCAAGGACGTTGAGGGTACAAAAATTCTTGTGTTTTACCCCAATGATGGTGTTAGCCCGATGCAGAAGCTTCAGATGACAACCCAGGAAGGTAATAATGTTGGCGTTTGCGCTATCTATGGTAACTTTGATGATGCTCAGACAGGCGTAAAATCAATTTTTACAAATAAAGAAATTCTTAAGAGATTTGAAGAAAATAATCTTGTTTTCTCCTCCGCAAACTCAATTAACTGGGGCAGACTTGCTCCCCAGATTGTTTATTATGTTTCCGCTTATTGCGATATGGTAAACAGCGGTGCCGTTAAATTTGGTGACAAAATCAATGTTGTTGTTCCCACAGGTAACTTCGGTAACATTCTTGCGGCATATTTTGCAAAAGAAATGGGATTACCGGTTAATAAGCTTATCTGCGCATCCAATGCAAATAACGTTCTCACAGATTTTATTGAAAACGGTGTTTATGACAGAAACCGCGAGTTTTATACAACAGTTTCTCCCTCAATGGATATTCTTATTTCAAGCAACCTTGAAAGACTTCTTTATATCTTTTGCGGCAGAAATTCCGATACAATCAATGAATGGTTCGGTGCTCTTAAGGATTGCGGTAAATATACTGTAAGCGAAGATGTTAAAGCAAAAATCAACGAGCTTTTCGCTGCAGGTTGTTGTGATGATGAAATGACCAAAGCAACAATCAGCGAAACATATTCAAATTATAACTATCTTGCAGATACTCATACCGCAGTTGCAATTAATGTTCAGAATTATTATGAAGCAAAAACAGGAGATAAAACACCTGTTGTTATTGCTTCAACAGCATCACCTTTTAAATTTTCCAAAGCAGTTCTTTCTGCAGTTGATAAAGATAATAAAGAGTATGATGATGAATTCGCAACTGTTGCCGCTCTTGAAGATATTTCTTCTCTTAAAGCACCTGAACAGCTTGCTGCTCTTAAAGGAAAAGCGGTTCGCTTTAATAAAGTAACTTCAAAAGAAGATATGGCTCAGGTTGTTTTCGATATGCTCGGCATTTGAGGTGACGGACTTTGTCATTGTTCGTAATTGGTGACACACATTTGTCACTTTCCGTTGATAAACCTATGGACATTTTCAGAGGTTGGACGGATTATATTGACAGATTAAAAAACAATTGGAATAAGGTTGTTTCTCCTGATGATAGCGTTGTAATCCCGGGTGATATTTCCTGGGCAATGAATTTCAATGAAGCTGTTAAGGATTTTTCATTTCTCAATTCTCTTAACGGAACGAAATACATTCTCAAAGGTAATCACGATTATTGGTGGAATACAATGACGAAAATGAATTCGTTTTTGTCCGAAAACGAGTTCACAACAATAAAGATTCTTCACAATAATGCTTACAAAATAGGCGACTTTGCCGTTTGCGGTACTCGCGGATGGTTTTATGACGATACCTGCGAGGCGGACAAAAAAGTGCTGCTTCGTGAAGCAGGTCGGCTCAGAGCTTCTGTTGAAGAGGCTAAAAAATTGGGCGGAGAGGTAATTGCTTTTTTACATTATCCACCC
>JAZUSD010000034.1:0-13103 GCA_045606545.1 Acutalibacteraceae bacterium | reverse complement strand
AACTCCGTTGCCCCAGATATCTGTTTTATAAACTAATGAAAGTACAAGTATGGTAATCACCAATACTACACAGATAACGGAAATTATAATTTTCACAGATTTCTTCATAATCATACCACCTCAAAATCAGCGTTACTTTTTTCAATTCTACAATTGAATCCAGAATCTCTTCAGATTGCGGTTTCTGTCTTGTTCATAGACGGTAGATTCATAAACACCACCGTTATTAAGTATTGCTTTCTCGCTACCTATGTTGCCGTCAATGCAGGTTATGAGTATTTTATCAAGACCGAGGTCTTTGCAATATGGGAGAATGGCTTTGAGTATTGATGTTGCATATCCTTTCCTTCTTTCGCCAGGCTTTATTGAATACCCGATATGACCGCCAAACTTTGAAAGATAGTCATTGAAATAATGGCGCACCTGTAACATACCTACAAGACAATTGTCAGATTTACGGATATAGAAAAACTGAGTTGCTAAAACTAAACCTTCGGGGAGTGTTTCGAGTGATGTGTATTTTCTGCACTCTGCAATATATGTAAGTGGGTCCTCGCATCTGCGAAGCGGACCACAACCATCCATTGAGGAGTCTGCATCCAGGAAAGCCTGTTTATATTCAGCAATCTGCTCTGCATATTCCTCACTCGGCTCAACCAGGAAGAACTCCCCTGCATCTATTTTAATCATTATTCGTCACCTTGTTTTATACTTTACAATATATTCTTCAATTGCCGGTAAATTGGGTTTGAAAATGTTGTCTGGTAAAGCAGAAATATCAAAGAACTTTAGGTTCTCTACCTCTCCTGTCTGACATTTCAATTCACCCTCGTAGCTTTTGCAGATATAAACAATATCAACATTTGATACTTCATCGCCATTGGGATAAATGTTGTGCATACATTCGCCTGAAAACACACCTAAAAGAGTTAATTCTTTAGCGATTAATCCTGTTTCTTCATACAGTTCTCTCTTAGCTGCATCTTCAACTTTTTCATCTATTTCTACCGAACCACCGGCATAACCCCAAGTGTTATTATCACTGCGTAATTGAAGCAAAATGCGACCACACTCATCAACCACAATAACACTTGCACCAACCTGCAATAAAGGTCTGTGTCCGACCACTTTTCTCAAATCCATTATGTAGCTCATAATAGAACTCCTGTCACTTTATTAATTTATTTTTCAACCTTTGAAACACATTTTGTTTGGGTGGATTCTTGTCCCACGCCCATTCCATTTCATCAATGGTAAAGCTACCATTTTCCAATGCCTTAATTTCTTCAATGCATTTTTCTGTCGCCATTTTTATATATTCATCAGCCATTTTTTGAGTAAAGAAAAACGCTTCACCATCGCTATACGGCTCAAAATCCGTTTTGAAATCTGCAGATAACTGCTTGGTATCAAAAGGATAAATTTCAAAAATCGGCTCTTCGTTTATATCATCGGGAATCACCAAAGATTTGCTTATCTTGTATTCATTCACTACATAATTGTTCAGTAACTTATAATCATTATGTAGCCGTTCAATATTCCCTTTCGGGTATGGGTCCCAATTGTGTAAGGAATAAACGAAATAACGGAAAATGGTATCCTGAATCAAATGCAAATAATAACCAAGATACAGTTCATCCGTTTTCATTAGCTCACCGTAGGTTTCACGATACCAAGACAATTTATAAGTCTTTTTAGTACCATCTTCGGTGGTGTATTTCAAATGACTGTCGGTTGCAGACTGAATGTTGTGCTTATAGGCATCAGGCAGAACAACCCCGAGATGAAAACGGTCAATATCGTTAATTTGCACTTGCTTCATAATCTCATTAGCAATCGCCAAATGCATAACCCTTGATGCCATATAATCACCTCGAAAATTATTTTTTAACTTTCAATTTTTTCATTTCTTTTTTAAGCCTGTTATTGCATAGGATTTCCCATAAAGGCATTATTAAACCACCACTCAGACGGCAGGATGCTTCATTCATTGCACTATAATATGCAACTCGGAAATCCGTATATTCTGAAAGCTTGTACTTGCTTTTATATGTATCGTAAAGACCAAATATATCGCCCCACATATTACGGAGCTGGAATAAATCATATTCTCTGTCGGTATAGATTGAACCGCTTGGGTCTATTATTCCGATAAGCTCAAGGCTTTTGGGGTCTGCCATTATGTTCATAATATTCAAATCGCCATGAATCAAAACAGGTTTCCCTGATTCGTCAGGAAGATTATTATAAATCTCCGTTGCTTCTTTTAGGAATGCAAGTGTCTTTTTGCTGAATTTTCCACTATCTGCAAGCTTTGAAAGCCCATCAAGAAATGGCTTTTGTTTTTCCGTGATATAGTAATCACGCCAACTGTCATATATAGGATTTTCCATATCACCGAATTTGTCAACTGTTACCGAATGCCACTCTAACATAGTATCAATAACATCGTTGGCAAATTTTTGCTTCTGTGCCTTGCTTTTGAAAACAAACAAGGGATTTAAAACATTTTTACCTTCTATGAAAGTCATACCCATTAACGCTGTTTCTTTATCTTCATAAAGGAAAAGCACCTCAGGCATTTTAGTTTTAGTATGTTTGGAGAGTTCAATCATCTGTTTGGACTCTTTCTGCATAGCACCCTTTATTCTGAATGCCTTAACTGCAAATTTTCTGTTATCATTGGTTTCAACGCAATAAACCTTACCATTACTGCCACCACCGATAAATTTGAGCCTTACTACAGATGTACCAAGCTTTTCAGCAACAACATTTTTTATAAGGTTGTTAAGATGGTTATCACTTACATTTAGGTTCATGGTTCTACCTCCAATTTCCGGTACATCATTTAAATATCATCTGTTTCTTACAAACGAAAAAATTTGCAAGTTATGTTTCGCAATGTTCTCCTGTCAGCTTTTTGTTTTACTCTTCATCAGATAATTTCTTTTGTTTATATTTAGGAAGTTTTCCAACTACAGTAGCATAACTGTGGTCTGTCATTTCAATAATAAGCTCATCAGGAACACTTTCAAGCGGAAAAGTATTAAAATATGGTTGTTGAACGGGAGGACAATGATAACCTCTCACGATAACTCCGGGATACATCTGCCTGTAAAAATCCCCTGTCATACACTCACATTTCAGAGTTACAGTTTCTTTACCTTTAAGAACAAACAACTGTGCAAAGATTTTACCTTCAACTTTAATTATATCGCTTTCAGGACCAAAGGGATGGTCAATATACGCTCCTTTTTTCGAAAGACAAAAATCGAGCGATTCTGAATATTTCATTAGAAACCACCTCTGCAATCAGCGTTACTTTTTCAATTCACCAATAAACCCGAATGAATTGGACTTGTTTCCGTTCATTGTAGGTATCACGAATTTTTGATAATCAAGTTTCTTAAAATCAGAAAGCAATTTAAGAATATAGTCTTCTGCGTGGTGGCGTACTGTTGCACCATCATAAGTTTTAAATGCTCCGTATATACCGATTTCCTTTTGTGCCTTTTTATAAAACAACCATCTTTTAAAACCGGAGTTCAAAAGAAAATCGTTAATATAAATTACACCACCGGGCTTCAACACTCGTTTAATATCGTTCAAAAGCTCTTTTTGGGATTCATTGTCAGGAACACAAGTGAGAACTCCGAACAATATTACCGCATCAAATGTGTTTTGCTCAAATGGTAATTTACCATCGGGATTTGCAACCAAATTCAAATTCGGATACTCTCGCATTCCCCTTTTAATCATATTTTCTGCAGAATCAACACCTGTTAAATCAGTAAAACCTGCTTCTGCCAACTCATTCAAAATTCTGCCGTAACCGCAACCCACATCAAGAATTTTGCTATCTTTAGCAACAAATTTTGAAAACAATTCAACATCTAAAACAGTTGTGAACTTCTTTTCCTCTGCTACGGAGTTCCAATATTCATTTTGGTTCATAATATCACCCTACAAATTATATTCTTTTAATAAACCCGAAACTCTTTTTGAAATAACCTTGTGATTCATAGAAAGTGTGTGCATCTTCTCTCGGCAAACCGCTATTGAGAAGCACAACTTCAATATTATTTTCTTTCGCCCATTGTTCTGCAGTTTTAAGTAACTGTGTACCAATGCCTTTTCTGCGATATTCTTTTGAAACGGCAAGAGCGATAATTTTCATACCTTCGTTTTCAAGTTCGAAAGCAAGATAATTAACGCAACCTATATAGCCTACAACCTTATCACCATCACAAGCGACAAAAATCTGATAGTTACCTCGCTTCATCATTTCATCCACACGATTTTTCAAACTATCAAGCTCACAATTATAACCTAAATCATTTTCAAGTATATCTCGTATAGCAGAAATATCTCCTTTTTTATATTTTCTGTAAATCATGACTGTTTTCGTCCTTTTTGTTTTTAAATTCTTCTAAGTAATACATAAATGGGCCATCGTAGATTTCTTTAAAGGAAATATTGAAATCACTTGAATTAAGAACAGCTTTCTTTATTGACAGCTTTTCTGTTTTTTTTACCGCATCCAATAATTTTTTATATTTGGTTGAATCTGTATTAAAATTAACGCCTAAATACACACAACTAATACAATCAAAAGGCAAAAACTCCTCTTTTGTGTCACAAATAATTCTCCACTCATTTTCATGCGACCAAACACTTGATTTTGAAACAATAAAATTTAAATAATTATACTCATCACCCAAAGAATACAATGAGTCTGCTCTTATTGGACTATAATGTACTTTCGATAGACTATTCAAAATTCGTCTATTCATACTATCCGTCATATCTAACTTTGACAAATCATATTCAACACAAACACCATTATGGCTATTCGCATAATATGACCACATCAAAACAGAATCGTTTACTTCACTAAAACACGATACTTTAACCTTCAACTTATTAAAACCGTCCGTATTCTCATAACCAGTATCTATCACATCACAAAATTCTTCATAAGAAAAACTAACATCACCTAGAGCTAAATACATTTCTCTAACGATATCACTTATTGGCTTTTGTGAATAATCTAATTCACGAGTAAGCATATACCCAGTTGTCGCATTAAACATCTCTATATAGTGCGGGTTTTTATTTTTTGGTACATTTGTTATGTAATTATGTATATCTTTCTCTATTGATTCAGTTGTGCCAACAGAATTTTTTATAGAAAATTGTGAAAGACAATATAAACAATCAAATGGGTCATTGAATGTTTCTGGAGAATCCAAATGAATTCGCTTGTTTTTTATGCTATCAACAGCGTAACTAACATTAGAATAATACTTATAAAGTTTCCTATCTAATCTAAAAGAGGTTTTCAAAAACCTATATTTCTCATTATCCATACATCAACCTATATATCGTTAACTACCTCATCAAAATCTTTTCTCAAATTCTCACAATCTGTATAAACAATTCCATGTATTCCTAACTCGTTTGCAGTTTTTATATTAGCTGCAGAATCATCTATAAAAACACATTCATCAGGGTTAAGCTTATATTTTTCTAAAAGATATTTATATATTTCGGGATTGGGTTTTACCATTTTAATATGGGATGAAACGACACTGCCTTTGGCTTTTTTGAAAAACTCAAACTTGTTGCTTATAACTTCATAACCATCTTTTGAAAAATTAGTCAATATGTAAATATTATAGCCCCTATCAAAAACCTCGTTATAAAACGCAAGTGTATCTTCAAATGGAGCATACAACTCCATCCACTCTTCAGCAAAGAATTGTCTGATTTCAGGTTCCAACTCTTTGTGCTTTTCAACATATATCTCAATAATCTCTTTGCAACTATCGTATTTACCGATATCCATATCACTCCACAGTGAGTCATATAAAATAGCACCTAAAAGTGCCTGATACTTCTTCTCGTCATATCCATATTTGCATAAATATTCACTTGGATTGGTATCTATAAGAACCTTACCTAAATCAAAAATAACGTTTTTAATCATTATCTAAAATATCCTTTATTTGCATTGGCTTATAATTTCGGCAATTCTTAATTCAATCATCATCTTTAAGAATGGCATATCCGACAGTTTAGCGTTATCAATACGAAAGGTACAACCACAAACATCATCAAATGTTTTACCAAATATGTTTTTGGTTTTTCCACCACCGCATGAGCCACAATTCCCACAATGGTCAACGTGTTTCCACGCTGCATTTTTCACACTATCGTCAGCATTTGCATCTTCGTAGGCATTACTGTCCTCAGACCATATTGTCCACTGATTTTCAGGCTCATCAGGGTCTTTGATTGCAATAAAGCAAACGTATTCACCGTTAAACTTGCAAAGATAATATATTTTATCCTTCCAATAGCCGTTGTCTTTTATAAATTCAATGTTATATAAATTCAAAAACTCGGCAAACTTTAAAGCAGTCTGCTTCGTTTCATCATACAAGTTTTCCTCTATGTAATCAAATATATTTTTGCTCACAAAATCACCTTAATCTTTTTTATCTTTATAGGCATAACCAAAATCTATAGGTGGTGAAGTAACAGAAATATATATAAATTCAGTATCACCATCATTCAGCAATCCGTGAATATCACCGTCTGAAAATCTGACAACGTCACCAGCTTTGAAAATCATTTCTTTATCATCTGCAAGAAGTAATTTTCCGCTACCTTTAATAGCATACCAAATCTGCTCTGATGTATCGTGTTTATGTCTTGGCTGACTTGCACCAACATCAAGATGAACTTCCGTTATTGTAACTCGTTCACTTTTTGAATTTTCAGGATTTATAAGTTGCCTTGAAACAACACCGGGATTTGAAAGTTCTTTTATGTTTTCGCTATTTATAAATTCCATATTATAACCTTATACCTTAAAGTTTTTTTGCCTTAATAACAATAGAAAGCGGAAAATGTTTTGCTTTAAAATCCGCATAGTAGCCTGATGAAAATTCTACAGATTTTTCTAAAACCTTTGAACTTGTTTCTTCCACAACTTTTTCTACTGCAAAACCTGCTTCTGCAAGAGTATTAATATACGTTGATAGTTTTCGGTTTTGTAATGTCAATGGATTTCCGTTTTTTACAAAGGTATAATAATCCTCTTCAAGATAATTACCGTTAAATATAATTCGTTCCTCTGTTGTAGTGGTTCTGTTACCGCCTGAAATAGCAATACTTTCCAAATCCACACAGTGCAAAAGAGGATGATCCCAAGAGAAAATATATGTTCCACCTTGCTTTAAATATGAAGCTGCATTCTGTATTGTCTTTTTAAGGTCGGTAGTCCAACCGATAGCATATATAGAATAAACAACATCAAAATAATTCTTTGGAATGTTTGAATCTTCTTCCATTGGTTGATGAAAAAGTGTGCAGCAATATCCATTGTCTTCAAGCAATTTCTTTGCAGTATTAAGTTGCTGTTCGGAAATATCAAGACCGTAAAGCTCTGTTGCTCCGTGCTCAGCACACCATTTCAAAGAGTGACCACTACCACAACCCATTTCAAAAACCGCTTTTCCGTTAAGGCCAGGAAACAGATGCAATTCATCTTCTGTTGGAATTGAGCAACCAAGTACAGGTAATGCAGTTACACCGAAGAAATCCTCTGCTAATGCATTCCAACTACTTTCGTTTTGTTTTAATATATCAGGTTCCATAATTACAACTCACATTCCATTATATCGTTTTCTGATTTGAAGCCATTTCTTGAATACCAATTAACAGAATTATCACTTGGCCATACAAATATCAATTCGCAGCCTTTTTCTTTCAAGTAGTTCTTGATATATGAAAGCAATTCTGTACCGTAACCCTTGTTTCTGTATTCTTGCATTGTATGAACATTGGTGAGGTATGCAATATATGACTTGCTTACTTTAGGCTTCGGTACTTTATCAATAATTGCAACATACATTGCTGAAATTACAATACCATCTTGTTCCAAAACAAAAATGGTATATGTAGAATCATTTTTCAGAAATGCTATGTAATCATTTATGAATTCCTGCTTATCAACACCCACAATATTCGTTTCACCATAGGTGATATCATCTTCCGCAGAATGTTCCCATTTCATTTCTGCTAATTGTAAAAAGTCTTTTTCTTCAGCTAATCTAATCAAGTCTTTCACCTTTATAAAAGTTTTTCAATTTCCGTAAGAAGTTTTGTTTTCATTTCTTCCAATTCTTCATCAGATGGTTTGTTTTCTTCAGCCCACATTATTTCTTTAGGCAACCACCAAACGGGACCCTTGCCTTTATTTCCATAATCCAATAGGTCACCGGATTTTCTCGGGAAGATATGCCAATGCAAATGAATATCACCATTGCCGAGGCATTCATAATTTATCTTGTCTGCACCGAAAGCTTTTTTAACAGCTTCAGCAACAATAGTCATTTCAAGTAAATGTTTTGTTCTGAAATCAATATCCAAATCAAAAAGCTCAACAACGTGCTGTTTGCAGATGAATAATGAATAGCCATAAAAATGCTGATTCCAACCTAATATAACATAGCCTGTTTCAAGCTCTTTCACAAACCAAGGATTTTCACCGTTTTTTATTTGCTCAATAACCTTGCACATATCACAGTTCATTTTTACTCACCTTTATATCTCTCAATAGCTCTTCGTGTTGCTTACAAAACAATTCGGGCATATCATCTAAGGAAAAGTATTTGAGTTCCAACGTTTCGACCTTGTCGCAGACCAAACTGCCACCGACAACAGTCATTTCATATCCGATACAGATACTCTGAACTTGGTCACCATTTGCACAAACAACATCACAATCAGTATAAATACCTATGAGTTTGCCAACTTCAACATCTAAGCCTGTTTCCTCTTTTACCTCGCGTTTGGCTGCCATCTGAGGCGTTTCACCAAGCTCGAGAGCACCACCGGGAAATCCCCATTTATTGCAGTCGGCTCGTTTTTGAAGAAGAACCTCACCATTTTCATTGAAGATACAACCGCCTGCATAAACAATTATAATTTTCTCGTGACCAACCTTGCCACGAATCCATTTTATGTAATCCTTCTTCTCCAAACGAATCACCACCAAATCGTACTATCCCAATTTTACCATTGATATAAAAGAAATGCAACCCGAGAGTGTATCACCATCCACACTCTCGGGTTAGTTCACATGTGTTTTATAGGTAATCTTGAACAAATACAAGCACCGATATTTAGTGAAAATATAGAAACTAAAAAAACTTTGAAAAAAGTGTGAAGTTTTTGTCGTGTTTTGTCATATATAAGTAGACAAACATATTGGAAAGGACTGATTATCTTCTTTTTCTTTTATTTTTATGAAGTTGACCCTTTGATAGAACAAGCATTCTATTTAGTGTGTCAAAAGAAATTGAGCCAAGATGGCTATTGCGATATGTCTGAATATATTTATGGAAGAATTATCAAAGATGACATACTTGCAAATTTACAAAAAATCAAATCACCATTTACATTATTGTACCGAAAACCATATCCTAAATACGAACATATTAACGAAGCGTGGTATAATTTTTCAACAAAAAACAGTTTGAATTTCAAAGATAACATAACCTTATCTTTAATTGAGGCTAAAGCTATTGTTAACTGGGTTTATCATGCTTACCGAACTCCGCTCGAGCGTGAAAAAGCTACAATAGAAATACTTCCAGCATTTAGAAACAAGCTTGATATGGGCGAATTAAGATTTAGTAATGGAATTATTTATAATCACGATAAAATTAATGTTTGCTTCATCAAATCTTTTGAAGAATTTATTTTTGAAATTCAATATCTAAATTCCAGCGGACACTCTTTATTTTATAGAGGGCACTCTAACACTAACTATACATTACTACCATCAATAATGAGAAAGAAAACTTGGTTAGAGCATGAGTGCGATTTATATAACGAAACTATCATTGAGTGTCCCGATGCTTTTCAAAAATGCGTAACACACCTTGATTTTCTTGTAGAAATGCAACACTATGGGTTACCTACACGTCTACTTGATGTAACCAAGAATCCACTAGTCGCACTATATTTCGCATGTGTTGATGACAATAATTCAAATGGGGAATTTATTATTTTTGACGTAGAAAAGGGAAATGTTAAATATCCTAAAAGCGATACAGTTTCTATTTTATCGAGTCTTCCTTTGTTAAAAAATAATTTAAAAAATCACTTTAGAACATTAGCCATTGATAAAACCATTTCTAATCTATTATTTAATCAAAAAGTTGATAGATTACTACATGAAGTTAAGTTGGAAAAGCCTGCGTTCAAAAATGAAATAAATAAAGAGGATATTATCAGCTGTTTTTTTGTTCAAGCTGAAAAGAAAAATGCCAGAATCATAAAGCAAGATGGAGCATTCATTATTTGTGGTCTTTTTTCAGAAAATGATACTACAATTAATCAATTCAGATATAAAGAACATGGAAAAATCCAACTTTACATAATAGAAAAAAAGGCAAAAGACAAAATAATAGAACAATTAGACAAAATGTCTATAAACAGAGCCCAGTTGTTCCCTGAAATACAGGATGTCACAACCCATATAAAGAACAAGTATTGAGCACATCCCGAAAATGTATACTCATCTACACTTTCTGATTAATCTTTAGCCCTGTTTACAAATAATCTTCAACAAACCACAACCACTTGATCTAATAAAAGCATACAAACCTAAAAAATATCTATCTCAATGTCATAAAACCATTACAATTCTATAAAATCAACACAAAGGAGAGTCCCGCAAAATGAAACCAAAAGTATTTGTAATTACACCATTTAACGATGATTTCTTAGCACTTTTCAGTGAAATGAAGAACAAGTTTTCTGAACAATATGACTTTACAAATGCAGGAGATTTAGATAACCAACAGAACATATTGCAAGATATAGTTGAAGGCATTTACCATTCTGATGTAATCATAGCCGATTTGTCTGGTTTAAATGCCAATGTTTTTTATGAGTTGGGTTTAGCCCACGCAATGAACAAAAAGGTTATTATAATAACACAAGACATAGGAGAATTACCCTTTGATATAAAATCATATAGAGCAAATCAATACAGTTTACTTTTCTATAAATTACCGGAGTTATTTGTTGAACTCAAGAAATTATTAAGCGGAGCTATTGACGGAAACATAAAATATGGTAATCCTGTATCAGACTACATCCCTGATTATTTCACTAAACCATCAGATGCACAGTTTGAATCAACAGCTAATACCGAAAATACAAATAGCACTACAGAGAATATTGAAGATGAAACACCTGGGGAAAAAGGCTTTTTAGACTATATCGCAGGAATACAAGAAAATTCTGAAAATATGAGTAAAGAAATATTATTAATCACTGAAGAAATGGGCGACATGAATACTTCGGTAAACCAAGCAACTGATGAAATAAACAAAGTCAAATCAAGTGGAAATAACACAAATGCTGTTTTTGTTAGGAATGTTTGTAGAAAACTATCTTCACCAATTGAATTATTTGCGACAAAACTAAAAACTCATGTAGGCAACATTTCCGTATATTGGGAACAAGTTGAAAATGATTATCTTTCAATGTTAGAAAACGAACATGTAAGAACACCAGATAACATCAAAGATTTAAAAGAATCTCTAACATCATTAGAAGAAATGCAAAGCACAATATACGAAACAGATGGAAAAATCGAAAGTTTTATATACGCACTTAAACCTAGTTTAGGAATGGAACGAAAACTAAGCAAATCAATTACAATGTTGATAACCGAATTGGAAGGCTATTTATCAATGACAGAAAAGATGTCCTCATCTATTGATAGAATCACAAGTAAAAGTGAAATTGTAATAAAAGCCGAATTATAAATAAAAAGCTTAAAGAACCAAGGCAATTAACCTTGGTTCTTTTGTATTGATTGTAAATTAATATTTACTCGTTATATAATACCTGCTTTAGATTCAAAAAGGAATAGTTCATTAGCCAAATCACATGGTTCATTCGTTGCTTCTTTCTACCTATCTGATGCTAATACCCAACACACAAAAGCAATGCCTTTAGAAAGTCTTCATCATTCTGGTCGGTGCGTTTTTTGGGGCCTTTAGTTCTGTTGCCTGCCATACGCTCCTTTTTGCCTATAAAACGGGTGAGAAGGAGGTTTTCTATGTTGCTGTCGGTGTAGATAAGTCCGTTCTGGTTAAGAGCCTTACCGCCCTTACCAAGCACAAGTGCTGCAAGGCCGTAGTCCTGTGTGATTATTACATCACCCTTTTCGGTAATGTTTGCGATACAGCAATCTGCAGAGTCCGCCCCCTTATCAACCACAATAGTTTTTGCTCCATCTTTTTCAATGGAATGAGTATTGTCGCAGACAATGATACACTCGATTCCTCGCTCTTTGGCCACATTGACGGTAATATCTACAACAGGGCACGCATCCGCATCAATTATTATTTTCATAGCATACCTCAAATTAAGATTCCATCGCAATGGTCGATTTCGTGTTGGATTATTTGTGCGGTCCATCCGGTAAAGGTTTTAATACGAGTCTGGAATTCGGCTGTTTGCCACTGCACTTTTATATTCTTATAACGCTTGCACGGACGAGGACCACCGAGCAGAGAAAGGCATCCTTCTTCTGTCTGATACGGGTCTGATTTCTTAATAATTTCAGGGTTGAACATAGTCATATACTTACCGTTATCATCAAAGCAGATTATACGCTTATGCACACCAATCATATTGGCAGCCATACCAACACAACCATCAGCATTAGCAACAAGCGTGTCCAACAAATCCTCTGCCACCTGCAAATCTTCAATTGTCGCCTTTTCCGATTTCATTGCCAACAAAATCGGGTCGTGTATTACTTCTTTAATCATATTTTTCACCTTAGTTCCGCAATCAATTGAGTTAATTATACCACCCTCACAAACAAAAAAGCAACAGTGAAAAATACTGTTGCTCCGTTCGTTAAATTGGAATTTGAACAAGAGCAGCGCACCATCAATGGCACGCTGCTCCGTTTGTTCGTTTAGTCAAAAAGTTGTCCTGGGAGTTTTAATTTTTCTTTGTAGGGAAATGCTGTGTCAAATTCTGCGGCTTCTTCTTCGCTA
>JAZUSD010000033.1:0-65059 GCA_045606545.1 Acutalibacteraceae bacterium | reverse complement strand
TCGTCTTATGCAACAGTATGACGATTTCATTTTCTCACAGAGTACAGCTCCAACATATATTGAGATGGAGAAAAACTATCCTAACATCTACAAACAGCTTAAGGAAAGAATCAAAGAGGGCAGATGGGAATATATCGGTGCAATGTGGGTTGAGCCCGATTGTAACCTTGTTTCCGGTGAGTCCTTCGTTCGTCAGCTTCTTCACGGTATCCGTTTTGCTGAAAAGACTTTCGGTATCACTCCCAAAACCTGTTGGGTTCCCGATGTTTTCGGTAATGGTTATGCAATGCCTCAGATTCTTAAGAAAGCAGGCGTTGAATATTTCGTAACTCATAAAATGGGTATCTGGAATGATACAAACCCTTGGCAGTATAACACATTCTGGTGGGAAGGTCCCGATGGCTCAAAGGTATTCTCAATTGTTCCCCCAACACACTTTATCGGTACTGTTGAGGCTGACTCTCTTAAAGTTAACTGGAAGAAATATACAGATAAAGAAACTATCGGTGAGTCTATGTACTGCTATGGCTGGGGTGACGGCGGCGGTGGTGTTGATACCGAAATGCTTGAATATGTAAAGCGTTACAAAAACTTCCCCGGTCTTCCCAAAACTCAGACAAGTAAGATTGAAGATTCTCTTGCAAGAATGAAAGCTAAGGCAACAGAAACTAACATTCCTACCTGGAAAGATGAGCTTTACCTTGAAGAGCATCGCGGTGTTCACACAACAAAAGCTCTTCTTAAAAAGCTTAACAGATATTCTGAAAACCTCTATCGTCAGGCAGAGATGTTCGCAAGTATTGCAATGCAGTACGGCTATGAATATCCTCTTGAAAAGCTTAACGAAGGCTGGCAGGCAATTCTTACTAACCAGTTCCACGATTCTCTTCCCGGCTCTCATATTACAGAAGTATTTGGTGACCTTTGCGCTATCTATGATAACATTATTGCTATTGGTGAAAGCGTAAGAGACGAAGCTCTCAATGTAATTGCAGGTAATGTAAACGGTGCAGAGAAATACGGCAAACCCTTTGCTCTTTTCAACTCTCTCGGAACTGCTGCAACTCAGAAGGTTGAGCTTCCCTACAAGGATGTTGAAATCTATGATGCAGAAGGCAATAAGCTTGCAACTCAGGCTTATACAAAGCTTGACGGAACAAAGGTTCTTGTGTTCGTTGCAAAGGATATTCCTGCTGTTGGTTATAAGATTTACTATACAAAGGATGCTGCTGTAGGTGAAGCAACATCAGTAGCTGCTTTCGGAAATACAGTTGAAAACGATAACTTCAGACTTGTTCTTGATGAAAGCGCAGAGCTTGTTTCTATCTTTGATAAGAAGAATAACAGAGAAGTTCTTGACGGTAAAGGTAACGTGTTCAGACTTTACGAAGACCTTCCCGGTAAATATGACGCTTGGGATATTGTTGCTTCCTATGTTGACCGTCAGTTCGATACAGAACCCGGTAAGGTAACAGGTATTGCAGCAGGTGATGTATTCACAGTTGTTTCAATTGAAAAGAATATCAATAAATCAATTGTTAAGCAGAATATCATTATTTATAATGAGCTTGACAGAATTGATTTTGATACATTCATCAACTGGAACGAACAGGAAAAACTTCTTAAGGTTGGCTTTGATGTTGATGTTAAGGCTCAGAAGTTTACCCGTGATATTGCTTATGCAACAATTGAAAGCTCTAACTATCGTCACAATCCTTATGACAAGGCTAAATTCGAGGTTTCTGCTCATAACTTTATTGATATGAGTGAAGATAACTACGGTGTTTCAATTCTTAACGATTGCAAGTATGGTTACGAGGTTGATAAGCAGAGAATGATTATCACTCTTCTTAAAGCTCCCATGAACCCCGACCCAAAATCAGACCGTGGCGACCACTATTTCACATATTCAATTTATCCTCATGCAGGTAATTGGAAGAATGCTGAAACACTCGTAAGAGGACTTGAAATGAACAACCCTGCAGTTGCAGTTGAAATCAACAGCGATGCAAAGGGCGAAGACGCAAAGAGCTTTATTAAGGTTGACGGCAAAAACGTTACACTTGAAGCAGTTAAGAAATGCGAGGATGAAAATGCTTACATCATCCGTTTCGTTGAAAAGGCAGGTAGCAGAACTAAAGTTTCTGCAGAGCTTTTCGCAGAAATCAAGAGTGTAGCAGAATGCGACCTTCTCGAAAGAAATGATGTTGCAGTTGACATTGCTGACGGCAAAACCCTCAATTTCGAAATCAACCCCTTCGAGATTAAGTGCTATAAAGTTAAATTCTAAATTTTACTTAAAGGACGGCGGAAGCCGTCCTTTTTAGTTAGGAGTGAGGAACGAGGAGTTGGGAGTGTAGGGGAAGCGTTGCTTCCAAACATAATAAAGTTGCATTCTTTTACTCTATGCGCTAATTGCTAACCGCTATCTGCTTAATTGCATCTGGCAACTGGCATCTCTTATATAACTTTTACCCAAAATTTATCTCTCATTATTAGCAATTGTAATAAATTTACTTTTTATATTGAAATAATAGGAAAATCGTTGTATAATGATATTCATAAAAATGGGCGGTACTGTCTGCCCAAAATTTAATTACGGAGGTAGTTATGAAAAAGACAGCAAAGAGATCTCTTGCCGCTTTACTTGCAGTTATTATGCTTTTCAGCTGCATTGGTTTAAGCGTTTCCGCAGAGAGCACAGGTTTTGAAACACTTCGTGTTAACTGTACAATGTATGGTGACACTCAGACACAGCGTGGTTTCACTTGGTACACAGAGGAATACTGCGACACAACAATCCAGATTGTTAAAGCAGCAGATTTTGACGGTACTTTCAATAATGCAAAAACATACACAGGCGATGTTTCTGTATTCCAGGATTACTATTGCCATAAGGTTGTTGTTACAGGTCTTGAAAAAGGCACAACATACAACTATCGTGTTGGTAGCATGACCGAAAATACATGGAGTACAACAGGTAAATTTGTTACTGATAATGGCGATAAGAAATTCTCTTTTATTGCTATTGCAGACGTTCAGGCAAGCAGCCTTGAAAACTTTGAGCAGGCAGCTCTTGTTATGGATGCCGCTATGAAATCCAATAAAAAAGCAGAATTCGTTGTTAACCTTGGTGACTTCGTAAACGATTGTACAAATGAGGAATGGAACTGGTATGGTCAGGCATTTAACAATGCTAACACAAACCTTACTCTTGTTCCCGTTGCAGGTAACCACGAAGGTAACATCACAAACAAACTCAATGTTGGTTGGTTTGCAAATATGTTCAACCTTGAAGCAGGCGAAGGTGCAGGTAACGGCGTAAACGGTGTTTACTATTCTTATGATTACGGCAATGCTCATTTCTGCGTTGTTAACTCTAACGATATGTATCCAATGGTTCAGGCTCAGAGAAACTGGATTATCAATGACCTTAAAAACTCTGATGCTCAGTGGAAATTCCTTCTTCTTCATCGTGCAGTTTATTCTGCAGGTAAGAACATCAACAAGCCCGATACTCTTGCTATGAGAGATACAATTATTGAAATTGTTGATGAAACAGGCGTTGACGTTGTTCTTTCCGGTCACGACCATATGTATTTCAGAACCAAACAGGTTAAAGGTGATGCGGTTGTTGAAGATGTTACTTATGTAACAGAAAAATTCAATGGCGAGAGCACAACATTTGCAAAGAATCCTGATGGTGCTGTTTACATTCTTCCCTCAACAGCAGGTACAAAGAGATACACAGTTAACGAAAATCCTGTTGACCCCATTAACGAATGTGCAGATGTTAAGCTCTCCACAAGAGATATGGGCGGTTGCTTCTCAAACATCTACATTGATGGCGGCAAGCTCGTTTATGAGGCTTATGTTGTTAACGACGAAACTCAGGAAGTAACAAAAATTGACGAATATGCAATCAAGAAAACCACAAAAGCAGAAGCAAATGATGATGAATCCAAGCTTCCCACAGATGCTATCGGTACAATTGATGGTTCTCTTGCAAACTTCTTCACAGAAATCTTTGGTCTTATTATCAAATATATCACAATGATTCCTCAGTTAATTACTGGCTTGTTCTAAGCAAAAATTAAAGCGTATTCGGAAAACCGAATACGCTTTGTTTTATGATAGGGTGGATAAAATTTTGGATTTTATCCACCCTATCATTATTGTTTATTAAATTAATTCACAAATTCGTGGTAAATAGCGTTAAGCGTTTTGATGTAATCATCTTCGCTGATACCAACAATAATATTAAGCTCACTTGAACCCTGGTCAATCATTTTGATGTTAATATCGTTTTCTGCAATTGCTTTGAAAAGTCTTCCTGCAGTACCTTTTGCACCAGCCATACCTCTGCCAACAACTGCTACAAGAGCAATACCACCGTTAACAGTAACGGAGTCTGCTTTTGTTCTTCTCATAATATCATTTATAATATTATCTTTAACGGGAAGGAAATCGTTATCGTTAACAACAACAGACATTGTGTCAATACCGGAGGGGAGATGTTCGAAGCAAAGGTTGTAGTTTTCAAGAACTTCAAGTACGGTTCTGCCGAAACCAACTTCTGCATTCATCATATCTTTTTCAATTGCAATAACAGAGAATCCTTTTTTACCTGCAACGCCTGTAATAACTGTATCTACCTTATTGCTTTCAACTGAAGAAACAATCATTGTGCCTGCATCTTCGGGTGCGTTTGTATTTCTGATATTAATCGGAATACCCATTTCTCGAACGGGGAAAATTGCATCTTCGTGCATAACGGTTGCGCCCATATACGAAAGCTCGCGAAGCTCGCTGTATGTGATTGTTGAAATAACCTTGGGGTTTTCTACGCATCTGGGATCTGCCATAAGCATAC
This sequence comes from Acutalibacteraceae bacterium, assembly GCA_045606545.1. GTDB lineage: Bacteria > Bacillota > Clostridia > Oscillospirales > Acutalibacteraceae > DTU089. The sequence continues at coordinate 60,186 of JAZUSD010000033.1, read as the reverse complement.
CGGAAACATCTGTCCAGTTTTCGTAAATATCTGCTTTAATCGCTCTTGCTACGATTGAACCTGTAATATCGCTACCACCGCGGGAAAAGGTTTTAATTGTGCCGTTGGGCATAACACCATAGAAACCGGGGATAACTGCATGCTCGTGATTTGCAAGAATTGCAGTAAGCTCTTCGTTTGTTTTTTCTGTATCAAGAGTACCGTTTTCTTTGAAGAAAATACCATCTTCTGCATCTATGAAATCATATTCAAGATATGCAGCAAGAACCATTGAGTTAAGGTATTCGCCACGGCTTGCTATATAGTCGCGACCTGCGTGGTGAACAATTGCATTTTTGATTCTGTCAAATTCAGGCTGAAGCCAAAGCTTGATGCCCAAGTCTTTAATAATACCATTGTAACGGTCTTCTATAAGCTTGAATGCCTCGTCAATAGGCTGATTTGCTTTAACAAGCTTGTAGCAATCGTAAAGCATATCTGTTACTTTGATATCCTCGGAAAATCTTTTACCGGGAGCAGAAGCAACAACATATCTTCTTTCAGGTTCTGCTTTGATTATTGCGGCAACTTTTTTGAACTGCTCTGCATCTGCAAGAGAGCTACCGCCAAATTTAAGAACTTTTACCATAATACATTCTCCTATAAATATAAGTGTTCGGGGAATTTCATCATTTTATTTCCAATATATATTATCACTCGTGTTCTATGATGGCAACAAAAAATTTGCTCTTTAGAAAAAGTTCTATTTATCATATAAAATTTACAAAAACAAATCAATTCTCTTGTGCAAAAACACAATGCATAATGTCAAAATTTTCTTGCAATATTCCTGAATTATCTTCTAATAATAAAAATGCAAACGCAAGATTAATTGCGAAGGAGTGTTAAGAAATGGCTTCAAAAAACAACAGCATGCCCGCTGAGAATAAGACAAATGCAAAGCAGATTCTCAATCAGGTAAAGATGGAGGCTGCTCAGGAAGTTGGCGTTGACCTTAAGCAGGGTTACAACGGCGACCTCACATCTCGTCAGGCAGGTTCTATCGGCGGTCAGATGGTTAAAAAGATGATTAAAGCATATGAAGAAGGTAACGTTTAATTAAGTTACTAAAAGCTTTAAGTCGCGAAAAGGAGAAATGCTCATTGGAGTTGTTTCTCCTTTTTGATTTTTTCTTACATATTATAATGATTTACCACTATTTTTATTGTATTTGTAAAATTACTGTGGTAAACTTATTATGTATATTTTTATTGAATTTGAGGCGGTTTTATGAATAAGACAATGCAGAAAAAATATGCCCGTCTTATTGCAAGAGTGGGCGCAAATATAAAGAAAGGTCAGCCTGTTAGGATTTATGCAGAAGCAGACCAATATGAGTTTGTAACAATACTTGTAAGTGAATGCTATAAAGCAGGTGCATCAAGGGTTGAAGTGGATTTTGGTTTTCAGGCTATTACAAAGCTTAACTACAAGCACCGATCTCTTAAATCCTTAAGCGAAGTCCCTGCCTGGCAGGAAGAAAGGCTTAAATTAATGGTTGAAGAGGTTCCTTGCAGAATTTATATTGAGAGCGAAGACCCTGACGGACTTAAGGGAGTTAACCGCGAAAAAATGCAGAAATCCCAGATGGCTCGTTACAAGGTAACAAAAAAATACAGCGATGCTCTTGAAAATAAAGACCAATGGTGCATTGCAGCAGTTCCTTCTTATGCTTGGGCAAAAAAGGTTTTTCCAAATGAAACCAAAAACAAAGCTTATAATATGCTTTGGGATGCAATTCTCAAAACAGTTTATGTTACAAAAGATAATGATCCCGAAGAAGCATGGAAAAATCACAATGCTGATTTAAAATCAAGAACGGCATATCTTAACGATAAAAAGTTTGATTATCTTGAATATAAAAGCTCAAACGGAACTGATTTCAAAGCAAGTCTTATTCCCGAAAGTCATTGGTGCGGTGGCGGTGAGAATACTCTTTCAGGCAATTTCTTTAACCCCAATTTGCCAACAGAAGAAGTTTTCATTTCACCTAAAAAAGGCTTTGCAGAGGGTAAACTTGTTTCAACAAAACCTCTTTCATATCAAGGTCAGATTATAAATAATTTTTCAATCACTTTCAAAGATGGCAAAGCGGTTGAATGGGATGCTGAAGAGGGTAAGGATTTACTCGATAAAATGCTTTCGATGGACGAGGGCGCAAAATATCTTGGTGAACTTGCTCTCATTCCATATAACAGCCCTATTGCGGATACAGGTATTCTTTTCTATAACACTCTTTTTGATGAGAATGCAAGCTGTCACGTAGCTCTCGGCAGAGGATTTTGCGATACTATTGACGGATTTGAAGAAAAAAGCCTTGAAGAATGTCAGGCAATGGGTGTTAATGACAGTATGATTCACGTTGATTTTATGATTGGCGCACCCGATTTGGAGATAACAGGATATAAGGACGGAAAAGCATACAAAATTTTTGAAAATGGTAATTGGGCGTTTTAAAAATGCAAAGTGCAAAACGCAAAGCGCAAAGTGAATTTTTTTGAAAGGATTGATATTTTATGGCAATGGGATATCCTAAAAAATGGAAAACAGACAGATTCAAAAGAGAAGCACCTGCACCGCTTAAATTCGGTGCGGACGGTAAATTTAAAATTTTACATATAACCGATATTCACGATGTTGAGCCGATAATGGACGATGATGAGGACCGTTCAATCCCTGAGAGAAGAGATATTGAAACTCTCAACGTTATCGAAAGCCTTGTTGCGAAAACAAATCCCGATTTGGTTGTTTTTGGTGGTGACAATATCAGCGGTTATTGGGAAGAATTCACATATGATTTGGTGCAGAGTACAATTCAGAAAATCACAAAGCCTATAAGAGACAGAAATATTCCTCTTTGCGTTGTTTTCGGTAACCACGATGGTGAGGTTGGCTTCCATACTGAATTCCAGATGCTTATGTATATGGAATATCCTAACTGTCGTTCAAATCTTAATGATGCAGATGTATATGGAACAGGCAACTGTTGTGTAACAATCAAAAGCAGTAAGGAAGATAAAGATGCTTTTGCAATATGGCTTATTGACTCAAATGACTACCAAAGAAATTCTGCAGGTGATTTCCCTTATGATTGTGTTCACGCAGACCAGATTGCTTGGTATGAAAATAAAGCCACAGAATTAAAAGAAGCAAATGGTGGCGAGCCTCTTCCTGCAATTCTTTTCCAGCATATTCCCGTTCAGCAGGAATTGAACGGATTAAAAGAGGTCACAAAGGATGATGAATACACCTTTGAGCGTGACGGCAGATATTTCTATCTGGACAATGAAATGCTTGAGGGAAGAATAAGAGAATGTCCCTGTCCTCCTTATATGGAAATTGACCATACTCAGCAGTTTGAAAGCTGGAAGAAAACAGGCGATATTTTTGCTGCTTTCTTCGGTCACGACCATGTTAACGATTTTAAAATGACTGTTGACGGAATTGACCTTTATCAGACTCTCGGTGCAGGCTTCTTTACTTATGGTATGGAGCATGGCGGAAGGCTTATTGTTCTTGATGAAAATAATCCGAGAGAGCTTTATACAGAATCTATCGAAATTCCTCAGATTACAGATTTAGGAAAATATTAATTAAGTGAGTGATATCTTTGGGTGAAAGATTTAAAAAGGCAATAGGTGTTGAGGGCAAATTTATTGACACAGTCTGGCCTATGATACAGTATTGCTTTGCTAATATTTATATTGGTGGCGGTGGATACATAATCAGTATGTATTTCACGGTTTTCCTTACCAATGTTGTTGGTATGGATTTGCAGCACGCTACTTTTATCATAATGATAGCAACTGTGTGGGACGGCATCAATGACCCGTTGATGGGTATTATTACTGACCGTACCCGTTCAAAATACGGCAGGCACAGAAGATATCTTTTGTGGAGTATTCCAATACTTGTAATATCCTATTCAATGCTCTGGAACTCTTTCGGGCTTGATGCTAAAGAACATCCAACAGTATGTGTGATGTATTATGCATTTGCATATATTCTGTATAAGACGGCCTATACAATGGTTGATGTTCCTCATACTGCTATGCTTCCTACTTTGGCTCCCGAATATAACAAGAGAACTCAATATACCTCGGTAAGCTATATATTTAATTCCGTTGGTATGATTCCCTCTTACATAATTCTTCTTATATTCCTTTCTGTGTTTGGCTCTTCAGGTGGTCTTTCAAAAGAGTCTAAAATGCCCTTTATGCTCACAGGTGTTGTTCTTTCAATAGTTTATGCTTGTGCAATTTTTGCAACCTTTAAAGCTGTTAAAGAACCAAGCTCTCTTAATGAAAAATCGCCTAAGTTGGATTTAAGATTTGCTATTGATGAATATGTTCAGGTGTTCAGAAGCAAGGCGTTCAGAGATTATTTTTCAATGTCTTTCTTCTGGCAGATGGCAAGAAGCTTTTATTCAACATCAAGCATTTATTTTATAACTTACCTTGCAAATCTTTATAAATATTACCCGATATATAATACATTTGCAGGTGTGTTTGAATCTCTTGCATTTCCCTTGAACTATGCCCTGACGATAAAAAAAGGTAAAAGTAAGTGCGGTGCGGTAGTAACCCCCTTTATGATTATAGGTTTAGGACTTCTTCTTTTCGTTAAAACGGGTAGTCCTGATGGCACTTCTTCAATAGTGCCCCTTGTTCTTATGATTTTAGGTGGCGCAGTGCTTTACCCATTCGGTATGAGCGGTCTCGGTTTTGTTGGTAATAATGTTATGCCCGACCTTACAGATGTAGATGAGCTTATAACAGGTAGGCGCCGTGAGGGTGTTATCAGCACCTGCAATACAATGGTAAAGCAGGTTGTTGGCGGTGTTATGACCTTCCTTGTTGGTACTGTTTTGAAATATTTCGGACTTGTAACAGGTAACGAAGGTGTTTATATTCAGCAGAATGATACTGCTTTGTTAGGTATTCGTATCTGCGTTTCTGTTCTTCCTATGATTAGTGCAGTTGTGGCTTATCTTTTACTCAGACGCTTTAAAATGACTAAAGATGACCATACAATGATTCGTGCAGCAATTGCCACTAAACATAAATACGGTACAGTTACTCTTACAGATTATGAAAGAGAACGTTGTGAATTGCTTACCGGCTATAAGTTAGAGGATACATGGCTTGGCAAGGACAATAATGAAAACGTAATTCAAACTCTTGATAAGAACGAAAAAGGTGAGTATTTAATTCTATTAGAGTTAGATGAGATTAAGAAAAAACACGGTTAGTCTAAGGAGGTAGAATGATTATGGAAAATATTGATATTACCAAAACTGAACCTACTCCCAAAGAGAAAAATATTATAAACACAATAAAAGATATTCTTTTTTATGCTATTCAATGGACTTGGGGGCTTCCCGTTAATATTGTCGGCGGAATTGCATATCTTATCTGCACGAAAATTCTAAAGAAAAGACATTCAAAATTCGGCTATGCAAATATAGTTTATCTTCCTTGGAATGCAGGTGGACTTTCAATGGGTCTTTTCATATTTATGAAAGACAGAGAAGATGTTAATCCATGGACCTATAACACTCGTATTCATGAATACGGTCATACTTGGCAATGCCTGCTTTTAGGCCCTCTTTACTATATTGTAATTGCTCTTCCATCAGTTATATGGTGCAATTTCTTTGCAAAGTACAGAGAGAAAAATAATGTTTCCTACTATAAGCTCTATTGCGAAAGCTGGGCAAATTGCTGGGGACAAAAGGCAACAAAAATGAAAATGGTTGATACAGGAAAATAAAATTCTGGTGATGGGTATGGAATACATATTTAAGGGTAAATGGATTGGCACTTCAATGACAATTGAAGACCGCCGTGCGCCTATTTTTAAAAAGAATTTTGCAATTGATAAAAAAATAAATAAAGCAGAACTGTTTATTTGCGGTCTTGGTCTTTTTGAACTTAATGTCAACGGAAAACTTCCCGATGACAGTGTTCTTAACCCTGCACACACACAATATAATAGAACTGTTTTATACAGAAGCTTTGATATTTCCGATTTGTTGGTTTTCGGTGAAAATGAAATAACCGTTGAATTGGGTCATAGCTTTTTCAATGAAACAACAAATGTGTGGAATTGGGATAAAGCTTCCTGGCGGTCTGCTCCGAAGCTTATAGCAGATTTGAGTATCCTGTATCAAAATGGTGATAGAGAAAACATTTTTACAGATGAAAACTGGGAATATACTTTAGATGGAAAGATAACAAAAAACAGCATATATTACGGCGAAGCTCACGATTTGAGAAAAATTGATTTTAAATGGGAGAAAGCTATTTTAGTTGATGCACCCGAAGGCAAATTGAAACTTCAAAATATGCCACCAATAAGAAGAATTGGTGAATTCAAGCCAAAAGAAATAATTGATAAAGGTAACGGCACATATCTTATTATTGCTCCCGAAATGATAACAGGCTGGGCAAAATTTGATTTGCAATTACCCCTAAATACTGAAATAAAGGTAGTTTATAGTGAAAAGCTTAAGGAAGACGGTTATATACAGAAAATCGGGAAATATGAAGGTCACGACGGACCTTGGTGGCCCGATGAATACATACAGCAGGACACCTTTATCGGTAATGGCGAGCCTTGTGAGTTAGAACCAAAATTCAGTTACAAAGGTTTCCGATATATTCAGGTTGAAAATTGCCAGGTGGAAATTACAGCAGATAATATAACCATTTACCGCGTTGCAAATGATATGGAGTTTATTTCTGAATTTGAATGTTCAAATGAAAGTGTAAATAAGCTTCACGAAATAATGCAAAGAACACTTCTGAATAATTTCCAGGGTAAACCAACCGATACACCGGTCTGGGAGAAAAATGGTTGGTTGGGCGATTTCAGTTGCGGCTTAACCTCAATAATGTTTAATTTTCAAATGTCAGAGTATCTGAAAAACTTTGTCGGTGTAATGAACGACTGCTTTGAGGCTTACGGCAATGTTCCTGTTATGGTGCCTGCGGCAGAATGGGGAATTGATAATTCACCTGTCTGGAATACTGTTTATGTTTTCTCTTGTGAGTCTCTTCTTGATTATTGCAACGAGAAAGATTATGTGAAATCCATTTATCCCAATCTCAAAAAATTCGCTTTGAATGATATTGAAGCACTTTCAAATCAAGATTGGGTATGGGGGCACAAGGGCCTTGCAGACTGGCTTTCACCTATGGGAGAAGAAAACGGTGAAATTGACCCGGGTTCTTCTGAGGGTTGCGAAATTTGCGGTACGGCATTTATTTATAAAATGCTTTTGAGCATTGCAAGAATTGCGGAAATTCTCGGTGAAACAGAAGATATAACCATTTATAAAAATGCTTGTGAGAATATTTATAAAGCGTTTAATGAAAAGTTTTATAATTCCGAAAAGCAGATTTATGAAACTACATTCTGGGATCAGAAGGGTCTTCGAACAAAATACAGGCAGACCTCAAACCTTCTGCCCTTGGCCTTCGGTATGGTGCCTGAAGAGAATAAAAAAGCCGTTTTGGAAAACCTTGTCAATGATATTATAAATAAAGAATATCATTTTGACACAGGTTGCACAGGAGTTAAATTTGTTCTTCCTGTTTTATATGATAACGGCTATTCTGATGTGGCATATAAAGTGCTTACACAAAAAACTTACCCAAGCTGGTGCTTCTGGCTTGAAAACGGAGCAGATACTGCTTGGGAAAGCTGGGAAACAACTACCCGCTCACAAGACCATTATTTCCTCGGTTCTTATGATGAGGCTTTCTTTAGCCATTTTGCAGGAATAAAAAATGTAAAAGACGGTTATAAGAGTTTTACAATTGAACCTCAATTTGATTGCGGTCTTGAATATGTAAAGGCAAGTGTAAAAACACCCTTCGGTAAAATTGTTTCTCAATGGGAAATAAATGAAAATGACTCAATAACAGTTAAAGCTATAATTCCCGATGGTACAAATGCAAAAGTGATATTATCTGCAAAAGAAAGAGTTGAAAAAACTCTTAGCGGCGGAGAATATGTTTGGAAAATAAAAAAATAAAATTCAACAAGGAGTTGCAAAAATAAAGCTTTTTGCAACTCCTTGAGTTTTCAGCAGGTTTTATCTGTTTTGGTCATTTCTCTGATTCTGTCTGTTGTTCTGGTTCTGCTGATTCTGTTTGTTGTTCTGGTTGTTTTTGTTGTTCTGATTATTTTTGTTGTTCTGGTTCTGCTGATTGTTCTGTTTGTTATCCATGATATTCACCTCCGTTAAGAATAGTTTTTCTACATTGTGAGAAACTATTCATAGATTTGATTTAATTAACGAGAGGTAAAAATATGTTATTAGTTAAAAACGCAACTTTATATACTATGGAAAATGAAGAGCCAATTAACGCAGATTTATTTGTGAAAAACGGAAAAATTGCAGAAATCGGAAAAAATATCAAAGCTAATGATGATATAAAAATTATCGATGCAACCGGAAAGAATGTGTTTCCGGGGTTTATTGATGCCCATAGTCATTTGGGAATATGTGAGGAAAAAGCAAGCGCTCAGGTAGATGAAAGCAACGAAAATACAAATCCCATAATGCCTGCAGTAAGAGGGATTGATGGTGTGAATCCCATGGATAGTGCATTCCATAATGCATTAGCTTCGGGTATTACAGGGGTTATGGTTGGACCGGGAAGTGCAAATCCTATAGGTGGGCAGTTTGCTTTTATTAAAACATATGGGCGTTGCATTGATGATATGATAGTTCTTGCGCCTGCTGCCATAAAAATTGCCTTTGGTGAAAATCCTATGACGAATTATGGACTAAACGGAAACACACCGTCTTGCAGAATGGGAACAGCTTCATTAATAAGAGAAGAATTATTTCGTGCAAAACAATATTTTGAAAATGAAAATAATCAGGAAAAGGATTTTTTATTGGAAAGCTACAGGGATTTATTTGACGGAAAAATCCCTTTAAAAGCTCATGTTCACAGAGCAGATGATATATTGACCGCCATAAGAATTGCTAAAGAGTTTGGCGTTGGACTTACTCTCGACCATTGCACTGAAGGACATCTTATAGCAGAGCAAATAGCAGAAAGCGGATTTCCTGCAATTGTCGGACCGTCTTTAGCGTCAAGAAATAAAAAAGAAGTAAGTCAGTCGGACTTCAAAACTGCAGGAATACTCAAAAAAACAGGCGTTACTGTTGCAATAACCACCGACCACCCTGTTTCAAGAATACAATATCTGCCTTTATGTGCAGGTTTGGCGGCAAAAGAAGGTTTAGGGGAATACGAAGCATTAAAGGCAATCACAATTGACGCGGCAAAAATCTGCAGGGTTGATAACAGATTAGGCAGTCTTAAAGTGGGTAAGGATGCAGATTTTGTTATTTTTGAAGGAAGTCCCTTCGATATATTTTCCCGCGTTCACGTAACAATTATAGATGGAAAAATAGTATGGCAATAATTAAACAGTTGTTATCAAAAATGTGTTGAACGTAGCTGTTTCTTATGATAAAATGTATCAAAATAATAAAACGCAAACAGGAGACTTTCTATGAAAAGTGCATTATATGTTGATACTATGATAGGTACCGTTGGTGATGGTCAGATGGAAAAATCCCACGGTGGCGGAAAAACTTACCCGGGTGCTTGTGTTCCGGGTGGAATGGTGCAGCTTTCTCCCGATACTGTCAGCGGTGGTGACAATGGCAGCGGTTACAACTATTGTCATAATACTATTGAGGGCTTCAGCTTTAACCATATGAGCGGTATAGGTTGGTATGGTGATTTGGGGAATATTCAGATTATGCCCGTAACTGAAGAAACAGACCTTCGAAGCGGAAGCAATCAGGAGTTACCGTTTAATAATGGTACAAGAGGTTGGAAATCCGAATTTTCTCACGAAAATGAAAAAACTCGTGCAGGGTACTATTCAGTTTTATTAGATAGATATAATGTGTTGGCAGAAGCTACTGTTTCTGAGCATACGGGAATATTAAGATTTACTTACCCTGAAAATGCAGAAAAGAAAATTATAATCAATTTTTCGAGAAGAATTGGCGGTAAGGCGGATTTTCAGGAAGTTAATGTTATAAATGGCAGAAAAATCGAAGGTCATATTAAATGTACCCCTAACGGTGGTGGCTTCGGTCATGGCCACGGTGGTATTTATTATGATTTATATTTTGTTATGGAATTGTCTAAGCCTTTTATTAACAAAAGATTTTTCAGTAATGAAGAATTCACGGACTCTTGCAAGGGTGAGGATTTAGGAGTTTTTCTTGATTTTTCAGAGGAAATAAGGGAACCAATAACAATAAAATGTGCTATTTCCTATGTTGATATTGAGGGTGCAAGAAAAAATTTCTCGGCAGAATGTGAAAATGTTGATTTTGATACTATGGCAGAAAACGCTTTGCAGAAATGGGAAGATGTTTTTTCTTGTATTAAGGTTTCGGGTACAGATGAAATTGATTTAAAGCTTTTTTATACCTGCCTTTATCATGTGCTTTTAGACCCTCGGACAATGGCTGATGTTGATGGTAGATATACCATCAATTATGAAATGTTTAAAAATTCTGATTATAAGCAAAGAACTGTTTTCAGCGGTTGGGATGTATATAGAAGTGAATTTCCGCTTTTAAGCATTATTCGTCCCGATATGGTTCGTGATGAGGTTAATTCACTTCTTAAAATTGCAGAGCTTAACAACTCGTCATTTCCACGATGGGAGCTTTTGGGAATAAATGCAGGTTGTATGGTTGGTGACCCGGGTCTTATTGTTATTGCAGATGCTTTTGTAAAAGGAATAAAACCTTATGATACAGAAAAAGCATATGAAATAGCAAAAGCATCAAGTGTTTGTGCCAAAGAGCTTTACGGAAAAGAGTTTAAATCTATAAGACCGGATTGTAAGGCGTATCTTGAAGATTGTTATGTACCCGAAGAATTAAGCGATACTCTGGAGTATTTGTTGGCAGATTTTACAATGGCGAAGTTTGCCGAGGTTTTAGGCAAAACGGATGATGTAGAGTTCTTTATGAACAGGGCTAATCGTTATAATGAAAATTATAACGAATTGTTAGGCTTTATGGCACCTCGAAAAGGAAATGGTGAATTTGTTTTTGAAGAGGACAGATATGATGATGACGGAACAGTTGAAAGTAATATTTTTCAGCAGTCCTGGTTTGTGCCCTATGATATTGTTGGATTAAGTAAGCTTTTTGGTGAAGAAAGAACTATAGAGCTTCTTGAAGAGTTTTTTGAAAAGGCAGATTTGAAAAGCCTTTGGAACGATGATTATAATCATTCAAATGAGCCTTGTCATAATATAACTCACTATTTCAGTATGCTTGGTCTTCCTGAAAGAACGCAGTATTGGACAAGGCGTGTTCAGAAAGAAGCCTACCGTACAGGTGCTTACGGCTTCTGCGGTAATGAGGATGTAGGTCAGCTTTCTGCATGGTATGTTCTTTCTGCATTGGGCTTTGCACAGGTTTGTCCTGCAGATCCGAAATACTGCCTTAATACACCACTTTTTAAGAATATTGAATTGAAATTAGATAAGAATTTTCATTCTTGCAAAATTTCTGATACTTTAAAAATAATTTGTGATAAAAATCCTTTGGAATTTCCTTACATAAAATCCGTTAAATTTAACGGAAAAGAAGTGGAAAATTGCTTTTTGACCTATGAGGAGATTACTTCAGGCGGAGAAATATTTTTTGAGCTTTCAAAGGAGTCTTTCTAAAATATTGAGGCGTAGAAATCGGTGACTGATATGAAAGAAACTGTTATACAATTCGGAGAAGGTAATTTCCTTCGAGGCTTTTTTGATTGGTTTTTAGATGGCTTGAATAAAAGAGGTCTTTATGATGGTAAAGCGGTCATACTTCAGCCTCGTGCAGGGGGGAAGGTAGCCCTTCTCAATGAGCAGGACTGCAAATATAATCTTTATTTAAGAGGTATTGAAAACGGACAAGTAAAAGAGGAGCATTCTTTTATTGAATCAATTTCAAGAGGCATTGACCCATACAAAAGCTTTGAAGAGTATCTTTCACTTGCAGATAACCCTGATTTCAGATTTATTGTTTCAAATACCACTGAAGCAGGGATTGAATTTGATGCTTCTTGCAAGTTCAGTGATACACCCTGTAAATCATTCCCCGGTAAGCTCACTCAATTGCTTTACAGAAGATATAAGAAGGGGTTAAAGGGTTTTATTATTTTGCCCTGCGAGCTTATTGATAACAATGGTGACGAACTGAAGAAATGTGTTTTAAAATATGCAGAATTCTGGGGCTTGGAAGAGGAATTTTCAAAATGGATTAATGAAGAAAACACCTTTGCTAATACCCTTGTTGACAGAATTGTAACAGGCTTTCCAACTGATGAAACTGTTTCACTTCACCCTGAAGATAAGTTTCTTGACACAGGTGAGATTTTTCACCTTTGGGTTATTGAGGGCGATTTCGAAAACGAATTACCCCTTAAAAAAGCGGGGTATAATGTTATTTGGACAAATGGTGTTACGCCGTATAAGAGAATAAAAGTCAGAATTCTTAATGGTGCTCATACCTCTATGGTTGCAGGCGCGCTTCTTTCGGGTATTGAAACTGTTGGTGAATGCATGGCAGATGAAACTGTCAGAAATTTTCTCTATAAAGCAGTAAATAAAGAAATATTAAAAACCCTCGGTGATAATGAAGAAAGCAGAGCTTTTGCTAAATCAGTTTTCGATAGGTTTAAAAATCCCTTTATTAAACATCAGTTGCGTTCTATTGCTCTTAATTCGGTAAGCAAATTTTCAGTCAGAGTTCTACCGACAATTTTAGAATATAAGCATCAAAATAATGCTTATCCAAGAATTCTCTCAATGTCCTTGGCATATTTAATATATTTTTATAAGAATGATGAGCCTAACGATGGGCAAGATGTTGTTTCAAAAATGAAAAACAATTCAATTGCAGATATTCTCGGAGATAGTTCTCTTTGGGGGACAGATATTTCCGATATGCTTGAAATTGTATCACTTTGCTATGAAAAAATCGAAAATATTGGTGCAAAAGGTGCAATGGAATGGATACTTTCAGAATAAATGAAAAGGACAATGTTTGTGTTGACCTTGAAACAGGTCACAAAATCGCCTTTAGAGATATTTCAAAAGGCGAAGATATTATCAAATACGGTTTTCCTATCGGAATTGCAACTGAAAATATAAAATCAGGTGTAAGAGTACATACAGAGAATATGAAAACAAAGTTGAATGATATTATTGACTATGAATACATACCTGATTTTAAAGAATTAACGCCCGCAATACCATTTGAAATTGAAGCTTTTGTCAGGAAAAATGGTGATATCGGAATAAGAAATGATATATGGATTGTTCCGACTGTTGGTTGTGTTAGCAGTATCGGAAAAGCACTTTCAGATAAAACAGGTGCAATTTATTTTTCTCATCCCTATGGTTGCAGTCAGCTTGGGGATGATATGAAAATAACCCAACTTGTTTTAAAAGGACTTATAAAGCACCCTAACGCAGGTGGAGTTCTTGTTCTTGGTTTAGGTTGCGAAAATAATAATATTCAAGAAATGAAAAAAATTCTTGGGGATTTCGATGAGGAGAGAATACGCTTCCTTTCAGTTCAGAATGTTGAAAATGAAACGGAAGAGGGTATAAGAATCCTGAATGAATTAAAAGAACTTGCATCAAAAGATAAGAGAGAAAAGGTTTCTGTCAGTCGTCTTAAAATTGGTCTTAAATGCGGTGGTTCGGACGGCTTTTCGGGTATAACTGCAAATGCGGTTGTAGGCAAGGTTACAGATAAACTTTGCTCTATGGGTGCGACTGCAGTTTTGACTGAGGTTCCCGAAATGTTTGGTGCAGAACAACTCCTTTTTGAAAGATGTATCAATGAAGAGGTTTTCAAAAAGGGCGTTTCTCTTATAAATAATTTTAAAGAATATTTTAAAAATCACGGACAACCTGTTTCAGAAAATCCTTCTCCCGGTAACAAAGAGGGTGGGATAACCACCCTTGAAGAGAAATCTCTTGGTTGTGTTCAGAAGGGCGGAACAGCACCTGTTGTTGACGTTATCAGCTATGGTGACATTATTACCAAAACAGGTTTGAATCTCTTGAACGGACCGGGTAACGATATTGTTTCAACAACTAATCTTTCTGCTTGCGGATGCCATATCATCCTTTTTACAACAGGAAGAGGTACACCTTTGGGTAGTGCTGTTCCCACAATAAAAATTGCATCGAATAACGAATTGGTGAAAAATAAACCGCATTGGATTGATTTTAACTCTTATGGTTTTGATACAGAAGAAAAAGCGGAAGATTTATTAGAGCTTATAAAAGAAATTGCAAACGGCAAAGAGGCTAAGAATGAAATTTACGGTTGCCGTGAAATTGCAATATTTAAAGATGGAGTTACGTTGTGATTATTGATGCATACGTTCATTTATCGAAAAGATTAATGAAAATTCGCAAAAAGAAAAATATTGATTTTAGGCGGAAATGCAAAAAGCTTTTATGGCTTTATTGATCTAAAGATTTTTTTGAAAAAACAAGGATATGGTAGAATAATTTTGAGTTTTTACCATAAATTATTTATAGTGATACTGTTGACAAATAGTGATTTTTTGCTATAATGATGATAGTTTGGAGAAATATGATGAATATTTTTTCTGGCTTCGCGAAGACTCGGCTTTTGTGGAAAGTCTGTCAGGGAGAACGCGTCAGCGACTGAAAGCGCGTTTGAGATGAGTAGTAAGTTTGGGAACACTTCGTCAGAATTCAAAACAGAACATTAAAAGAGGATGCGTTTTTGCGCGTCAATGCGGGTGGCACCGCGGGTATTTAGTTTACTCGTCCCGGGAATATTTTTATATTCCCCGGGACTTTTTATTTTGTATTTTTATTTGGAGGTATGCCAATATGTATAGAACGTTATTTTGTAACGATATCTGTGACAAGCATATAGGTCAGACTGTTCAGCTTGCCGGTTGGGTTGATGTTGTGCGCGACCATGGTGGCGTTATATTCGTTGACCTTCGTGACTACACAGGCGTTACGCAGGTAGTTATTCACAATGAAGAGCTCCTTAAAAACGTTAACCGTGAAACAGTTATTTCTGTCAGCGGTGTTGTTGAAAAGCGTGACCCTGAAACAGTAAATACCAAAATTGATACAGGTTTCGTTGAATTAGTGGCAGATAGCTTGCAAGTTTTAGGTAAGAGCAAAAATATGCTTCCTTTTGATGTGAGAGCATCAAGGCAGAGTAAAGATGAATTGCGACTTAAATATCGTTATCTTGACCTTCGTAATCCTAAAAACCACGATAACCTTGTTATGCGTTCAAAAATCATCCGCCATTTGAGAAACAAAATGGAGGAAAAAGATTTCCTTGATATGCAGACACCTATTCTTACTGCATCATCTCCTGAGGGTGCCCGTGACTTCCTTGTTCCCAGTCGTAAGCATCCCGGTAAATTCTATGCTTTACCTCAGGCACCTCAGCAGTTCAAGCAGTTGCTTATGGTTTCAGGCTTTGACAGATATTTTCAGGTTGCACCCTGCTTCCGTGATGAAGATGCCCGTGCAGACCGTTCTCCCGGTGAATTCTATCAGTTGGACTTTGAAATGGCTTTCGCTACTCAGGAAGAGGTTCTTGATGTTTGTGAGGATGTTATTTACGATACCTTTACAACCTTCTCAGATAAAAAGGTAACTCCCAAGCCTTTCCGCCGTATTACTTATGCTGATGCTATGATGTACTACGGTTCAGATAAACCCGATTTAAGAAACCCCTTGATTATCTGTGATTTAACAGATTTCTTTGCAAATGTTAATTTCCCTGCATTCAGAGGCAGACCTGTTCGCGGTATTGTTGCTGATTGTAGCGGTAAATCAAACAAATTCTTTGAAAATTCTCTTAAGTTTGCAACTTCTGATGCGGTGGGATTAGGCGGTTTAGGTTATATCACTCTTAAGGACAATGTTTTCTTAGGTCCTATTGCTAAATTCCTCAGCGAAGAGCAGAAAGAAGAAATAAAAGCTCTCACAAATGTTAAAGAGGGCGAAACACTTTTCTTTATCTGTGATGATAAGAAAAACGATACTGAGAAAAAAGCAGGTATGATTCGCGAATGGTTGGCAAAGAAAGACCAGTTGGATTTAATCCGCGATGATGCTTTTGAATTCTGCTTCGTTGTTGACTTCCCCATGTATGAGTTTGATGAAGAACTTGGTGAAATGATTTTCACTCACAACCCCTTCTCAATGCCTCAGGGCGGTATGGATTCTCTTCTTAATAAAGAGCCTACAGAGGTTCTTGCATATCAGTATGACCTTGTTTGTAATGGTATTGAGTTGGCTTCAGGTGCAGTTCGTAACCACGATATTGACATTATGAAAAAAGCATTTGAAATTGCAGGTTATGATGAAGAAGAATTAAAGAAACGCTTTAATGCTTTATATACTGCATTCCAGTATGGCGCACCGCCTCATGCAGGTATGGCACCCGGTATTGACCGTATGGTAATGCTTCTTACTGATGAAGAAAAAATTCTTGATGTTATTGCATTCCCGTTGAATGGTAATGCTCAGGATTTATTGTTAGGTGCTCCCGGTGATGTTACTAACCAACAGCTTGAAGATGTTCATCTTCTCGGTAATGGCAGTGCACTTGCTCAGCGCTCTGCTTCCGCGGGTGGTTCAGGTAAACAGTCACAGGGTAAACGTTCAACATTCTCAAATGCTCAGCAGTTGAATCAGCTTTCTCTTACAGAGGATGAAGAAACAATTATGCAGGGTATTTTCAGTGCAATGAGCGAAAACGAAAAGAAACTCAGCACTTGCGATACCGAAAATGTTGAAGAAATGGTTCACGTTATGCCAATGACAAACGTTTTGCGTGAAGATGTGCGCAAACAGCCTTTCTCAAGAGAAAGCTTGCTCCAGGGTGCTCCCGAACGCAGTGATGACAGTTGGCAAGTTCCAAGATTAGTAAAGTGAGGTGTGTAGAATGAAATATTATGCAACTAAGATTTGCGATAAAGGAACAATTGCAGTAGATGATACTCTTCTTGTAAAAGATGGTCTCGCAACTGCAGGTTCTCGTATCCTTGATGGCTTCAAGCCTCTTTTCAGCGCAGAAGCAGTTGTTCGCCTTGAAGAAAAGGGTTATGCAGTTTCAGGCAAAACTCATACAGGCGAATTCGGTTTAGACCTTGTTGGCGAATTTTCATATTACGCTCCTCAGGAAGAAAAGCTTGAAGGCGCAGCCGCAGCATTAGTTAAAAATGGTGATGTTAAAGCAGCGCTCGGCGTTGATATGAATGGTTCAACAAGACGTTCTGCAGCACTTGCAGGTGTAGATTTCCTTAAACCCACTTATGGTACAGTTTCCCGTTATGGTGTTATTTCCTGTGCTGCTTCAGGTGAGCAGGTTGGTGTATATGCACCCGATGCAGAAGGTGTAAAGGAAATAATCAGCGTTATTGCAGGTCACGATGATAAAGACGGCACAAGCTTACCACAGAAAGAATATGATTATTCAACAGATATTGCCGTAGCAGGCAAAAAAGTTTGCATTGTTAAAGAATTACTCCAGAAAGCAGACGATGAAACAAAAGCAAATGTAATGAAATATGCAGATGCACTCAAAGAGAACGGCGTTGAGGTTGAAGAAATTTCATGGGATTTCTTTGATTTGGCAAATACCGCCTGGCAGATTCTTATGTGCGCAGAAACCTGCAACAACGTTTCAAGATATGACGGTGTTAAATATGGTCACCGTGCAGAAAAATACAGAAACATTGATGAATTATATGTGAATTCCAGAACAGAAGGCTTTAATTTCCTTACAAAAGCAGTTATTCTTTATGGTTCTGATGTTTTATCCAAAAATCGTTATAAGGATTGCTATGATAAATCCTTGAGAGTTCGCAGAGTTATTGCAGATGCAACTAAAGAGCTCCTTGAGAAATATGATGCAATTCTTGCTCCCGTTTGCAGTAAAACTGAATTTACGGCATACGAAATTAAAGATGCTTTCACAAAGGTTTTCGAAGAAAGCGTGTTTACCGCTCTTCCCAACCTTATCGGTACTCCTGCTCTTGTTAGTGGTGGAGTTCAGCTTATGGGTAAGCATTTTGATGAAAGTGCTCTTCTCAGTCTTGCAAGCAGTGTCGAAAGGAAAGGTGAATGAATATGAATTATGAAATCGTCATCGGCCTTGAAACTCATGTGGAATTAAGCACCGAATCAAAAATATTCTGTTCTTGTGGCGGACATTCTGCGGCAAATGAACCTAACGACTGTGTTTGCCCCGCTTGTAGCGGTATGCCCGGTATGTTGCCTGTAATGAACAAAAAGGTTATTGAATTGGCAGTTACTGCAGGCCTTATGCTCAACTGCGAAATCAGCCGTTACACAACCTTTGATAAGAAAAATTATTATTACCCTGATTTGCCCTGCGCATATCAGATTACTCAGTTAAACCACCCAATCTGCACAAATGGTTGCGTTCCTATTAAAACTTCTGCTGGTACTCGCGATATCCGTATCAAGCAGATTCACATGGAAGAGGATGCAGGTAAGCTCGTTCACGGCGGTAACTCATCTTTCGTTGACTTTAACCGTACCAGCGTTCCCCTTATCGAAATCGTTACTCAGCCCGACTTCCGTAGCGCAGAAGAGGTTGTTGTTTATCTTAACAAGCTTAAATCTATGTTCCGTTCAGGTGGCATTTCTGAATGTGAAGAGGGCGCAATGCGTTGCGATGTTAATATTTCGGTTCGTCCTGAGGGTAGCGAGGAGTTTGGCGTTCGTACAGAAATCAAGAATATGAGCTCCTTTGAAGCGATTGAAAGAGCAATCCGCTATGAAGCTCAGCGCCATATGGATGCCCTTGAATTTGAAACAGAAGAGCTTGTTCAGGAAACAAGACGTTTTGACGATGTAAGCGGAAAAACTCTTGCTATGCGTAACAAGGAAACTGAAGCTGATTATCGTTATTTCCCTGATGCAAACCTTATGCCCATTATCATTGATGATGAATGGCTTGAAGAAATAAAAGCAAACAAGCCCGCTGCAGTTGATGAAAAGGCTGAAGAATACAGAGATGCAGGTATTTCTGATAAGGAAATTGCAATGCTTCTTTCTAACCACAAGCTTATGAGCCTTCTTGATGACACTGTTGCTCTTGGTTGCAATCCCAAGGATACTGCAAGCTGGATTTTAACAGACTGTGCAGGTATTCTTCGTAAGGATGGCAAAACTCTCAACGAGCTTGAGGTTACAGCAGAAACACTTTCAACTATTATTAAAATGGTTGATAGCGGTAAAATCAATCGTAACGCAGGTAAGAAAATTCTTATTGCAGTTGTTGAAGATAATGTTGACCCCGTTGCTTACTGCAAGGAAAAGGGTCTTGATAAGAAATTTGATTCTTCTGCAATTGACAGCGTTATTGATAAGGTTATCAGCGAAAATCCCAAAGCTGTTGAAGATTATAACAACGGTAAGGTTAAAGCTGCTCAGGCACTCTTCGGTGCTTGTATGAAAGAGCTTCGTGGCGCAGGTGACCCCGCAGTTATCAAAGAGCTTTTAGAAAAGAAGTTAAATAAATAAAATGAACAGAACCTAAAGTTTTTTTCGAAAAAACTTTAGGTTCTGTGTTTATTTATCTAATATTTCAAAATTTATTTGAGTATTTATAAAATTCTCAATATCATTTTTCTCTTTGAAAATTGAATATGCTAAAACGAGCTTTGCATAGGCGGTTTCATTGGTGCAACCATAAAGGAATTTAATTTTATTTGCCTTATGAGAGCCGATAACTCTTACAGTATCATAAATCTCGCCTGAATTTTTTGATGGAGAAAGATAAATATCTATACCGGGATTTTCTTTCTCGGAAATATCCATTAAATATAAAAGCGAGTTTTCATAAGGCTCTGAACAAGCTGTTCCTGAATGATATGTCCCGTGAAGAATTGCAGAAAATTTACTGTAATTAAATGAATTATAATCAAGCCCAACATAAGGGTTTATTATTAAAATACAGTTTTTCAAATGCCAATCTCCATTTATATCTATAAGTGGGGATTTTCCTTTTTGCGAGTATTTTTCTGTGATTTCTTTTAAAGTTTCATCAGATATAGCTGTTATATCAATTGCACCTTCACTGAAGAAATCCTCGGAATAGTTTGCACATTGTTTAAGTCTTGAACCCACGTGAAGATACATTCTGCCATCTGAAATGTTTTTATAGGTTGCATATACATTGGGTTCAATTCCTTTGCAGATAAGTTCAACGGCATATCTGAAATTGTCATTTCCGTTTGCTCTTTCTGAATCAAGTCTGGCATTACTCGATACGAAAAATACGGGAATCTCTGTATTTGCGAGAATTAAAGAGAATAGGGATGTTGAAAAAGCGAGAGTATCTGTTCCGTGGGCAAAAATAACTCCGTCAAAGCTATTGGTGTTAATATACTTTCTATAAGTGTCAAGCATCAGATTCCAATTAGGAATTGACATGTTCTCGCTTAGAATGTAAAGGTTTTCTGTTGGTTTTATTTCAACATCATCTTTAAAAGGGGAGTTGGAATTTTTGAAATTCTCTATGAGCTTCACTCCTGCACCTTCGGAAATTGATAAAGTTCCGTATTCATTAAGAGCGGTGCAGATTGTTCCGCCAACAAGTATTAAAAGAATTTTTTTCATATGCTTATCACTTTCAGTGGTTATAGGTATTCTTTCGTCCTGTTACCAAATGACAGAAAACTCTGCCGGTTTTGGTCATAAATCTTTGAGGGATACCTTTAATTGTAACGCTTTTAGCGGTTTTATAGCCAAAATTCGTTCCTTCTTTTTTAATTTTATTCAAATCTTTAAAGGAGAACATTTTATACCAACGCTCTACTCGGCTTGTATATTTTGAAGTGTCATTTTCGTTAACTTCGAGAATACGATAACCGTATTGAGAAGAAAATCTGTCGTCATTATAACGGGTGCTTAAAGAGTTACCAATGTCAATGCCGTCCAACTTAACAGCGAAAGCATTTGTATGGTCGTGACCGCTGAAAATACCAAGAACATCGCCTTTTTCAACCATCGCTTCAAACTGACCATAGTTATGGTAGCCACTGCAAGGAGTTTCATTAAGTGTTCCGAAATTCTTGAAATCAGGGTCGAACATATAGAAATCATTTTTATTATACATATGGGCAAATGAATAAAGCTTTCTCCTGTTCACCTTTTTAAGAGCTCTGTAGATATCTTCAACAATCATATGCTGGAAAGCGAGGGAATAAACTTTTTCACCATTGTTTTCTTTTGTGATTTGGTCGCACTTTTCTTTATACCACTCAACCTGAGGTGGAAGAACGCAACCATAATGACCCTCATCATCATAATCATTTGAGTCGAAAACCCAAAGATTGAATTTGATTTTCTTTTCATCGGAAGAAAGAACGGGAATATTATATGTTGCGCAGTCGGGTAAGTTTTTATACTCTCTGCTAACGGAGCAAGAGAAGGAATTATAATATTCCATAAGCGCTTCTCTTGACATTGCACCTCTTTCGGAATCGTGATTTCCGAAAGTTATTGCAACGGGAATATTTTTTTCTTCAAAAACATTCATAAGCTTATCGATGTGAGTTTTGGTTTTGTTTGGGTCATCCTCGTTATCAACATTATCGCCTGTAATGACAGCAATATCAGGGCATTCTTTTTTACAAGCTTCATTAATTAGCCATACGGACATATCAATGTTATCATCATCAAGATGAGTATCTGTAATGTGCATTATTTTAAGTTTCCCGTTTTTGAATTTTAACTGTTCCATTTTCACATCTGCTCCAATATATATTGCTTAATATCTTCTAATTTGCTTTTTTGCCATTCGCCACTTTCAGCTTTTTCTGCCAGAGGGCAAAGAATAAAGAAATCAAGAGTTTCACCCGGCACTCTGCCTGTTCTTAATTCTTCGGAAAAATGCTCTTTCCATTTTTCTTCTGTTGCGCCTTTGAATTCTTCGGGTTTAAGGTAGGTCATTTGTCGCTTTGTTGCTTCAATGTGCATTTTTGCGGAAAGGGGAGAAAGCAAATTATATTCTTCTTCCTGCACATCAACGAATATTCTCGGTAATTCGTCTTTTACAACTCTTTCTTCACCACGAACAATTCTCAAACCCATAGGCTCATAAGAAAATTTATTTTCTGTGAAGTTGAGTTTAACAATAAGTCCAAGCTCTGTGTTGAATTGAGAACGCTGATAATCTGTGTCAAAAATGAAATTGCCTAAAGAATAAAAGATTATTTTATCTCCGACAGTTTCATAATTCATTGGCACGTGAGGGTGATGGCCAACAACAATATCTGCGCCCATCTCAAGATATTTGTGATAACGTTCTCTTGTATAGGGTGATGGTAGAGGTGTGAACTCTTCGCCTGCGTGAGCAACAACAATGCACCATCGGCATTTGGATTTTATTTCGTTTATGGTGTCCTGAATAGCGTCCAAATCGCTCCAACTGTAGCAACCGGGCTTGTCGATATCAGCTTTTCTGCATGCACGCTGATAACCAACACCAAAAAGACCGATACCACCAGCTTCGTTTATGATAACAGGTTTTCTGGCTTCATCAATATTCATTCCTGCGCCGATGGTCTGTGCGCCGAATTTTTCTGCTTCTTTAAGAGTGCTTTCTATACCATAAGGACCTGCATCCATTATATGATTGTTGCAAATGTTCCAGATATCTGCCTCCATTTTTTTCAGTACCTTTATGGCTTTTGGGTCAATAGTATGAAGCAACTGCTGAACACCGCTTTGGGTGGTGTTCTGTTCTGCATTGGCAATAGGACCTTCAATATTGGGAATAACGTGGTCTGCGCTATGGAGAAAATCAAGAATTTCCTTTGAAAGCAATTCTTCGTCATCCCATTTGCCATAGAAATAACGGTCAAAACCTATATCGCCTGTGAAAACTAAAGTAGTTTTTTCTTTCATAAATTAATCACCAATAAGTAATTTGTATAAAGTTGGCTGAACATTGAATTCTTTTATTGCGTTGTTAACCTCATTCAATGCTTTTTCTTTAACTGATTTTGGGTTTGAGTTTTTGAGAACTGCACGAATAAGAATGTTTTTCGGTGTGTGGTCAAAATCAATGAATTCTAAAAGCTGAGTTTTATAACCGCAGTATTCAAGAAGATGACCTCTTATACTGTCTGTAAGCAAAGCGGAGAAACGCTCTTGAATTATACCGTAGCGGGTTAAAACCGAAAGGTTTTCTGTTTTTATCTGTTTATTCAACTCGTGCTGACAGCAGGGAACGGAGAAAATCATTTTTGCGCCCCAATTAATTGCATTGTAAAGAGCAAAATCTGTTGCGGTATCACAAGCGTGGAGAGTGATTACCATATCAACATCGAAGGGGCATTTATAGCCGTTAATATCTCCAAGCTCAAAACGGAGATTTTTGTAACCATATTTTTCGGCAGCTTTGTTGCATTTTTCAATAACATCTTTTTTCAAATCCAAGCCGATTATATTGGTTTCAATTTTCTTGATTTCGGTCAGATAATAGTAAACGATAAAGGTTAAATAGGATTTACCGCAACCGAAATCAATAATATTTAATTTCTTTAAGTCCTGTTGACGAACTCCGTCATCGATTATTTCAATAAGGCGGTTAATCTGCTTGTATTTGTCATACATTGAGTTAACAACCTTGCCCTCTTTTGTGAAAATTCCCATATCAACAAGAGGTTCAATAACCTGACCTTCGGGAAGAAGATATTGCTTTTGCCGGTTATGTTGAACAGGGGCAACAGGTGTTTTATTACCTGTGTTTTTTGTTTTATAAAATAGCTTCCCGTTTTTAGTTATTATATAAAACTCCTTATCGTTACCCCAAGCGTTGAACTGTAAAAAAGCGTTTTCCATAAGCTCATATGCACGATTTGCCACTTCATCAAATTGCACATTTTCGTGAAAAACCTGCTTTTCGGTATGCTTTGCAATCTGATAGAATTTAGGCATTCTGCTTATGGTGATTTTTTTATATTCACCTTGTTTTGAAACCGGTTTACTGATAACCGCTTTTTTTATTTCATTTTCGAATATTTTATTTATTAATTCTTTGAGTTCCGACATAGTTGTCCTCCGAACCTCAATTTGTAAGAGTAAGTTTTTCTCCTGCCGAAAGCTCTGCTTTAAGGCAGTGGTCTTCAATGGTGAAAGACTTGTCTGCTTTAAGATTTTTTGTTTTATCGTTCAATTTAATTCTCAAAATTGTATCGCTTGAAGCAGTAACACTTGCATTTGCGAGAACGCCATTGTTCCATTCTATATCAAATGTAAGATTACCTCTTGCTTTTATACCCTTAATTGAACCATTATCCCATTCATCAGGTAATGCAGGTAAAAGTTCTGAAATTCTTTCGTCGGGTGCACCTATATGACTTTGAAGAAGCATTTCAGTAATACCTGCCACACCGCCGAAGTTTCCGTCAATCTGGAATGGTGGGTGAATGTCAAAAAGATTGTTTGCGGTGCATTTTTTGAGAAGATATTTAAGGTGGTTGTAAGCATTGTTGCCATCTTTAAGGCGAGTGTAGAAGCAAATTGTCCAGGCTCTTGACCAACCTGTTGAACCACCGCCGTTTTCAATTCTTCTTGCAATTGTTCTTTTTGCTGCTTCATATATTTTGGGGTCGTTCTCATTAATCTGGTCAGCAGGGAAAAGACCGAAAAGATGGGAGATATGACGATGTCCCGGTTCTGTTTCCTCATAGTCCTTAATCCATTCGCGGATTGTTCCGTAACGCTCACTTATTTCCATTGGCGGAAGCTTTTCAAGAACCTCAAAAAGAGTTTTTGTAAATTCTTCGTCAATGCCCAAAACCTTGCAAGCGTGAGCGGTGCGGGTGAAAAGGGCATAGATAATCTGATAATCTATTGTTGCACCCTCGGTGAACATACTTTCCTGTTTTTCACCATTTGCATCTATGAAATAGAATTCATTTTCGGGAGAGTTTGAGGGAGAAGTGATAAGTTCACCCTTTTCATTTTCTGTTAAATAGTCCTGAACAAATTCGCAGGAGCCTTTTAAAATGGGGTAAATATCTTCAAGATATTCTTTAGAGTTTGTGTATTCATAATGCTCCCAGAGATTAAGGCAGAGCCAAGGACCTGCCATTGGAAAAAATCCGCAGTCAACACTATCATGAACACCTGTTCTGCCAAAAGCATCAGTGGTGTGGTTAATAACCCAACCCCTCGCGCCGAAAAGCTCTTTTGCTGTTGCAGAACCGAATTTGCTTACCATTTTCATAAAATTAATGAATGGTGCGGTGGTTTTTGAAAGGTTTGTATTTTCTGCGGGCCAGTAGTTCATCTGAAGATTAATGTTTGTGTGGAAGTCACTTCCCCAGGGGGGATTAAAATCATGGCACCATATACCCTGCAGGTTGGCAGGAAGACGAGCATTCTTGCCCGAGCTTTCAATTAAAAGATATCTGCCGAAATTATAGTAAAGCGCGAATAAATCAGGGTCGTATTCGTCCCATTTCAGTTCCTTAAGCCTTTGGTTTGTAGGAAGAGCGCTGAATTCACTTTCGGGAAGCGTGAATTCAACATTATTGAACCATTCTTTATGGGATGAAATATGCTTTTCTTTTACTACTTCATAATCTGTATTACAAAGCTTTTCGATAGTAGCATTTAATTTGCTCTTGAAATCAATGGTTTCGTCAATATCATATTTTTCTACATTGTAATTAGTTTCAAATGCGGAGTAAATTATAAGATATGTAGCATCTGTAACGGTTATTGTGCTATGGTCAGTTGAAAGCTCACCATCGGTTTTTATGCGTAACTTTGCACCGAAGCTCATACCTTCGCCACCCTCACCGTAATAGTGATGGGTGCGGTAGGTAACTCGTCCGTTCATAATGATTGTATCGAAATCTGTGCAAGAGCTGTAAGCATCCTGTTTCCTTTTTATGCTGATATTGCAGGAAAAAGGTTTTCCATCTGTTTCAACCTTATAAACAAAGCCGTCAAAATCTTCGCTTATAAAGCATTCGCTTTTATAATTAACCTTGCTTTTTGTCCAGGAAACCCGGCAAATAGCCTCGCTTAATTCTAATTCTTTGCGATAGTTTGAGTAAGGTGATTTGTCGAGAAAGTCAACAAAAATTTCCCCGAAGCTTTCATAAGAACGAACAACGGGAGGATCTGATAAAAAGGTTTCTCTTGCAAGCTGAGCTGCTTCTTTCAGTTTTTCTTCATGAAGTAGATGTCGGATTTCAGAAAGTGCTTCTGGTGAAGCGTGATATTTCTCCTGAATTTGTCTGCCACTCCAGAGCGATTCTTCATTTATTTCAATCTGCTCGCAGTCAGGGTTGCCATATTGCATAGCACCAATTCTGCCGTTACCGAGAGGTAACGCCCACATCCAGTCATTTATAAATTCATCGTACCAAAGTTTTGTTGACATATTTTCACAACCTGTATTTATTTTAATATTCCATTTAATTATATCATTTACTACTATATATTTCAATAATAAGAAAACAAAAACAGAAACTCAAAAGACTTGAATTTCTGTTTTTCATTTTATATTTTATATAACATTATTCTTTGCTATAATTGAGGATTTTCCCTCAAAAGAAAGAGGAGAACCATCAAGGGTGGTAACAATTCCGCCTGCTTCTTCAACAATGAGCTTTCCTGCGGCAAAGTCCCATGGAGATGTCTGCAATTCGAAATAAACTTCTGCTCTGCCACAAGCTACTGAACATAAATCCAGAGCTGCAGAACCACTTCTTCTGATATCTAGGGCTTTATAGAAATATTCTGAAAGTATTTCTATTGTTTTTGTGAAGAGTTTTTTATCATAGGGTGATGAGCCGAAAAGAACAAGAGCATTGCTCATAGGTTGAGAAGAAACGCTTATTTTCTTACCATTGCAAAATGCTCCCTGTCCTTTTATCGTGTGGAAAATTTCATCAAGATATGGGTTATAAACAACTCCTGCTACAACCTCTTTACCTTTTAATAATGCAACGGATATAGCGCTATGATGATAATCCTTAATAAAGTTTGTTGTGCCGTCAATCGGGTCAACAACAAAAGCGTAGCCCTCATCGGTTAATTTATCGCTTGAACCCTCTTCACCGATGAACTTTGCTTCAGGCAAAACCTTTTTTAAGCCGATTTCAAGTTGTTTTTGAATTTTTGTGTCATATTCAGTAACCAAATCTGCAATACCTGATTTTGTTTCAATTGCCATTTTCTCTCTGTCTGCATTAAGAATCACCTTTCCGCATTCCTTTACAAGCAAACAAATTTCATTTATTAAATCTTTCAAAACAATCACCAGCATTTTTTGTTTTTTAACTTGTAGTATTATATCAATTAAAATTTTGCTTTTCAATAAAAACAAGACAATTATTTTCTTGTGTTCTTTTTTATGTGAATTTATATTGACCAGAAACTGTCTGTGAAACGTGTTGCACGATGAGGAAAAGCTCTGAAGAAATCATCGGTATTGTGTTTCAGTTCTACACCATCTATATAAACAGCTGTTTGTGCAGTATGGCCTTCACCTGCAAGAAGCAGTCTTGCTGCTGCCGGTGGTGTGAGTGAGATGTCATAATCACCGTCAACTCTTTGTGTGACGGTTGCTATGCCGTTCTGATACTCAACATCAAATATGCCTTTATTCTGCTGGAGAGTATCAAGGCTCAATATGCTAAATCTGCCGTGTTCCTCAGGGTAGGCATTGTTTTCAAGAAGTTTTTTCAGATTGTATATTCTCCCTGCATATCCTTTATCGTATTCATAGTTGATGTCGTCAATTCTATCAACAAGGCAGGCAAAGGGTGAACCGGGATACTGCTTTTTTACGCAGAGAGTTTTTACAATTCCATCGTAGTTGCGAAGAAAACCGATAATTCCCTTAAGGGCATCGGGTGTAAGCACAAATAGCTCTTCTGCAATAAGTTGGTCGGGACGTTTTATACTGAAACGAACATACCCATCTGCCTCTCCTGAACTATTGCGATGGATGTATGTATAGTCAGCATTTTCAAAGGGTGTTTGGCAAAAATGCTTTTTATCTTCTCTCAAAGTCATAAGATTTTCTTTGAAAACGCATTTGTTGTGAAGCTCACAGAGCTCTTCAAGCTGTTCACCCGTATAAAGCTCAACATCGTTATTACGAGAAATATGCTCGAGATTATGAAAAGGTACACTGATTGCAAAGAGGCGGTTCAGATTTGCATAACCGAATTTCTCATAATATGAGATTGAGAAAGGTGAAAGGAAACCTGCTACAATATCTTTTTCCACAGCAGTTCTGCCCACTTCATCAAATAATGCCCTTACTCCTCCCATCCTTCGGTATTCGGGTTGACTGCATATTCCGCTGAGAACAAGGGTGTTTATAAGATTTCCGCAGTAGTTGCACTTAAAATCAAACAACTCCATACCTGCAATAAGCTTACCTTCATCAAATGCGCCCAAAACAGGCATTTCAACTTCCTTATCCACGTCTTTATCAAATTTCCAGATGAATGAGGCGGCGGATATCTTAAGATAATCAACAGCTTCTTCGGGTTTTATCAATCTTACTTCCATAACCGTTCTCCTGATTGTTAATTGTTTTTACAAAGGTTACAGTTAATCCAAGAAGTGTAAAAACACTTTTTGGGACATATAATCTTTGCTATATCTGTTACAATTATAACATTATTTAGCAAAAATTCAATATGGCAGATTTTGATAAGTTTTAAACCCATATATTTTTGTTATATTACTATCATATAATCTCATTTCTTTCAATTCTTATATGCAACCCTATTTCCAACAGGGATATTTTTTGCTTTTGTGTTTAAGACCTTTAGTTTTTTCGTAAAAAAAGAGTCGCTTCTGCGACTCTTTTTATTATGGTGCGGGTGACAGGACTTGAACCTGCAAGGATCTCTCCAATAGAACCTAAATCTATCGTGTTTGCCAGTTCCACCACACCCGCATATTAACTTGTCATTCAACAGGTGACCTTATGAATTGTATCACAAGTTGTAATAAAAAGCAACAAAAAAACGATAAAAGAATATCACAAAATAGCAACCCCCGCTGATAAATAATTTTCTCAGCGAGGGTTGCTTGTAAGTTACTGAAATTTATTTGATTTTTACGCTTTTTACTTCACTCCAGGAGCTATAAACTGTTCCGCTGTCGGTTTTCTTATAAGCTCTTACTTTGAAGTAATAGGTCTTTTTACTTTTGAGCTTACTCTTAGAGCCATTCAAAGCGTTCTTTTTATAGCTTGCTACTTTTTTATATTCACCATTCTTTTTGTTGGAATAGTAAACCTGATAGCCACTTTCACCTGCTACATTAGACCAAGAAAGTGCAGCTTTTCCTTTTGCGGTTGAGCTGATACTTGTGATTTTTGGTGTTTTACATTTTGTTGCGGTTTCAAAAACCTTTGAATAATCGCCAAGGATAACACCATCGTCTTTTGTATAGGCTCTTACCTTAAACTTATACTTTGTGCCGGATTCAAGTTTTGAAATCTTATACTTTGTACCCTTTGTTACTGTTTCAATATGCTCATATTTCTTTTTCTTAGAGTTATATTGATATATTCTGTAACCGGTTGCACCGTCAACTTCATTCCACTTTAATGTTATGGATTTAGTTGTTTGTGTTGCGGTAATCTTAGAAACTTTAGCAGGAGCGATGGTAAAGTAAATTCTCTTTACGCCTTCATATTTTCCTTTGAAGGTAACTTTAACAGTATATTTACCCGGTGCTTTTCTGCCATCTTCATAACTTACCACGTAGTCAATATCCTTTGTGAGTGTTTTACCTTTTGAATCTTTAATTGTTACATCAGGTGTTCTCACAGATGATTTAGCAACATATTGGGTTTCTGAAAGAGTAAATGTTTTGGGTGAGTAAACTTTTTTTGTTTTCACCTTACCGCAGGTTGTACATATTGACTTGATTTCACCATTTTTATCTGTGGTTGCAGGTGTGATTTCACTTTGCTTATAAGTATGTTCATGTTTATTAAGGTCGATAGTGAACTGACTTAAGGGTGAACCGTAGCAATCCTTTTCTACTGAATAGTAGCGGACTGTAAGAGTTTTACCATCGTTTGAGAAATAGAACATTGCAACCATTCCGGTAGAACCATTGTTAAGGTCAACGTACTGTGCATCTATAAGCATCTGAGTTACAATATTTCCGTTTTTGCCTTCATCCTGACGGTAAACAATATGTTGCCACGGATCATGACCTGAAAGAACCATAAGCACATTTTCATGCTTTGAGAAGCATTTTTCCCACATATCGTCACCGTTCTGAGCATTTGTATATCCGCTGTAATAGGTGGGTGGGTAGCAGTCGCCATCATCAATTGTTGTGCCGTCACGATACATATAAGCGTGTGTAACCGCGATAACTTTGTGATTTGGATGAGCCTCTATAACCTTATTTGCCCAATCAAGAGTTTTTTCGTTAGGAGCAAAGTCAAGTGTCATAATAAGGTAATCAGTACCCTGAATGTTAAAATAGCGATAAGAGTTTGTTAAGTCACCCTGAACATCTCCGCCTTCAGGAATATCTTCTTCTCTGGTTTGATAAATAACAGTTCCATCTTCCAATGTTACCGGAATAAGACCGGGTTGATTTATATCGGTAAGGGAAACTGTGCCTGAATTCATCATTCCATCAACGGTGGTTTCGTAATATCCGTTGTGGAGATGGCGGTTAAAGTCATCCCAGTCATCGTGGTTTCCTCGTGTCAGTGCATAAGGAATTTTACCGTTTAATTTATTTATATAATTGTTTGCTCTTTCCCATTCAACATCAGTACTGTCATCAGTAATATCACCTAAACCGATAACATACTCAATTTTCTGGTCTTCTTTATTTTTAATGAGCCAATCATAAATTGCTTCCATTGCCTCCGGGTCTTTTTCACACATTGTTTGTGTGTCACCGATAACTGCAAATGAATAAGCATAATCACCAACAGGCGCAACATCGTTCTTGTTCTGCCAGAAAACAGTGTGTTCAAGGTTGTTGCCTGTAAGAGAAAGGTCCTTCATCATACATTTTTTGCAAAGATTAAAATCGTATGATGCCAAAAGATTTTTATCTGTGAATGAAATTCCCTCAGCATAATCTTTCTCTATTTCTTTTGCTGTTCTAACATCAGACCAAACTGATGCAGAATACATTGTTCCTTTGAAATAAGTTGCGTTACCATTTCTGTGGTCACCGCCGATAACTGCTTTGTGCTTTTCTTCAAAGGGTTTGAAGGTTGATAATTTAAGCGACTGTTCAAGTTTACCATTCACATAGCAATGGAGCTGTTTGTTTGCAGTATCAATTACTAAGGAAAGATGAATCTTTTCGCCTGTTGCAACATTTACATTTTTGAATGTATAAACTGATTGTTTGGAATAATGTGCTTTATCACGGATTGCAACACGGGGATTACCTGATTTGTTTAATGAGAAAACAAGTGCAGGGTCAAATGTTCCGTCACTGCCTAAAAGAGCAGTTGTACCTGTAAGGTCAGCTTGTTTTACTGAAAATGTGGATTCAAAGGTGAGAGGCATACTCTTGTATTTTTGGCTTAAAGAATACTGCTCATCTGTATTGAAGTTAAGACCTTTTCCTGCGTTATAGCAGGGGAGGCATTCAGTAACTGTAACCTTAACTTTAGCTTTGTAGGTGCCATCGGTAACAGTGATTGTTGCTTTTCCGGGAGATACGGCAGTGATTTTACCGTTTTTGACTTCGGCAACCTTGCTGTCGCTTGTTTCCCAGGTCAATTTTCCTTTGCCGGAATAGGTTGCATTAACTTTATAACTATCTCCGGTTTCAAGAGCTAAATTGGGAGTATCGACCATAAGGTCGTTGTTTATCATACCATAGGAATATTTTTCACCAAAAATGTTATAGAAATTTCCACCGCTTTCATCGGTTTCGTTTATAACAAGAAGTGAGTTGGTACGATAACTGAAAGCTATCATATAGAAGTTGCAGGAGGTCATCAGGGAAACTCTGTGACGTTTTCCGCCTTCTTCATAGCTGAATAAAAGGTCTTTGGAATGAATGTTCTTACCACTATTTATACTGCGGTAGCCGATTTCACTACCAAGAGAAAGTTTCTCAATTGCTTCAGTATCAAATCCGGTAACACGCATTGAAAATTTGTTTTTAGGATTTGGGTTACCGCAGAATGCTTGATCAAACATATCTGACATTCTTTCACCAATGAGGCAATCACCGTAACCAAATTCATTCCATATAACTTCAACATAGTCTTTGGATTTCGGGAGCTTTTCAGCATATTTGCAAATAGGGTTAGTAACTGCATTCCAGGAATCTCCGCCACCGCCGAAGGGGGTGAAATAAAGTTCAAAAACGGGGTCGTTTTTACCACCGAGATAAACTATCTGTTCATCTTTAGGTATTTCGTTTTCTCTGCCGCTGTTAATAAGAGCGATTTGCTCTTCGTTGGCTTGGTTTACATGTTTGCGAAGCTCAAACATTTCTTCTTGTCCGCGGTAGTCATACATCAAGCGCATATAGTTGTAGGTTACGCGATAAAGCTCACTGTGGTCTGAAACGATAACACCTGACTGGGAGCTGTTATTACCGTTTGCACCGATGTAGTTGTTTTCGTCAAGGTTTGCGCTTCCAAAGAACACAGCGTCCTTATGCTCTGTTCCGTCAGTTGCAAGATAGTGAGAAACTGATGCGCTCTTTACATGCTGCATATCTGACGTTTTGTCATCTATTGTCCAACCAACTTTTGTGTAATCCATAAAGTCGGAAACCTTTTTACCGGGAGCATAAGTATCGTAGCAATCTGTTTCAAGAGCTTCAGAGAAATATGTGTAATGGTCAAGGTTTTTTCTGCTTTTAAGAGCTTTTTTATCCGGGTCATACTGTTTTACCGCATAGGAATTGAGCTGGTTTACCATTGTAACCTCAATACCCATTCTTGCGGCTTCTGTGAGCATATAGGAAATTCGAACAAATCCGTGCTCATCATAGTTTGTGCCATAGAGAGAACGCATGTAACCGTAGTATTTACTTGTAGGTATAACGCATACCGCAGCAGTTACAGAAGTTCTGTAAGATGAGAATGTAATTTTAACATCCTCGGTGGGGTGTTTGCGCTTATACTGAATACATTGGTATATGAGAAGTCCCATACCGTTGTTCGGGTCGCAAAGCGATTCGTTTGTAAGTCTGTAAAATGCTTCGGCTGTTACCTTTTTGCCATTGATATCAGCATATGTGGTAGAGCCTAAACCCTGAAAGTTTTCAGGGTTGTTGGCTACGGGCATTTTATCATAATATGGAGAGATTGAATGCTTGTTGTTTTCTTCGATGTTCTTTTCGATTTCAGGAAGAATGGTGTCAAAGAATGGCTTTTCCTGATTTGTTTCATCAATATAGAAGTTTTCAACAAACGGGTCTGTTTCACTTGGGAAAATGCTCTCTGCAAATGAAATAGTAGGACAAAGTCCCATCAGAATGACGCATACAAGCAAACAACTTACTATAGATTTGAATTTTTTCATTTTATCACCTCATCATCAGGGCATAACAGTTAAGTCGAAGGCTACGCTTGTTCTGTTACCAGTAACATCCGCATACCATGCTGCGCTGTTGTTGTGAGTTGTATAAATTTTTGGAGGATTTGTATATTTGTTGTTATACAAATATGCAAAATTACCTGATTTAGCAGTGTTACCGCTTGCTTCTACTGTACCTGTAAGATAAAGCCTTGAGAAGTTTGATGTTACGTAGATAACACCGCCGTTATCTTTTGATGTGTTATTGGTTGCAGTAATTGAATCGATTTTTGCCGCACTGCTTGTTCTTACCTCAATAGCACCGCCTGTTGTTTTTGCAGAGTTACCTGTAAAAGCGCAGTTGGTAAATACTATTTTAAGTTCAGTGGGGTCTGTTGCATTGGTCTGGTTAGCATTCTGGATTTCAACTGCGCCGCCACCTGCGCCTAATGCAGAGTTTTTCTCGAAGGTACAATCACTGACATTGATAACAAGTGTAGCACTTGCGGTATCGGTAGAAATTGCACCGCCCTTTGTTGATGCTGTATTGTTTTTGAATGTTGTTTTTGTTGTAATAAGTGTTGTGCCGGCTTTTTCATCTTCAGTTGAATCAGCAACCATTATTGCACCGCCTTCGCCACCTGTTGATGTGTTCATATCAAAGGTGGTGTTATCGGTAGTGAGTTTAGCACCGCCATCAATGTAAACTGCGCCACCGGTAAGAGCAGAGTTGCCTTCAAATACTGTGTTTTCAGCTACATTGATTTTTGATTTGTTCTCTGTAAAGATTGCACCGCCTTTTTCACTGGCAATGTTGTTCTTTATGGTGCATACATTAATAGAAAGTTCGCCTGTTCCTGCTACATTGATTGCAGCACCTTTTTTAGCGGTGTTTCCTTCAATAATGGTGTCTGTTATTGATGATTTTCCACTTGAACGGAAGTCTATAGCACCACCAAAGGATTTAGCTGTGTTATTACTTAAGTTAGAATTGGAAACGTTTAACTTCGCACTACCGCTTGCATAAATAACGCCACCATTGTTGTTGTAGTTGCCTGTTGCGGTAAGAGCGTTGATTGTAAGAGAACCTGCGCCTGTAATATAAATTACGCCGCTTCCGTCAGATATTGCTGCATTGTTTGTAACAGTTATATCGTCAAGTACACAGGTACCACCATCACGGAAATAAAGGGCTACACCGGTAATACCTGCGTTGTTATTAATAACTGATTTGCCGTTTATTGTAGCATTTGTACCGGGAGCATTAACTGCACCACCATAGTAACCGGCTGAGTTTTCTTCAAGTGTTACACCTGTAAGTGTAAGGGAATTACTGTAGCCTGCATAGATAGCACCGCCGCCTTCGTTGGTTGTTGTACCTGATGCAGAGTTCTTCTTAAGGACAGTTCCGTTAAGAGTAACCTCACAAGCAGTTCTTTCGCTGATAGCACCACCTGCAACAGCAGAGTTCTCCTCGAAGAGACCGCCTGTTACATTAAGAATACCGGAGTTCTTTGTGCCATCAGCATTGTTTGTATATGATACATAGATAGCACCACCATGGTTCTGAGAGGTGTTCTTTGTAAAGGTTGTATCGCCTGTAATTGTAACTGTACCTGCGGTATTGATAATCGCACCACCGTTACCATTTGAACCATTAGCATCTTTTTCTGCCTTGTTTTCTGTGAAAACAGAATCAGCAATATTAAGAATACCGGTAGTGTTCTGAATTGCGCCACCGAGATGTGAATAGTTCTTACTGAATGTAGAATTTGTAATATCAGCATTTGAGGAGTAAAGGGTAATTGCACCACCGGAGGTTGCAACGTTTTCGGTGAATGTTGCATTATCAATTGTAAGTGCTGATTTAGTTAAAGCGTAAATTGCACCACCTGTTTTGGTTGTATTTCCGGAGAATGTACCGCCGTTGATAATTACATCTGAATCTGCTGCATCAACTACACCACCGAAATCTGAAGCAGTGTTATTTGTTGCGGTTACATCTGTAAGAGTTAATTTACCATAACCTACATAGATAGCACCGCCGCCTTCACCATTGCCATCATTTTTATCTGCATAGCCTGATACACTGTTTTCGGTAAAGGTTGTTCCGTTAAATACAGCTTCGCAACCTGTACGGATACTTGCTGCACCACCGCCGAGAGCGGTGTTTTTGGTGAATGAACCACCTGTCATATCAAAAAAGCCGTTTACGTTTTCGGTTGCACCTTCGGGTTTGGTATAAACTACATAAACTGCACCTGCGTGATTTGCTGCAGTATTTTCGTTGAATTCGCAATTGTTGATTGCAGTAACATTTGCACCGATAACATCAACAGCACCACCGTGATTATTTGCGTTGTTTTTATTAAATTTAACATTATCAAGAGTTACTGTTGATTGGTTGAGATACAATGCACCACCATTTGAGTTTGCATGGTGGTTATAGAAGTTGATATCCTTGATAGTAGCTGTGCATTCAACTGTGTGAATTGCACCACCGTTTCCGGTTGCGCTGTTGTTGTTTATCTCACAGGGGTTAATTATTAAATTACCTTTTTGTGAATATACAACACCACCGTTTTTCGCAGTGTTGTTAGTGAATGTGCCGCCATTAAAGGTTACTGTTGCGCTATCAAAGTAAATTACACCGCCGTTTGTTGCGTTGTTTTCTGTAACTGTACAGTCCGTAAGATTAACCTTTGCATTTGCATTACTGCTATAAATAAAGCCACCCTGGTAAGCTTTGTTTTTAGTTGCAGTAACGTTTGTCATATTAAGGGTGCAGTAGTTAGCATATACAACACCGTTTCCGTTTGAAATATTATCGGTAATTTCAATGTCTGTAAGGTCTGCAACTGTAGTGCCTTTGAAATAAAGAGCAGCACCCGTTGCACCTTGAGAATTCTTAACAACTGTGTTTTCATTAATTGTAACCTGTGCATTGTTTGCATAAATTGCACCTGCATAATAGTCGGATTTATTACCGTCAAGCACACAATTGCTTACTGTAAGTGTACCGCCTTTCTGATAAAGGGCGCCACCGCCGATAGCTGAATTGTAATCGGTGTTTTCGTAGGTTGATTCATTTCCGCTTAATGTAGCGTTAGTGATTGTAACATCAGATGTGGATGTTGCGAAAAGAACACCACCTGAATAGGTTTTGTTTCCTGTGAATGTACCGCCGTTGATAACAACAGTTGAACCTGCGGAATCAACAAAACCACCGAAATCGGATGCACTGTTATCAGTTGCGGTTACATCTGTAAGTGTCAACTTACCATAACCTACATAGATAGCACCGCCGCCTTCACCATCACCATCGTTTTTGTCTAAGTAACCTGCTGAGCTGTTGCCGATGAATGAACCACCATTGATTTCAGCTTCACAGCTTGAACGGATG
This sequence comes from Acutalibacteraceae bacterium, assembly GCA_045606545.1. GTDB lineage: Bacteria > Bacillota > Clostridia > Oscillospirales > Acutalibacteraceae > DTU089. The sequence goes on along the minus strand of JAZUSD010000033.1, from coordinate 23,109 downwards.
CTGATAGCACCACCGGACATAGCAGAGTTGTTTTTGAAGGAAACATCGGTAAGGTTAAGAACTGCACCTTGTCTTGTTTTATCAGCAAGGGTTTTGTAAGTAAGATAGAATGCACCACCGTGATTATCAGCGCTGTTTTCATTGAACTCACAGCTTGAGTCAATTGTAAGGGGACAAGCACCTTGATAGACAGCACCGGCATGGTTTGCGGCGTGGTTACCTGTGAAGTCAACATTGTCATAAGTTACGTTAGCTTCGTATAAATAGTGGGCCCCACCGTTACCACCGCTACCTTTAGCATCAAGCTTTGCACTGTTTGAGTTGAACTTGATATTTTTCATATCAACAGTTGCATTTGATGAGGTGTACATAGCACCACCAAGGCTTGCACTGTTTTCGTTGAATTCACAATTTTTCATATCTACCTTTGAATTACTGTGGATTGCAACAGCACCTGCATTAACATCTGCACTGTTTTTATTGAAGATACAACCATCAATGACAGCTTCGCTCTTTCTTGTAATATAGAGTGCGCCACCATTTCCGTTAGCGGTTTCAAGAGAGTTTGCCTTATTCTCCTCGAATTTGCAGTTTGTAATTGTTGCATATGTTCCCATACCTGTATCAGAAACAGTATCGGATGCACTTAAAATTACTGCGCCGCCAAGATTTGCATTATTCTTTTTGAATTCGCAATCTGCAAGGGTCAAGAAGCGACGAGTGAATTCAGCTTTTGTATAGAAGTGGTAAATAGCACCACCGCTATATACACAAGAGTTGCCTTCAAATAATGTATCTGAAATTGTAAGAGGACCTGCGGTATAAATAGCACCGCCGCTTGATTCAGAGCTATTGTTTATGAATTCGGTGTTACCGTAAATAACAATAGGACTGCTTGTGTTTGAATAAAGTGCGCCACCTGCTCTTATAGAATGGTTGTTTTTAAAGAGCATTGTTTCGCCTTCGCCTTCACTACCGATATATAACTCGGAGTTCTGGCCTGAAGAAGAGGCAACAGCCGCACCGTAATAATGAGAGATGTTGTCAGAAATAGTACCTGAAACAAGGTAGGCTATTCTGTCATTATAGAAACCGCCACCGCGCAAGCCTTCGCTATTTGAAATTGTACCGCCATACATATAGAATAAACCGCGGTTATATACGCCGGCACCGCAACCATTTAATTCATACCATGTTTCAGTACCATCTTCGTTCTTAACAATAGTATGCTCTGTTGAAATACGGTTGTTGTCAATAAGACCGCCGTACATATTTACGGTTGCATTGATATTTAAAATACCTGCACCGCCTGCACGTTCAGCGGTTGAGTTGCTGATATAGTCGCTGAAATTGAAAACTCGTTCATTTCCTGACTTGATGTTGTTGATAATGCTTACGCCATCGTACAAATTAAGTGTAGAGCTTTCGCAAACGAATACAGCACTACCTTTTACCGTACCGGTTACATTATCTCTGTTACCATCAATTGTAAGCATACCGCTTCCGCCACCCAGGGTTAATTGAGCTTCGCGGTGGAGCGATGTAGCGCTTTTGCCGTCTTTTGTAACACCAACTACAAACATATCGCCTGTGTAGTCGGGTGCACGGGTGATAGTATGGTCTCCGTCTGAATATATTGTAGTGTTATAGGAGATGAAAACAGGTTTATTTAAAACAATATCTGATGTGATTACAATTGTTTCTACACCTGCGTTAGTGCGGTTAATAAGTTGTTGCAATGTATTGGTGCCGTCAAGTCCCCATACAGCATCAATTGTTATGTTTTCTTTGATAGTTCCTTCAAGAGGGAAGGTGTTGCCGTTTGAATCTTTGAATTCTTTAAAGGTGTAGCCATCCTTTGAAGGCTGACTGAGTTGATATTTTCCGCTTTTTGGCACGCCGAATTTGTAACTGTCAGATGCGCCAAGGTTTACGGTAATATAATAAACAGCAGGAAGCTTTGCAATAGCGCGGTCTGTATAATAACTGCACTTGCTGCAATATCTTCTCTCTATACCTTCTTTTTCGGCAGTTGCTTCTCTGTAAACTTCCCATGAACCTAATTTATGAGCTGAAGAAAGAGTAGCAGTTTTTGTTTTTACAGAATTACCGTATTTATCTTTTACAATACAGTAAACCTGTCTGCCGTCTCTTTTATCATTAATTTCAGCAGAGTAAGAATTGCTTTTAAAGGTTTTTGTTTTTGTAAATGAAGTTTTTCCTGCATCTTTGTAGTACCAGGTGTATTTAAGTCCGTCGCCGCTTGCAGTAAAACTTACTTTTGCAATCTCTCCCTTGTGAACGCTGACTGAAGAGAGTTGTTTAGTAATTTTTGCTACGTTACCCTTGGTCAATGTAACAACATCTGTTTTTATTTTGTTGCCATATTTATCCTTAACTATGCAGTAAACCTTGCGGCCGCTACGCTTTTTACTCATAGTTACAGAATAAGAGTTTGATTTAAATGTTGATGTACGGGTATATTTGCTGTCACCTGAATCTTTGTAATACCAGGTGTATTTAAGTCCGTCACCGGTTGCGGTGAAGCTTACTTTAGCAGTTTTGCCGCTTGCCACAACAACAGACTCAGGTTGTTCTGTAATTTTTAATGGGTTACCCATGTAAAGAGTTACGGTTTTAGTTTTTACTTCATTACCGTATTTATCTTTTATTACGCAATAAACTTTGCGTTTATTACGTGCTTTAGTCATTTTTACAGAATAGGTGTCTGACTTGAATTTTGTAGTACGGGTGTATTTAGAATCACCTGCATCCTTGTAATACCAATAGTATTTAAGTCCGTCACCTTTGGCAGTAACAGTTACTTTAGCTGTTTTGCCTTTGGGTTTTGTAACCGAAGAAGGCTGCTTTGTTATTTTTAATGCAGTTTTCTTGGTTACAGTAGCTTTGGAAGTTACGGTGCGGGTTTCAATAACCCGAGCGTCATCTTGCAAAGTTTCTGTAGTTGCCGCATAAGCAAACGGGCTTGCATTTAATACGCATAATAATGCGATTATGCATGCCAATGCTTTGTGTCGCCAGTTGATAACCATAATATCTCTCCTTATCAGATATTGATTTTTAACTTTTCGAACAAATGCGAAAAATCCACGATAATTATACTATAATGTAATATATATTTCAAGCAAATTTGAAGAGTGTTTTTTTGTGCACAAAAACGAAAAAAATGAAAATGTGTATTGCTTTTGATATATATTTTTATAGGGAATTATACAATATGACGGAAGAGTTGGAAAAAAGAGGTAGCAAGTGCAGATTTTTAGAGTATTTTGTAATAAGTTTAGAAAAATAATGTCATAAAAGAAAAATAATGACATTATTTTACAAAAAACTTTTAATTTGGTCCTGATTTTTTCTTGACTATTGGTGCATTTTTTATTATAATGTACGAGATGATGTGTTATTTATATCAATAATGCACTATCCGTATGATATGATAATCGTTTTGTTATTTATATTTTTATATATTTTTCTTAATAGATATCCTGAAATTTACATAGATTTTTACTTTTTATGATTGATTTTTGCGTATTTATTAGTTGTTTTTATATTTTTTAATATAGATATATCCCGCACGAATGTGAATTCCTGCGACAAAACTTTTATTATAGGCGATAATTGGATTTCTATTTCTTTTATCGCAATTTCGATGGCGGAAAGTGCTTTTGCATTTTCGGTCATTTTTGTTTTTTTTATTTTAATTTATTTATGAAAGGAGCACCGATAAAATGAATCTCGGATTAGCAATCGGACTTATTATTGCCGCTGCAGTAGTATTCGGCGTTGTGGGATTTGTTGTCGGCGGCGCTCACCGTAAAAAAGTTGCGGAAGCTGCCATTGGCTCTGCTACAGAAGAAGCCGCTAGAATTGTAAACAATGCAATGACAGAGGCAGAGCAGAAGAAGAAAGAAACAATTCTTGAAGCCAAAGATGAAATTCACAAATTGAGATCTGAAACTGAACAGGATTTACGCGAAAGAAGATCAGAAGTTCAGCGTCAGGAAAGAAGACTTATTCAGAAAGAAGAAAGTCTTGACAAGAAAATTGAAAATCAGGAAAAGAAAGAGGAAGCTTTAGCTCAGAAAGTTAAAGATTTAGAAGCTAAAGAGCTTGAAGTTGAGTCTCTTAAAAAGAGTCAGCTTGAAATCCTCGAAAGAATTTCCGGTTACACTAAAGAGCAGGCTAAAGAGGTTATTCTCAAAACTCTTGAAGAACAGCTCGCTCACGAAAAAGCTGCTAAAATATTTGACTATGAGCAACAGCTCAAGGACGATATGGATACTCTCGCAGGTGAAATCATTTCAGGTGCAATTCAGCGTTGCGCTGCTGACCACGCTGCAGAGGCAACAGTTTCTGTTGTTACAATTCCCAATGATGAAATGAAAGGCCGTATTATTGGCCGTGAAGGTAGAAATATCAGAACAATTGAAACAATTACAGGCGTTGACCTTATTATTGACGATACTCCCGAAGCAATCACAGTTTCCTGCTTTGAGCCTGTAAGACGTGAAATTGCAAGACTTACTCTTGAAAAACTCGTTTCCGATGGCAGAATTCATCCTGCTCGCGTTGAGGAAATGTATGAAAAATCAAAACGTGAGGTTGAGCAGACCATTAAGCAGACCGGTGAAAAGGCTGTTATTGATGCAGGCGTTAACGGTCTTCATGGTGAACTTGTTAAACTTCTCGGTAAGCTTAAATATCGTACAAGTTACGGTCAGAATGTTCTTAACCATTCTCTTGAGGTTTCTTACCTTGCAGGTCTTATGGCGGCTGAAATGGGTGCGGATGTTAAGCTCGCAAAGCGTGCAGGTCTTCTTCACGATATAGGTAAAGCCCTTGACCACGAAAAAGAGGGTACTCACATCGAGCTTGGTGTTGAGATTGCTAAAAAGAACAGAGAAAACGAACAGGTTATTCATGCTATTCAGGCACATCACGGTGATGTTGAAGCAAAAACTGTTATTGCTTGCCTTGTTCAGGCGGCAGATGCTATTTCTGCTGCTCGTCCCGGTGCAAGACGTGAAAATATCGAATCCTACATTCAGCGTTTGCAGAAGCTTGAAGAGATTACAAACTCCTTCCCCGGTGTTGATAATTCTTTTGCTATTCAGGCAGGTCGCGAGGTTCGCATTATGGTTAAGCCCGATGCAGTTACTGATGACCAGATGGTTCTTCTTGCAAGAGATATTGTTAAGAAAATTGAAGATGAACTTGAATATCCCGGTCAGATTAAGGTTAATGTAATCAGAGAGAGCAGAGCAATTGAATTTGCGAAATAAAGAATAAAAATTTGGCGAAACCTTCCTGCTACGGTGGGTTTCGCTTTTTCTGAATCTATATATAGAAACGATGGTAAAACTATGCGCTTGCTTTTTTTAGGCGATGTTGTTGGTCAGGGTGGTTGTGAATTTTTAATGAGGAAGCTTCCTGACTACAAAAGAAAAAATAATATCGATGTATGCATTGCGAACGGTGAAAATTCCGCTCAGGGTAATGGTGTAACGCCCGGATCTTGCGATATGGTTTTTTCAAGCGGAGTGGATTTTATAACTCTGGGTAACCACACTTTCAAAAGACCTGAAATAATGGAATATCTTGATGAAAATGTGCCGGTTATCAGACCGTATAATTTCCCGAAAGGTGCACCCGGTAAGGGCGTGGGAATAATTGATAAAGGCAGATTTCGTGTTGCGGTAATCAATTTGCTGGGGACGGTTTATTCCGAGCCTCTCGGAAATCCTTTTTGGGAAATAGATAAGGCTCTGGTTGAAACTGACGATTGTAAAACAATTATTGTTGATTTTCACGCAGAAGCTACTGCGGAAAAACGAGCGTTGGGTTTTTATCTTGACGGTAAGGTTACTGCAGTTGTGGGAACCCATACCCATGTGCAGACTGCAGATGAACAGGTTTTACCAAAGGGCACTGCATATATCACGGATTTAGGAATGTGCGGTCCGGTTCAATCAGTTCTGGGTATTAAACCTGAACTTACGATAAAGAAATTCAGAAGTAATCTTCCTGTAAGGTTTGAAAATGCAAAAGGAGAGTACTCAATAGAGGGTTGCTTAATTGATATTGATGAGAAAACAGGCAAAGCAAATTCAATAGAAAGGGTGAATATAAGATGAGAAAACTTGTTTCAATATTTCTTGTTCTTGCTCTTTTATTTGCGTTTTGCTCTTGTGACAGCAACAATACAGGCAATGAAACAACAACTGATGAGAGCTATGTTTTACCAACTCCGGTTGTTACCTCAAATATTTCCTTGCCTTATACAAGCGCTACAGGGTTTAACCCCTATAAAACAGAAAGCGCTCTCAACAGAGATTTGCTACCCGTAATGTATGAAAGCCTTTTCACTGCCACTGATAACGGCAAGGGAAAAGCGCAACTTGCCTTAAGTGGTGAAATTGACGGCAAAACTGTTACTGTAAAACTTTTGCAGGGGATTAAATTCAGCGATGGTGGAGAATTTATTTCATCTCATGTTAAATCCTCTTATGAAAAAGCGAAAAGCAGTGATTTTTATAAAGCTCAGCTTTCCAACTTCAGTTCAATTACTCTTGTTGATAATTTTACAATAAAATTCACTTTGCAAAGTGACGACCCTATGGCGTTGAATGCGTTGGATTTCCCGATTGCTAAAAGTAATGATGGTTCTTATATAGGGACAGGAAAATACACTATTGAAAAATCTAAGGATGCTACTTATCTGCAGGTAAATAAACATCACAGAGATTATAAAAACACTTGGAATGAAAAAATCGCTTTGTATGATATGGCGGGTATTTCAAGTCCCATTTATCCATTTAAAGCTAATAAAATCAGCGTTTATAAAAATAACTTGAACTCTGAGGAGTATATTAACCTTTCTTCAAAAACTGTTTCAGTTGGACTTGATAATTTAATTTTTGTTGGTGTAAACTCACAATGGGCGGGAACAGTTACATCAATTGACTGGGTTCGTCAGGCGGTTAATATCGGTATTGACAGAAAAATAATTGCATCCTCATCATATCTGGGGCAGAGTACGGCTACAGTAACACCATTTAAAAACGGTTATTACGAATTAGATGGAATGGAACTTATTGGCGAAAGCGGTAATCTTGAAAAAGCAATTGATATTCTTGAACGCAATGGTTATGACCAGGTTAATTCCGAGGGTATTCGTTCCAATGGTTCAACCTCTTTAAGAGTCGATATTCTTGTTTGCACGGAAAATCCGTATAAGCTTAATGTTGCAGAAAATTTTAAAACGCAGCTTGAAAAATTAGGTTTTGGAGTAAAATTGAGAGAATACAAAAAAAGTGAAGATTTTATTCTTGCTTTGGATGAAGGTCATTATAGTTTCTATATTGGTGAAGCAAAGTTAACAAATAACGGTGACCTTTCAGAGTTTTTCTCAAAAGAGGGAAAGCTTAATTACGGAATAAAGGAAGAAATGTTTGAAATTTATTCAATGTTGAAAAGCGGTGAAAGCACCACAAAGGTTTTTGTTGAGAATTTCAGCGCGAATATACCTTTTCTTCCTCTCTTTTACAGAAAATCTGTTGTATCTGTAAATCCCAATATAACAGGGATTGATGACAGCAATAGTCTTTATTCTTCAGTTTCCGATTGGAAAATGCCTGAAGAACAATAATATATTAATAAATAGCACTTGTAATTAATTGAACTATAATATATAATTATAGTTTGAACAATAGATATTTCTTTTTAAAAGGAGTTGTCAAAATGGATCCTATTAAAGTGGATTTCTCCGGTAAAGGCAGACCTAAAGAGGTTGTCATCCCTCCGGACAGAAAAGTTCTCAAAATCATAATCAGCCTTATAGTAACAATCATCGGCGGTGCAGTTGCTTATTATATGATGCTTCCTGCATTGAACTTCAAATCCCTTGATTTTTACTACTTTATTGCAGTTGTTATTGCAATTTATGTTGCAATGATTTTCCTTACCTCAAAGGCATTCATTAAACCCGAATACATTACCTATGTTAAAAGGCAGTCCATTGTTCCTGTTGCAATCGGTCTTGTGTTTGCTCTTATTCTCGGTGTTGGTTATCTTACTTCTGCAGCACTTTTCCGTGCAAGAGATTATAGTGAGATTATTGAGGTTAAAACTGAAGATTTCGGTGAAACAGAAGACAGTATCACAACAATAACAAGCCTTAAGGATTTCAGCAGTGTTCCTATGGTTGATAAGGATGTTGCTCTCAACCTTGCAAACAAAAAGCTTGGTGACCTTTCTGAATGGGTTTCTCAGTTCGTTATTGACGAAGCTTATTCAACTCAGATTAACTATCAGGGCAATCCTTACAGAATTTTCCCTCTCAAATACGGCGATGTTTTCAAATGGTTGAAGAATACTCGTGACGGTCTTCCTGCTTATCTTGCAGTTAATATGTACACTCAGGAAGCAAATGCAGTTGTTCTTAAAGATATGAGCCTTCCTAATATTAAGGTTTCAACAAGCGAATATTTTAACGAGAAGCTTTCCCGTGTGCTTCGCTTTGCATATCCAACATATATGTTTGGCACACCCTCACTTGAAATTGATGAGAATGGTCATCCTTGGTGGGTTTGCGAAAGAGTTGATAAAACAGTTGGTCTTATCGGCGGTACAGATGTTATAGGTGTTGTTCTTGTTGATGCTTGTGATAAGAACAATATTAAATACTATGACATTGAAGAGGTTAAAACCAATGAAGAAATTCAGTGGATTGACCAGATTTATTCTGATGACCTTCTTGTTCAGCAGTATAATTACTACGGTAAATATTCAGGCGGTTTCATTAACGGCTATATCGGTCAGAGTGGTGTTGTTTCTACAACAGATGGCTCAAGCTACATTGCAAGCGGTGATGACGTTTGGCTTTACACAGGTGTTACATCTGTTACCAATGACGACTCTATCGTTGGTTTTGCAATTATCAACCAGCGTACTAAGGAAGCTGTTTTCCAGAGAATTTCTGGTACTACTGAGAAAGGTGCTCAGACATCTGCAGAGGGTATCGTTTCCGATAAGGGCTGGAAAGCAACGTTCCCTGTTCTTCTTAACCTTGACGGCGAAGCAACTTACTTTATGGCACTTAAAGACAACGACGTTGTTAAGAGCTATGCAATGGTAAGCGTTGAGCGTGTTCAGGACGCTGTAAGAAGTGAAGACGATGCTAACCCCGATCTTGAAGCTTGCCTTAAATCTTATGTAAGCAAGGTTAAAACAAGCACAAAGAAGGTTCTTGAAATAACTTATGACGCAGTTCTTCCTGATGCTTTAGCAGGTGGAGAAACAAGTGGCGACACAGAAAATAAAGAACCTGCAAAGCTTGAAACAGTAAAGGGTGTTATTACAGACATCCGCTCCGCAGTTGTTAACGGCAACAGTGTTTATTATATCGCTCTTGACGGCAACAAAACTTATTATGCAATTTCCGCTTCTGATGATGATTCGGTTGTAATCCTCAACACCGGCGATAAGGTTAAGATTTCTTATAAATCTGCAGACGGTAACATTATTACCGCAAAATCGGTTGAAAGATGATTAGGGGCAGTTAAAAAGCGCAGACCGCATAAAACTACAAAAGATAAGGGCTTTGATAGGTGAACCAACCTGTTAAAGCCCTTAAAAATATTCCAAAATCATAAATGTCATAAAAAGTAGCGTTTTATGCTACAAACAAACCTCGCCACTCGACGTACCTTTGTACGCCTTCGGGCAAATCCCGATAAGTCTGAAGCCTTATCGGGACTCGGTTTGTTCGTTCTGCATCTTTTTCCCAAGCCCCTAATAAAAAGAGTTGTAAAAAACTAATCGTTTTTTACAACTCTATATTTTTTATTTTTCTAATTGTTTCTGATTCTGAATGGGAATTGGTCTGTGCTTTGCAGTGTATTCTGAAACATCAATTTTTATAACTGCAACGGCACTTACCATTCTCTCATTAAACTGAAAATCAAGTCCTGTCTGAGATTTCATAAAAAGCGAAAGTCCTGCCATTTTATCTTCCGGGTTTTCGAGAATTTCTGCAACACCTTTACCCATAACGGAAGAATAGGATGTTCCGTATTGACAAGCGATATTACCACCTGAAAAAGCGATAATTTCACTCTCAATAGAGAAAAATACTTTGGGATTAGCTCTTATTAAATCAAGCTTTTTGCCCTCGGTTGCACCGTGGAGATAAATGGTCAGCTTGCCCTCTTCCATTGTGAAACCGTAGTTCATAGGAACAACATAAGGCTCGTCACCATCAACAAGACCGATATGTATAATGTTCTCTTTTTCAAGAATTTTTATAATTTCTTCGATATCTGTAATTTCACGCTCTCGGCGTGTAAGACCTTGTACCATATCAATTTCCTTTCTTGTGGAGTAATATATAATCTCTTATTTTTGAAGCAAATATTTGACTGCCGGTCCTTGTTCCTGTTCTGTTTCAATGATTGCAAAGTTGTCAAAAATAGCAATTGATGGCATTCCGCAACCTAACATAAGGTTAAGTATCTCATTCTTATTGAACTCTTTCCCATCTAACTCTTGGGAATAAGAAATGACATAACACTTGTGATTATCCGTTGTGGCAACAACGTGTCGTAAATCTTCTGAAATGTATTGGCCTTTTAATTTAATTTTCGCTTCGATGAGAAGATTGTCTGAATGGTGGGAGAATCTGTCAATGGCATTCCTGCGTTTTTTGCCACACAATTCAAAGAGTATTCGGTCACGCTTATTTTTTATAATATAACTATTTACGAAGTTTTCTTCAATTGCTTTATTCATAAATACACCATTTTTGATTTTTTATTTTGTTCCATAGCAAACTTCTTTTTGTCGATATACAAGCGAGCTTGTTCGATATATTTTGCAAGACAAAATTCGATATATTTAGCGTTGCTAAATTCGATATGATATAAATCTTTATTATCTCGTGCCAACGGCACATATCGAACCGAAGGTATATCGAGTCATTAGACATATCGAAAATCCATAGGATTTATATCGAAGAGTGCGATAGCAGAGCTACGCACTCTACATGACTTGTCCTCGGAAACATATCAACTGGTGTAACCTCTTGCACCATATAACCTAAATCCAAAAGTCTTGCGCAGTCTCGGGCGAGGGTTGCAGGGTCGCAGGAAACATAAACAATTTTCTTGGGGTTTATTTCTGCAACAGTTTTTAAAAGCTCTTCTGCACAACCTTTTCTTGGTGGGTCAAGAATAACTGTATCGGGTTTGATACCCTCATTTTTAAGCTCTTCTGCCGCAACACTTGCATCACCGCAAATGAAACGAGCGTTTTCAATTGCGTTAAGCTTTGCATTAACCTTTGCATCTTCAATTGCTTCGGGAATGATTTCAACACCAATCAATTCTTTAACAGATTTTGCCATTGAAAGACCGATTGTACCTGTACCGCAATAAAGGTCAAGAATGGTCTGGTCTGGTTTTGGTGCAACATATTCGGCAGCTTTTTTATAGAGAAGCTCTGCGCCATTTCTGTTGACCTGATAGAATGAAAGGGGAGAGAGCTTGATTTTTACACCGCAGAGAATATCGGTAATATAGCCGTCACCATAAAGGTTAAGGCATTTTTCACCGAGAACCACATTGGTTTTTTTTCGGTTGATATTTACTACTAATGTTTTAAATCCGTCAACTGATTTAAGCTTTTCTAAAAGCTCTTCGCTATTGGGAAGAGTTACTCCGTTAATCACGGCACAGACCATAATTTCGCCTGTTGCAAAAGCTTTTCTTAAATAAATATGGCGAAGAAGACCAATACCGATTTCTTCGTTATAAACGGTTATATTATTTTCATTAATCCAATTTTTAAAGATTTCAATAATCTTTGTGAAATCTATCGGTTGCAAAAGGCAATCGCCACCATCAATAACACGGTGACTTTTTTTAGCATAAAAGCCGATGTTAAGAATACCATTTTCTCTTCTTACAGGGTACTGAGCTTTGTTGCGATAGCGGGTAGTTTCAGGTGAAGAAATAATAGGCTTGAATTGGGGAGAAAGACCACCGATTCTTTTGAAAGCAGCTTCAACCTTTTGAGCTTTATATTTGAGCTCTTCTTCATATTTTATATGACCGAAAGAGCAACCGCCACAGCTTTTGAAAGCATCACATTCAGGCTCAATTCTGTGCTTTGATGGCTTTATAATTTTCATTGCCTTACCAATGGCATAAGTTTTCTTTGCCTTTATAATATGGCAGAGAATTTCATCACCAACAGCGGTATTTTCCACGAAAATTGCTTGTCCGTCGAATTTACCAACACCGCCACCCTCTGAGGTGTAGCCGGTTATATTTAATTTGAATTCATCGTTTTTGTTAACCATTGTTTTTAATTTCCTCAATAGCCTTTTTATATTCTTCAAAAGTAAGAAATGTGTTCAATATTTGCACAAGTGCATTTGATGTAAGTCTTTCGGGTAAATCCAGATGTTTAAGTAGTTTCTTCCTTAAAGCATCGCTATCGGGTTTTCCTGAAAGACCATCTTCATATAAATCAAGCTTTGTTATTTCTCTACGTTCTGTTTTTTTACTTTCTTCGCAGAAAACTCCTGCTTTTTCAAGAGCGTCGATTATAACCTGAACCTTTACGCCCTCAACGCCTAATTTTCCCTCTTTGGAGGGTTCCGTTTTTCTTTTTTCTTTTCCGAAAATATCAGGTATATAGGCGTGTTTTATTTGCTCATTGGGTACAATTCCGCGAATAAAAGAACGAATTTTAAAACCTGCGGAATCGCTGTCGGTAAGTATTAAAAGACCTTTAGTTTCCGCAAGTTTTCTTATTAATTTTTGCTTTTCTTTATCGTTGAAAATGCCGAAGCCGTCGGTTTCTATAATTATTCCGTCAATCACAGAGGAAAGCTTGATTTTATCATAGCGGCCCTCTACAATGACAACTCTGTCAATTTTTATCATTAAACTCTCAACAACCTTAAAATAAGCTCTTCAAGTACGATTTTTCCATCTTCATTTGTGGATTTTAAACGGCGGTCTGTGTCCGAAAGAATAGTGAGTGCGTTCTTTAACTGTGTTATAGAATAATTTGCACCGTCACGAGCGGCATTATCAAGAATAAAGGTTCTGCCCTTATATGTTGAGGGAAATGCATCTGCAAGAGTAGTGTAAGAAACACCTTTTTCCTTGGCGGCTTTAACACGGTACATATCAACGAATGCTTTTGAAAGCACCGCTAAAATCATAACAGGCTCTTCACGAAGCTTGAACAGATTTCCGAGAGTTTCAAATGCCTGGTCTGCTTCGCCTTTTGCTATCATTCTTGAAAGATTGAAGATTTTTGCTTCAATGCTGACAATAACGGTTTCGTCAATATGCTTTCTTGTAATTTCACCGGAGCCTGCAAAGGCGCAAACTTTATTGAGCTCGTTTTGCAAGGTGCTCATATCTTCACCAACAAGGTTGATCATATAGCCTGCGGTATCGCGTGAAAGGGTACAGTCTTTCTTTGCAGCAGAGGTAACAAGTAATTTTTCAAGTGCAGAGCGTGTTCGCTTATCAATTTTAGCACTTGAACCTAATTCCTCAAAGGTTTTAACAATTTTTACCCATTTACTGTTTTTTTCATCTACCTCAATTGTATCCATCCAGAAAACAAGGATTGAGGTTTCGGGAATATCCGCAAGAATTGTATGGAGCTCTTCATCTATTTTGCCTCTGTCGCCAATATAGGTGTTTAATGGAAAATCCTTAACAAGAGTGCAGGTGTAGTTATCTATCATCGGAAATGAGGTGGTGCAATCGTAAATTTCGTTAAGATTTGTGTCTTTGCCGTCCAACTTTTTCAAGTTGAAGTCAGCAAAATCCTTGCTGACGGATTTATTGCAGATCTGATTAGCATAAAACTGTTTTAAATATCCCTCATTGCCGTAAAGGAGATAAAGGTTAGAAAATTCACCGCTTTTTATTTGTTTTTTCAGAGTTTCTTCATTTAAAAGCATTGTTTTACTCCTTTATAGAATGATTTTTATATCACCATTTTCTGCGGTGGTATAGAGATTTTTGATTTGTTTTTTTAGTGCAGAGAGATTTTTATTTAAAATAATATCACTATCACTACTGATTATTAATGTTTCAATATCTTTGGGCAGCTTCTCAGGCAAATCCTCAGAAAGAACAAGAATATCAGGATTGCCGTAGGTTTCGAAAAGTGAGGATAAATCACTGCTATTGCCGTTAGAAATTAAAACAGTTTTTCTATTTCCCTTTATTATAACACAAGAGGCAGGGTATGTGTCAACAACCTGAACAGTATTTTCATTATTAAACCTATGAGTATATGAATTTGAGATTATTGTGTTTTGGGGTGAACTGATACTGCTTTCATTTAAACCGCCCTTTGCAAATTCTGTTATTACAGTAGTCTGAGGCTTATAGAAGAACAAATCTTTTGTTAATCTATTAGTAGCTTCATCGGATTTACCTATATAAAGAAATTCGAGACTTTCACATTTTGCTTTGGGAAGTGATTGGAAATAAATGTTGCAGTTATTTGCACCGAAATTAAAATGAGAATATTTTAAACCTTGCCGAAGAGTCACATTAATGCCATTTTCAACATTTGTTACATAAAGCGTTGCAGGGAGAATTTCTGTGCAGGGTAAAAGAATACACAAAGAAAAAACTATAAAACAAACAGGAATAACAATTAACGTCTTTGTTTTATGTTGAGTCATTTTAGAAATAAGGAAAGCAAAAATTATAATAAGAGCTATTAAAATAATAGCTAAAAGAAAATATTCCTTATGTATTGGCAATGTGCAGAATTTGAATTTTTCAAAAATATTTGCAATACCTGTTACAAAGTCTGCAAATAAGGTTGAGATTTTAAAAATGAAGATTGCAATCGTTTGGGCGATGTTCTGTGGAATGAACGAAATTGCAGTTGCGATTACGCCTGAAATTAAACTCCAGAATGCAGGTTTAACGCACAACATATTTGTCAAAGGTGAAACAGTGCTGAACACTCCAAAAAAATAAGCAGAGACAGGAAGAGTGAAAAGTCCTGCAAAAACTGAGGTGGTTATGTTGTTAGACAGCCAATCTGCGATTTTTCTCAAAAGCTTTGGCTTTATTTTATTAATTAACGGGTTCATTTTTGCAATAACATAAATGGAGCACAGAACACCTAATGTTGCAGAAACAGAAAGAAGAAAGCTGACAGAGTTTATTATGTAAGGATTGTGAAGGGAGAGAACAGCTACAGCAAAGCCCAGAGAATTTAAAGGGTCTTGTTCTTCCTTAAAGAATGGCGCAAAAAGAATCACCGCCATCATAATCGAAGCTCTCATAACCGATGGCGTGAAAGCAGAAACAATACATAATAAAACGAGAAATAAGAGGCAGAAAATATTTCGAGTTTTTTCTTTTACCTTGAAAAGCTTTAAAAATGAGATTATATAAGCGCACCAGGTGCTTGTGTGAAGGCCTGAAACCGCAAGAAGATGAGCGATTCCTGTTGCGCGAAAGTCGTTTACTATATCCGCATCAAGTTCGGTTTTGTCACCGAAAAGCATACCGAGAATAAAACCTGAATAATATTCGGGAAGATAGGATTTTATTTGTTCTGATACAATTTCTTTTAAGCGTAAGCAGTAGTAATAGGGGGTTTTCTCACTTTCCCAAAGATAATTATAATATTTTGTTTCGGTTTCAAGAATGATGTTATCGCTGATTGAATTAGCATCGGGTTTGTTGTATTCGTTATGAACAACGGTTAGTTTTGTATTCGGGAGAGATATGTAATCATAGAGCTTTAAATCTATGCTGTTATCGTTGTTAAGAAATACCTGAACTTTTGTTGATTGGTCATCGCTACCGATTTTATCGGCTTTTAATATGAAATTTATACCGTAAGCAGTTTTTTGTGGCGTGGTAATAATTTTGCCTGAAACATCGGTGATTGTTTTATCAAGCTTTGTTGCAGGGGTGATTTTTGAAAAGTGATAAACCGAAAAGAATATACAACTGAGAAATACAGAAATGCAAATTGTTGGTATGATTATTTTTTCTCTTAGCTTAAGTGGTTTTATAAAATAAATAACAAAGACCGATACTGCGCCCAGGAGCAGAAAGGGGAGAGCACCCATTCCGAAAAGAACAAGGAAAGCGGTGACACACCCAATTGCTGTGCCTGAAACAAGCATCGGTCTTTTCATAGTATTACCTCATTAAAACTCAACCTGCGGGCCAAGTGAATTTTCTTCCTGACATAACATGGAAATGAATATGTTTAACAGTCTGACCTGCAGAGTCACCGCAGTTGTTAACAACGCGGAAACCATTTGTCATATCAAGGTCCTTCGAAAGCTTTGCAATAACCTCAAAAATATGAGATATTACTGCACTGTTTTCTTCGTTTATATCTGCGGCAGAAGAAATATGTGCTTTGGGGATTACAAGAATATGTGTTGGTGCCTGTGGTTCAAGGTCATTGAAGGCAACAACGGTATCATCCTCATAAACCTTTGTTGCAGGGATTTCGCCCGCAGCGATTTTACAAAAAATACAATCCATAAAAACACTTCCTTAATAATTATTGGTGTGAATATAATATATTTATTTTTGCTTTTTTTCAATAGTATCTGTAAGACCCAAAATATAATCGGTTGTTGTGTTATAGTATTTAGCTAAAGCAATTAAAATATCAGTGGGAATATCGCGAGTTCCTGTTTCGTATCGGTGGTATTGGGGCTGCTTCATTCCGAGATATTCAGCAATTTCCATTTGGGTTTTGTCGTTATCTTCTCTTAAATCCTTTATTCTTCTATAATGTGCCATAGTGCTACCTCTATAACTGAATGGTTATTCATATCGTAGCATTATTATGAGATTATCTTGATAAATATAATCATATGGTTATAAGTAGTGCGAGTTGAAAAAGAATATGGGTAGAAAATGAAATAAACCGATTGGTGTTTTAATTTGCACATCAACCGGTTTAATTTCTATTTAGTTTTTATTTAATAAAGGTTTCAATAATGTTTTTGGCTTCTGCGAGTGCATCAGGGATTTTTGCGATTTCTTTACCGCCTGCCATAGCAGAATCAGGCTTACCGCCACCTGCACCGCCAGCAACTTTAGCAACCTCTCTTACAATGTTACCTGCATGAGCGCCTTTTGCAATTGCATCTTTTCCGCAGAAGCAACCGAATGAGCAAGTGCCTTTTTCTTTCTGCTCTGCTGCAAGAATAACAATGATATTGTCTCCTTTGTCCTTTGAAGAGTCAAGCATTGAACGAAGTTCCTTTGCATCTGCCTCGCCTAAAGGTGCAGTGATAAGCTTAACGCCATTAACTTCAACGAAGTTATCGAAAAGCTCACCTGCTTTTGCCTTTGCAATTTCTGCTTTAAGGTCAGAAAGTTCTTTTTCTTTTTCTTTAAGTTCATTTGCAACTGCGTTTGCTTTGTTGCAAAGGTCATTAACATTTGCAAGCTTGAGAGCGTTTGCAGTATCGTGAATAAGCTTTTCCTGTTTATCAAGGTGAGCGAGAACTCCAAGTCCCGTTACACCTTCAATTCTTCTTACGCCTGCCGCAACAGATGATTCAGAAATAATACGGAAAAGACCGATGTTGCCTGTGTTTGAAACGTGAGTACCACCGCAAAGCTCTGTTGAGAAATCTCCTGCAGAAACAACGCGTACTGTGTCACCGTATTTTTCACCGAAGAGTGCCATTGCACCTTTTTTCTTAGCATCATCAATGCTCATTTCTTCAGTAACAACAGGAAGAGCAGAAAGAATGATTTCATTAACTCTGTTTTCGATTTTTACAATTTCTTCTGCAGTAAGAGCAGAAAAATGGGAGAAGTCGAAACGAACCGCGTTTTCATTTACAAGCTGACCTGCCTGCTCAACGTGAGTGCCGAGAGCTTCACGAAGTGCTGCCTGAAGAAGGTGAGCGGCAGTATGGTTTCTCATAATAGCCTGACGGCGAGATTTATTTACCTGACCGCTTACTGTGTCACCAAGGTTGATTGCATCGCCCTCTGAAAGAGTACCGTGATGAAGAATTACACCTTCAGCAGTTTTTGTTGTGTTTGTAACTGTGAAAACGGAGCCGTTAACAGTAAGTGTGCCTGTGTCGCCAACCTGACCGCCACTTTCAGCATAGAATGCGGATTTGTCTAAAACGATAACTGCATCAGTATCAATGCCGATAAAGTCAACCTTTTCACCATTTGCAGCAATTGCAAGAACCTTTCCGTCCTGCTCTGTTACAGAGTAGCCTGTGAATTGAGTTGCATCGCATTCCTTGAAGGAAATATCGGAAGATTTCCAACCCTCTGTACCTGCAACCTTACGTGAGGATTTTGCAAGTGCTTTAGCATCTGCGAGATATTTTTCAAATTCTTCGTTGTTAACAGTCATACCGTTTTCTTCTGCGATTTCACGGGTCAGGTCAATGGGGAAACCGTAAGTATCCTGAAGCTTGAAAGCGTCTGCACCTGAAAGAACTGTGCCTTCAGTTTTCTTAAGCATATCGTTAAGAAGTTCAAGACCGCTGTCGATGGTTTTATAGAAGCTGTTTTCTTCCATTGAAATAACTTTAATAATGTAATCCTGCTTTTCACGAAGAACAGGGTAAGCATTTTCGTTTTCTTTAATAACAGTTTCGCAAACCTCTGCAAGGAAGGGTCTGTCGATGCCTAAAAGTCTGCCGTGACGAGCAGCTCTTCTGAGAAGTCGGCGGAGAACATAACCTCTGCCAACATTAGAGGGAATAACACCGTCACCAATCATAAAGGTTGTTGAACGAATGTGGTCAGTGATAACACGAAGAGAAATATCACTCTTTTCGTTTTCGTGGTATTTAACACCTGCAATTTCCATTATGTGCTTCATAATGTTCTGGACTGTGTCAACCTCGAAAATGTTGTTTACATCCTGAGCGATGCAAGCAAGTCTTTCAAGACCCATACCTGTGTCAATATTAGGATTAGCAAGAGGTGTGTAGTTATTCTTACCGTCGTTTTCAAACTGTGTGAAAACAAGGTTCCAGAATTCAACATAACGGTCACATTCGCAACCAACCTTACAATCAGGGCTACCGCAACCGTATTTTTCGCCACGGTCATAGTAAAGCTCTGAGCAAGGACCACAGGGACCCTGACCATGCTCCCAGAAGTTATCTTCCTTGCCGAAGCGAACCATATGGTCAGGCTTTACGCCAACATCTTTTGTCCAGATATCATAAGCTTCGTCATCTTCAAGATAAACACTGCAGTAGATTTTATCGGGGTCCATTTCCATAACTTCAGTACAGAATTCCCATGCCCACGGAATAACCTCTTTTTTGAAATAGTCACCGAAGGAGAAGTTACCGAGCATCTCGAAATATGTTCCGTGACGAGCGGTGATACCAACTCTTTCAATATCAGGTGTACGAATACATTTTTGGCAGGTTGTAACTCTCTTTCTGGGGGGAGTTTCCTCACCTGTAAAGTATTTTTTCATAGGGGTCATACCTGCATTAATAAGAAGAATGCTCTTATCGCCCTGAGGTACTAAGGGGAAGCTGGGAAGTCTTAAATGGTCTTTACTTTCAAAGAATTTAAGATATTTTTCTCTTAATTCGTTAAGGCCTGTCCATTCCATTGATTTATTCACTCCTAATAAAATTAAATCTTTTACTTTAGCTAACCCTCTTTTTTGCTTTAGCAAAAAAGAGGGGGGACCGCGTTAGCGGTGGGTGGTACATAAAAATGCAAAATTCAAAATGCAAAATGCAAAATTAAATGGTGCTGCGCACGGCAATTATATAATCGGCTTTTTCGCCACTTTGCGTTTTGCGCTTTGAACTTTGCACTAAATAAAAAAGCGCGCTTTTTTACAACACGGGACGGGATTAACCGCGGTACCACCCGAATTGTGCAAAACGCACCACTCAAATTGACGGTTAACGCCCGTCAACGTACTGTTTTCAGTAAGACTCCGCAAGTAGCAAATTTAAAGGCGGTAAGAAACTTTCAGCAACCGTTTCCTCTCTGAATACCACTTCAGTAAATCATCTTGCATCGTAGTCGATTTAATAATATATATTATGTATTATATAGTTTTTTTGATTAAAGTCAAGTTTTTTTATTTCACAAAAATTATTTTTGAATATTGTGAATGATTTTTACTTTTGATAATTGCAAACAAAATAATGTAATGTTATAATTTTTAAATAAAGAGAAAAAAGTTAAAAAGGAGTGTTTTTTGTGACTAAAAAATTTATATCACTTATTCTTTGCCTTACTATGCTTTTCTCTGTTATGAGTGTAGGGGTTGCGGCTGTTGATACGGAATATAGCGATTATTCAGAATATCCTGTGATACTTGTTCCAGGTTATAGTGGTTCTGAGCTTGATATGGTAAATGCTGACGGAACAACAGAACGTGTGTGGCATTTTGATATGATGAATATTCTAACCTTGGTGCTTAACGATATTGCGGAATTTTCAAAAGGTATAATTGAGTATGCAAATGGCGATCCAACGCTTTTTACATTAAAATTTGAAAACGGGTTAAATCAACTTTTGGGAAATATGAGATGTAACCCTGATGGCTCAAGTGTTAAAAATTTAAAGATAGTTTACGATAATGCCGCTGTTACAAATATGGGCTATATTCATGAAAATGGACTCAATGATGAAGTTATCGGTGAAGTTGATTTGTTTGAGGAGATTTCTGCTGTTATAGGTGAAGAGAACTGTTTCTTTTTCCAATCGGATTGGCGAATGAGCGTTCTCGACTGTGCCGCAAGGCTTGACAGTTACATTCAAATGGTAAAAGAGTTTTCCGGAAAAGATAAGGTTAATATCATAGCAGTTTCACATGGCGGTCAAGTAACCGCAACATACCTTTCTCTTTATGGCTATAAGCAGGATGTTGATAATGCAGTTCTTACCGTTCCTGCAATAGGTGGTGCGTTGCTTGCTTACGATATTATGAATGAAAGCGTAGCTCTTGATGAATATAATCTTATATATTTCCTTGAACACGGATTCATTTCAGAAGATGATTATAAGTGGCTTCTTCAAGCAGAGCAGTTAGGTTTTTTTGATGATCTTATTGCTGCAATTCTTCCACCTATAAAAGATTTTATTAGGCATTTCGGAAGTATCTGGGATTTTATACCCGAAGAGTATTATGATGAATTAAAAGCAAAAGAGCTTGACCCTGTTGAAAATGCAGGTATAATTGCCAAAAGTGATATTGTTCATTACGAAATAATGCCGAATATGGCGGAAAATCTCCAAAAATGCATTAATGAGTACGGAATGAATATTTCAATTATTGCAGGTTACGGCGTTCCTGCCGTTACAGGTGCGCAAGAGCAATCTGATGCCATTATTGGTGTTAATGATGCAACGGGTGCGTACTGTGCCCCTTACGGACAACGTTTTAACGATGGCTATACAGGTTGTGGGGCTGTTTGCTCAGATACTACCCACGACCACGTTTCACCGTCCTTTGAAGTGGATGCATCTGCTGCATATCTTCCAGAAAATACTTGGTATGTAGAAGAGCTTTTCCACGGAATGACATTCAATGACAAGTATTCAAGAGCTCTTGCTTTGAAAACTCTTTTAACAGATGATATAATTGATATTTATTCTGATCCTGCGTACCCTCAGTTCTATTCATCCACAAATGCGTGTAATACTGTTTTTGCAAAGTTTGATAAAAGTCCCGTAGGTTATGTTTCGGACGCAGATAATTATTTGACTGTTACAAATATTTCAGAAAAATATTCTGTTAAAATAACATCAGTTACTTTTGCAGGTTCGGAATTTATAGCTCTCTCTGCGGGTATAAAGGCGCTTGCACCGGGTCAATCCGTGAGTATTCCCGTATCAGGTAAGCTTCCTGCGGTAAGCAGGCAGAATATGCAACTGCAAATTGATTATTATTGTGAGGACAGAGCTTTAACACCAATGGGAACAAAAACCTTTAATTTTATGATTATGAACGGCGGACCTATAGAATATAATTATGAAAATCCTTTGGTTTCCGCAGATTATGTAATCGGAATTGACGGAGTTATAGATGAGGAAGCAACAGAAAAACTCGAGTTCTTTGGTTTAATTAATTTTATCGAGTTCTTCTATAATTGGATTGCAGCCATTATGAAAGAAATGGGACTTACATATTTATTCAATAATTAAAAATACGCAAAAACAAACTCCTAACTTGAAAATTCTTCTTGACTTATTGTGTAAAAGGTGTTATAATCCGTAACTGTTGCGGTATGTCCATTGAGATTTAACCGCATAAAATTTCCTTGCTCTCAAATAGGTGAATGGGAGCCGGAGTCCATAAGGAGGTGCAAACGATGTCAAACAGTTATGAGACAATTATCGTCTATTCACTCGCTAAAGGCGAAGAAGCAGCAAAAGAGCTTCATGCAAAATTCGAGGCGATGATGGCAGAGAACGGTACAGTTGACAGCGTTGACGAATGGGGTAAGCGTAAGCTTGCATACCTTATCAACGATGAAGACAACGGTTACTATGTTCTTTACAACCACACTTGTGATGCTGAATTCCCCGCTGAGCTCAGCCGTGTTCTCAAAATCACAGATGGTGTTCTTCGTTCTTTGGTTATTAAAAAATAAGAGGTGTGAAAGATGCTTAATTGTGCAGTTATAATGGGTAGGCTTACAGCTGACCCTGAGCTTCGCCAGACTCCATCAGGCGTTTCTGTAACAAGATTTACTGTTGCAGTAGATAGAGGTTATGTTAAAGCAGGCGAAGAAAGAAAAGCAGATTTTATTAATGTTGTTGCTTGGAGACAAACAGCAGATTTTGTTACCAGATTTTTCAAAAAAGGTCAGATGATTGCTGTTCAGGGTTCACTTCAGGTTCGTAACTATGAAGACAAAAACGGTAACAAGCGCACCGCTTATGATGTTGTTGCTGACAATGTTTCTTTCTGCGGCAGCAAGAGTGAAGGCGGTAATTTCGGCGCTCAAAGACAGGAATCAGCACCTGCTGTTTCTTATCAGAGTGCAGATGCAGGCAGCTTTTCAGTTTTACCCGATGACAACCAGGGATT
>JAZUSD010000032.1:0-2489 GCA_045606545.1 Acutalibacteraceae bacterium | reverse complement strand
AAAAATATCTCGAATATGGATGATAAGGGTTATGTTCATACAAAGACAGGTATACTTGAAATTGATGCGATGATTTCCATTCTGAAAGAAAACTATAATGGAATATATCGTGTAGACTTAGATACGGACAAGGCGCATCGTATTTTAATGCCTGCCTATCTTGGTTATAATGAAAATGAAGAACATTTTTCTAAGCTTTTAACTAAGTATATAGATGATTCTGTTGCACCTGAGTTTCACAGAGCAACTATGAACTTTTTAAATTTCGATGCTCTAAAAAGACAACTTTTGGAAGGCAATACTCCCAGAATTACATATAAAAAGACTAACGGAGAAACTGTAATCCTTAGTATTTATAGGTTAAGCGATGAAGAAAATTCTGTAAATAATACACTTTGGGTTTTTGCCAGAGATCAAAAGATTGCTTGACAAAGTCAGTTCATTGTGGTAAACTTATTTTAAGTTCAATATTTAGCAAAATCGGTGAAAACCGGTGACGCAAAGCAAAGAGGCTAAGGTTTTAAACTATGCCAGTCCAGCTGCAATGATACAAAGTCGGGATGTAGACTTTTGATTGTTGCAGCTCTTTTTGTTTTTTGCATAAAAACAGCACCTTACATGTTATATCGTAATAATATAAAAAAGATGAGGTATGAAAAATGAGTAAGAAATTTTTTAAAAATTTAATAAACTTTTTATCTGGCATAAAGAATCGCACGAACGAGAAGCTTCTTCTTAACAAAATAAGATATGGATTAAAAAATAAAGAGTTTAAGATGCATCTCCAATTTATAGTTGATAACAAAACTAAGAGGATTGCATCAAGTGAGGCTTTATCAAGATGGGAAACATCAGAAGGTGAAGTTATTATGCCCGGAAAATATATTGGCTTAATGGAGAAATCTGGATTGATAACCATGTTCGATTATTATATGTTTGAAAGTGTTTGTGATAAACTAAGTCAATGGGCTAAAACAGATTTTGAGGAGCTTACAATATCTTGTAACTTTACGCGAATTACTATATCCGAAAAGGATTTTGTTACCAAAATAAAGAATATAGCAGAAAAGTATGAATTTGACAGAAGCAAGCTGATAATGGAAATTACCGAAGATTCCATTGAGAAAAACTTGGATGTTGCAAGAAATAATATCATGAAGGCGAAAGAATTGGGATTTCATATTGCGTTAGATGATATTGGCAGTGGTTATACATCATTGATGAGTTTATGCGAATATCCGATTGATATAGTAAAGATTGACAGAGAAGTTCTTCTGCTCTCTGAAAAAGAAAGCGGGAAAAAGCTGTTTCTGGGAATTATATCGTTAATACACAATCTTAATCTTAAAGTTGTATGCGAAGGCGTTGAAACAGAAGAACAAAACACTTTGGTTTCGGAAAGCGAATGTGATTATATCCAGGGGTGGTATTATTCAAAAGCACTCCCTATAGCCTCTGCGGAAATTTTTTATAAAGAATATATGGAAAAATTTTAAAAGGTGAAGATAAGTGAAAAAACTCATAATGCAGCTGATTAAATTCGGTATTGTCGGTGTAATTGCAACTTTAATTGATTTGGCTGTGCTGATGCTTTTGAAAGAATTTATGCACATTGATATTCTTGTAGCATCGGCGGTGGCTTTCTCAGTATCGGTTATAGCAAATTACATTTTAAGTATGCTATTTGTTTTTGAGAGCAGTGGAAACAGCAAAGTTAAAGAATTTTTGGTTTTTGTTGTTCTCAGTATTGGCGGACTCTTATTAAATCAATTTATAATGTGGATTGGAACAGAAATAATGACAGCTTACTATCTTTGGGTTAAGGCTTTTGCTCTTGTTTTTGTTCCAATATACAATTTTATTACAAGAAAAATATTTTTGGAGAAAAAAGCTCTGTAAGGAAGATAGATTATGAATGATAAGTTTTCAAAGGATTTATATAGATACTATGGAGAAAAGGGCGAAAGTTTTATTGGGAGACTTTTAAGACCAACAGAGCTTGAGTATATTGCGCTTTTCAGAAAGGCAGAAACCTGCAAATTCAAGCCTTTGAAGTTATACTATACAGTTAAACTTAAACTTATGTCATATAAAACCCATATACAAATTCCGGCACGGACAAAAATCGGCGAAGGATTTTATATAGGTCATACTGGCAGAGTTATTATACACCCGGAAGCAGTCTTAGGAAAAAACATGAATATAGGCACGGGAGTAACCATAGGATATGAAAACCGTGGTGTACGACGCGGTGCACCAACATTCGACGGTAATTGTTGGATCGGAACGAACTCGGTTGTTGTAGGCAATATAAAAATTGGCGAGGATGTAATGATTGCACCTTTGACCTTCGTAAATTTCGATGTTCCATCTCACAGTATTGTGATAGGAAATCCGGCTAAAATAATACATAAAGAAAATGCAACAGAATATTATATAGAAAACAGAGTTTAAACATAGGAGGTGCGCTCAAAGTGGCAACAAAAGAT
>JAZUSD010000031.1:0-39462 GCA_045606545.1 Acutalibacteraceae bacterium | reverse complement strand
GAAAACTCCTTCGTGATATAATGGAGTTGCGGTCTGCCAACTGCAACAAAAAAATACGAAGGAGTGTGCATTCAAAATGGGATTGAATGACATAAACAGTTTATCACATACAAAGTGGAATTGCAAATATCATATAGTGTTTGCACCAAAGTATAGGCGAAAAGTGTTTTACAGTCAAAAGAAAAGAGAGATAGATAAAATATTGCGACAACTTTGCGAGTGGAAAGGCGTCAAAATATTAGAGGCGGAAGTATGTCCAGACCATATACATATGTTGGTTGAGATACCACCGAAAATGGCTGTATCAAGAGAGTAGTACAATGCTGTATGAGCAATTCGGCGAATTGAAATACAAATACCGAAATAGAGAATTTTGGTGTAAAGGGTACTATGTAGATACAGTAGGGAAGAACGAAAGCCGAATTGCAGAGTATATACAGAACCAACTGAAAGAAGACCAAATGGGTGACCAGTTGACAATGAGTGGATACGGCCCGTTTACAGGTAGCAAGTAACAGTCTTACGCAACTGGCAGACCGTACTTATGCGTTTACGCATACGCGAAGAACATAGGGCTATGCCCGCATATGAAAAACCACCCGCCACTTGGCGGGTGCATGTTTATTTGTTTTTATAAATAAAATTCCTTGTGCTATTTTGCAAATCTTCTCAAAACATCTAGCAAAACAGTTGAAAAATCATTTAACTTAGATTGAAAATGAGTCATCTGCTAGTTCAATTATTTCATACACAAACTTCTTCTTGTTCTTTTTCATCATTTTGATGGTTAAACAAAACATTATTAGGAATAAAAGTAGGAACCAATTCTTTTATAATGTCAACTATTTGTGTTGGCGGTGCAGTTTCTACAATCTCTTTTAACTCTTCTAATTGCTTAAAGAGCTTTTCAAAATCAAATTCCATAGGTCTTGCAACATAAATGAGGTCATTCTGTGTCTTCTGAATACCCTCTTCACTTATGAGAAGCTCTTCATAAAGTTTTTCACCATCTCGAAGACCTGTATATTTTATCTCAATATCCTCTCCGGGAATATGACCGGAAAGTCTGATAAGATTTTCAGCGAGTTCGCGGATTTTAACAGGTGAACCCATATCAAGAATAAAGATTTCTCCGCCATTAGCATAAGCGCCTGCCTGAAGCACGAGGGATACTGCTTCAGGGATAAGCATAAAATATCTGATAATGTCAGGGTGAGTAACAGTAACAGGTCCGCCATTTTCAATTTGTTCTTTAAAGAGCGGAATTACACTACCATTTGAACCTAAAACATTACCAAAACGAACCGCAACAAAATCAGTCTCAGAAATTTTATTAAATGACTGAACTATCATTTCGCAAATACGTTTTGTTGCACCCATTACATTTGTGGGGTTAACTGCTTTATCCGTTGAAATCATAACAAAACGCTTAACGCCATATTTATCTGCGGTTTTTGCAAGATTATATGTACCGAAGACATTGTTTTTAACAGCTTCTTTAGGGCTGTCTTCCATAAGCGGAACATGCTTATGGGCAGCCGCATGATATACAAAACTGGGTTTATATTCCTCGAAAATCTCACAAAGCCTTTTCTCATCACGAATTGAACCGATAAGCACTTTTAAATCTACATCAGGATGTTTTCTTCTTATTTCCTGCTGAATTTCATAAGCTCCGTTTTCAGCAATATCAAGAATTATTATTCTCTTTGCTACACCGCTATTGGCAACCTGGCGAACCAACTCACTACCGATTGAACCGCCACCACCGGTAACAAGAACGGTATGTCCTTTAAGAAGTTCAAAAACTTTCGAAAGGTCAGGTTTAATCTGTTCTCTTCCTAAAAGGTCTGTATAATCAACCTTGCGAAGTTGTGATTTTATGCTTTCGCCTTCTTTTACCTCAGTAATTCTGGGTAATGTTTTAAGCTTGCAACCTGTTTTATTGCAAAGCTCAAGAACTTCTTTTTTGTTTTTCTCACTGATTGAAGGAACAGCAATAAATATTTCATCAATATCAAGCTCATTGGCAGTTTTTATAATTTCATTTCTTCCGCCATACACTTTAACACCATTAAGGTATTCACCTTGTTTTCTCTTATTATCATCAATAAGTGCAACAACATGATAGCGATTAACATTGTTTACACCTCTGAGCTCGTTGATAAGGCGGATCGCTGCACTACCCGCGCCTATTATCATAACTCGTTTCCTTTTATTATTTCCATCACTTTTGGGGGCAAGAATTTTTGTACGCCACAAGTTATATGCTATAAATACGGTTCCTCTGCAGGTCATAAACAAGAACAACGAGATAATTGAATAAAGCGTCATAAACGTGAGGAAAGAGCGTGTGTATGTAAACCAGATATACACAAACGGAATCATAACGATTATCTTTGAAAGCGCAAACGCCCCAACAAGGACAGTGTAATCTTTGGCTACAAAATATTGCCACATTCTGTTGTAAATTTTAAAGAACACAAAGCTGATTCCTGTAATTATAACATCCGCGACTAAAATGAGTAATACATTGTTATTAAACCATTTCGGAAAAAACACCGGAGCATCAAATTTCAGGTAAGTTGCCAAAGCCAAAGCAATAAAAACAGATATCAAGTCGCTTGTTACGAATAAACCTTTCATATGTTTCTTTGCAAATGATACAAGTCTTTTTATAACCGTACTCAAAACAACCCTTCTTTCTTTTGTTTCGGTTTATTTTATGTCTATTTATTGCAAACCACAATTTGCGCAGTTTAACTTATACATTCTAACACAGATATCATTTTTTTGCAACATTTTAACACCATAATTTATTGCATAATAATGTAATAAATAACAATTATTGCAAATAGTTTGTGTATATGTTAAAATTGTGTAAACAAAGAGAATGGTGGTGTTATATGAAAAAGTGGATGAAAGCTCTTGCTGATACTATAGGCATTTCTCAGATTAATCTGCCCGGAACCCACGACAGTTGCACCTGTTGTGTGCAATTCTCTTTCCTCTCAAAATGCCAGGATATGAGCATTACGCAACAATTAAATTCAGGGATTCGGTTTCTTGACATCCGCGTTGAAAAAGAAGGTAATAAACTCAAACTTGTCCATAGTATTGCAGACTGTAAAAATCCTGAAAATAAAAAGGAAAGCTTATCTCTTGATAAGGTTATAATAGATTGTACTAACTTTCTTTCAGAAAATCCTTCGGAAATGATTTTGTTCAGTTTCAAAAGGGATGACGGAGCAAGTCCGGAAGAAACTTTTGATGTGTTTTTTGAGAAATATCTTAAGGATAACCCTATCTGGTATAAAGAAAATCGAATACCCACTTTAAAAGAAACCCGCGGTAAAATAGTACTTTTAAACCGCGATAATATTGATAAAAACAACGAAAAATATACAGATTTCAACACGGGAATTAATCTATCAACCTGGGTTTATCAAAAAGAAAATACCGAGAGAATTTATGAGGTTGCGGAGCTTTTGGGGCGTGACGGAACATCAACCGGGAGGACCTTTACTGTTCAGGATTTATACGGCTTAACACCACAAAAAAAATGGAGTTTAGCAGTGTTTCCTTTTATCGAAAACCCACCGGAAACAGATGATATTTTAATTACTTTTTTCTCCTGCGGAAGCTTGTTTTACAACCCGAAAAGAAGTGCAAAATATATTAATACAAAACTTTCAGATACAACCCTTGAAAAAGCAAAAAAATATGGTTGGATAATCTTAGATTACCCAACCAAAAAATTCATAAAAGAAATTATAAATTCTAATTTTTAAAAACGATCTATGCGCAAAATCTTGATTTGGATGCAGAAGACATCTTTCTCGACACGATGATGTATGAGATACTTCGAGTGGCGAAAAGTGGCTTATGCGCCAAATCATTTTCCTACACAGAAATTTTTGAAAACCTCATTAACAATTGTCTCTGTTGCTTTTTCTCCTGTTAAAACGCAAAGATTTTCTACTGCACAATCGATGCAAACATTTGTTGCATCGGGAGTTATACCCATTGAAAGACCATCAAGCGCTTCTGTCAAATGCTCAACGGCTTTTACCACACAACCACGCTGTCTTTCAGTGGTAATAAGGGGTGCAGACGGGTCAAATCCTGCTGTACCGACAACTTTCTCTACCATGGCTGTAAGTTCATCCATACCCTTGCGGTTTTTAGCGGAAATTTCAACTATATTTTCATCTTTTACAAACGCTTTCACGCTCTCTCGTGACAGCGTTTTTTCTTTATCGGTTTTGTTAATGACAATAATCGAATTTTTATTTTTACAAAGCTCAAGAAGCTCTTTGTCATCCTCTGACAAACCTTGCTCTGCATCAAGAACCATAAAAACAAGACTTGCTCTGTCAAAACGTTCTTTTGCTCTTACAACACCGATTTTTTCAATTTCATCATCCGTATCGCTTCTGATTCCTGCAGTGTCAGCAAGGCGAAGAGTAATATTTCCCAATCTCACAGTTTCTTCAAGCACATCACGTGTAGTTCCCGCAACGGAGGTAACAATTGCTCTATCTCTTCCGGAAAGGGCATTCAGAAGAGTTGATTTGCCAACATTCGGTCTGCCTACAATAGCGGTATCAATGCCCTCAAGAACAGCCTGACCTGCATCAAACCCATCAAGAAGCTTTTCGAGGCGGTATTTAACTGTTGAAAGTGTTTCAGTCATCTGAGAATCGGAAAGCTCGGGAATTTCATCATCGGGATAATCTACCCAAGCCGCCAGAAACGCGGCAGTTCTTGCAAGTTCATCCCTGCATTCGCCGATTTCTCTGCTCAAAGCACCATCAAGAGCGTTCAAGGTTGCTGCTCTCGCCTCTTCTCCTGATGCAGATATAAGCGACATAACCGCTTCTGCTTCAGACAAATCCATTTTCCCGTTAAGGAATGCTCTTTTGGTGAATTCTCCACCTTCTGCGGCAACTGCACCTGCGTTAAAAACCGCACGAAGAACCCTTTGAAGAATGAAAAGTCCACCATGACAGCTTAACTCCACAACATCCTCACCCGTATAGCTTTTTGGCGCACGAAAAACAAGAGCAACTGCATCATCAAGTTCTGTTTCACCATCGTGAACTTTTCCGTAATATGCAGTATATCCTTTTGCATCTGTTAACTTTTTTCCTGAAACAGCAGAAAAAACTCTGTCCGCAATTGACAGAGCATTTTCTCCTGATAATCTGACTGTTCCTAATCCTGCTGCCGCCTGAGCGGTAGCGATTGCTGCAATAGTTGTACTCATTATTTTTTCCCCGTTGACCCGAAGCCACCTGTGCCTCGGTCTGTATCATCAAGTTCTTCAACCTCAACTATTTCGGGCAATTCAACAGGTTTTATAACCATTTGTGCAATTCTTTCAAAGGGTTGAATTGTATATGTTTCTTCTGTGAGCTTAATCACACCAACGCAAACTTCTCCGCGATAATCACTATCAATAACACCTACAGAATTGAGAAGAGCTATGCCCTGTTTGACTGCAAGACCACTTCTTGAATGAATAAATGCTGCATAATGAGGATCATCAAGGCCAAGGGCAATTCCCGTGGGAATTACAGCCTTATCACCTTTGTTTAAAACAATTGGCTCATCGATACAAGCATACAAATCGAACCCTGCGCTACCACAGGTTGCTCTTGTTGGTAGCTTTGCATTTTCTCTTACTTTTTTTATCTTTAAAATTTCCATAATTATCTCCAGAGACCGCCGGTTTTATCCTCGGTATTGCTTATAGCCTTAATTCTGTCAAGCTCTCTTTTATAAAAATCTCTCTCACTTTTTGCCTTTGCTGCATCCTCAAGATATTCTTTAAGCTGCATACGAAGATTATCTGTTGTTCCGCCGTTTTTCTTTGCTTCATCAGCATATTGAAGAGCAACAAGAACTGCCGCCTGAGTTGTAGAAACTCGTGCACCTCTGAGAATTTCCGCCATTTTCAAATCAATTTCGTGAGCAAGCTCACTCATATATTCTTCAGATTCATCAGAAACGATTCTGTATTCTTCTCCTGAGATTTTAAGTCTGTGAGTTGTTTTATTCATTATAATCATCCTTAAATTTTACAAAAAATTATATCCATAAAATTATACATTGTTTTGACTTTTTTCGCAACACTACATATTGTAAAAATTCATTATATATACACAATTTATGAGTTGATATTTACGATAATAGTTGTTATAATTTATTTCAACAATCACTATATGAAAGGAAAAATTATGGAATATACACCTGATAATAATACTAACACAACAGGTCAGCCTATGGGCAATTTACCGCAAGGTAATGGTTATCCTAACATACAACAAACGCCCACTCCTGCTGAGATATATAACGCCACTTCTACTAACACACCTCAATATCATTATGGTGCACCTCAAAACTTCTTTAACCCTCAATATCTTGAAGAACAGCGTATAAAATTGCTCGAACGCAAACGCCACGAAAAAGAGATTAAAACACTTGGTGCAAATACAGGTGTAACACTTTTGATGGTTTTGGCATTTTCTTACATTATGTCCTTGGTTTTGCTTATTCCAAATTTTTTCAGGCTTTATGAAACCAACATCACATTTGCCGGAGCATTCGGAATTTTATATTCTGTTATAAGTGTGGGCTTTGCATTTTCAATTGGCTCAAAGCTATTTAAAAAAACAAATTTTTTAAGAAAAATCCCCTACAATCTTCCCAACGACAAGCAAAAAACCTTGTTGATTATCTTAATAGGTTTTGGTGGTTGTCTTGTAGCGAACTATGTAACAGTTTTCATAAGAGCATTTGGAGAAGGTATGGGTATTTATTCGGACTACTCCGCTCTTCAAGACCCATCAAGCACATTTGATGTTATAATGATTTTCATCGGTTCTGCCATAATCCCCCCTCTCATTGAGGAGTTCGCTTTGCGCGGAATTTTAATGCAAAGCCTTCGTAAATACGGAAACGCTTTTGCAATTGTTGTATCGGCTTTTGTTTTTGGAGTATTTCACGGAAACGCTGTTCAGATGCCCTTTGCTTTTCTTTGCGGTCTTGTTATAGGTTATGCTGTTATAGCTACAGAAAGCTTGTGGACCGGTATTATTATTCATGCACTTATGAATGGTATGTCCGGAATTTCATCCGCTTTAATTTACTATTTTGATGAATATGTTTCAAACACTTTTTTCTATATAGGTTCCGCTGTAGGAATCATATTTGGAATATTAGCTCTGATACTTTATCTTACACGATATAAATTCGATGCTCCCTTGAAAGCAAACGATGCACACAACGATATTTCTCTCGCGGAAATGTTTATTAAGTTCAACTCTTCACCATTAATGATAATTGCTGTTTTGCTCTACGTAATTCAAGCAGCATCTCAATTATCTACAACGCCTCCCACTTATTAATATGGAAAACATTGAATTTATGAACGAGGCTTTACGCCTTGCAAAAGAAGCAGCTAAAGAGGGAGAGGTTCCTGTTGGGGCTGTAGTCACAATAGGTAACAAAATCATTGGCAGAGGGAGAAATCGCCGAGAAAAAGGTAAAAATTCTCTTTGCCACGCAGAAATCGAAGCCATAAACGAAGCTTGCAAACGGTTAGGCGGTTGGAGGCTCTGGGAATGCGAGCTTTACGTTACCCTTGAGCCCTGCCCTATGTGTGCAGGAGCCATAATCAATTCCCGAATAAAAAAAGTTGTTTTCGGAGCTTACGATAAAAAGAATGGTGCTTGTGGCTCTGTTGTTAATCTTTTCAACGCAGATTTCAGCTTCAAGCCTCAATATATCGGCGGATTTATGGAAAAAGAATGTGCCGATATTCTGACAAGCTTTTTTAAAAATTTAAGAAACAGAGAAAACAAAATTGTTGAAAATACTAAGGAGAATAACCAGATGGAAAGAATTGACAGTTTTAATGTTGACCATACAAAGCTCTTGAGAGGTATGTATATTTCCCGAATTGACGGAGATGTTGTTACATACGACATAAGAACAAGACGTCCTAATGTAGAAGAGGTTATGGAAAATGCCGCTATTCACACAGTTGAGCATCTTTTTGCAACTTATGTTCGTAACTCCGCTCTTAAAAACAACATCATTTACTTTGGACCTATGGGTTGCAGAACAGGTTTTTATTTCCTTACAACAGGAATTACTCATGCTGATGCTCTTAAGCTCACTCAGGACGCTCTTGATTTTATTTCAAAGTTTGAAGGCGATGTACCCGGAGTAAGCGCCATTGAGTGCGGTAACTACCGCGACCACGATTTAGAAGGTGCAAAAAAAGAAGCAGCCGACCAGTTTGAAATACTCAAAAACTGGACAACTGCTGATATGATATATTAATTCATACGTGTATTTCCCCGTTGATTCAGACAAAACTCACATTTATAAAAGACATATCCCCTATGGAAGAGAAATCCACTACCATAGGGGTGTTTTTGTACCATCCACACAATTTGTAAGAATGTATTTCAAACAACTATAGATTTGGTGTTTTATTATAAGCCCATACTTCTCAAGAAATTTTGCATATTCTCAGCTTCTGTGTTTGTTATATTGTTGTTGTAATGCAATTCTTTTGTAGTCCGTCTTAAATGACCACAAAATATCAGTTTAAACCATCTACGAATCTCCATAATCGGTGTCAACCACTTATGCTTTTGTAGAACAGGATAATGGAACTTAATAATCTCATATGGTAAAAATATTTTTGACAGAGCATACTTAATGGGTCCACCGTGTCTTTGTTGTTGAACAATTATTCGGTTTTTTTCATTACCATAAACGCCACCCTGCAGAATATAATCTTCCATCTGTTGAGAAATGAAATCATACTGCTCACTTGAAAACCATATCCGACTTAATTTACGAGCCGCTTTTGCAAATTTCAAAAGATTTCCCTGCTGAAGCAGTTCATCTCGCTTTTCTTTATCAGCTTCTTGGATACCATCTAAAATCAAAAGATCAATAAACGGTCTTATACCACATCCACCATTTTCAAAGTGCTTTGCCATATGAGCAATATGGTAAAAATAGAACATGTCATCCGACATTTCATAATGATAAGAATAGCCATCTTTAACTGTTACTATATCCCATATATCACCAAGAATTTCTGATGATGAACCGGCTATACCTTCTTCTACCAAATCATAGTGTAATTCAATATGATTGCCACTTGGCGAAAACAAAGATACATCATGTGAATTCTGTTCGTGTTCGGTGTATTTCAAGTTTTCTACCAAGTAGGTTATGGCAGTTCTCAAATCCTTTTCATGTACTAAAATATCAATATCACAGCTTGTTCGCATCCACGGTTCCGGATAATAATTTCTCAGCACAGAACCCTTTAACGGAATAAATGGTATCCCTGCTTTTTCAAGAGCTTCGCTAACTTGTTTCAGCTCATAATTCAATTTCTCATAAAGATATACTGCTCGAAACATAATCTGTTCAAGTTGCGGCTTAATTTCATTATCGGCTAATCCACTATTCAGCACGCCAAGAGCAATAAGGTGTGCAATATTATGCTTGGAAGCTAATTCAACTACCTCTAATAACGAATCGTCAGTAATAAGCAGTTTGTCAGCATCGCTCATTTGATTGCTATGAAATACTGACCTCAGTATAGCAAATAATATGTAAATTGTGTCGTCTCTCACAGCAATCACTTCTCCTTTAATCTCGTCTAAATAAATCTCTTGTATAAACCTTATCTTCCACATCATCCAAGCAGCTATCATAACGGTTCGCAATAATTGCCTGTGATACACGCTTGAACTCATCAAGGTCATTGATAACCTTACTGCCAAAGAAAGTACTTCCATTCTCCAAGGTCGGTTCATAAATAACAACAGTTGCGCCCTTTGCTTTAACACGCTTCATAACGCCCTGTATACTGCTCTGACGGAAGTTGTCCGAATTAGATTTCATAGTCAGACGGTACACGCCAATCACACAAGACTTTTCACTTTCAGCATTATAATCTCCACGATTATAATAATCATAATAGCCAGCCATTTTGAGAATCTGGTCAGCAATAAAATCCTTGCGGGTTCGGTTGCTTTCCACAATGGCGGTCATCATATTTTGCGGAACATCTGCGTAATTTGCAAGGAGCTGTTTCGTATCTTTCGGCAAGCAGTAACCGCCGTAGCCAAAGGACGGATTGTTATAATGGCTTCCGATACGAGGGTCAAGACAAACACCCTCAATAATCTGCTGAGTATTCAATCCCTTTAACTCGGCATAGGTGTCCAGTTCATTGAAATAGGAAACACGAAGGGCAAGATATGTATTCGCAAAGAGCTTGACCGCTTCTGCTTCTGTGTGTCCCATAAACAGGGTATCAATGTCCTCTTTGATTGCCCCCTCCTGCAGAAGTGATGCAAAGGTATGAGCTGCTTCTACAAGACGAGGATTATCTACATCCGTTCCCACAATAATACGGCTCGGATAAAGGTTATCATAAAGAGCTTTGGATTCTCTTAAAAATTCCGGACTGAACATAATGTTTTCGGTATGAAACTTTTCTCTGACAGATGCCGTATATCCAACCGGAATTGTAGACTTGATAACCATAATCACATCGGGATTCACGGACAACACGGTTTCAATCACCGTTTCAACAGCAGAAGTATCAAAGGAATTTTTGACACTATCATAGTTTGTCGGAGCTGCTATAACAACAAAGTCCGCATTTGCATACGCCATCTTTGCATCCAGTGTTGCAGTCAAATCCAACTCATTTTCCGCAAGATACTTCTCGATATACTCATCTTGGATAGGGGATTTACGTTTGTTAATCATATCGACTTTTTCTTTGATAATGTCAACCGCCATTACCTCATGGTGTTGTGCCAACAACGTGGCTATTGATAAACCGACATAGCCGGTTCCCGCTACTGCAATTTTCATTTAATCACCACCTTAATATTTTCTCCAAACCATTTTATCAACCACTCCTGTGTAAGATTGAATGATTTTTACCACCTTTGTGGAAACATTTTCATCTGTATAATTGGGTACGGGTGTACCCTTATCACCCATTTCAACCATATCAATCGCAGTTGTAACAGCCTGCAATAGCGACTTTTCATCAATGCCAGCAAGAATAAAGCAAGCCTTATCAAGCGCTTCGGGACGCTCCGTTGAAGTACGGATACATACCGCAGGGAAAGAATGTCCAACACTTGTGAAAAAACTGCTTTCTTCGGGAAGTGTACCGCTATCGGACACCACCGCAAAAGCGTTCATCTGCAAGCAGTTATAATCGTGGAAACCAAGCGGCTCGTGCTGAATTACTCGCTTGTCAAGCTGAAATCCGCTTAACGCAAGACGATTACGGGAACGAGGATGGCAAGAGTATAAAATCGGCATATCGTACTTTTCTGCAAGAGCGTTGATGGCAGTGAACAAAGAATTGAAATTCTTTTCAGTGTCAATGTTTTCCTCTCTGTGTGCGGAAAGCAAAATATACTTGCCTTTTTCAAGTCCTAAGCGAGCATGAATGTCGGACGCTTCAATTTCGGCAAGGTTCTGATGTAAAACCTCTGCCATGGGCGAGCCCGTCACATAGGTGCGCTCCTTAGGAAGTCCACATTCGTGAAGATAGCGTCTTGCGTGTTCGGAATACGCAAGATTGACATCAGAAATAATATCAACAATTCGTCTGTTCGTTTCTTCAGGTAGGCACTCATCCTTGCATCTGTTGCCTGCTTCCATATGGAAAATCGGAATATGCAAACGCTTTGCGGCGATTGCGGAAAGACAAGAATTAGTATCTCCTAAAATTAGCAAGGCATCAGGCTTAATTTGGTTCATCAGCTTATAAGAGCAGTTGATAATGTTACCAACCGTAGCACCGAGGTCATCACCAACGGCGTCCATATAAACCTCCGGGTCAGCAAGTTTCAAATCTTTAAAGAAAACGCCGTTAAGGTTATAGTCATAATTCTGCCCCGTATGTGCCAACACACAGTCAAAATATTTACGGCACTTGTTGATAACGGCAGCAAGGCGAATGATTTCGGGGCGTGTGCCTACGATAATCAAAAGCTTGAGCTTTCCATTTTCTTGCCATTTTATATCCGAATAATTCGTTTTAATCTCTGTATTCATTGTATCGTCCTCCTACACTTGTTCTCCGAAAGTATCGGGATGTTCCGGATTAAAACGTTCATTTGCCCACATCACCGTCACCAAATCCTGTGTTTCAGACAAATTGATGATGTTGTGGGTATATCCGGGAAGCATATGCACAGCTTCGATTTTTTCCCCCGAAACCTCAAAATTCAGCACTTCATCAGAGCCGATTTTTCTCATTTGAATTAGTCCCTTGCCACTAACTACAATGAAAAACTCCCATTTGGTGTTATGCCAATGTTGTCCTTTGGTGATACCCGGCTTGGAGATATTAACGCTGAATTGACCGCAATTCGCAGTTTTCAAAAGCTCGGTAAAGCTCCCTCTCGCATCGCAATTCATCTTCAAAGGGAAAGCCACCTTTTCTTTCGGCAAATAGGAAAGATAAGTGCTATAAAGCTTCTTTGCAAAAGAATTATCGGAAATTTCGGGTATTACAAGTGTTTTCGGTTGCTCAGCAAAAGAGTAAATCAATTCCACAATCTCACCGAGCGTTACTTTATGGGTAATCGGTGCTACACAGTATTTGCCGTTCTCACAGAGAACGGCGTCAATGCCGTCAAAGGTACAATGATGCTCTTTGCCTTCCAATGCCAACAACATCTCATCCACAAGGTCATCAATGTAGAGCAGTTCGAGCTGCAGATTTTTATCGTTGACTTGGATGGGCAAATCATTTGCAATATTATTACAGAAAGTAGCTACCGCAGAGTTATAGTTCGGTCTGCACCACTTGCCAAAAAGATTCGGGAAACGATAAACAAGCACCTTTGCCCCCGTTTCTTCACCATAGCCCAAGACAAGTTCCTCACCCGCCTTTTTACTTCTGCCATAGTCGCTATCGTATCTCCCGATACAGGTTGCTTGAACAGAAGAAGAAATCATCACGGGGCAAGTGTTTCTGTGCTTTTTCAGCGTGTCAAGCAGGGTGGATGCAAAGCCAAAATTACCCTGCATAAATTCCTCGCTGTTTAGGGGACGGTTTACACCTGCAAGGTTGAACACAAAATCGGCATCACGGCAAAAGCCGTCAAGCAACGCCTTGTCGGTATCAATGTCATATTCAAAGATTTCATCAATCGTAATGGATGGATGTGTTCTGTCCTTTCCGTCACGAATGTTTTTTAGTGCTTCGCAGAGGTTTTTTCCAACAAAACCTTTTGCACCCGTAACAAGTATCTTCATTATTTTGCAAGCTCCTCTTGAATATAGGCGAGTGAAGCAATCTTCTCCTTGGTCTGCTCGACCGTAAGAAGCTGTGTATTGTTAGAGTTAAACTCCGTTAAGGTGTTACGTTCGGTATCGCCCTCTTTGAAATACTTATCGTAATTCAAGCCACGCTTATCACAAGGAACACGATAGAAATTGCCCATATCAATAGCATTTGCACATTCCTCGTTTGTGAGCAGAGTTTCGTACATCTTCTCGCCGTGACGGATACCAATTACCTTGATTTCGGTTTTCCCTTCCTGGTCGAACAACTCCATAACCGCTTTTGCCTGAGTTTCAATGGTACAGGCAGGGGCTTTCTGAACAAGAATATCTCCGCTTGTACCGTGTTCAAATGCGAACAAAACAAGGTCAACAGCTTCATCCAAGGACATGATAAATCTTGTCATTGTCGGGTCAGTAATGGTAATCGGCTTGCCTGCTCTGATTTGGTCAATCCAAAGGGGAATAACCGAACCACGGCTACACATAACATTACCATAACGGGTACAACATATCTTAGTCTTGGCAGGGTCAACGGTACGGGACTTTGCAACAATAACCTTTTCCATCATTGCCTTGGATGTTCCCATAGCATTGACGGGGTAAGCCGCCTTGTCAGTAGAAAGGCAAACAACATTCTTGACCCTTGCATCAATCGCTGCAGTCAGCACATTATCTGTACCGATAACATTGGTGCGAACTGCTTCCATCGGGAAGAACTCGCAAGACGGAACCTGCTTGAGTGCCGCTGCGTGAAATATGTAGTCAACGCCATACATAGCAGGTCGGATGGAGTCGATATTCCTTACATCTCCTATGTAGAATTTGATTTTCTCCGCATACTCCGGATACTTTGATTGATATTCGTGACGCATATCATCTTGCTTTTTCTCGTCACGGGAAAAAATACGAATTTCGCCTATATCAGTATCGAGAAAACGGTTGAGTACTGCATTGCCAAATGAACCTGTTCCTCCGGTAATCAGTAAAACTTTATCAGTAAACAATCCCATTTTTACACCTCCAGAATATCAGCAATTCTCTTACAAGCCATTCCGTCACCATAGGGATTGCTTGCTTTTGCCATTGCATCGTATGCTTCCTTGCTTTCAAGAAGCAACTTAAAATTATCATAAATTACTTGCTCGTCCGTACCGACAAGTTTAAGAGTACCCGCCTTAATACCTTCTGGACGTTCCGTTGTATCACGCATAACCAAGACAGGCTTACCGAGCGAGGGAGCTTCCTCTTGGATTCCACCGCTGTCGGTCAAAATCATATAACTGTTGGCAAGGAAGTTATGGAAATCAAGAACTTCAAGAGGTTCAATGATACGGATTCTGTCACAGCCACCAAGTTCTTCTTCCGCTGCTTTACGGACAACAGGATTCATATGAATCGGATAAATCGCCTTTACATCGGGATGCTTGTCCATAACACGACGAATGGCACGGAACATATTGTGCATCGGTTCGCCCTGGTTCTCTCTGCGGTGTGCAGTAATCATAATAAGGCGGCTATCCTTTGCCCATTCAAGCTCCGGATGAGTGTAGTCCTCGCGTACAGTTGTTTTGAGTGCATCAATGGCTGTATTGCCCGTAATATAAATGCTACTCTCGTCCTTGCCTTCTTTCACAAGATTAGATTTAGAAAGCTCAGTGGGAGCAAAGTTATACTTTGAGATAATAGATACTGCTTGTCTGTTAAATTCTTCGGGATACGGACTATAAATATTGTATGTACGAAGTCCCGCTTCAACATGACCAACTGCAATCTGCTTGTAGAAGCAGGCGAGAGCTGTTACAAATGTAGTGGATGTATCGCCGTGAACCAATACAACATCTGGTTTCACTTCATCAAGAACGTCACCAATTCTGTTAAGAATATTGGTGGTGATGTCAAACAATGTCTGACCCTGCTTCATAATTGAAAGGTCATAATCGGGAACAACATTGAATGTTTCAAGAACCATATCGAGCATCTGACGATGCTGACCGGTTACGCATACCACGGTTTTAATGTTTTTTCTTGTTTTTAACTCATTAACAAGAGGACACATTTTAATTGCTTCGGGTCTTGTACCGAATACAAGCATTACTGTTTTCATTATTATTTCTCCTACCCTACATTGTTTCTGCGTATTTTACTTAATATCAAATCCACAATAAATCTAAACTGTTGGTTTTTGGTTACAAACGACATAAAGATATAACTAATGCCTCCTACCAACACTTGAATTATAAGTTTGAGCAAATTCCCTATCGGCAATAATCCTATGCAGAAAACTATAACAGCCATAATCAACGACATAATAATGCTCGGTAATATATCGGTTATCTGTTCTTTAAAGCTATATCCAAGCAACTTTATATTAGGATACGCATTGACAAAAGTGAATGCCGTTGCACAGATAGCCATGCTGATAACAATAGCCAAAACACTGATTCTCATTACGATTAACAAAAAAACCAATTGAATAGCATCTCTAATAAGTTCAAGCCTTAAAGTAATGTCACTTCGTCCGACTGCCTTAATAGCTTGAGTATTTGCTGTATGCATCGGCTGAAACAAATAAAATATGCACAAAAGTTGCATGAGTGGAACACAAGGCAGCCATTTTTCAGTTAAAAGGACTATAACAAACGGCTCTGCAACGGCAGCCAAGCCAAGCATCAACGGGGACATAATATAAGAGCTGAAACGAATCGAGTTTCTTGCCGTTGCTTTGATTTTCGCTCTCTCGTCCTGCTCATTTGCCATTTTAGGAAAAAGGACTGCTCCAATCGATGAGTTGATATTACCTACAATTAAAAGTGGAAAATTCTTTGCTCTGTCATAAAAGGCTAAATCTGCTGAGGAATATAACTTTCCAATTATCAATGCTCTTAATTCTTGATATCCACTAATCAGCAATCCCGTACCCAAAACACGAGCACCAAATGGAAAGAGTTCTCTAAGGCTTTTAACAGAAAAAACAAACTGTGGTTTCTTTTTTATAATTAAAAACAGCGTGAGCGTGCTCACAGATGTATTGACAAGGTATTGGGCAACAAGTGCCCAAACGCCAAA
Source organism: Acutalibacteraceae bacterium (assembly GCA_045606545.1). Classification (GTDB taxonomy): domain Bacteria; phylum Bacillota; class Clostridia; order Oscillospirales; family Acutalibacteraceae; genus DTU089. The sequence goes on along the minus strand of JAZUSD010000031.1, from coordinate 23,028 downwards.
TCCGGAATATGCCATAACCAAGCCTACAATAGCGGATGCTATTGTTCCCCAAAGTGTTGCAAAAAAGAATTTTTGAAACATCATTTTTTTGGATATATATGCTTGTTGTACAGAATTTACGGCTGTAAGTATTATCCGTAATCCTAAAACACGAAGAACGGGTGTTAATATCTCATAGTTCTTTCCATAAAAGGATGTAATAAGCGGTGCTGTGAAAAAAATTACCAAATACAGCACACACGAAAATGCCAAATTAAAATACAATACAGAAAAAAAATCTGTACTTGTTGCATTCTTTTTTTGTATCAACGCATTACCAAAGCCATCGCTAACGAATACATTTGCAATAGTAATGAAAATCATCACTATCGAAATGATTCCGTAGTGCGATGGGTCAAGCTTACGTGCGAGAATAATTGACACGATTGCTGATATCAGTTGTGCAGATATCCTTTCAGAAAATTTCCATATTAAATTGCTTAAAAGACTTTTGTTTTTAGCCATTCTTATTCCTGCCCTTTGATTATTATTGCTCTCAGCCATTGAGGCAAAGCAGCGTAAATTCTTCCTTTTAAAGTTTTTTTATAAAATTCACATGGAACTGTCCATTTATCTATTGCAGCTTCAGGATTTTCAATATATTCTTTGAAAAATGCATCTCGTTTGTCAGAAAAATTTGTGTGTCTAAAAAACAAAGGGTTATATTTTTTAATATCCTCTATTTGACATTCTAACAAAATCATTCTTTTTTGTAGTCCCGGTAAAAGCGTAATCGCCTTTTGCGTATTAAAAACCACGGTTGAATAATTCTTTTTTGAACCGCGAAGATTTGGAAAAACACTTGTAAGTCCCTTGAAATCGGCAATGGTAAGGTCACCTTGTCTCCTTTCGTCACGGTAAAGACAATTTTCTCCACATGATTTTCTTAAGCAATGTTGTTTTACAAATAACTGTAAATACCTATCATTTAGTATATATTTTCGAGAATTATTTTCTGTTTTTAACAAAGTAATATGGTCTTTTACATAAGTTTTTTCTTTGCTTCTAAATTCATAAGAAACTATCTTATTTGAAATATCCTCCTGCGTTTTTTCTATGCAAGTTTGAAATACCAAGGGACTACCGACACCATGACAAATCAGGTCAATCAATAAGAGATTCTCATAACTTTTACCTAAGAAAGCTTTCAATCCTGCCACTTGACATGGCGTACCACAAAAAATCACTTTTTTGGCATCGTTCAAATTCTCTTTGATTTTTGAAAAACAATCTTCTATGGATGAAGCGATATATTTTGATTTGCAAAGTGTAGCAATATTCGAAACGCCCTCAACACAAATGTGGTGAACGGTAAAATCGTTCCAAGCAGCACCACAAATTACAGTATTTTCATTGCCAAAAACAGCACATATTTCTGAAAAAGCTCCGCCTGATGAACTTCGTTGCCATACCCTTTTACTTTTTGAAACAGCTGCATACGCAATAGTGGTAAATTGATTTCCTTCCTTGTGGTTGAGTGAAGGACAAATCCTTTCGCATTTTCCACAATTAATACAAGAATCGGAAATAGAAGGATATAAAAAACCCTCATTGTCGCAAACCATAGAAATACTTTTGGTAGGACATATAGAAAAACAAGCACCACAGCCCGTACAATTTTCTTTGTTAGTTATCAATTTCACTTATATCACCATTTAATACTTCCTTTATATAATCAGCCGCAGAGTTCGCACTGTTGAAAAGCTCTATATTTCTTTTGGCAAGAAATTCTTTTATTTCCGTTGTGTGTTCCGATATATTAGAAAGTTTACTGTAAAAATTCTCTCTATTTAATACAACATCATTCATACTAAAATACATATTCTCGTTTCCGTATACCAACTTGCTCATGCCGATAGATTTTGGTGAATACGATAAAAAAACAGTCGGTACGCCACAAGTTATAGAATTTATTGCACAATGCATTCTTGCAGCCAAAATCATATCACACTTCACCAAATGTTTTTTCACTCCTATGAATCCCAAATCATCATCTATTAACGATACATTTAGATTCATCTCTTTTAATGCTTCTTTAATTTTGCTCAAATATGCCATATCATCATCTGTCGATGATTTTTTCAAAACTACGTGCGGTATAAGCAAAATTTTATCAAATGCAAGCCGTTTAGCTGTTTCAGAAATAATATCTGCCCATATTTTAATCCATTCTTCCTCAGTTCGCTGTATTTCAAGATACCGATTTGATAAAGGACTTAAATTAACTCCAAGAATTTTCGTGCTCGTATGTATCTCGCATTGCTTTTCTCTAAGCATATATGCTGGGTCTGCAAAAAGTTTTATGTTATTAACCCCGTTGCATTTTAAATAATTAAAGCTCTTTTCATCTCGTATGATTGCATAATCAACAGTTTTTTTGAAGAAGCGCATTAGCGTTTTTTTTGCATTTTGATTGATCTCAAAATCACCTACCGAAATACCCCATAAAATAATTTTTCCTTTGTGTTTTTTTACAACCTCGGCAACTGCTATTCTGTCACTTTCATATCTCTTATTTTTGTTTTTGGGTGTAAGGTCAAAAATATCACCACCGATAATAACAAGCACATCGCAATCCTTCATCCAATCCGACTTAATGTGTAGGTATTCTTCCTTTGGTAACAGCTTGATTTTTTTTAAAGCAAATCTAACGACTCGATAAAAAATATTTTTTTGAATCCCCTTCAAAATTTTGGGTTCAATTCTTTCAATTTTTACAGTTTTACAATCTGCAAGTCTTTTAAGGTCATTTTCATATGAAATCGTTTTATATATAATTGTGCTTGAAGGATACATAAGGCTAAATTTTTCCGAAATGCTTCTAACCATTGCTTCACAGCCATAATTATAGACTCCGTTGATACCATATAGATATATGTTCATAGGTCTTTCATTCCTCCATATCGTTTTTCAGTTTTAGGCAAGCCATCAGTTTCTATCAAGAATGCCAATGATTTCCTCGCCTTATCCGCTTCGCTCTGAACAACTTCCGAATCTCCCAATAAATCCAAGCGCCAATCTATTTTCAAATCAGGGTCGTTCCAGGCAATGCCATCTGCGAATTCCTTATACTGATAATCCGTAACCTTTGCTGAAAAAATTGTATTATCTTCCAACACTAAAAATCCTTGCGCAAAGCCCTCAGGAATATAAAGCTGTTTTTTATTCTCTGCCGAAAGTATTATGCCAAACCATTTTCCAAAGGTATGGCTCTCTTTTCTCAAATCAACAGCGACATCGAAAAACGAACCTGCCACCGCACGAATCAGCTTTCCCTGCGGATGCTCACTTTGAAAATGTAGTCCTCTCAAAACACCTTTTTTTGATAGACTTTGATTGTCCTGCACGAATTTGACTGAAAATCCTGCATCCGCCAGTTCACGTTCATTATAGGTTTCCATAAAATAGCCACGCGAATCTTCAAAAACAGTGGGGGTTATTATTGTTAATCCTTCTATTCCGAATACATTTCTTTCTAAATCAAATTTTGACATAATCTCCCCACACAAAATATAAATTTATTCAGATATAATATCTGTGAGAACCTTTTTCCAAGAATTTTTCCATTTTTCATAGGAAAAACCTTCTTGAACAGTTTCATATGCACGGCTTGATAACCTTGTCCTAAAAGCCGCATCTTTGACAAGTTTAGTAATTGCTTCGTACAGCTCGTTTTCCTTGGGAGCAATCATTAAACCATTATAACCGTCTATGACAATATTTGTCATGCCACCAACATTGGTGCAAACAACAGCACATTGTGCTGACATTGCTTCCAAAAGAGAAAGCGATGTTCCCTCTGAACCAACGGTAGGAACTACGGCGATATGCTTATCAGCATGGATAGCCAAGGATTTATCAGAGGTGTATTTTGTAAATGTGACTCGCTCACCAAAATGCGAAAGCTTATCCATTATGTACTTTTCATCGGGACCGCTGCCGGCAACCGTCACATATACATTATCGTGCTCGCTCAATACTCTTGAAATTACATTTGCAAAAAGCCTTGTTCCACGATAAATTTCAAATCGACGAGCAAATATAATATTGATTCTATCATTCGGCTTTTCGACCTTAGGTGCGATTTGGGTAAAATTGGGTATGACCCTCATATTTACGGCTTCATAAGCCGCAACAGAACGATACCAATTGGGGAAATTATAGTCAACACAGACGATATTTCCGACTTTTCTCAATCGCTCAAGAATTTTGAAAGCCTGTCGAGAACGATTGAATGTATAAATACTATTGAAAAATGGTGATTTCCCTTCATGTCTTGGAATATCCCAAGAAATTCCGTGTTGAATGGCAATGCTTTTCCTGGCTTGATTTTTCAAAATACGGGAATCTGTGGTAAAAAGCAAAATATCATTTTCAATATCAAATTCTTCCATACATTTATCCAATGATATTTTGATTTTTTTCAAATCCTTCATACCGGGAGTGACTTTGGTCTGTATAATCTCTGTATTGTCAATTTGAGCCCTATCATCAGAGGTATAAGTTTGATAAACTTTACATGACATACCTAGTTCATTGATAACTTCACGAAGCCCTGTCATATATGTTTGTATGCCACCTATCGTACATTTTTTTGCGTCAAAGTCATAATATCTTCCGCATATCATATGTACTGTTTTCATTTTTTTCTCTTCCTTTTCATTCTGCTAAATTTCTGTTTTAATGCTACTGTAAAACGACGGCATCCTTCTCTTAATAGCATATTCCACCAATATCCGTACATATCATAATTAAGGCGTTTCCAATTAAATCTGTTTTCCTTAAGTGATACATCGGTTTTTTCGCAATCATACAGAAAAATATCATCACCCGGAATATGACAAATTACATTGGCATCAATAGGATGCATAACCATAGAGAAAGAGGAAATCTTTTTGAAGTCATACTTTTCGGGGGATAATAAATATCGTTTATCCAATGTTGAATGTTTTGAGATGTTTAGATCTACACATATTTCACTTCCGTCAATTCCCGAAACACTTATTCCGGAAAGTTCTCTTTCAAAAAACATATCATATTTGATGGCATCATCTATTTGCGGGAAACTATAATTCTTCTTTATTCCTGTCATCAATGATACTTGATGGGAAGAATCTGCTTGTGAGCAGTGTTGTCCAATTTCTGAGAAATTAGTAGTTAGCGACGTATATGGAACAACATAATAAAGCTCATTTTCTGCGATATATGACGCAAAATATTTACCCCAAGAATGGTCACTCCATGTTAAAATGCTTGCAGGCATCCTCAAATTTCTTGAGGGGAGTTTACCTTCGTTTTTTTCATACCACTCCTTAAAACCTTTCCAATGTACGTGTGACCAACATTGTCCCCAAGAAATACTATATTGTCCTAAATATGTATCATATTGATTTTTAGCAGGTACAAATTCTAAACCGGCGTAACCATTCCACCCATGGCTATATAACGAAATGCCCGTTATTCTTGGCTCATCTCTATAAAAGTTTATCGCTTCAAATGTATATTGATAAAAAGATGGTGCTACAACGAGGTCATCCTCTAATATAATAACTGCGCCATATTTTTGGGATAAATCTCCGCATTGGATTATATGTCGACGCAACCCCTGCCGTTCAGGAAAACGGCGGATAATCCTTTCTCCATGTTTCCACTCAACACTTCTTGCAGCATTTTCAACCTCATTGCTTTTATCACATTCATCTATACTTACAATCAACGTAATATCGTCCATCTCATAGTAGGCATTACTTATAGATATAAGAAGGCGCTTCATTGCCTCAGGTCGGTTATATCCAACAGCTACAATTGCAGGCTTTATCATTTTTTCAACCCCTTTTAAATTCCTCTTATCTTAGTTACAGCATAAAATAATACAGGCAAATTACTCTTCATGCTAAAAAGCATTATTCTTTCGCCCAATGAATTGTTTTTAACTAACGCTCTTGCTTCCGCAAAATCATCCCTCTTTTTGATAGAATAGAATTCTTTTTTATATTGAGAATAATCTTTAAATTTTATCTCGTTAATCAAAGTATTAAGTGCTAAATTTACTATCAACTTTGATAAGTAACATTTTTTCTCTTCAAGAGCACCGTTTTTTGATAAAAATGTTCTACACAAATCATATGTTCGCATAATATTCTCAAACATATTTTCTCTGTAGGATGTCTGAGTTGAACCTGAATTACGTATAAAATAATGATAAAAAGGCAGGTTTATATAACCGACTCTTTCTGATGCAATTAAGCAGTTTAGCATAAATGCCGCATCTTCATTGTAGCGATAATATCTGTCAAAACGTATGCCGTTATCTTCAATCAATGATCTTTTATATATTTTACTACCAATACAGCTCATAACCATAAAAGGAATTTTCTCAAAGCAATATTTTGTAAAATCCTTTTTTTTATATACTCCATCATCAATTTCCGCTTTTTTTATTTGTATATTCTCTTTAATGATTTCAGTAAAAGATGCAAATACCATATCTGCATCATTGCTCTGAGCAAAGGTAACCATTTTTTCAATCGCATCAGGGGAAAAAACATCGTCAGAATCAAGAAACATAATATATTCCCCTCGTGCTTTCTCAAGACCACAATTTCGTGTTGTTTCTTGTCCGCAATTAACATTTTCCTCTTTACCCAAATACATTGCACTATAATAAACTCGTATTCGGTTGTCTTGCTTTTCATATTCCTGACACAATTTCAAAGACCCATCTGCAGAGCCATCATCAATCAACAGGATTTCAATATTCGAGTATGTTTGTTTAATTAAACTGTCCACACAACGTTCTAAATATTTCTCCACATTATAAACCGGAACTATAATCGAAACCAGAGTATTCACAATTGTTCACCGCCTTATCTTACAGTGCCACCTGCATTTTTTATTATAGCTTTCGCCAAAACATCTAAAACATCAATATAATTCACATTAAAATCACCTTGCGAAAGCACCAGAGGAAGCTCGGTACATCCAAGAATTATAGCAGTTGCCCCGTTTTTTGACATATCAGTTATACAAGGTTTTAAAAGGTTTTTGTCGGCAGGCTTCCCCGCCTTAACCTTATCGTATATGATATGCATTACTTTTTCTTGGTCGCTATCATTAGGATACAGAACCTCTATATCGTATTCTCTCATCTTTGCATCAAAAAGATGAGCGTTGCAAGTTCCTGTAGTCGCTAATACTCCAACCTTTTTTATATTACTCTTTTTACAAAATTCAGCTGTTTCTTCCACCAGGTTTATCATTGGCACAGATAGTTTGCTTGATATTTTATCATAGAAAAAATGCGCCGTGACACAAGGAATTACTAAAAAATCGGCCCCTATGCTTATTAGTCCCTTGCCTGCTTTTACAATAAGTTCCACGGGTGCCTCAGTTTTTTCTTTTATCGCCGTAGTTCTATCAGGTATTCTTGGATTATTATCCATCAATACTCTTATATGTTCAAAATCAGTACCTGCAAGTGTGTTATCCACAATTTTTTTAAACAACTCGGCGGTAGCCGCAGGACCAACCCCTCCAATTATTCCCACCGTTTTTGTCTGTACCATTCAAAGACCTCCCGCTTTATTTTTCACTTATATCAAGAGCTTCACCAAGAATTTGATGTGCATCTTCGGAATAGTAATTTCCAAGGCAACCTGTTGGTGTAAATGTCATTTCGCCAAAAAAAACCTCTCCATCCACTTCGTAAAAATCAACTCGTACAAAGGGGAAGTTATGGCTCAAAATTCTTGCATATTCAATCATTTTCTGCAAAGATTGAGGTTTTTCAAATTTTGATAGATCCATTTTATCCTTGTCTGCAAAAACATCGGATGGCGTCCAATCAAGGTTAAAATATCCGCGGGTAATTGTATGTTCTGCCATATTTCTTTCAATAAAGTTACCTATGTACTTAGGCTCACCATTAAAGCAATAAAATTTATAGTCAACAGGAAGAGCCCCGTTTTTTCCCTCCAGATATTTCTCGCATAGTATTTTCTTTTTTGTTTTTCTATACTGTAATTCAGCAAAATCACGCCAAGAATTTGAATGCATCCACCGATTCAGCTTTTTTTGGGCCGCTTTAATATCAAGCCTATCTTTATCCCTTACAATCAGATTATATCCACAACCGTGGTTGCATTTTACAGCAACCTTTTGTGGGAGCTTATCCCACTCAATGTCCTTTGCCTTATCATATACCCCGTAAAGTTCATTAAGAATTTCTCCCAATCCACAACTTACGATATACTCACGAACTGCATATTTATCGACACATTGCCAAACAACAGGGTCATTGGCATATTTATTGAGTTTAAGCCACATCAACTTTTCATTAAAAAGTTTAGGATTCTTTAGGTCAAGTTTTTTCTTAAATGTTGAATAATAAGACTCTCGACTTACAAGCTTTGGCGCGATAGGAGCAAGGATATATCTACCTTTCTTCTGAAGTTTAACAAGAAAACTCATAATTGACTTGTTTGAACGTAAAACATCTTTCATCATGCTTATTCTAGTTCTCCTTTGTTCTTGTAATAATTTATGTGTTTATTTTTTACATTCCTTAACTCTGAAATGGACAACCCTAACAGAAAAAAGAAGTAATAGCTTAAATGGCTACCTCCAAAAGGAGCATGAACAACCGTCATTACAAAAAATAGCAGAATTAAATCCTTTGCATATTTATTGTTGCTCTTAAAATATGCTCTTAATGCGGTTACGATATATGCAATAATTATAGTCACACCTACCGGAATACCATAGTACATAATTATTTCCAAAGCAATATTATGGGCAAAGACATGGAACTGCTCCTCACCAAAGATTCCATAACCGAATATTGGTTTTTCAACTATTTTTTGCAATAACAATTCGTAAATTTTATCACGACCGGAGGTATGAGATAAGTACTCATTTTCCAGTAGCATATCAATAATACGGGTTGACATTCCATATCGCGACAATGTATTTGCCAATTTCTCAAAAAGGACTAAATAATACCCTGAAGCAATTATCCCAAACAGTGCAATAGCAAATATTGTAAACATAACTATGGTTTTAGGCTTTCTTTTGTCAATTGCCAAAAAAATCTTTATTGCAAAATATATAATAGCAATCAGCAACGGACCGCGCGTTCCCATTGCCAAAAGGAAAAAGATGCCTAACAAGGAAAATGATATTGAAATTATCCTCTTGCATATTACGGTTCGGTCAAAAATGCTGTTTATAGCAAACATAACATGAGGAAGCAACATATATGCTTGCCCCATATAATACTCTCCATCTTCCGATGTCAATCCTACAATTAAAAACATATAAAGTATGTTTATGATAATAGCTACATAGGAAATGTATGTAAGGTTTTTCAATGTTCTTTGATTGCATCGGAAACAAACAGCAAGTAAGAAAAATGGTATAGCTTCAACATATATCGACCTCAAATTACTTTGAGTAAAGTAACCATGTGTTTCTTGATGAAACACATACGATAATAATATTGTAAATAAAAACAATAATATAAATAGAAAGTCTGAAACTTTTACGCCCCTAAAGTATCCGGCAACAAAACAAATCACTGCAAAAAACGAGACAAACCATGGCACTATTTCATAGCCTATCACATTTATGATTGGCAACCTTGCAAATACAGCAGAGAAATATACCATTACTGAATTATATGAAAACGCTATCAGCACAAATATGTCAAACATATCTAAGCCTGACTTTTTATTAACTTGTATTTCATTTGACATACTTTTACCCTCTATCATTCTAAAAATATATTCCTTTTGACTTTCCTTTGTAATTGTAATATTTCTTTAAGGCAATATCCTTCTCTTCGCCTTTCAAATGCCCAAGATGTAACGATTCTTTCTGAATCTTTTCAAAATATTCGTCAGCAGTTTTTATTACTCTCGCAGGAACACCTACAGCTACTGAATTGTCCGGAATATCTTTGGTCACAACAGCTCCCGCTCCAATGATAACATTATTACCAATATTTACTCCCGGCATAAGAAGTACATTGTTTCCGATATATACATTGTCTCCAATAGTAATCGGCTTTGTAATTTCAAGGTCAGGTACTCTATCACGGAACAATAATGTTCCTCCGTCATGGGTTAAAAATCTTACCCCTTCAGTGATATGCACATTGTTTCCGAGCGTAATAATCCAAGGCTCTGTACCCCATACTACTCTTCCGTATAGATGCACCCTCCCCCGCATATTTACACCCGATTTTTGGGCATATTTAAGCGGATTAAATTTGCTTAGTATAAGCCTATATAATGAACGTATGGTCATTTTTCTACAACTCCTGTAATTAAGTTCCCCAAATCAATAGAATAATTTGAATAGTCAAAACACTCAACTGATGTTTGCCTTGCTTTCTTATGCATTTCAACAAGCTTGTCTCTTGATATTTCCGTCACTTTTATAAGTGCTTCCGCATAATCCTTACTTGTAAATCCTTCTACTATAATCGCATCTTCACCATCAGAAAGATAATCAGATAGGTCAGATGTTAAATTCGTTATCACGGGAACACCCATAGACATACTCTCAGCAAGTTTTGACGGAAATCCAGCATTAACAAAACGCATTTTATTATCACGCAAGAACGTGGTATAATCCGCTGTAGCGAGCTCACTTATCACCTGTTCTCTTGGAAGTCTGCCAACGAATGTCACATTGGCAGGAATTTCTTGTGATTTGTTTTGCTCTACAAATTGTGCTTCTGTTGAACCAATAATTCTAAAGTCATACTTATTTCTCACGGTCTCCGGCAGCAAAGAAAGTCCTTCTATAATCATGAATAAGGCATCTTTTTTGCCAGGGCTTCCCGCATAAACAACCTTAATTTTTTCATTGGGTTCATATGTTATGCAAGGAAAAGAGTTTACATCCATAACTGCAGGTATTCTTTTTACCTCCAGCCCCTTCTTTTGATAGTGCTTTTCTAAAAGCCGGCTGATTGCAATTACTTTCCAAGGTTTATGCAGTTTATGCTTTACAATAATCGAATTACTAATATATTCAAAGGAAAAAAATCTTTGCTTAAACTCACAAGCATTGTACCACTCGGTTGAATCGTATATTAATGGAACACCAAGTTTCATCAAATATCTGTTATCAAACACATAATAGAATGTGTTAAAAACAAACACCGCTTTTAAGTCGTCTATCTTGTCAAGTTCAAGATTAACCTTGGAGTTAAACATTAAATAGTTCTTTAATAATGAAATCTTTCCAGTTTTTGCGTTTCGAACGGACATATGATAAATACCATCTTCTACTCGCTGCCAACCATTGGTTACATTCTTTCCCATAGATATTATTTTCACAACATATCCCGCTTCTGCAATCCCCTTAGCCAAAGCAAGAAGCCTCACACTTCCTGCATCTTGATTCGGAAAGTTATTAAATGTCAAACAAATTACAGTTCCGTTATCTCTTTCTACCATACTCAGTATTCCTCCGCAGTAGCAATCCTTTCCTTAAGCACCTTTGCAGGAACTCCTCCAGAAATGGTGAAGTCCGGCAAATCCTTTGTGACAACAGCACCTGCCCCAATAACACACCCGTTTCCAATATGCACTCCTGGTAAAATAATCACCCTTCTTCCAATCCACACATCGTTGCCAATAATAACTGGCATCGCTTCTGTATATCCTTGTTCTTGCATCGGAATATCTGTTCTCTCCGTATTATGATTTTTAGTATATATTACTACTTCTGGACCCATCATCACATTGTCGCCGATACTAACGGGACCATATATCTCACAATTGATACCTATGCCAGAATTATTACCTATTTTTATCTCCGGAGTGAAAATTGCATTTCTTTCGATATTCACATCATTTCCACATTGCGTGATTATTTTCTTTGCCCAAAACACTCTGAGCTTTTTTGACAAAGAAGACCGCTGGCTGATTGGAAGCCATTTAGCAGTTATTCTATATAACACAAACATTAACTTTTTCTTCTTTGTCCACATTTTGTATCCTCCATAATTTCAACTATAATTGACGAACAATAACCTTAATCACTTCACGAGGAATATATTGCTTGCTTTTATTTAAGCAGCTTTTCTTTTTCTTGTTAAATTCAGCGGGCGAATGATATGCTTCCACAAGTATTTTCTCTAAATTTTCAAGATTGCAAAACTCATATCCCACACCGGTGATTCCATCTTCTACAAGGTCATCAAAACTTTGCCACCTGGCACTAATCACCGGAACTCCTGCAGCATAAGCATCAATAATTGTTCCTGGAATCCCCTCGGTAAAAAACTTTGTAGGAAACAGCAAAGCAAAATACGCTTTCAATACTTCAACACTTTTATCAAACGGAACAAGACCGCCATATTTAATGTACTCCGGAAAATCAGATTTTAGTTTATCAAACCATTCTACTTGTGCAGGGTCTATTTGCCCATATATATCAAGAGTATATATCGTTTTCCCGTATTGTGTATTGACAGCTTTCACCGCTTCAACCGCATCCTCGATTCCTTTTTCTCTCATGACACGTGAAAAGGTACAGAGCTTAAATGGCTCTTCATTTTGATAAATAAGCTCATTCAATGAAAGGGGTGTTAACTCTTTGCAATTTGGCATAATATGAACATTTTCAAAGCCTTGTATTTCCAACGCCTTTTTCATTGTATTTGTTTCAACAAAGATGCCGTCAAATTTTTTAAGTGATTTAGCAAGTCCTTTTTTGCTTTCCAACATTTTAGGTAGCCAACCACCGATTACGACATAATGTATCTTTCTTTTTTTAAAAAAGAGTTTGAATAAAGGTAGTAACCGACCAAATATGCGTAAACCATTATGAGCAGGCAAAATAATAACATTATTTGACTTTTTCAACGCTCCCCACACATAAATTGGAGCTTTCAACAATGTTCTTAGCCCACCATGTGTATCAAATTGAAGAACTTCTGATTCCCCATACTCCTTGCATAATTCATTCGTGATAATTTTTGTTTTTATGGTTTGTCCGTCCAGATATTCCAAGCCACAGGCATAATGACCGATAACCGATACCTTTTTCATTCTTACAATCTCCAGTATTTCATTCCGCTTGCTTTGAGTTCAGAAACCTTATAAAGTCCCTTTACATCAATCAATACCTTTTCTGCATCATCGGAATTTTTGAAAATTCTCTTAATATCGTCAAGACTAAGAGACTTAAACTCATTGTGTGCAACCGCTACGATTACACAATCGGCATCCTTAACATCTTCAAGTTTAGTAAGAGTAACACCGTATTCGTGCATAGCATCTCTCTCGCTCGCCCAAGGGTCAACAACAACAGGAGTAATTTCATACTCCGCAAGACGTTTGATAATATCATCCACCTTGGAATTTCTTGTGTCGGGGCAGTTCTCCTTAAATGTCAAACCAAGAATAACAATCTTTGACTTCTTGGGAGCTTGTCCAACAGCAATCATATTCTTAATGGCAGCATCTGCAACGAATTTGCCCATAGAGTCATTAACAATTCTACCGTTCAAAATAATCTGGCTATGATAACCGAGTTTTTCTGCCTGATAAGTGAAGTAATAGGGGTCAACACCAATGCAATGACCGCCTACTAGTCCAGGACGAAAACCAAGCGCATTCCACTTCGTATTCATACCGTCAACTACTTCATTTGTGTCGATATCCATCTTATCGAATGCCATCGCAAGCTCGTTCATAAATGCGATATTTATATCTCTTTGGCTATTCTCTACAACCTTGACAGCCTCAGCAGTTCTCATATTACTAACAGGATAAGTACCTACTTCAATGACAATATCATATACTGCCTTAATAGTTTCGAGAGATTCTTTATCGCAACCGGATACGATCTTTCTGATATTTTCAAGTCTATGAACTTTATCACCAGGATTAATTCTTTCTGGAGAATAGCCGACCTTAAAATCAACGCCACACTTCAATCCGGATTCACGTTCCAAAATCGGGACGCACACATCCTCGGTGCAGCCCGGATATACCGTGGATTCGAAAACAACATAAGAACCCTTTGTAAGATTTCGACCAACGATTTCAGATGCACCAATAACGGGCGTGAGGTCGGGAGTATGATCAGTATTAACAGGCGTAGGAACAGCAACAATATGGAATTTTGCCTTTTGCAGATCCTTTTCATCAGAAGTAAAATAAACTGTCGTATTCTTGATCGCTTCATCTCCGACTTCATTTGTCGGATCAATGCCATTCTTGTACATATCAATTTTAGCTTTGTTTAAGTCAAAACCAATGACATCAACACCTTTGTTAGCGAATGCTACGGCTATTGGCATTCCTACGTAGCCAAGTCCAATAAGGGAGAGTTTTTCTTCTTTGTTGATAATTTTATTGTAAATAGACATTTTCTATTTCCTCCGTTGAATAGTATAATTTATATTTGGGGAATGTATGACGTTTTTTTCTTATACACAATTTTTTTGATCACACCAAAAAACAAGTTTCTTGTTGTTAAAATAACTGCTGCCAATTTATTTTTATGTAATCCATTTTTGTATAATATATAGTGCCATTTTATAAGTTTTAGTTTGTTACCACTTGAAATCGATCCTTCATGCTTTATATAATAAGACAAGCACTCTGGAAAACGATAGCAGTTGCTTTTTTCTATGGCTTGTAACCACATTGCATAATCATTATTCTTCCGCAAATTCTCAATTTGAATAAGCCCTATCACATCTCGGTCATACATAACAGTGATAGTTGAAAAATAACAATAATTATACATTTTGGGGCGAGTAACTATATGAGGACCCGTGTATATATACGGTAGCCATTCACCATTTAACTGAATCATATAATCAGTATAGGAAAAAGCATATCCATTCTCTTGCATAAAAGCAATCTGTTTTTCAAGTTTTTTGGATTCCCATAAATCATCGCTATCAAGAAAAGCCATCCATTTTCCTTTTGCTTCACGCAATGCTCGATTTCTGGATAGTGCAGCTCCACTATTCGTTTCGTTTTTTATGTAACGTATTCTTGTATCTGCAAGATATTGGCTAACTACATCATCTGTATTATCCGTTGAGCAATCATCAACAATGATCAATTCCCAGTTCGAATAAGATTGTGCCAATACTGATTCTATCGTTTTATTTATAAAACGCCCTGTATTGTACGAAGGCATTATGATTGAAACTAACTCTTTCATACTCTTAACATTTCCTTTGCTTCTGCCTGTTTTACATCATAAGTTTCTTGATCTACCTTACCTTCCACCATCAGCCAATCGCCGAAATCCATATCTGATACAGTTCCTTCGCGAACTGTATCACTTCTCTTCAAAACCTTTTCGACTGTTTTGAAAAGAATCTTCATATCTTCTACAAATGTAATTCCGCTATCAATATATTGGAGGTCGTATTCAAATTTTCGTTCCCAGGTTATATTGTTGCGCCCATTCACCTGTGCAAGTCCGGTTAATCCGGGTCGAACATCATGGCGCCTACGTTGTTCATCAGTCATAAATGTCATATCTCTAACCAGTTGAGGTCTGGGACCGACTATTGAAATATGCCCCAAGGCTATATTGATTAAAGAGGGCAGCTCATCAAGAGAAGTGCTACGTAACAAAGCACCATACCTTCCAAGTCTCTGATCATCCGGAAGCAAATTACCTTCTTTATCCCTTGCATTGCTCATAGTGCGAAATTTTATGAGCTTGAAAATCTTCTCTTTTCCATCTTTGCCTTTCTTACCAGGTCTTGGTTGAAGAAAAAATGGATTACCTTTCATAGCTATGGCACCAACCACTACCAAAATAGTCAGAACAGGAGATAACACGATCAACGCAGTTACAGACAATATAAAATCAAGCAACCTCTTAAAAAACTTAGCGTACATTAATACATTCCTCATTCAAATTTATTATTGAAACAACTTCTGACAATCTCAATAACTCTATACTGTTCATCGGCAGTCATCTTGTTGTCGCTCGGCAAACAAAGTCCTCGCTCAAAAATATCAGCACTAACATCGACTGCGCCACCTGCAATATAAGCGTTTGTTTTTGCACGAGCCGAGCCGTTACGAGTTACAAACTCATGCATACGATACAGTGGTTGCATATGCATAGGTTTCCAAATGGGTCTGCCTTCAGCATTGTAACTTGCAAGCGTTTCAAGAATTTCCGTTGGACAAGTCTTACCATTTTCATGTGTGTACAAAGCAGTTGAATCATCTCTGACCTGTTTGCACATATAATCCTTGTCAATTATCATAGCAGATAACCAATAGTTAGGTTCAGTATCATCCACAATCGGATTCATCCGTACAGGCAGATCTTTGAAACCCTCTTTATAACGCTCATATATTGCTTTTTTATGAGCTATATGTTCCTCCAAATACGGGTACTGACCACGCACAACACCTGCTATGACATTGCTCATACGGTAATTGTAGCCAACTTCCTCGTGCTGATACCAAGGAGCTCTTTCTCTTGCCTGTGTTGACCACTTACGAATTTTATTTGCAACCTCAATATCATTTGTCAAAAGACAGCCGCCTGATGAACCAGTAATAATTTTATTTCCGTTATAACTGATTGCAGAATAATCGCCAAATGACCCACACTGCTTACCATGAATAGTTGCTCCCATAGCCTCAGCTGCATCTTCGATCAAAAGCGCACCGTGTTTTTCACAGATTTCCTTGATTAAATCCATTCGTCCCGGAAAACCATACAGTTCTGCAGAAACAACTAACTTCACATCAGGATACATTTCAAAAGCTTTCTCAAGTGCAATAGGATCCATATTCCATGACTCCGCTTCCGCATCGATGAATACAGGAATACCACCCTCGTAAACAACAGGGTTAAGAGTAGCACCAAAGGTCATGTCACTGCAGAACACACGCTTACCTTCCAAAGCACCATGACTAACAGCGGGCTTTCCGTAAAGAGTTTCCCCGGCATGCTTGACCGCAAGATGAAGTGCTGCGGTACAGCAGGACAGACCAACGCCATACTTCATTCCCGCTTTTTCAGCAGCAATCTTTTCAACTTCGTTGATATTTTCACCAACTGTACTCATCCAGTTGGTATCATAAGCCTGCTGAATATATTTCATTTCCTCCCCGTGCATAGTAGGTGTGGCAAGCCAAATTTTTTTATTGAACTTTTCCATTTTAGTATCCTCAATCTGTCTTTTTTATATAATTCACGTCAATTTCTATTAATTCTTCGGCGTGTTTCTCAATTTTTATACAATGAATCGTCGAGTGAATATTCTATAGACATCAACAAACCCAGCAACTCATAAAAGTTTGCATACCATTCTTATAGTATAAAATATTAATACTATAATGTCAATGAATTTCGATTATAAAAAAACAGAATTGCCTAAAAAACAATCCTGTCCAATTTATCAAATACCCAAAATATTTTTCAAATTTCCACCTAAAGTTCCCCTCTTTGCCTCCTCACTTATGGGGAGATTTTTTATTCTTTCTATGGATTCTTTAATCATTTTTGCATCTTTGTATGGAGTATCAAGACCGAAAATGCTGCGCTTTGGACCCGTTTGATAAATTAAATCACAAAGCTCTTCATCCGTGATGGACCAAGCTCCTCTGCGTGTGTTTCCGAATTCGTCCTTTCCCATTGCAATACTCGTCCATCCCGCAAAAACCCTGTCGAACTCACCTCTGGAATTATTATTCATAACAAGTAACGCTTCTTTGAAAAAGCTGTAACCGCCCATATGCTCCATACTGAATCTGAGCTTTGGAAAATTATATGCAACCTCATCGAAGAGAAGCATCTGGTACTCTGCAATTCTGTGCCAATGAAGACCTGTGTGGAAAGATAAGAAAAGGCCTTGCTTTTCAGCCTCTTCATAAACCTCAAAAAGCTCTTTACCTGCCACATTAATCTCTTGTGCCGCAGGATGAATTTTTATTCCGTAAAGACCCAAATCCTTTATCTTTTTAACCTGGTCTTTTAAATCTTTTCTGTCAAAATCAATTGTACCGAATCCAACAAGATTCGGTTCATTTCTCAGGGCATTCGCCACCCATTCACAAGGATTCTGACCTGTCGTATGGGCATACATATCCATTTGATGCCAAAAGGGTGAAAAGCAAACTGCTCCCTCAATTCCACATTCATCCATAATGGATTTTAAAGTATCTATATCTCCATTAGGCTTTGTATTCTTTGGAAAAAGATGAGCGTGGTTTGCAAAAATTCTATATTGTGACATAAAAATCACCTCAGACTAATTTAAAATCATCATCAGACATATTTTCCCAATCGATGTCTTCATCCTCGGGAATATCTGCATAATAATCCCATAAGCGTTCTTCCTGCTCAGGGGTCAAGGGTTCCGCAGGAATTTCATTTATAACCTCAAATTTCTTTGTTGAACTCCAAAGGGATGGAGTTATACGAATTGTATAACCGCAACAAGATGGGCAGAGCCATTCTGTCATAGGAAGCTCCGGAACACCGAAAGCCGCAAGTATGCTCATCATCACACCACCGTGGGTAATAATTGCTGCCGTTCTTGTGCCTGTTTTTATCATACCATCAACAGTTTTTGCGAAACAATCGCAAACTCTAGTTGCAAATTCGGAGTTACTTTCTCCGTTAAGAGGTCGAGCATCTTCACCGCCTGAAAGCCATTGTGAAAATTCCTCATAACGCTCCAATTCATCGGCAGTATGACCCTCAAACTCACCAAAATCACACTCTTCAAAGCCTCTCATTTCAATTGGAGTTTTATCAGGATAAAGTATTTTTGCAGTCTGAACGCAACGCTTCAAACCGCTTGTGAACACAACATCTGTAAGAGGATAATTATAATCCCTTTTCATAACTTCAAGCTGGTTTAAGCCCTCCTGACAAAGCTCCTCATCAGTCTGGCCTATGTACCTACCCTCAATATTTCCTTGTGTAAGTGCGTGACGAATTAAATGTATTGTATAAGTTTTCATTGATTTCTCCTGTAAGATAGTGTATAGTATTATACAAAAAGTATAATTGGGAAGTGGTTATATGAACACACATTTTAATGAAAGATTAGTTGAGCTGCGCACAGAAAAAGGTCTGAGCCAAAAGGACGCCGCCGCAGATTTAGGGGTTTCCCAAGCACTTTTATCCCATTATGAAAAAGGCATACGTGAATACAGTCTCGCTTTTCTGTGTAAAGCAGCAGAATATTATAATGTTACTACTGACTATATTCTGGGAATTACCGACAGCCGTTCCGGTCTTAATTCAACCGCTCTTGAAGACAGAGCGGAAGATTCTGTTTTTAATACAAACTCTATTTACCGCGCAGCAATTATGACTCACGAAAGAATGAACGCAGGCTCTTTCCAAGCAGGAGAATATGCAGATATTCTCTATGCTGCAACAATTTACAGAACTCTTTTTGCTGCCGCCCAAAAAGGCTATATACCTAAAAGATGGTTCTCTCTCCCACCCAAATATGCGCAAGCCGTTTGCCTTTCATTAGTGGAAGCCTTTCTTGACGATTTCCCTGAGAAAACCGTTAATGCAAGACGCTACGGCGGCCCCGAACCCAAGAGTATCGAGGCCGTCATAAAAGGAGTTGAAAGTCTGTTAAGTAAAATGGCAAGCTCTATAAAATTGCCTGACAACCAAAATTAACCTTTCAGAACTTCTTTATACATTTTAATATATTCATTAGCAGATTTGCCCCAGGAATTGTCGCTTTCCATTGCACGTTTGACAAGGATTGCCCAACCATTCTTATCCTGATAACCTTCAACGGCACGTTTGATAGCGTGAAGCATATCGTGCGCATTGTATGATGAGAATACGAAACCGTTACCTACATTATCTCCGCTATCCGTTACAGAGTCACGAAGACCACCTGTTTCACGAACAATCGGAATTGAACCGTAACGAAGAGCAACCATCTGCGAAAGACCGCAAGGCTCGCTCTTTGAGGGCATAAGGAACATATCGCTACCTGCGTAGATTTTTCTTGCCAAATCAGGAATAAAGCCGAGGCAAAGGCCTACTTTATCCGGATAACGCTGTGCAAGTCCTCTGAAAAATTCTTCATACTGATAGTCTCCCGAACCGAGAACAACAAGTTGAATATCAGTTGTTGCAAGTAGTTCATCAAGAACCGCTTTGCAAAGGTCGAGACCTTTGTGTGATACAAGTCTTGTTACCATACCCATAACGGGAGTATCTTTTTTCTCCGGAAGCCCTAAAAGCTTCTGGAGTTCTCTTTTATTTACTGCTTTTCCGCGCATATTATCAACAGAATAGTTTTTGAAAACATCCTTATCTGTTTCGGGGTTATAGTTTTCAACGTCAATACCATTAAGAATACCGCGCAATTTATAGCTTCTCTCACGAAGAATTGTATCAAGACCGTGAGAATACCAAGGGTCAAGAATTTCCTTAGCATAAGATGGGCTAACGGTTGTAACCGCATTAGCGCACTCTATTCCCGCTTTCATAAGGTTAACCGCACCATCATATTCAATAAGATTTTTGTGAGCATGGTCAATACCAACAACATTATCAATAAGCTCTTCACCATAAACACCCTGATACTGAATGTTGTGAATTGTAAGAACTGTTTTGATATTCTCATAACCCGGCTGATTTGCATACATTGTGCTGTAATAAAGAGGAGTAAGAGCAGTCTGCCAGTCATTACAATGAATAATGTCGGGCTTGAAATCAATATGAGGAATTATTTCAAGAATTGCTCTTGCAAAAAATGCAAATCTTTCTGCATCATCATAGAAACCATAGAGAGAATCTCTCTTGAAATAATACTGATTATCAAGAAGATAATAAATTACTCCTCCTGCTTTTGCTTCAAATATTCCGCAATACTGCCTACGCCAAGCAACAGGAACAGAAATACTTGTAATAAACTTCATCGAATCCTTAAGCTCCTGCTTTATGCCGTCATAAAGAGGCATAACAACTCTGCATCCTACAAGGCGTTTTCTTAATGCCTGAGGAAGAGAACCTGCTACATCTGCTAATCCGCCACTTGCTATAAAAGGAAGGGCTTCACTTGCAGCATATAAAACCTTCATATATTAAACCTCCGTTAATTCATCTGATTTTTTACAATGTAACGCCTGCCATATCTAATATCGCCTTGAAATTATCTATAATACCCGAAGAAAGAAATACTATAATCAAAAGTATAAGAAGGGCAACCGGTGCACCTAATTCAATGATAGTTTTTATCATTTGCTTTCTTTTCATTGCTCGGATTTCGTTTTCAAGAGCGGTAATTCGATTTTGCAATTCAATAATCAGAATATCATCTGTACTGCTTTTTTTAGCAGAACCTTGTTTCACTACATTTATTTTATGTTCTGCGGGTGTGGCAGATTGTTCGGATTCCGTTTCAGAAAAGCGAGAACGAATATCTTTCAACGCACTTAAAACAGCAGCTTCCCTCTCAGGAACATCTTTGCCAATTACCGCAACAAGCCATCTTAATTGTGCTTCAGTTGGGTCTTCTGCAGTATCGAAAACATTTAGCTGACGATTACAAAAAGAACAAACCTTGCAATTGGTATCACTTAAATTTCTTTCAACAAAATCAAGCTCTTCTGTTTTGCAACCGCAAATAGGACAAACTGCCATATTAACACCTCACAAACTAAAATGAGAATACAAATAAATCAGATAACAATATCCTTACCAACAAATAAGGGGTAACTCTTATCACCACTGAGAGATTTCTTAGGAGTGATAACTGTGTTTTTATCCATAACTACACAGTTAAGCTTTGCATCTTCACCAACAAAAGCATCCTGCATAAGAATTGAGTTTTCTACAACTGCACCCTTTGCAACTCTTACGCCACGGAAAATAATACTGTTTTTAACTGTACCATCAATCTGGCAGCCGTCTGCAATAAGAGAATTTTCGCATTTTGAAGTAATACCATAAATAACCGGCATATCATTACGAACCTTTGTATAAACAGGTGCATCTGCACGGAAAAGATTTTTTCTGCAATTTTTCTCAAGGAGAGCCATATTTGCATCAAAATAGCTTTCCATACTGTCAATAGTGCGGGTCCATTCATCAACCTTATAGCCGTAGATATTAAGATGAGAAACATTTTTCTGAATAAGGTCTTTTTCAAAGCTTGTATAAGCATAGCTTTCTGCATCGCCAATAAGTCTTTCAAGAAGAGCTTTTCTTATAAGAATGATATTCGTTGAATAGTTAATGTCACTTTCGGTCTTAACATCAATACCAACATTTGTAACCTTGCCCTCTTCATCAAGAGTAAGAGCCATTGTTCTTTCAAGCTTTGGTGCTTTGCCGTTTGCATATGCAATAGTAATATCTGCATTTTTATCTGCATGGAAGCTGAAAAGTCTTGATAAATCCATATTGCAAACAACATTAGTATCCATAAGAAGAACATATTCCTGCTTTGAATTTGCAATAAAATCCATTATTCTGTTAAGAGTGTCAATTCTGTCGCCACTTTCTGTAGCACCGGGAGTGAAAGGCGGAAGCATATAAAGACCGTCAACCTTTCTTGAAAGGTCCCAGGGTCTGCCACTGCCAACATGGTCCATAAGAGAATGGAAATTGCTGTTTGCAATAACGCCAACCTTTGTTACACCGCAGTTAACAAGGTTTGAAAGAGCAAAGTCTATAAGGCGATATCTTCCGCCAAAGGGAACTGAACCCATGGTACGTCTTGCTGTGAGCGCACCCAAAGAGGAATCGTAAGAATTGGAATAAATAATTCCGAGAACATTTTTCGGCATCATACTGTTTCACCCTCCTTAACATCTTCAGAAATCATTGACTGAGCCTTTACCTTTGCGTTTTTGCCTACAGTAACACCTGCACCAACCACGCTTACGCCCCAATTTTCAAGGTTTTCACATTTTTCGGGATTTTCACCAACAACTGCACCCTCTTCAATAACTGCATTTTCAGCAACCATTGCATACTGAACAA
>JAZUSD010000030.1:0-5698 GCA_045606545.1 Acutalibacteraceae bacterium | reverse complement strand
AGGCCCCACCTCCTTGGCTCACAGAACGACATGGCTACGATCCGACTTTCTGTTTCTGTCGGTTGTGTCTTTTGGAAAACGGGGGAGAACATGAACACCGACTTTAAGAACTTCTTTTTTCTTTGAACCGTAATCTTCGTCATTTTCGAGTGCTTCAAGAACCTCTGTTAATTCTTCACCAAGGAACATTGAAACAACTGCGGGAGGTGCTTCCTGAGCACCTAAACGGTGGTCGTTCCCTGCGGAAGCAATTGAAATACGGAGTAAATCCTGATAATCGTCAACCGCTTTAATAACTGCGCAAAGGAACAGTAAGAACTGAGCGTTTTCTGCGGGAGTTTCACCGGGTTCAAGAAGGTTTGCGCCTGTGTTGGTTGAAATTGACCAGTTATTATGCTTACCGCTACCATTAACACCTGCAAAGGGCTTTTCGTGAATCAAACAAACCATACCATGCTTTTTAGCAATTTTCTGCATTGCTTCCATTGTAATCTGGTTATGGTCGGTAGCAATATTTGTTGTGGCGAAAATGGGAGCTAATTCGTGCTGTGCGGGAGCAGCTTCGTTATGCTCGGTTTTAGCAAGAACACCTAATCTCCAGAGCTCCTCATCCAATTCTGCCATAAATGCCTGAACGCGAGGCTTGATTGCGCCATAATAATGGTCATCAAGCTCCTGACCCTTGGGTGGCTTTGCACCGAAAAGGGTTCTGCCTGTATAAACAAGGTCTTTTCTCTTGTTGAAAACATCTTTATCAACAAGGAAATATTCCTGCTCCGGACCAACTGTTGTTTTAACAGAAACAACATCGGTATTACCGAATAATCTTAAAATACGAAGAGTTTGCTTGTTAATTGCTTCCATTGAACGAAGAAGAGGTGTTTTTTTGTCGAGAGCATCGCCACCATAAGAACAGAAAGCGGTGGGAATGCAAAGAACACCATCTTTTATGAATGCGAAAGAGGTAGGGTCCCAGGCAGTATAACCACGGGCCTCAAAGGTTGCACGAAGACCACCCGAGGGAAACGAAGAAGCGTCAGATTCACCTTTAACAAGCTCTTTACCCGAGAACTCCATTATTATGCCACCCTCTTTGGTGGGAGTTATGAAGCTATCGTGCTTTTCGGCAGTAACGCCTGTGAGTGGTTGGAACCAATGGGTATAATGAGTTGCACCTTTTTCAATTGCCCAATCCTTCATAGCATTGGCAATAACATTTGCAACATCTAAATCAAGACGATGACCTGTTTCAAGAGTACGTTCAAGCTCTGCATAAGTTTCTGCAGGCAAACACTCCTTCATAACAGATGCGGAAAATACATCACAACCGAAATATTCTGTTACTGTTTTCATTGGTATCCACCCTTTCAAATAATCGAATGTATTATATACTAAAATAATTCGATTATCAACAAAAAACTATAGGTTTGTGAAAGTTTTGTCGAAATCTATAAATATTTAATGATGGGGAAATTAGAATTATATAAAATGTAAAGGTTAGGAGTTAGGAGTGAGGAGTGTCGGGACCTGCGGTCGGCAATTATATAAAAGTAAAAGATTCAAGACCTTTATAGTCCTGAATCTTTTATAGTGTTTTGTTTAGTTGAATTTAGTGAGAAAAAAGTTGGTGTTAGAGTAAATTATATAATGTTTGGAAGCGAAGCTTCCCCATCATTCCTCACTCCGCATTCCGCATTTACAACAGAAATCCTGCTGCTATACCTGCCACTGCAGAAAGTATGATAATAATAATCGGATGAACCTTTTTAAAAACTAAAATTGTCATTACAACGGCTATTGCAAGAGAAACAAGTAAATCGGGGATTACGATACCGCCGAAGTCAAAGCCGTTGGGAAGAAAGACTGTTAATATCATTGAAACAAGGGCGGAACCGATAAGACCGATAACTGCAGGGCGAAGACCTGTCATAACGGAAGAAACGATTTTGCTTTCTTTGAATTTTTTATAAAATCTTGCAACGCAGAGAATAACAATAAAAGATGGGAGAACAACGCCCAAGGTTGCACAAATTGCACCTAAAACACCACCTGTTTCCATGCCAACATAGGTTGCGCAGTTAATGGCAAAGGGTCCGGGTGTGCTTTCGCTGACAGCTATAAAGTTAATAATTTCTTCAATTTCCATCCAACCGTGGTTGAGTACCTCTTTCTGAATAAGAGGAAGCATTGCATATCCGCCGCCAAAGGTGAAAAGACCGATTTTAAAGAATGTTATAAATAAATCTAAAAGTATGCTCATTCTTTAACCCTCCTTTTGATAATGAGAGAGTTAACAAGGCCCGCAACACCGCAACCAATAATAACGAATATAACATTTATTTCGGTGAATGCCGCAAGAACAAAGGATGCACCCATAAGAATGTAGGAAAAAATATCTTTCGGTGCTTTTTTATACATTGAAACAAGTGCTTTGATAATGAGAGCAAGAACACCTGCACGGATGCCGTTGAAGGCATACTGAACAGCTTTTATATCGCTGAATTCACGAAGCACAAGAGAGATTATTGAGATTATTGTGAAAGATGGAAGAACAACACCGAAGGTTGCGCAGAATGAACCGAAAACACCACCGATCTTATAGCCGATAAAGGTTGCAGAGTTGATTGCAATAGGTCCGGGTGTGCTTTCTGCAATTGCGAAAATATCAAGAATATCCTCAGATGTAATCCAACCGTGCTTATCAACAATTTCTTTTTCGATAATAGGAATCATGGCGTAACCGCCGCCGAAAGTAAACGCGCCTATTTTAAGGAATGTAAGAAAAAGCGTCAGGCAATTTTTAAGTTTATCTTTCATAGTTTTCTCCTTGTAGAATTATTCCTGTATATTATATTGTTGTAGTTGAGTTTTGTCAAATAATATGATAAAATTAAGTGCTGAATGCTAAATGCTGAATGCTAAATATCGGGTGCTGCGCACGGCAATTATAGAAGTTCAAGAAACAACCGTTATTGTTCTTTATTTTCAATATTTTTAATGAAGTTTAATTTTGCAAAGCTATTATAATGTTTGGAAGCAGAGCTTCCCCTTCACTTAGCACTTAGCATTTTGCGCTTTGTATATGACAAATAAAAAAGGACTAAAAAATATGGATTTTAATGTTGCTAAAAACAGAGCAGAGGAATTGACGAAAATTCTCAATGACTGTATTGACAAATATTATATGGGTAACGAAAGCGATGTATCGGACTATGATTATGATATGATGATGCGTGAGCTTTCAGCTATTGAAGAGGAATTTCCTCAACTTCTGAAAGAAGATTCGCCAACTCACAGAGTTGGCGGAAGCAGTGACACAACCTTCGAAAAGGTTACTCATACTGTCAGAATGGAAAGTCTTCAGGATGCTTTTTCCGTTGAAGAGCTTAAAGAATTTGACGAAAGAGTGAAAAAGGTTTTTCCAAAGGCACAGTATGTTGTTGAACAGAAAATTGACGGTCTTTCCTGTTCACTTGAATATCGTGACGGCATTTTAGTCAGAGCCTCCACCCGCGGTGACGGTAATGTGGGTGAGGATGTTACCGCTAATGTTAAAACAATCCGTTCAGTACCTTTGAAGCTTAAAGAGTCTTTACCCTTCATTGAGGTTCGCGGTGAGGTTTATATGTCCCATTCTTCCTTTGAGGAGCTTGTTGAAAAGCAGGAATTAAAGGGCGAAAAGACCTTCAAAAACCCTCGTAATGCGGCATCAGGTTCATTAAGGCAGAAAAATCCGAAAATAACTGCAGAAAGAAAGCTTGATATTTTCGTTTTCAACATTCAGCAGAAAGAGGGCGGAAAAGACCTGCATTCTCACAAGGAAAGCCTTGATTATCTCGGAGAATTAGGCTTTTCAACAATTCCCGAATACACTCTCTGCCACAGCATTGATGAAGCAATTTCCTGTATTAACGGAATTGGTGATAACAGAGGTAAGCTTACCTTTGATATTGACGGTGCAGTTATCAAGGTTGACGATTTTTCTATGAGAGAAGAGCTGGGCAGTACCTCTAAATTTCCTAAATGGGCAGTTGCCTTCAAATATCCGCCTGAAGAAAAGGAAACAAAGCTTTTAGATGTGGAAATTCAGGTGGGCAGAACAGGAGTTCTTACACCTACTGCCATATTTGAGCCCATTATTCTTGCAGGCACAACTGTTTCCAGAGCAACTCTCAACAATGCAGATTTTATTAAAGAAAAAAATATTGCTATCGGTGATAAAATTATTGTCCGCAAGGCAGGGGATATTATTCCCGAGGTGCTTTGCGTTAAGGAGCATACAGGGGAAAATCAGCAGTATCAATACCCTGAGAACTGCCCTGCTTGCAACAGTAAGGTTGTTCGCGAAGAGGGTGAGGCAGCAATACGTTGCGTTAATCCTGATTGCCCTGCACAGCTTTTAAGAAAGCTCATTCATTTCTGCTCAAGAGATGCTATGGATATTGAAGGCCTTGGCGAAGCAGTTTTAGAACAGCTTGTTAAAGAAAATCTTATCAGTAAAGCTTCCGATATTTACAGATTAAGTCCTATGGAGCTTGTTTCCCTTGAGAGAATGGGTGAAAAAAGCTCTCTCAATCTTCTTGAAGCAATTGAAAAATCAAAGGGTAACGATTTGTATAAATTGATTTTTGCTCTCGGTATTCATCATATCGGCTTGAAAGCAGCAAAATTGCTTGCAAATCATTTTGATACTATGGACGCGCTTTTAAGTGCAAGCGAAGAAGAAATCAAGGAAATTGACGGTATGGGCGACATATCTGCTAAAACTCTCAAAGATACTCTTTCACTTCCCGAAACAATTGCTCTTATTGATGAATTAAAGTCATTCGGTCTTAATATGAAAAACCTTACAGAAAAGGCGGATGACCGATTTAAAGGTATGACATTTGTGCTTACAGGTACACTTTCAAAATTCGGCAGAAGAGAAGCACAGGAGATTATCGAAAAATTCGGCGGTAAGGCATCGGGCTCAGTTTCTAAAAAAACCACCTATGTTCTTGCAGGCGAGGATGCAGGAAGCAAACTCCGAAAGGCTAATGAACTGGGAATTACTGTTATTTCCGAGACTCAATTTGACGAAATGATAAAATAACTCTTTTTGATTTTATGCAAATATACAATGGACAAATAGTGTTGAGATAATGTAGAATTATCTTATACCAAAAAGGAAGGTTGATTTTATGCCTACATCAGAAGTTTTCAAAATAAAAACTAAAAGAAAAAATCTTTTCTTGCGTGTAGCAAAGGGACATTTTGCAACAAGCTACACTCATTCAAATTACTATATTGATGTTGCCGACCAGAAATCCCGTTATTCTGAGGCGAAAGCGGTTGCAGAAGAGCTTTGTTCAACATATAATTACAGCACAACAATTGTTGACACAATTCTTTGCCTTGACGGTACAGAGGTTATCGGCACATGCCTTGCAAACGAGCTTACAAAAAACTCATTTGCAAATATAAACGCCCACCAGACGGTTTATGTGGTTACTCCCGAAATTGTTAATGGTTCACAGATGATGTTCAGAGATAACCTTGTTCATATGATTAAGGGTAAGCATGTACTTATTCTTGCGGTCAGTGTTGCTTCAGGTGCAACTGCAAAAGCGGCTATTGAAGCGGTTAAATATTACGGTGGTGAGGTTTCAGGTATTGCATCGGTTTTCGCAACTGTTGCCAATTGTGGTGGTTACACTGT
>JAZUSD010000029.1:0-10811 GCA_045606545.1 Acutalibacteraceae bacterium | reverse complement strand
ATTTCTACAACAACGAAAGAATTCAATTAAAAACAAAACTGACTCCGCTTGAAAAACGAAATCAGTTTGTTGCTTAAATTTTAATATTTAACACCATAGGGGGTGTTTTTGTACTGTCCGCACAATTTGGGGCAGTTCAATGTGAATCAGGGGTGATTTTTTATTATTCATCAAAAAGTGGAGTAGAGAAATACCTTTCTGCAGTATCGGGAAGAACTGCAATAACGGTTTTACCCTTGCCTAATTTCTTTGCAAGCTTCTTTGCTGCCGCAACGTTTGTACCGCTTGAAATACCACAGAGTATTCCTTCTTTTGATGCAAGCTCTTTAGCGGTGTTAAGTGCTTCTTCATCGGTAACAATGCAAATGTCGTTATATATTTCTGTGTTGAGAATGGGAGGGATAAGACCATCGCCAATACCCATCTGAATATGTGTACCGATAAGTCCGCCTGAAAGAATAGCCGCATCCTCGGGCTCAACTGCCCATATCTCTATATCGGGATTTGCTTCTTTAAGTACTTCACCGATACCTGTTAATGTACCGCCTGTGCCGATACCTGCGCAGAAACCGTCAATGGGTTTGCCAACCTGCTCAAGAATTTCTATAGCAGTCTTCTTGCGCTGAATTTCAGGATTTGCAGGGTTTTCAAACTGTTGAGGAACGAAAACATTTTCGTCTTCTCTCTGCATTGTTAAAGCAAGCTCAAGGCATTCATCGATACATTTGCCGATATTTCCTGCATCGTGAACAAGAATAACCTCTGCACCATAGTGTTTAACAAGCTTTCTTCTTTCTTCGCTGACTGAATCAGGCATAATAATTACTGTTTTATAGCCTTTAACTGCACCAACAAGAGCAAGACCGATGCCCTGATTACCGCTTGTGGGTTCAACGATTATTGTATTTTCGTTAATCTTACCTTGTTTTTCAGCCTCTAATATCATATTATAAGCCGTTCTTGTTTTTATTGAACCGCCAACATTAAGACCTTCAAATTTTACAAGTATCTCCGCACTGTCTTCATCAACAATTTTATTAAGTCGAATAACAGGGGTGTTACCTATTGCTTCTAAAATATTGTTGCAAATCATTAATTGCACCTCAGAAATAAAACTATATTATCATATTATGTAATTAAAAACACACAGTTACAAAGTTTAACATATAATGATTTACTTTTCAAGGATTTTTGATAAGTTATCGTGTAAAATACATTTTAATTGATTTTCAGATAACCCCAAACTAAACAAAAATTTCAATTCCTCTTCCTGCTTCCACATTGGAAAATCTGTTCCGAATATAACTTTGTCAGCGCCGTAAAGTTCTATTATTTCTCTTGCTCTATCTTTTGAAAGTGCATAAAAAGAGGAGCAGGTGTCAACATAAAGGTTCTTGTATTTGCACAAGGCTTCAGGAGCTTTGTCCCAGATAGACCAACCACCGAAATGAGCACCAATTATAATTAACTCAGGAAACATTTTTAATATTTTTTCAACTCTGTTCGGATTTGAATTGTCGTATCTTGAATCACCCGTGTGCAAAAGCACAGGTAGTTTCTTTTCGTTACAGATTTCAAAAATTCTGATAACTTTCGGGTCATCAACTTTAAAATCCTGAATGTCAGGGTGAAGCTTAACTCCCTTTAAACCAAGCTCAACAAGATGCTCTGCATCCTCTTCTAAAGTCTCGCTGTCAGGGTGAAGGGAACCGAAACCGATAAATCTATCAGGGAAAAGTTTAACTTCACTTGCAATAAATGAATTAATGCTTTGAGCGTGGTGTGGCGTTGTTGCAACTGAGGTTACAAGGCATTTATCAACGCCAACGGTATCACATTGATTTATAAGTGTTTTCGCAGTTCCAACGAATCCACATCCGTTAATAACGCCCGATTGGCTGATGTGATAAAAATTATCAATGCTGTCCGTAGCCTTTTGAGCAATTTTATCGGGAAATATGTGACAGTGGGAGTCTATTATTTTAAATTCATTATACATATGAACACCTTCTTATAGTGAGGAGTTAGTAGTGAGGAATGTTGGAGAAGCGTTGCTTCCAAACATTAATATGAGCTTCCCTAACCACTACATTTTCTTCGGTTTTAATTATGTTTTGATTTTAAATATTTAGCAAGGTATGGTTTAGGTTTGTTTTATTAACATAATTACGTCGCAGACCCGACATTCCTCACTCCTCATTCCTAACTCCTAACTTAAAAAGTCGGGCACTGCCCGACTTTTTGTTATGCTTTCTGCCTGTTGTATCTCTCAAGAGATTCCTCGCGCATTTTGTATTTGAGGATTTTACCGGCAGCATTCATGGGGAATTCATTTACGAATAAGAAATATTTTGGAACTTTATGCTTTGCAATAGAGGCATATCCGTATTCCTTCATTTCTTTTTCATCAGCTGATTCGCCCTTGTGAAGAATAATCCAAGCGCAACATTCCTCACCATATTGTTCATCGGGAACACCAACAACCTGAACATCACGAACCTTGGGGTTAGTAAGGTAGAATTCCTCGATTTCTCGTGGATAGAGGTTTTCACCGCCACGTATAATCATATCCTTAAGTCTTCCTGTAACCTTGTAATATCCGTCAGGAGTTCTCATACAAATATCACCGGAATGGAGCCAACCTTCACTGTCTATTGCCTGAGCGGTTGCTTCGGGCATTTTATAGTAACCCTTCATAATATTAAAGCCACGGGCAACAAATTCACCGCTTTGACCATCAGGAAGCTCGTCGCCCGTTTCGGGGTCGATAATTTTACATTCAACACCCGGGAATGCGCTACCAACAGTTTCAATACGATGGTCAAGGTCTTCATTTACCTCACCCATAGTACAGCCGGGAGAAGCCTCTGTCTGACCGTAAACCGAAATAATTTCTCGCATATTCATTTCTACGGAAGCACGGCGCATAAGGTCTGCAGGACAGTTTGCACCTGCCATAATACCTGTTCGCATATATGAAAAGTCAGTTTTTGCAAAATCGGGATGGTTGAACATTGCAATATACATCGTAGGAACACCATTAAAACAGGTGATACGCTCATCGTTTACACAAGCAAGTGATGACTTGGGTGAAAAATAGGGGATAGGACAAAGCGTTCCACCGTGAGTCATCATAGAGGTCATAGAAAGCACCATTCCGAAGCAATGGAACATAGGTACCTGAATCATCATACGATCAGCCGTTGACAAATCCATTCTGTCACCAATTGTTTTACCATTGTTTACGATGTTGCGATGTGTAAGCATAACACCCTTAGGGAAGCCTGTTGTACCTGAAGTATATTGCATATTACAAACGTCGTCAGGCATTACGAGAGAGGCGCGTCTGCGAACCTCTTCTCTCGGAACGAGTGAAGATCGTGACAGCATCTGCTCCCAGGTAAGACATCCCTCCATATCAAATCCGACAGTTACAACATTGCGAAGGAAGGGGAGATTTTTGGAATACAAAGGTGAACCGGGTTCGAGATTTTTAAGCTCGGGGCAAAGCTCTTCGATAATCTCCTTGTAGTTGATGTCTTTGCAAAATTCAATCATAACAAGAGTATGAGTGTCAGACTGTTTGAGCAAATATTCAATTTCGTGGATTTTATATGCTGTGTTAACAGTAACAAGAACTGCACCTATTTTGGTTGTTGCCCAGAATGTTATGAACCATTGAGGAATGTTGGTTGCCCATATTGCAACGTGGTCACCTGCCTTAACACCAAGAGAAATCAAAGCAGCGGCACATTCATCAACATCACGACGGAACTGCTCATAAGTTCTTGTGTAGTCAAGAGTAGGGTATTTGAATGCGTACTGGTCAGGATATTTTTCTGCCATTGTGTCAAGCACATCGGAAAATGTTGCATCTATAACATCAAACTTTTTCCATACGAATGTACCTGTTTTATCGCGGTTATAATATGCACGGTCATAAACCTTTTTTTCACGACCTAAAGAGGCAATGTAATTTGTAAAGTGAGTGAGAACAATATCAGCATCACTGATTTCTTCGTTCCATGCGGCGCAAATAAAGCCTTCATAATTAAGAGAAGAAAGAGAGTTTATTAATTTTTCAACATCTAAATCGCCTTCACCGATTAAAACAGTCTTTCCGTCCTTCATATCTCCAAGGCGCACATATTTAATGTATGCACCAAGATTTTTTATGGTGGTTTCAGCGGTTTCGCCTGCATCAAAATATGTTCCTCTTACATTCCAGGATGCACCGATAACTGCAGAAGCAAAGTGATTAATGATACCGATTACATTTTCGGTTCTTGCAAGGTAACCGACAGTTTCAAATAAAATATTAACATCGGATTTCTCTGCACGCTTAATTGCCACAGACATTTTTTCATCGAGAATATCAAAGGCTGTTTTTGTCTCTGTACGGACAATAACATTTTCAATGCCCGATGCAGCAGCCATATTTACATATTTTTCTACAAGCTCAGCAGTGGTGTTTTCACTTTCAACAGGGTCGGGCATACGGAGTGCAGAAACAGAAAGATTTCTGTTAACAAGTTTCCTTTTTGCATCAGCAATACGCTCGCGTCTTAATATACTGTCGTGATGACTGCTTCGTTCCTTTATGGCGTCGTGGATTTCAAAGCCTTCAAAACCATAGTCATAGGCATAACGACATGTGTCAAGGAATGAGGCTCGACTTACATTTTTAGTCGAAAATACAATTTTCATATTATGCCTCCTCGAATACGATTTTGTTTAATGCATTTATATATGCTCTGATACTTGCGGCAACAATGTCAGTAGAAGTACCATTACCTGAATAAAGCTTTCCGTTATTGCGAAGCCTTACCAGTG
Source organism: Acutalibacteraceae bacterium (assembly GCA_045606545.1). Lineage (GTDB taxonomy): Bacteria > Bacillota > Clostridia > Oscillospirales > Acutalibacteraceae > DTU089. The sequence continues at coordinate 5,978 of JAZUSD010000029.1, read as the reverse complement.
CAGAACCGAGAGCTTCTTTTCCTTCTGTTACAGATTGTACCTGGAAATCATCAAGCTCATAGTGGTGACCTATGCACTGCTCAATTGCACGGAAAACGGAGTCGATAGGACCATCACCGTTACTTACACCGCAAATTATTTCGTCATTGCATTTCAAAGTAACCTGAGACATAGAGGTGGACATATTGCTGCTTGTGGTCGTATATGTTTCAAAGTGGTAAGTAGAAGGAGCCTGCATAGCTGAACTTGCTATAATTGCCTCGAATTCTTTATAGCCAACAGCGCCCTTCTTTTCGCATACCTGTTTAATAACCTTATATACGTTGCCAACATCAGAATCTGAAAGCTCGTAGCCTAATACAGAAGCTGCCTGAGCAACCTGAACAAGTGTAGAATCAGAATCGATAATAATCTTTTTCCCTTCGCTTATTGTTTTTTCGTTTTCGTATGCATCATGGCTGATGCTTGATAACATATCGTCAATGCTTGCATGGATTTTTGTGTTGTTGAGTTTAATTTCAGCATTAATCTGTGCGCCACAAGCATTAATTGCATCGGAAATTTCACCTGTGAGAAGTGCGTTTTTGCCAACCATTGCGCATTTAAGACCATCTGCACCGGTTTTAATTGCAGAAAATGCAGATGCAACAGCCATGCTGATACGGTCTGATACCTGCACATAAACAGGAATACTTACTGCTTCCTTTACCTTTGAAACCAACTCTGCAATATCGTCAGGAGTTGAAACACCTGCATCATCGCAGATGGTGACCATGCTTGCACCGCAAGCTTCAGCTTCTTTTACTGCGGTAATAAGGAAATCTTCATCTGCTCTTGTTGCATCAAGTGCAGAAAACTCTACGTCAGAGCACAAGGCTTTTGCTTCCTTGATAAGCTCTGCAATTTTTTCGAGCATTTTTGCCTGCTTTACATGGTAGGTGTATTCCATCTGGATAGTGGATACAGGAAGCTCTACCTGAAGGCGAGGCTCTTGTGCTTCTTTGATACATTCCCAGGCAACAGCAACATCATCGTTACTGAATCCTACGGGAATTGCAAAAATAGCATTCTGCACATTCTGCGCTATTGTTTTATAAATGATTTTATCTTCACGAGGGGATTTTACTGCAGGAATTTCAATTACATCCACACCGATTTTATCGGCACAGTTTGCGATTGCTGACTTTTCACGGAATAGCAAGGATACAGCTCTGTCCTCTGAAATCTTTTTAAGTGTGATGTCTGAAATAATAATCTTTTTCATTCTACTCATCCTTTCAGTAATTATATAACGTAATGTAAAAACCAAATAAAAAAGTCCCTGAGATATCTATCTCAGGGACGAATTTACATAAAATCCGCGGTACCACCCCGGTTACTGACAAAAGTCAGTCACTCATTAGGACTCTTAATAAAGCCTGTAGCCATGGTAACGGGGCCACCGTAGCTCCTTACACGAAAAATCGGTTGGGGAGCTCTGCTCCGGAACGAGACCGAATTTTTGCGACGCACTGACTTGCACCAAACGTCAGCTCTCTGAAACGCCAACCCAAAAACACGTAATTCCTTCATCGCATTTGAAAAATATTGTATAAAAATATAACACTTTATTTTTTGAATGTCAACAGTTTTTTTGAAAAAATAGTTGTAAGTTAGCAAATAGCAGATAGCAGATAGCAAATAGCAATACTTTTGCTAATTGCTATCTGCTATTTGCTGGCATCTGGCGACTGGCATCTTGGGAAAATATATTTAATGCTATAAAATTTCCAACTCTAATTATTAAAAAAGTGCTTGACAACACCTAAATAAAGTGTTAAAATCCTCTCAATTGAAAATATCACAAATAAAAGCTGTGACGAAGACGGTTGAATTTTACAACTTCCAGAGAGTCGGCGGTTGCTGCGAGCCGATAGCTTGTATTTTCAGAACCTATCCCTTCTGAGCTGAAGGTCCGAAAGATTTTTTGAGTAGGCGCCTTCCGAGAATGCTACGTTAGTGCAACGGAGTTGATGGACTCCTGAGTGGCAATTTTAAATTGCAATTTGAGTGGTACCGCGGAATTAATTTTCGTCTCAAAGTAAAACCGAAAGGTTTTGTTTTGGGGCGTTTTTTTATTTGTGTGCTTCAAGTAAAATATACTTTTCTTTTGAAAGGATTGATGAAAATGGCAGACAAAACAGTAACAAACAAGCTTGCAGAGGTTGCTCAGCGTATTGAGGAGCTTCGCGAGATTTACGGTTTTTCAAATGCTGATATGGCAGAAAAAACCGAAGTAACTCTTGAGGAGTATCTGTCCTTTGTAAAGGGCGAAGAGGACCTTCCTTTCTCATTCATTCATAAATGTGCTCTCGCGTTTGATGTTGAAATCACAGACCTTCTTGAAGGTCAGAGTGCAAAGCTTTCAACATATAATGTAACCCGCAGAGGCAAAGGTCAGACAACTGCCAATGAAGAGGGCATTTTAATTCAGAACCTTGCTCCCAAATTTAAAAATAAGCTTGCAAATCCCTATTGGGTTAAATATGAATACAGAAGTGAGCTACAGTCAAAGCCTATTGAGGTTACAACCCATTCAGGTCAGGAATTCGATCTTGTTATCAAGGGCTCTCTTAAGGTTCAGGTTGGTGACCATACCGAAGTGCTTCACGAGGGCGACAGTATCTATTATAAAAGCTCAACACCTCACGGTATGATTGCTGTTAACGGTGAGGATTGCCTCTTCTTAGCTATGGTTATGGCAGAGGATGAAGAGGTTGCAGATACTCATATGAGTACTGTAAATGTACCAAATCCCACAAAGCGTGTTCCTCTTATCTGCGATAAATTCATCAAAACAGTTGAGGATGAAAACGGTGTTTGCACAGGAATTTCCTTTGAAAACGAAGATAAGTTCAACTTTGCATTTGATGTTGTTGATGAAATCGGCAGACAGTATCCCGAAAAGCTTGCAATGCTTCATATTTCCGATGATTTAACAGAACGCCGTTTCACTTTCAAGGATATTAAAGAGGGTTCTTCTCAGGCAGCTAACTACTTCAAATCTCTCGGTATTAAGAAAGGTGACAGAGTTCTTCTTGTTCTCAAGAGAAACTATCAGTTCTGGTTAGCAATTTTAGGTCTTCATAAGCTTGGTGCAATTGCAATTCCTGCAACAAATCAGCTTGTTACTCACGATTATGAATACCGTTTTAATGCTGCAGGGGTTTCTGCTGTTGTTGTTACTGCAGATGGTGTAGCAACAGATTATGTAGATGAGGCACAGAAAAATTGCCCCACCCTTAAAACAAAAATCGTTGCCAACGGCAAAAAAGAGGGTTGGCATTGTTTTGATGAAGAGTATGCTCTCTTCAGCCGTCGTTTTGTTCGTGATGAAGAATCTCCCTGTGGTGATGACCCGATGCTTATGCTCTTTACATCGGGTACAACAGGCTATCCTAAAATAGCTACTCATAGCCACAAATATCCTCTCGGTCACTTTATTACAGCAAAGTACTGGCACTGTGTTCAGAGAGATGGCATTCATTTTACAATTTCCGAAACAGGTTGGGGTAAAGCTCTCTGGGGTAAGCTCTATGGTCAGTGGCTTTGTGAGGGTGCTGTTTTCGTATATGACTTTGAACGCTTCGATGCTTCAAAGATTCTTCCTATGTTCGCAAAGTATAATATTACTACATTCTGTGCACCACCTACTATGTACAGAATGCTCATCAAACAGGATATTTCTCAGTACGACCTTTCATCAATTCAGCATGCAACAACAGCAGGTGAGGCACTTAATCCTGAGGTCTTCAAGCAGTTTGAAAAATCAACAGGTCTTCGTATTCACGAGGGCTTCGGTCAGACAGAAACAACTCTTTCTATCGCTACTCTTAATGGTACCAATATTAAGATTGGTTCTATGGGTAAGCCCACACCTCTTTATGATGTTGATGTTGTTGACCCCGACGGTAAACCTGTAGCAGACGGTGAAACAGGCGAGATTGTTATCCATACAGATTCAACTGTTCCATGCGGTCTCTTCCTTGGTTATTACAACAATGAAGAAGCAACAAATGAAGTTTATCATGATGGTCTTTACCACACAGGCGATACCGCTTGGCGTGATGAGGATGGCTACTTATGGTATGTTGGTCGTGTTGATGACGTTATCAAATCATCAGGCTACCGTATCGGACCATTCGAAATCGAAAATGTTATTATGGAGCTTCCTTATGTTCTCGAATGTGGCGTTTCTGCCGCACCCGATGAGGTAAGAGGTCAGGTTGTTAAAGCAAGCATCGTTTTAACTCCCGGCACAGAGGGAACAGAAGAGCTTAAAAAGGAAATTCAGCAGTATGTTAAAAACAATACTGCACCTTATAAATATCCCAGAATCGTTGTTTTCCGCGATGAACTGCCTAAGACAATCAGCGGTAAGATTATAAGAAATAAGCTTTGATAAATCGCGAATCAGAGAATTTACTCACCTCGCAGTACCTTTGTACAACTTCGGTTCGTAAATAACTCTGCTTCATCGATTTCTCTGTGCTTATAGCTTTGATAAATTGCGATACTTTTACAAAGGGTAGAGGGGACGGGGCAACCCACCACCGCTGACGCGGCCCCCCTCCCTATTTCATCAAAGATGAAACAGGGATGATAAAGTTTCGCAATACTTTTACATACTGGCGACTGGTGACTGGTGGCTGGAAGCTATGAATTTTAATAAAAAACTTGACATTTACCTTATATTATGGTATCTTTGAGGAAATTGAATATAAAGGCGTTGAAGAAAAGGGCGCAATTATTTCACCTTTCAGAGAAGTGGCGGTTGGTGCAAGCCATAGGTTGAGAGATTGATGTTTGTAGTTTCCGAGCCGGGAGGAAGAAAGGCTTTCGCTTAGTAGAACCTCTCCGTGATTGCTGCGTAAAGGCATAGAAGTTGATGGACTTCGAGAGAGGCAGTTTTTAACTGCAATTTGAGTGGTACCGCGGGTATAAATTTTAATTTTTACTCGTCTCAAAGAATATCTTTGGGACGAGTTTTTTATTGTGTCCCTACCGAAATTCAGGAGGATTAAAGAATGGACAAAATCACCGGACTTGATTTTAAAATCAAGGAGATGGCGGCGCGTATTCGAGAGTTGCGCGAAATTGAAGGCTACACTGCAGCAGAAATGGCTGCTAAAACAGGCGTAAGCGAAAGTGAATACCTTGCTTGTGAAAACGGCGAAAGCGACCTTAACTTCGCTTTCATTTATCGTTGCGCCCTTGCATTCAATGTTGATGTTTCAAGTATTATTGAGGGTAGCACACCTAAGCTTACAAACTATGTTTTCACAAAAGCAGGTAAAGGACAGAAGATTGAAAAAGCTCACGGAATGACTTATTTCAACCTTGCTTCCAAATTTAAAAATAAAATTGCTGAGCCTCTTTTCGTTGAGGCTACATATAGCGAGGAAAATCAGAATAAAGACATTGAGCTTACTTCTCACGATGGTCAGGAGCTTGACATTGTTGTTGAAGGTAAATTAAAGGTCCAGGTTGGTGAGCACTCTGAAATCCTCGGACCCGGTGACAGTATCTATTATGATTCTCTTACACCTCACGGTATGATTGCTGTTGATGGTAAGGACTGTACCTTCTATGCGATTGTTCTTAATCCGTCAGGCGAACCTATTCCCGAGCTTCAGCATGTGAAGACCGAGGAATATAAAGCACCCGAAAAGATTAAAGAGGATAAAAAAGAAAGAATTTATCATAAATTTATTGATGTTGAGCGTAACGAAAAGGGTACACCCACATCAATCAAATTCAAGAATATAGAGAATTTCAACTTTGCATTTGACCTTATCGACGCTCTTGCAGACAGAGAGCCCGATAAATTGGCAATGCTTCATATTTCAAGAGATAAGACCGAAAGAAGATTTACTTTCAAGGATATGAAAAAAGGTTCTGCTCAGGCAGCAAACTATTTCAAATCCTTGGGTATCAAA
>JAZUSD010000028.1:0-55322 GCA_045606545.1 Acutalibacteraceae bacterium | reverse complement strand
TCCACTTTGTATGTGATAAACTGTTTATGTCATTCAATCCCATTTTGAATGCACACTCCTTCGTATTTTTTTGTTGCAGTTGGCAGACCGCAACTCCATTATATCACGAAGGAGTTTTCTTTTTATTCTTGTTTCATCTATATAATTTAACTGAACCACGCGTCTAACGCGTGGTTTTACTATACAAAGATGCAGTGATTCTTGTTACAGAATCACTGCATTAGTTTAAAGAACTTTAAACATCGAAAGCATAATTTCAATAGTTTCCATATATTTTGTTGCATTAACCGGTGTTCTGCACTCTATTATTATGCAACCGCCTTTTTTATCGTCAATGCAATATACAGTTGTGATAATATCGCCATCACCGTCGCCGGTTTGAGAGCGGAAAACAGTATTATTGTTTTCGATTTTTAGCTTTGCGGAATCAGGAAGTTTTTTATGCTTTTTTTCAGTAGCAGTACAACACTGTTTATAACTCATATCTCTTACAGGAGTGATGGTCATTTTTACGCTACCATTATCCTTTGCGGTAAGGACTGTTACACCATCATCATTTTCGCTTGACTCGAAAGTAGATTTATCAATAAAAAGAGTATAGTTTTTATTGGGATTTACAATTGGGTCTGTTGATGGTGGAATTGTTATTGCGGTCTCTGTTGAAGGAGTTTCAGTTTCCGATGTTGTGGTGGTTTCTGAAGTATCTTCAGAACCGCTTTCTGCAACTGACTGTGTTATTTCTGGGCTATCAGTAATGTTGGGCGAATCAGATTTGCCTGTTGCTTTTTTCCCGAAAGGCGACAAAACAATAGCTACAATTGCAATGACTACAGCCACAACACAAAGTATTATGATTAAATTCCGCTTTTTTTTATCGCTCATAATTAAGCTTTATCCTTTGAACCGAAGAGTTCGATTTTTTCGCGAACAGTTTCTTTAATTGCTTCGCAACCGGGAGCAAGAAGCTTTCTGGGATCAAAGCCTTTACCCTGGAGGTCTTTGCCTGCTTCAATATATTTTCTTGTAGCATCCTGGAAAGCGAGCTGACATTCTGTGTTAACATTGATTTTGGAAACACCGAGAGAAATAGCTTTCTTAATCATATCAGCAGGGATACCTGTACCACCGTGGAGAACAAGGGGCATTGTGCCTGTTTTTTCCTGAATTGCTGCAAGTGTGTCAAATGAGAGCCCTGCCCAGTTTTCAGGGTATTTTCCGTGAATATTGCCGATACCTGCTGCAAGCATTGTAACACCAAGGTCTGCAACCATTTTGCACTCTTCGGGGTCTGCACATTCGCCTGCGCCAATAACGCCATCTTCTTCACCGCCGATAGAACCAACTTCAGCTTCAAGAGAAAGACCTAATTCTTCGCAGGTTGCAACAAGTTCTTTTGTTTTTGCAATGTTTTCATCAATTGGGTAGTGAGAACCATCGAACATAATTGAAGAGAAACCTGCTTCGATACAAGCTTTTGCACCTTCGTATGAACCGTGGTCAAGGTGAAGAGCAACGGGAACAGTAATATTAAGGTCTTCGATCATTGCTTTAACCATATCAGCAACTGTTTTGAAACCGCACATATATTTGCCTGCGCCTTCGGAAACACCGAGAATAACAGGTGAATTCATTTCCTGAGCGGTGAGAAGAATGGATTTTGTCCATTCAAGGTTGTTGATGTTGAACTGGCCAACTGCGTATTGGCCTGCTTTTGCTTTTGTGAGCATGTCTTTTGCATTTACTAAAGGCATTTTTAACACTCCTATATATAAAATTTTTATAAACCGATTAAATGTCTTCTTCTCTTAGGTTGAGAACAAGTTCTTTTTTTGTGGGGACAAGCTTTGTGTATTTAACACCTGCCGCATCAAACATTCTTTTTGATGCTCTTGTAGAAGAGGTTTCGGCATATTTATCAGAAAGATAAATAACCTCTTTGATTCCGCTTTGGATTATCGCTTTTGCACATTCGTTACAGGGGAAAAGAGCAACATAAATTCTGCTTCCTGCAAGGCTTCTGCCTCGGCAGTTGAGGATTGCGTTAAGCTCTGCATGGCAAACATAGAGATATTTGGTGTCATATGCGTCGTCACCGCTTCTGTCCCAAGGGAAAACATTGTCATCACATCCGGCGGGAAAGCCATTGTAACCAACAGATAAAATTCTGTTTTCATCGTTTACGATGCAAGCACCAACCTGAGTGTTGGGATCTTTGCTTCTTTCGGCACAAAGCATTGCTGCTCCCATAAAAAACTCATCCCAGGAAATATAACCATCTCGTTTTGCCATAACAATTCCTCTCTATCTCCATTCAAATCCATCATATATTATACAGTCAATTTGCGAATTTTTCAACATAAATCAATAAATTTGATAGTGTAATGTAAAAAAAGTTAGGATTTATGACATTCTTAACTTTTATTTTCTAAAAAAGAAAAATATTGCGTTGCTGTTTTGGTATTATTTATCGGACAAAACTTTTTAGGAGATAATATATGGGTAAAGGATATTTTAAAAGAGTTCTCAGCATGTGTAAACCTTGGGAATTGGTTTATTGGTGGATTTTAAGAGTTTTAATGATTGGCGGAATTATTCTTCGTCTTGTTGAGGCGGACGAGCTTGGTATGTATCAGCCTATGCAGATGGCAGCAAACCTTTTAGGTATGTTTGCTTTTGAAATCTGCCAGGCATTTCCGAAAAACACATTCCCTCGTTATTTTTCTGCGTATTTCCAGAATATTACCATTCTCGGTTTTTTTCTTGCGTCATTCGGCGGTGCATTCCTTAATTTCTATTACATAATCCCTGCTTACGACAAAGCGCTTCATTTGTTTGGCTGTATGGAAGCAGTATTTATCAGTTATGAGTTGGTTTGTGCTATGCAGTTGAGAGATAAGGTTGTAGTTCCTGCAAAATACGTTACTCTCGGTGCTTTCGGTATCGCATTTGTTTTTGCTGCAGGTTGGGAATTGTTTGAGTTCTCATTTGACCAGTGGTTTGGGGGAGATGCTCAGCATTGGAGTCTTGAACTTGCAATCAAAGAAGCAGGCGGACTGGAAAATCTGTTTATGCTCATTCCTCTTGATGCAGAGCGTCTTGAGGCACGATTTGCAATTATGGATACTATGGAAGATGCAATTTGTAATGCTATAGGTGCAGTTATTATGTACTTAATATTAAGGAAGAAGCCTTACAGACATATGGGTAAGAACAATATCAACAAAATAATAGAAGAAGAATTGGCTAAAAATACCAAAGAAAACACAACAACATAAATATATATTGATTATTGAGAAAAAAAGATATATAATCATAACGTATATAATATAAGGAGGAGTACCTATGTCTAAAAAGGTATTGGCAGTTATTCTGTCACTTATTATTGCTTTTTCGGTAGTTGCAGTTCCTGTTGGTGCAGCAGATGTATCACTTGCTAACTTCAATATCGAAAACTTTTTCAACCAAGTTATTGATAAACTTATTTCTTTTGTTCTTACATATCTGAACAGGTTCTGGCCCGGCTATGAGGATCAATGGGTTTCTGCTGAAGAATATGTTCCTGAGCATTTCTACGTAGGTGAAGAAACCTTTGATACTGAGGTTGTTAATGGTGCTAAATGGGAAATGGGTTATGCAGGTGCATCTCTTCTTGATGGAATTGATGTAACAAGCGGTGATTATTTCCTTGCAGGTACACTTGAACCCATTGCAGGTCGTGTTCCCGTTAGAGTTATTGATGACCAGAGAGTTAGAGTTTATGCAGTATCTGACGGCGTAAGCGGTGTTGTTATTCAGGCTGTTATTGACGGCTTCGGTTTCTCTCGTGGCGATGTTCAGATTATCCGCGAAAGAATGGAAGAATTCGCTACTGAAAACAACGTTGTTTCTATTAATGTTTCTGTTCTTCACCAGCACTCCTGTATCGACACTCTCGGTATGAACGTTCCTCTCGCACAGGCACTTCTTTTCAACACAGGTAACGCTGCAGCAGGCGGTATTATTGAAGACCTTAAGGTTGAAAAGAACCAGGAGTTTATGGAGAATCTTTTCACAAAGACAGTTCTTGCTATGAAGAGAGCGGTCAAGGCTATGAAGCCCGGTGAGCTTTCTTACGGCTATGCAGATATCGGCGAACTTATTTATGATAAACGTGAGCCCAAGGACTTTGATCCCAATATTAACAGACTTCGTTTTGAGCCAACAGATGGCGGTCCTGAAATTTGGGTTCTTGAAGCAGGCATCCACTGCACAATGCTTGGTGCAGGTCCTGATGAGCTTACAGCTGATTTCCCATATTACATTGAAAGAAAAATTAAAATGGAAACCGGTGCAAATGTAGTTTATGTTCAGGGTGCTGAACTTGCTATTACAACTGATTGCGATACTCTTAATCTTCCCGAAGATATAGACGGAATAGATAGAATGGTTGCATACGGTGAAGCAGTTGCAGATAGAGTTATTGCAATTGATAACGATGTTGCTCTTGCTCCTGTTCTTAATATCAAAATGCAGGAAGTTCGTCTTGATGTTACAAACGAAATTCTTACTCTTGCTTCCCGCGAAGATGTTCTTAATCCTGTTATCGTCAGAACAGAAGACGATTATCAGATGGTTACTGAAATTGGTTATATGGAGCTTGGCAATGAAGTTGCTATCTTTATTTGCCCCGGTGAGTTTGATCCCCTTCTTATCTATGGCGGTCCTGCATCAGGGGATGCTTCTTGGTCAGGCGAAGAATGGGGATATGAACCTCTTAAAGATTTCACATCCTGTGAAAATGTGATGGTTTATGGCCTTTGCAACGACCAGGCAGGTTATGTTCTCAGAGATAACGAATATCACTCAATGTTCACAGAGAACGAAGAAATCAATGTTATTTCTGACACAGCAGGTTCAACTTTTGTAAATGCATTTATTGACCTTATTGCTTCAACAAAGTAATTTATATAAGAAAGTGTAATCCTCCGCGAAAGCGGGGGATTACGCTTTTTGTTTACAGTTTGTCTATTTACAAGAAACATTATAATATGTTATACTATAATATATATAATTATGTTTTGTCAGTGGTGGTTTTATAATGGAAAGAAAAAGTGGTGTGCTTTTACATATATCATCCCTTTGGGGTGAATATTCCTGTGGAGGTTTTGGAAACTCTGCAAAGGAATTTATAGATTTTCTTTCCGATAGCGGATTTTCATATTGGCAGGTTCTTCCTTTCGGACTTGTTGATGAATGCAATTCACCTTATAAATCCTATTCCACTTTTGCAGGCAATCCCTATTTTGTGGATTTAGAGAATCTCTATAATAAAGATCTTTTGACAGAAAATGAGTTGAGCAATGCTCGTCAGAATACTCCATATTCCTGCGAGTTTGACAGGTTGAGCAAAGATAGGGTAAATCTTCTTATAAACGCTTCTAAAAGAGTAAGCGAAAAGCAAAAAAAAGAAATAAATGACTTTATTAATAAAAACAGGCATCTTAAAGATTTTTCTGTTTTCATGGCTCTGAAATATGCCAATGAAAATAAAGAGTGGACTGTTTGGGAAAATAACACTTACAGTGAAGAGATCGAGTTTGGTTGGCGCTTTATCCAGTATGAGTTTTTTACTCAATGGGCAGAAATAAAAAAATATGCAAACGAAAAGGGCATAAAAATCATAGGTGATGTACCGATTTATGTTTCTTTTGATTCCTCGGATGTATATTTTAATAAAGAGTTATTCTTAATTGACGATAACAATAAAATGACAGATGTTGCAGGTGTGCCACCGGATTATTTTGCTGAGGATGGCCAACTTTGGGGTAATCCTCTTTATGATTGGCCCGCTATGGAAAAAGAAAACTTCAAATGGTGGAAAGATAGAGTTTCTTCGTACCTTGAGCTTTTTGATGGTATAAGAATCGACCATTTCAGAGCATTTGAAAGCTTTTGGGCAGTTAAAGGCAACGCAAAAACTGCCAAAGACGGTAAATGGGTGAAAGGTCCGGGAATGAAGCTTATAAATGCAATAAAGAGCGTTTCCGGAGATAAACTCATAATTGCAGAAGACTTGGGAGATATAACCAAAGAGGTTATGGAGCTTGTTGAAGAAAGTGGTTTCCCCGGGATGAGAGTTTTCCAATTTGGTTTCTTTGGTGGAGAAACTCCTCATAAACCTTATAATTACATAAACAATTGCGTGGCTTATTCAGGTACCCACGATAATAACACTCTATTAGGCTATTTGTGGGAAACTCCTATTGACCGTAAGAATGAAATTATGCGTTATTGTGTATGCGATGAAAATCAATGGAACGAAAAAGGTTGCAGAGCAATAATAAGAACAATAATGGCAAGTAATGCAGGTCTTGCAGTTTTTCCTGTTCAGGATTTGCTTGGTTACGGTAACGATACCCGACTTAATGTTCCCGGTAGGGCGGAGGGTAATTGGCTTTACAGAATTACAAAAGACCAGCTTAATCTGATAAATAAACAAGAATTGAGAGAGTTAAACAAATTATACGGTAGGTAAGATTATGGCAGATTTAAAAGATATAACATTATATTTGCTCGATATGGATGGTACGGTTAATTTAGGTTATGACCCTATCGACGGTGCAAAAGAGTTTCTTGAAACGCTTAAAGAACAAGGCAAGAATTTTATTTTTCTTACTAATAATTCCTCGAAAAATGCTATGGACTATGTTGAGAAAATGCGTTCGTTAAATTTCCCTTGTGAAAAAGAAAATGTTTTCACTTCAGGTATGGCGGCAGGAATGTTTTTGCAGGAAAATAAAAAGGATTCTTTAGTTTATGTTTGTGGCACGGAGTCACTTAAAACAGAACTTAAAAAATATGGTGTGAACATTAGTGAAGATGGTGTTGGTGCAGATACTGTTCTTTTAGGATATGATACAGAGTTGGACTATAAGAAAATTCGTATAGTTTGCGACCTTCTTGACGGCGGAGCAGATTATTATGCAACTAATATTGATATGGTTTGTCCGATTGAAGGTGGCAGATACCTTCCTGATTGCGGAAGCTTTGCAGATATGTTTGAAAATGCGGTGAAGAAAAGACCGATTTTCTTAGGCAAACCCGACAGAACAATGATTGATATTCTTGCCAAAAGAGAAAATGTACCTTATGAACAAATCGCTATGGTTGGTGACAGAATTTACACCGATGTTAAAACAGGTATAAATGCAGGAGTAACCTCTGTGCTTGTGCTTTCAGGTGAAACAACTATGGAAGATTATGAAAAAAGTGATGTAAGACCCGAATATGTTCTTGGGTCTGTTAAAGATATTTTTAATGCTATTAAGTAAAGGAGACAAGCAGATGTTCAAAAGATTTATTACTATTCTCACAGTTGTTGCACTTTTATGCTCTGTTGTGTCACTTGGGTTTACTGCAACTGCTTATTATCAGGAAGAAATACTTTATGGTGATGTTGACGGAGAAAAAAATGATGTCGGAGAATATGATGTTGATTTAGATGATGCCCGCCTTGCACTTCGTATAGCTTCCGGTGTTGATACTTTAAAGGATGAAGCTCAGTTGAAAAGAACCGATGTGAATTTTGACGGTTATGTTACTGTTTTTGATGCTCGTCAGATTTTACGTGGTGTTGTTGGACTTGCAACACTTCAGCCTTCGGGTGCTTTTACTGGTTTTGATGGTGGCGGTATTTTTGGTAATGAAGAAACCCTTGTTGCATACTTCAATGCATATTTAAACAGAATTAAGGTTACTGAAAGCGAAGAGAAGCAATACATAGCAGCAACAATTACAAAGACTGAATCTGACAACCTTACTGATTTTAATATAAAAGAGATTGAACTTCCTGTTATAGGAAATGCAAGTGCAGAAGGTATTGCATCAATGGTAGAAGAAAGTCTTACAGAAGACGATAAGGAAAACGAAAGCACGATTATTCCCTTTGGTAGCGATGATTTCTCTTTGGTATCTGTAGAGGATGAGAGCTATGTATCTAACCTTTCTTCTTCAGATATTTTTGGTTCAAGAGTTTATTATGATGAAATAATGGGTGAGTTGACAATAGAAATTGCGCTCCCCGATACGGAAATAGAAATGGCAACTCAATCAGCTTATGCAAAAGTGCTTAATACTTCATTGATGATTGCAGAGCAGGATACAACCCTGATGAAGCTAATGAAAGCAAGTTCAGGAGAAACTGCGATGCTTAGAGAGTTTAAAAATTGTGTTCTTAAAATTGTTGTTGATGTTGCAACCAATAATGTTTTGGAATATACCTTGTCATATAAATCAAAGGTATATGTGGCACAAACAAATTTCGGTGTAGGCTCATTAAGTGCTGCAAAGCTTAAAGGAATTGAATTTGAAAAAGACCATCTAATTAAATACGAAGATTTCCAATGGCCAAATAAATAAAAGTAGATTTTGTGGAATTGAGGGGGATTTTTAATATGAAAAAATATGTTCTTGCTCTTGACCAGGGAACAACAAGCTCCAGAACAATTGTATTTGATAAAAAGGGCAGAATTGTCTCAAAAGCACAGTACGAATTTGAACAGATATACCCCAATTCAGGTTGGGTTGAGCATAATCCTTATGAAATTCTTGATTCACAGCTCCGCTCTCTTTCTGCGGCTATTGAATACGGAAAAATTGATCCTAAAGAAATTGCAGCAATTGGTATCACAAACCAGAGAGAGACAACAATCCTTTGGGATAAAGATACAGGTAAGCCCGTTTATAATGCGATTGTATGGCAGTGCAGAAGAACTGCGGCAATTTGCGAAAAGCTTAAAGAAAGTGGACTTGAAGACTATGTAAAAGAGAAAACAGGCCTTCTTATTGATGCTTATTTCAGCGCAACAAAAATTAAATGGATTCTTGATAACGTCCCGGAAGCGAGAACTCTTGCTATGGATGGTAAACTCCTTTTTGGTACTGTTGAAACCTGGCTTATCTGGAACTTAACTAATAAACAGGTTCACATTACTGATTATAGTAATGCCGCAAGAACAATGCTTTTTGATATTGAAAAGCTTTGTTGGGATGAAAAGCTCTGTAACGAGCTCGGTATTCCTATGAGCATTCTTCCGGAGGTAAGAGAAAGCAGCTCTCTTTATGGCTATGTTTCCGAAGATGTTCCGGGGCTTAAAGCTTTGGCAGGTGTTCCTATTTCGGGTGCAATTGGCGACCAGCAGGCAGCTCTTTTCGGTCAGGCTTGCTTCAAAGCAGGACAGACTAAAAATACATACGGCACAGGTTGTTTCCTTCTTATGAATACAGGTGAAAAACGTATTCACTCGAAAAATAATCTTATTGAAGGTATTGCCTGGGGCATTAACGGCAAAGTTACTTATGACCTTGAGGGTAGCGCATTCAACGCAGGTTCTGTTATAAAATGGCTTCGTGATGAACTCAGACTTATTTCCGAACCCAGCGAATGTGACTTCCTTGCAGAAAGTGTTAAGGATTCCAATGGTGTTTATCTTGTTCCTGCTTTCACAGGTCTTGGAGCACCTTATTGGGATATGTATGCAAGAGGTTGCATTATGGGTCTTACACGTGGTGCAAACAGAGCACATTTTGCAAGAGCAGTTCTTGAAAGCATAGCTTTCCAGGTAACTGACCTTGTCGATGCTATGTCAAAGGATAGCGGTATTTTAATGAGTGAAATGCGTGTTGACGGTGGCGCTTCTGTAAGTAATATTCTTCTTCAGATTCAGGCGAACCTTACCTCTTCAAAGGTTAACCGTCCCAAGCTTGTTGAAACAACTGCTTTAGGTGCCGCATATATGGCAGGTCTTGCAGTTGGCTTCTGGAAGGATTTTGACGAAATCGAGCGCGTTCGCGAGGTTGACAGGATCTTTGTTCCGACTATTGATGGCGAAACAAAAGATGCAATGCTTAAAGGTTGGCACAAAGCAGTAGAACGTTCACGAGATTGGGAAGATAAATAAATTCCTTATATCACGCCATCTTCGTGTTTTGCTCAACTTGTCGTACCTTTGTACGCCTGCGTTCCGCAATTCCACGAACCTGACGCAATCTAAGGAAATTATGATTTGTGATTTTTGATGCGTAGAAAGTTTCAACTCACAATTTCGCAAATCTGCTACAATCTTAGAAAATTATCTGTTGGTTTTTATAATCGGCTTTGCCCCGATATTTTGCATTTTGCACTTTGCATTTTGCATTTTTACAAGGTGTTTTATGAATTTAGAAATATTAATTATACTATTCGGTGCATTAACAGTTGCACTTTCAATTGTTTGCATTATTCTTGTTCTTTCTTTAAAGAAGAATAAAAATAATGATGCTATTTATGAAGAGTTTCGCCGTAACCGTGAGGAAATGGCGAGAGCGGGTAAGGAGTCCCGTGAAGAAACAACTGCTTCTCTGGGAAAAATTGAAGATAAGCTAAGTCAGATGCTTAAAGAAAATTATCAAAGCAGAATTGACTTAACAGAAAAGATTTCATCATCTTTAAAGTCTATTCAGGAACAAAATATCCAAAGCTCTGAAAGGCAGTCAAAGGTAATAGGCGACTCTATTTCGAAAATGCAGGAAAGCAACGAAAAGAAGCTTGAGGAAATGCGAGTGACAGTTGATGAAAAGCTTACAGCAACCCTTTCAACCCGACTTAATTCTTCCTTTAAAACAGTTTCCGAACAGCTTGAGAATGTTTATAAATCTCTCGGTGAAATGAAGGAACTCTCTCAGGGCGTTACAACAAATGTTACATCCCTTAACAGAATTCTTACTAATGTAAAAGCGAGAGGTACATGGGCAGAGGTTCAGCTTGAATCAATTCTCGACCAGACAATTCCCGGTCTTTATGTTAAAAACTATTCACCGAAAAACAACAACGAGCATGTTGAGTTTGCTATTCGTTTCCCCAACAGTGATAAAAACGGAGAAGATATTTTCTTGCCTATAGACTCTAAATTTCCCTTGGAAGATTATGTTCGTGTTTGCGATGCGGCGGATAGGGCAGACCCTGAGGGCTTGCAGATAGCAAGGAAAGCTCTTGAAGACAGAGTTCTTGCAGAGGCAAAAGATATTAAAAAATATATTGTTGTTCCTCAAACAACACCTTTTGCAGTGCTTTATCTTGCAACAGAGGGTCTCTATGCAGAGATTGCATCATCAAAAAGCGGTATTGCAGAAAAACTTCAAGCACAGAATGTTATGATTGCAGGTCCTTCTACAATAACTGCCCTTCTCAATTCATTTGCAATGGGCTTTAAGGCTATGGCAATAAATGAGAAGGCAGACGAAGTGAGAAAGCTTTTAGGTGCGGCAAAAACCCAATATGAAACCTTTGGTAATGTTCTCGAAAAAGCAAGAAAGAAAATTGATGAGGCAGGAAAATCTCTTGATGAAGCCCGTCACAGAAATGATATTATTCAAAAGAAGCTTAAAGGCGTTGAAGCCCTTGAAACAGGAGTTGCAGGCGAGGTTCTTGAATTAACTGAATAATAAAATCCGCCACGCATTTTTTCAATGTGTGGCGGATTTTTCTATTCTTCATAGGGTATAACATAGGATGAGTTTGTTCCGTCTGTGTATTTTACAAAAATAATTTTACCGTTATTCATTATGTTATAGGCAATGTAGCCTTTTTCTGTTAAAGATTTTATCTGCATTTTATCAGTTACCTCTTTTACAGGGGGAACATATTCACCGTTGTCATAAGAATCAAAGCAAACGTGACTCCAACCGTTATCCATATAAGTAAAGTATGACTGATGAACAAGAGCATCCTTTTTGTTTGTAGCTAAAGCGCTGTTTTCCCAATAAACATATTCTTTGATATCAGCAACTAAAACCTGCTTAATTTCTTTTTCACATTCAAAATACTCATACAAGCCAGTATCCTTTAGGATTTTTACAGTGTTTGTCATATTGGGAGTAATATAGAATTTTGCACCATGGGCTTCATAGGTGAATTTTTGATAAGATGCATAGCAGAATGTGATAGTACCAATCTGTTCTTCTTCGGGAGTAAACCATTCTGAAGAAGTCAAATTGCAAATATCCTTATAAATTGCTTTTTTCAATTTGCTGAATTCAGCTTCTGTAATTTTATCAAGAACAGATTTTGTTTCTAAGTCTCTTGTGGTTATAAGCATATAAGCCTCGTTGTCATTATAATCCATAATATATGGATTTTCGTGGTGTAATACTTTAGATACAGTGGTATAATCGAGATTTTCAGCACCATCGGTTTTCGGGAAAAAGAAATTTTTATACATTTCTTTAGCGGCTTTTGTGTCCCAAAGCTTAAGAAGCTCCTTTGTTGCTTCTTCGTCCGGATATTTGTATTCTCTGGTGATTGTGGAGCCGTCCTTAAGAGTATATGTTAAGTAAAAACAGGAGGTAGTAGCATTTCCTACGCCTTCAGAAACTGTTTTATGAAGATTAAGAACTGTTTCGATATCTTCTTTATCGGTTATAACTATAGCGGTATCTTTGTCATACAAATATTGCTGAGTGAAGTCAGAATAGTTTTCATTAATATCGGGAAAGAATTCCTGGAATGGAGCCTCGACCTCTATTTTTACTATTTCTTCTGGTTTTGGTGTGTTGTGATATGTTCCCAATATACCGGTTACACCTAAAACAATTGCAATACCTATTGTCCCTACTACAGCCAGACCACCGACTACAGAAGCCTTTATTTTCTTGAATGTAAAATGTACTATAAAACCACACACCAAAGAAGCTATAAAGCCTGCTACTGAAGAAATACAAATTGTAATGGCTTTTATACTGCTTGAGATAGTGGGAGAAAAATAACTATCTAAATATTCCATAATAAAAGTAGCAACAAAAAGTGGTGCCGTAAAGGAAATCAGCATAACCATATACTTGGTAATTCCTTTAAAGCCTGAGTTTTCAGGCTTGTAGTACTTGCTGAAATAACGATTAACTAAGGCTATCGCCACAACACTCAGTATAATCCAGATTATTGAAAAAGCCATCTGAATAATAGCGTTAGAATCTAACGGTGTGTTTATAGGATAAGAGAATTCATGTCCCCTTGTAAACATAAGAGAAGAAAAGAAAATAGGGTCTGCCTGTGCTAAAATATCTGCAGTTTGGGAATAGAATGTTCCCGAGTAACCAAAAAGGGCTAAATCGAAAAGCACATCAAATAATGAAAATAGAATACTTGGTAAAATGGCTATAGATATAGCTCCTGCAATTGCCTCAACTGCTCTTCCTGTGAATATGCAGGCCACAGTTGAAATAGTGTAGCAAGTTACGAATACTCTGATAACTCTTGTAAGCTCAAAAAAGAACCAAGGGAACATATCAGCCTTAAATCCAAAAACATCTATATTCAATTTCAAAGCAATAGCATATGGGAGTATAATGCAAATAAGCGCTAATACCAAGGGTATAATCAAACGGTTCAAAAAGAGCTTATTTCTTTTTATACCAAAGCTTAAAAGTGTGGAGCAATATTTCTTTCTGTGTAAAAATTCAAATTGGGAAATGCCTAATGCTAATCCACCTATTATAGCTAAAAGAAAAATATTTTCATGCTCGCAACAGAAATGGTATAAAGATGGTGTGTCTGATGCATGTAGATATTGTTCAATAAGATAAGTCGGTTTTCCAGCCATCTTATCCTGTTCGGGAGACAGCACAAAAAGGAACATCAATATTCCAAGTATAACAATCAAAACTGCAGAAACAACAGATATACTGTTTATTAAATCTTTTCTTGCAATTGTTTTATTTAAAGATAGATTTGATTTTTTCATTATCAGTTACAGCCTCCGTTTCCTCTGAAAATACTTCTTCCAATGTAAGAAGACTTGTTTCTATGCTTTCTGCACCTAATTTGTTCAGCTTTTGAATTTCGCTCTGAACGTCACCGCAAACTATCATAGAAACTGCTCTACCTGAAAGTTTGATTCTACGATAGTTAATACCTTTAAATGTGCTCTCTGTTATAGGTTGAGAGAATATCATTTTAACTCTTCTGAAATGCTCGCTTACATCTTCAATAGGACAATTTAAAATAACATTCTTTCCGTTAATAATAGCAATATGGTCGCAAACTCCCGAAATTTCTCCTAAATCGTGGGAGCTGATGATAACAGATGCGCCTGTGTCGTTAATGTATTCAAGTAAAAGCTTTCTTAAAAGCTCTTTTTTATGAGGGTCAAGTCCGTCAAAGGTTTCGTCAATGAGAAGATATTTAGGTTTTGTGGCAAAGGCAATTGCAAGAGCGGCTTGTTTTGTCATACCCTTTGAAAGACTTCTTACATTCTTTTTAACATCAAGTCCGAAAATTTCCAGAACAGAGTTTAGAATTTTAAAATCGAAACTAGGGAAATAATTTACATAAAACTTTGCAGCAGACTTTACGGATGAGCCAATAGGAAAATAGAAGTTATCTGAAAGATAGAAAAGTTGGGTTCTTTCAGTATCATTATCAAAAACCTCTTTGCCGTCTAGCAAAACGCAACCTTTATCAGGTTTGAATATACCTGCGCATACATTTAATAATGTGGTTTTACCGCTTCCGTTAAAGCCTGCTAAACCTAAAACAGAGGAGTCTTCAACCGTAATATTTATATTGTCAATTGCTACATAGTCACCATAGCTTTTTGTTACGGATTTTATTTCAATCATTTTTATCACCCTTTTCGTAAATAGTTTTTGCCAGAGTAATAACTCTGTCCAAGGAAACGCCTTTTGCTTTTGATGAAGCTAATATACGGTTTAACTCCGCTTCTGCATTTTCTAAAACAATTTGGTTTGCAACTGCATTTTCGCTAACGAAAACACCTTTTCCGGGAAGGGAATAAGTAACGCGTTCGGTTTCTAATTCCTGAAAGGCTCTTTTAACTGTGTTAACATTCAGCTCCAGATCAGATGCAAGTTGACGTATTGAGGGTAATTTATCGTGGGGATTAAGCTCACCGATGTTGATTAAATTGATTATTTGTTCTTTAATTTGTTCGAAAATCGGTGTTCTACTTCTCGGGTCAATAATAATCACTTCATCACCTCCTGAATATTGTATAACTGTGATATCACAACTATTACAGTTATACAATAGCACACCGTTCTAGATTTGTCAACAAGTATTTCAAAAATAGTATTTGAAAATACGATATATAATTAATAATTAAAAATAAAACCGCTACTCTTTCGAGTAGCGGTTGATTTATTGAAGGATGGAAATTATCAATAAGTGGCTGCACCAATGAATCCGAGAAGAATGTTAATGTACTCAAAGATTACTTTGATAAAGTGCATGTCTGCGAATGTAGTATTAAATCCTGCAGTACCAAATGTGTCACGGATAAGAACTGTTCCGCAATCTTTACAAATATTGGATTCTGTTCCATTAGCTACGAATGTTTCATCATTATTGTAGGTCCATTCGCCTGCGGGGATATGTTTCTGGGCATTATGAGTTTCTCCACAACCTTCACAAACAGTTGCATGATAACCGGTTTTATTTTCAGAGTATTTGTCGGTTGTGATGTTTACGGGACCATCAGACCATTTGTGATCAACAACAACTGGAGTATAGTTTACAGGGTGACCAAGTAAAAGTGTTGTTACTTCTGTGTCATAGCAAGTTAAATTTTCTTTTGCAGAAGGAACAAAAGTGAAGAAAGAAGCTGTATCTTCGGTGTATGATAATGTGCCTGTTACACCAGTTGTTAAAGTAATTTCAAACTGCGTTCCTGTAGCATCGAATCTTTCATTATCAAAATATGTTGTCTTCTCAGGAGTGTGCGTACGATTTATTTTGGAAAAATCAATGGTTGGGAACTCAGGAAAGTTGCCACTGACGATTATGTCCTGTGCAACAGGGAGGGCTACTCCACTGTCACCGCCTAAAAGTCCACCTAAATCAAGACCTGTATCCAATGGTTTTGAGAAACCGGTGATGATAATATCATAATTAAGTTCACCGAAAACACCAGTTGATTGAAATTCAATGGTAAAGTCGATGTATAATTCAGTACCTTTATCCTTGAAACCTTCTGAAGAGAAAACTGCAGCAAAAGCTTCGGGATCATCTTCATAACTAACAAAAGATGCAGTTTCAGGATTAACAGCTTTAACGGATGTAATAGCATATGTATAATCAACCGAGGCACCATCGAAGCATAAAATTTTGTCTTTGTCAACATCAACAGTAATTTTAAAATTTTCGATATTTATCGTGCTATCTTTAGTGATAGTTGTAACTCTGCTGTCGGTGTAGGTTAACGTTTCTGCCTGTACCGGAATTGCAAAAGCTGTAAAAACAATTGAAATTACTAAAAAAATTGAAAAAAGTTTTTTCATTTCAAATTAACCTCCAATATATTAATAAATTCCTGTGAGCATTTGCACAAGTGATACAAGTAGAGCCTCAAGAACAGCGAATATCTTAAGTTCAAAATCAGTTGCATTTTGTTCGTCGAAAAGATTTCCAAATGATTCCGAGTCTGCGATTCTTTGGGTAACTTCTGCTCCGCAATCTGTACAGAAACCGGTTTCTGTCTGGGGAAGGAAGATGCCACCATCATCATTGGGAATAAATTCGGTAACATTGTGAGGAACAAAGTTATGGAGCTCACCGCAACCGATACAATAATTTCCGTGACCATTGTCAATCGCTGTTAACTTTTTATCAAGATTGTGGTTAACTGTTACTGAAACAGTACCTACAATAGTATTATTGTAATAAACAAATACTTCTGCATCATCAACTGAAAGAAATTCGTTAAGAGCAGGCTCAAAACGGAATTTGTTATCCGTGGGGGCGTAGTAGATTTCTTTACCATCCACGATGAGAACTAATCCCTGAGGGTTAAAATATTCAGAATCGTTGTATTCTGTTTTTATGGGGTTTGTTACAATTGCATTTGCGGTTGCAGCGAATGAAGAAACTGCAAAAGGCAATACAAGCATAACAACTGCCAAAAGGACAGCTAAAGCTTTTTTTGTTTTCATGATAATTTCCTCCAAAATATATTTACATGTACCGATATTATAACACAGTTATTTCCAAATGTAAATACACAAAATACAGTCATTTTATTATATAATTTGTATAAATATAGGGTTTTTGCCTTTGGAACGCAAATTTTGCTGTTTTTACGCATTGAAAATAAGGTTGACGAAATAAAAATAGAAATGTATAATTTTCATCGGTGATAAAAAATGTTGATAAAAGGTTTTCAAAAGTTGACATTATTGGATTTTCCTGGCAGAACCGCTTGTACTGTTTTTACAGGTGGTTGTAATCTGCGTTGTCCTTTCTGTCATAACGCTTTATTAGTTACAGAAATGGATGACGATTATTTCACAGAAGAAGAAATTTTTACTCATCTGGAAAAAAGGAAAAATGTTCTTGATGGTATTGCAATTACGGGTGGGGAGCCTCTTTTACAAAAAGATATAGAGAGGTTTTTATATGAACTTAAAGAAACGGGAATTGCAGTAAAGCTTGATACTAATGGATGTTTTCCTGAAAAACTTGAGGGTATTCTCCAGTTAGGTCTTGTAGATTATGTTGCGATGGATATTAAAAACTGTCCTGAAAAGTATGGCGAAACAGTTGGTATAAAAAGCTTTGATATCACACCGGTTGAAAAAAGCATTGATTTGCTTAAGAGCTGTGATGTAGAATATGAATTCAGGACCACAATTACGGAGAATTTTCATACGGTTGATGATATTGAGAAGCTTGCAGAGTGGATTCAGGGCACAAAGCATTATTTCTTGCAGAATTTTGTTGATTCAGGTCAACTTATTGACAATACTTGCAAGGGTGTAAGTAAGGCTGTTATGTATGAAATGCTTGAAAAGACGAAAAAATATATACCAAATGCGCAGATAAGAGGAATATAATTTCAATATCTACCACAATATGTTGAGATAAGACACAACATATTGTGGTAGATATTTTTCTAAAAAGGAATATCGACAAAATATTACACAAAAAGACAGGCTTGTAACTGTGAATATTTACTATATTTTCACAAAAGAACGACAATATCTTGTGTTTTCTCGGAAAGTTCCCGAAAAGAAAACACAAGATATTGTGTTTTATGTGTTGACAAAATGCAATATATCTGCTATTATCTTTTACGGTCGCTTCGGAGAAAGTGGTATGTGTTCCGAAGCAAGCTTTAAAACAATAAAATTTAAGAAAGAGGGAGAATTATGTATCAGGTAATTAAACGTGACGGCAAAATTGCTGATTTTAATATCGAAAAAATCGCAATTGCTATCAAACAGGCTTTTGAAGCATGTAACAAACAGTATAATGACAATATCATTGATTTCCTTGCGCTCAAGGTAACAGCAAACTTTGAACCCAAAATCAGCAACAATCTTGTTGCAGTTGAAGATGTTCAGGATAGCGTTGAGTCTGTTCTTGTTCAGGCCGGCTATGCTGATGTTGCGAAAGCATACATCCTTTACAGAAAAAATCGTGAAAAAATCCGTAATATGAAATCAACAATCCTTGACTATAAGGATCTTGTTGACAGCTATGTTAAGGTTACAGACTGGCGCGTTAAAGAAAACTCCACAGTTACTTATTCAGTAGGTGGTCTTATTCTTTCAAACTCCGGTGCTATTACTGCTAACTACTGGCTTTCTGAGGTTTATGATGAAGAGGTTGCTAATGCTCATCGTAGCGGTGACCTTCATATTCACGACCTTTCAATGCTCACAGGTTACTGTGCAGGTTGGTCTCTTAAACAGCTTATTCAGGAAGGTCTTGGCGGTGTTCCCGGCAAAATCACATCTGCTCCTGCAAGTCACCTTGCAACTCTTTGTAACCAGATGGTAAACTTTCTTGGTATTATGCAGAATGAATGGGCAGGTGCTCAGGCTTTCTCATCCTTTGACACATATCTTGCACCATTTGTAAAGGTGGATAACCTTGACTATAAGCAGGTTAAAAAATGTCTTGAATCCTTCATTTTCGGTGTAAATACACCCTCTCGTTGGGGTACTCAGGCTCCTTTCTCAAATATCACTCTTGACTGGACAGTTCCTGCTGACCTTAAAGATATGCCCGCTATTGTTGGCGGTAAGGAAATGGATTTCACTTACGGTGATTGTAAAAAAGAAATGGATATGGTCAACAAGGCTTTCATCGAAATTATGATTGAAGGCGACGCTCATGGTCGTGGCTTCCAGTATCCCATTCCCACATATTCAATCACAAGAGATTTTGACTGGTCTGAAACAGAGAACAATAAGCTTCTCTTTGAAATGACAGCAAAATATGGTACACCCTATTTCTCAAACTATGTTAACTCCGATATGGAACCCAGCGATGTTCGTTCAATGTGTTGCAGACTTCGTCTTGACCTTCGTGAACTCCGCAAAAAGAGCGGTGGTTTCTTCGGTAGTGGTGAAAGCACAGGTTCTATCGGTGTTGTAACAATTAACCTTCCGAGAATTGCATATCTTTCAGAGGATGCTGAAGAGTTCTACAGAAGACTCGATAAGCTTATGGATATTGCGGCTCGTTCACTTAAGGTTAAGAGAGATATTATCACAAAGCTTCTTGATGAAGGTCTTTATCCTTATACTAAGAGATACCTTGGTACATTCAATAACCATTTCTCAACAATCGGCCTTATTGGTATGAATGAGGTTGGTCTTAATGCAAAATGGCTCCGTAAGGATATGACTCATAAAGAAACTCAGGAATTTGCAAAAGATGTTCTTAACCATATGAGAGAAAGACTTTCAGACTATCAGGAGCTTTACGGTGACCTTTACAACCTTGAAGCAACCCCTGCTGAATCTACAACATATCGTTTTGCAAAGCACGATAAGAAGCACTATCCTGCAATTATCACAGCTAACGAAAATGGTACACCTTATTACACTAACTCTTCACATCTTCCTGTTGGTTACACTGCTGATATTTTCGAAGCTCTTGATGCACAGGATGAACTTCATACTCTTTACACATCCGGTACTGTTTTCCACGCATTTCTTGGTGAAAAGCTTCCTGATTGGAAAGCAGCGGCAGATATTGTAAGAAAAATTGCAGATAACTATCGACTTCCTTATTACTCAATTTCTCCAACATATTCCGTATGTTGCAACCATGGTTATATTGCAGGTGAAGAATATACTTGCCCTGATTGCGGTAATGATACAGAGGTTTATAGCCGTATTACAGGTTACTATCGCCCTGTTCAGAACTTTAACGACGGTAAAGCACAGGAATTCAAGGACAGAAAGGTTTACGATATTTTCAATTCAAGTCTTAAAAAAGAAGAAAGAACAGTTGACCATGCTCATTGTGCTTGTGGCTGTGAAGAAAAATCAGTTGCTGCTGACAAAGATGCAAAGTTTGTTCTTTTCGCAACAAAGACTTGTCCCAAATGCAAAATAGCTGCTCAGCTTCTTGAAAAAGCAGGTATTGCATACGAAAAGCTTTTCGTAGAAGATAATGTTGAACTTGCAACAGAGTTGGCACTTAAACAGGCTCCCACACTTGTTATCTACAAGGGCGATGTTGCAGAAAAAATAGCAGACCTTCCTGCAATTAAGACATTTATCGAATCACTTTAATTAAAGATAAAAATTACCGTCCTAACGGGCGGTAATTTTTCAATGAGGAGTTAGGAATTAGGAGTGAGTAGTGTCGGGACCTGCGGTCGGCATTGTAGGGATGCCAGTCGCCAGATGCCGGATGCCAGTGTCGGGTGCTGTGCACAGCAATTATTATAATATTTGAAAGCAAAGCTTTCCCGAAACCTGCCACTTGTCACTTCCACATTGCCACTTTCTTGGCGCATTTTTGGCGCCCCTATAATTCTGCATTTTGCATTTTGCATTTTGCATTAAAACGGAGTTTTATATTATGTACGATATTATAGTTATCGGTGCCGGTCCTGCGGGACTTACTGCGGCACTATATGCTCTCAGAGCATCAAAATCTGTTCTTGTTATTGAGCAGTCAACCTTTGGTGGTCAGGTAACATTTTCACCCAAAATTGAAAATTATCCGGGTATTCCTGAGATGAGCGGCAATGAATTTGCAGATAAGCTTCTTGACCAGGTGCTTTCTATGGGTGCAGAGGTTGAAATGGAAAAGGTTACGGGAATTGCAGATCAGGGTGCTCATAAAACTGTTTTTGCAGGTAACAAGGCTTTTGATGCAAAAGCTGTTATCATCGCAGTTGGTGTTCGCCACAGACAGTTAGGTCTTCCCAACGAAAATCAACTTGTAGGCAATGGAGTTTCCTATTGTGCGGTTTGCGATGGAGCATTTTTCAAAGGTCAAACAGTAGGTGTTGTAGGCGGTGGTAACTCTGCTTTGCAAGAAGCCGTTCTTCTTTCCGACCTTTGCGAAAAAGTATATGTTCTTCAAAACCTTCCGTATCTTACGGGTGAAAAGAAGCTTGTTGATATTCTTGAAGGTAAAGACAATGTTGAATTCATTCTTGAAGCAACTGTTGCAGAACTTAAAGGTGCAACTGAGCTTTCGGGTGTTGTTCTTAACACAAATGATGGTGAAAAAGAACTTTCGCTTGATGGTCTTTTCGTTGCGATTGGTCTTGAACCCAAAAACTCTGCATTTTCAGATTGTGCTGCTCTTGACGGAAAGGGTTATTTTGATTCCGATGAATCTTGCGTAACAAAAACAAACGGGGTTTTTGTTGCAGGTGACTGCCGTCAGAAGAGCATTCGCCAGATTACAACTGCTTCTGCCGATGGTGCTGTGGCAGCTCTTGCAGCTTGCAGATATATTGATAATAGGTAAATATTTTGTAAAAAGACGGTGAATAGTAGTATTCGCCGTCTTTTTGTGGTATAATGCGATATAAAGTATATCCGTTGGAGGTTTTTCTATGGTAGAAAAGGGAGAAGAAGAGGTTGTAAGCCTTGATAATATTGCGGATGGTATGAGCGAAATGCGACCTGATAAGAAAAAAGATAATAAAAGCATAGAAGGAAATGGAAAAAAAACAAAGCATAAATTGAAAAAAAGCGTTGTAGCGTTATTGGTTTTTTCAATTGTACTTGTTTTAGGTGTTATTGGGTATGTAACAGTTGCCTTCGGGAATATACCGTTCATTGTTAAATGGAGAAATATATGGATAGAAACCGCTATGACAACTGACCAGCATAAATGGTTAGCCACATGGTTTTTCCCTGATAGTCTTATAGATAAGGTTATGTCGGTTCAGGTTGACATTAAAGACATTAGCGTAACAGATATTTACGGTAATCAAAGTTCAGATGTTTTAGGACAGGAAAATCTTATTGTTGGCGAAAAAGATAAGTTCGGTAACACTGTTTTTGCCAATGACCTTGAAGAAAATATTGTGATTTTAGAAATTAAAAAATCCAACTTCACAGGTAAACTTGTGCTTGTTGATGATCCGTCAAGAGTTTTCTTAGGTGCAACAGATTATAAAGGCTCCCGAGGAGAATTTATTTGCGATTATCTTGAAAAGGAAAATGCAGTTGTTGGTGTGAATGCTTCAGGCTTTGTTGATAAAGGTGGCGTAAGTCTTGGTGGCGAGGTTACAGGGCAGTGTGTTTCTAAGGGTGAATATTGGGGTACATACAGTTCTCTATATACCCTTGTAGGGTTTGATAATAATAATCGTCTCGTTGTTGGTGGTATTGAAGATTGGGAAGAATATAATATCCGTGATGGATTTCAGTATAGACCAACGCTTATACTTGATGGTAAAAAGGTTGTTGAGGATTCTGCAGGTTGGGGACTTCAACCCAGAACTGTAATAGGTCAATGTGAAAATGGTGTAGTGCTGATGCTTGTTGTTGATGGACGACAAGTGGGTTATTCGATTGGTGCAACAATGGAAGATTGCGCAGATATTCTTTTGCAGTATGGTGCTGTTACCGCAGGTGCTTGTGATGGTGGTTCATCATCTGTTATAGGTTATGATGGTGAGGTTATCAATAAACCTTCTGCCAGAAATATGCCAACAGGTCGCTACCTTCCTAATGCCTGGCTTGTTGCAAGAAAAACTACAACAGAAGTTGAAGAATAAGGTGATTGAAAATGAAAAGACAAGAGGCTTTCATAAATCAAAAGAAAATGCTTAAAGGCGGTCTTCATTGCCATACAACTCGTTCAGATGGCAAAGGTGACCCGGCAGAAGTTATAAGACTGCATAAGGAAAACGATTATGATTTCCTTGCTTTAACAGATCATAAAATTTATAATTATAAAAACTTTGCCGAGGATGTTGATATTACAATAATTCCGGGCACAGAATATGATAATACTTTCGTAAGAGAAAATGGATTCAGAACATTTCATACTGTATTTATAGGTCCTGATGATGAAACAAACGGTTACAAGCAGGACGAAAGATTGCCCAAAGGAGAAGCAAAAAATCAAGAAGAATTCCAGAAATATCTTGACGAAGCCCATGAGAAAAATAATCTTATCATATATTGTCATCCTCAATGGAGCTCAACTCCACCAAGATACTTTGATAAATTAAAAGGTAATTTTGCCTTTGAAGTATGGAATAGCGGTTGTGTTATTGAAGATGATATGGATACCGATAACGGTATGTATTGGGACGAGCTTTTAGGAATGGGTATTAAAATTTTCGGTGTTGCAACTGATGACGGTCACGAAATGTATCAGCATTGTAAGGGTTGGGTAATGGTCAACGCAGAAAACAATGTTAAGGACATTCTTTCTTCTTTGGAAAATGGTGCTTTTTATGCATCCTGCGGTCCTGTTATCAAGGATTTTTACGTGGATGATGAAAATGTTGTTCACATTGAAACAAGTAAATGTGAAAGAATTATTTTCCAGTGTGATAAGCATCCGTCAAAAATGATTGAGGCAGAGGGTGAGCTTCTTACTGTGGCACAAGCAAACCTTAAGGATGAATATGAATACATCCGAGCAACAGTTGTTGATAAAGAGGGCAGAAAAGCCTGGACAAATCCGATATTCTTGAAATGAAAATAAAAACGACCCTGTCGAACAAAGTTTTTGTTTGACAGGGTCGTAAGGTTTTACATGCTTTCAGGAGCTTCTATTTTAAGCATTGAAAGAACATTTTTCATTGTATTTCTTACACACATACAAAGGAAAATTCTTGCCTGCATAAGAGCTTCATCATCCACCATAACACGCTGTGCATTGTAGAAACGATGGAATTTTGTTGCAAGCTCTGTTGCATAATGAGTAATTCTTGCAGGGTCATAAGAGTTTGCTGCAAAAATTATAACATTTGTAAGTGAAGCAAGATGAGCGATAAGGTCGGTTTCTTCGTCAGAGTTAAGAAGCGTAAGCTCAGCTTTTTCGGGCTTTCTGATTTTAACACCTTCGGTTTCGAGCTTTCTCAGAATACTGCAAATTCTCGCATGAGCATACTGGCAGTAATAGACGGGGTTCTGGTTGGACTGTTCAACTGCAAGGTCAAGGTCGAAATCCATTGCAGAACCTGCTTCTCTCATATTGAAAAGGAAACGAACTGCATCAATGGGAACTTCATCAAGAAGGTCAACAAGTGTGATTGCCTTACCGGTTCTCTTTGACATTTTAACAGGCTTACCGTCTTTCATAAGGTTAACAAGCTGCATAAGAACAACGTCAAGCTTGTTGCCGTCAATGCCAACTGCTTCCATTGCACCTTTCATACGTGCAACGTGACCGTGGTGGTCTGCGCCCCATACATCAATACCTGTATCAAAGCCACGTTTCTCGAATTTGTTTCTGTGGTAAGCAATATCTGCTGCAAAGTAAGTGGGGTTGCCGTTCTGACGAACAAGAACATCGTCTTTAAGTTCAAGGTTGTCGATGTATTCCTGTGACTTGCCTTCTCTTTTGAGAATTGCGGTCTGAACTTCGATATTTTTGTACCACAAGGCACCGTCTTTTTCGTAGGTATAGCCATTCTTTTTAAGAATATCAATAGTTTCTTCTAATTCACCGCCTTTGTGAAGAGAAAGCTCAGAGAACCAGGTGTCATAATCAATGCGGTATTTTGCCATTGCAGCTTTCATTGTTGCAAGGTTTTTGGGAAGAGCGAATTCAACAAGAGCTTTTCTTCGGTCTTCTTCGGAAACCTCAAGAAGAAATTCACCTTTTTCGTCAATATAGCTCTGTGCAAGAACTCTGATATCGTCACCGTGGTAGCTGTCTTCGGGAAGCTCAATGAAATCTTCACCTTTTAAGATTTGCTGATAACGAATGGAAAGAGAAAGACCGAATTTATCAATTTGGTTACCTGCATCGTTAACATAGAATTCCCTTTCAACATAGTAGCCTGCCCAGTCAAGAACTGCCGCAAGGCAGTCACCTAAAGCACCGCCACGGGCATTACCCATATGCATAGGACCTGTGGGGTTTGCGGAAACGAATTCAACGTTGATTTTCTTGCCTTTACCGAAATCGCTTCTGCCGTAGTTATCACCGCAAGCATCAATATCAAGAAGAATATCTGCATAGAATTCGGGTTTTAAAAAGAAGTTGATGAAACCGGGGCCTGCAACCTCGCATTTCTGGAAAAATGTATTTTCAAGGTCGATTTTTTCGAGAATACATTCGGCGATTTTTCTTGGGGGCATACGAAGTGCCTTTGAAAGCATAAATGCACCGTTTGCAGAATAGTCGCCATTTTTTCTGTCCGCAGGGATTTCAGTTTTGAAATTTGGAATTTCTGCTTCGATAAAAGTGCCGTCTGCAATATTGCTTTTAATTGCCGCCGTAACAGAAGAAATGATTTGCTCTTCTGCAATTTTAACTAATTTTGACATTTTTAAACCTCATTTATTTTCATTAAAAGATTATTTTCACCAATGATTTCTCCGTTGCTCTCAAGTCGGTAGCAAAGAAGAATTTTACCTGAACAATCGGGTATATGAGCATTTACTCGCACTGCTACAATGTCCATATTCATTTCGCCAAAAGGTGTTCTGTAAATGCAGGAATGAGTTTTACCTTCTTCAATAAGAAAAGTTGTTTCATAAACACCGCTTCTTCTCATTTCAATGAAATTGTTGTTTATAACTTTAACAACCGTTTCGCAATTACCCATTTCTTCATCAGGCTCTGTGTAAGAAATAATTTTTATACCATCAATTTCCTGCAAAGTGCCGGAAGCTTTAAGCTTACTGCTTTCTCGGTCGTCATGGTATTGCTGTTCGCTGACGAACTCTATTTCTACTTTTCTCATTTCATTCTTTCCTCAGCATACTCAATGAGTTTATCAATAAGGTCAGAATACTGAACACCAACCTGAGCGAAAAGCTTAGGGAACATTGAAATTGATGTGAAGCCGGGAAGAGTATTGATTTCATTAAGATAGATTGTTCCGTCCTCTGCTAAGAAGAAATCAACTCGGGAAAGTCCTGTGCAACCCATTGTTCGATAAGCGTTAACTGCTGCCTGACGAACTCTTTCGCTTGTTTCAACAGGTAAATTTGCAGGGATTGCAAGACCTGTTGAGTTATCTATGTATTTTGCTTCATAATCATAGAATTCTGCAGTGGGAAGAATTTCACCGATGCAGGATGCAACGGGTTGGTCGTTACCCATAACTGCGCATTCAATTTCTCTGCCGATAAGTGTTTCTTCAAGAACTACCTTGTAGTCATTAGCAAAGGCAATATCAAGGGCTTTTAAAAGTTCAAGGTGGTTGTGTGCTTTTGAAATACCAACGGAGGAACCTGCATTTGCGGGTTTAACGAATATGGGATAACCTAATTTCTGTTCAATTACATCAAAATTAACTCTGCCGTCTTTATAATCAGTTTCAGTGAATGCAACCCATTTTGCACCATTTATTCCTGCCGCATCTGCAAGAGTATTTGTAATAGCTTTATCCATACACATACCGCTTGCAAGAGGAGTGCAACCA
Source organism: Acutalibacteraceae bacterium (assembly GCA_045606545.1). Classification (GTDB taxonomy): domain Bacteria; phylum Bacillota; class Clostridia; order Oscillospirales; family Acutalibacteraceae; genus DTU089. The sequence goes on along the minus strand of JAZUSD010000028.1, from coordinate 28,473 downwards.
ACATAGGGGATACCCGCAAGCTCGAAAATGCCCTGGATTGTGCCATCCTCACCGTTTTTGCCGTGAAGAACAGGGAAAATAATGTCAATTTTAATTTTTTCGTAAGCACCCATATCGTTGAGAATAATAAGTGCTTTATCTTTTTTATCGGGAGAAAGAACAGCAGGGGTGGTGTCATCATCATTGAACCATGAATTGTTTTCAATGGAGTCGATATCACCTGTATAGAAATACCATTCTCCGTCTTTGGTAATACCTAACATAAGAACGTTGTATTTTTCTTTGTCGATATTTCTTAAAACGGAAGCGGAGGAACGAAGAGAAACCTCATATTCGCTTGAACAACCGCCGAAAATAACAAGTAAGTTTTTCAAAAAATCACCTTATTTATTAAATTACATAAATATACATTTTAAATAATAGCACAATAAATCCTTTAAATCAATTATTAAATACTATGATATTTTAATAATACTGTTTACCTTTTTAGATAAAAATGCTACAATTATATTATATAAGATAAAAAAGGCGGTATTATTATGGAACTTAAAAATGTTCTTGCCCACGTTGACCACACACTTTTAAAGCAGGAATCAACCTGGGAGCAGATAAAAGCAATTTGTGATGACGGAATTAAATTCAATACTGCAAGTGTGTGCATTCCTCCAAGTTATGTTAAAGAATGTTTTGATTATTGTGGTGATAAACTTTCCATTTGTACTGTTATCGGTTTCCCAAATGGTTATAACACAACTGCTTGCAAGGTTTTTGAAACTGCAGACGCAGTTAAAAATGGTGCAGAAGAAATTGATATGGTCATAAATATCGGTTGGCTAAAAGACAAAAGATATGATGATATTTTAAACGAAATCAAAGAAATCAAAAAAGCTTGTAACGGTAAAGTTTTAAAGGTTATTATCGAAACCTGCCTTTTGACTGATGAAGAGAAAATCAAAATGTGCCAGCTTGTAACTCAAGCAGGTGCAGATTTTATTAAAACTTCCACAGGCTTTTCAGCCGGTGGAGCAACATTCCAAGATATTGAACTGTTTTCAAAAAACATTGGTGAAAATGTTAAAATGAAAGCCGCAGGAGGAATTGCTTCTCTTGATGACGCGAAAAAATTCCTTTCTCTCGGTGCAGAAAGACTTGGTACAAGCAGAATTGTTTCTATTGCAAAAAGTGAAGAGGGAAGCGGGTATTAAATAGATGTAGGGTACGGTTTTGACCGTACCGCTCCGGAATATAATGAAGGGCGTGGAGAAATGAAATTCAATATGGAAACCATATATATTCCTCATGCAACTGTTTTTGACAAAAGAGATATGATGTTCGATTGGAAAGAAACAAGCAACAGATCGGCAAAGCTTGGTTGGGTTTTTGCATTTTTAATTGTAGCCATTGCTTCAATAAACTCTGATATAGGCGATTTGTTTGAATTCTCTATGGATTTATCAGCCGTAGCTATAATTGTAGGGGGAATCTTTTGTAAAAAGTGGAAAATATGGGCGTATTACCTTGATATTATTGCTTTTATCTATTGTAATGCAATCTTTTTGTACTATATGCCGGAGTTGGAATTAAAATATTGCATATTAATGGCGGTTGCTGATATCTTAGGACTTACAATGGTTTATTTCTGCCTTAGATGCATTTACAATTATAATTCGGTTTATAAGGTGCTTGAAAAAGAAAAGGGTTTTCCGAATTTTATGGTAAACAGTCAGGATATATATGCTGATAAGCTATATATCAAGGATGAAAAATCAGCAGAAAAACAAAGGTCTGCAAATAAAAATAATGAACCCATAATAATGAATATTGGTGTTAAGCCAACTCAAGAGGATAGTGAAGAAAACCAAAATAAAAAGCATAAGCACGGTAAATCTGTTTTAGGCATAAATATTATTTTCCCTCACGATGACCCTCAGGATATGAGCTTTGATGATAAAAAAGGGTATATGTATTATTGGAATTGTAACGTTGAGCTTCTGACAAAGGGCATATTTTTTCCTATAATGTTTATGATAGCAGGAGCATTGTTTTGTGTTATTGCTGAAATGCAAGGAACCGGTAATGTTATTTCTTATTTGTTTGGTAATTTATCGGTTATTTTATTGATATTCGGAACTAATTCAATGAAAATGGGCAAGCTTTACGGTGCAATTGTAACTCTGTTGGCGTTGTTTATGTATTTGGCTCTTGGATTTTATATCGGAGCAGGTGGAAACGGAATACCTTGCACATGGATTATGGTAACAAGTCTTGTTAATATAAAGCTCTTTTTACCAACATTAAGATATATTATAAATTACCCGATGTATAAGGAGCTTTCACATCATGAAGGTTTTCCGTCCTTTGTGAGGAATTTTGCAGATATTTACGGAAGTAAAATGTATATTGTTGAAAAACAGGAGCCTATAAAAAGAAGAGTATTAAGCGACAACGAAAAAATCGAAATGAATATAGGCTACAATGACGAACCTAAAAAAGAAGATAAAGGCTGGAACGCCTTTGATTATATGGATGAAGAAGGGGAGGAAGAAAATGAAAATTGAAGCCAAAAGAACAGTAAATGAATTTATTTACCCACCTAAAACAGTAACCGACAGTTGCCATGCTTCAACTGTTTTACCCTTGCCAAACGGTAATGTTGTTGCCGCTTGGTTTGGTGGTACTAAAGAAGGTAATAACGATGTTAAAATATGGGTAAGTGTGCGTGAAAATGAAAAATGGGCAGAGCCTTACAGCGTTGCAGTAAATGGTGAGGAGCTTCCTCACTGGAATCCTGTTCTTTTCTTAAGAGAAAACGGTGAGATTATTTTATATTTTAAATATGGTAAACCTATTCCAAAGTGGGTAACATATTACAGTATCTCAAAAGACGGCGGAAAAAGCTTTTCAGAACCTAAGGTTCTTGTGGATGGTGATTTCGACGGAGGCAGAGGCCCTGTTAAGAATAAAGCTATACGTCTTAAAGATGGAACTGTTATTGCACCTGCATCAAAAGAAGATTTTAAAATAAAAAGAAACTGGAAATGCTTTGTTGATATTTCAAAGGATGACGGACTTACCTTTGAACATTCTAATTTTGTTATAAGACCCAAGAAAAATCTTAAACCGGTCAGTATGATTCAACCTACCTTGTGGGAGGATGAAAAAGGTCTTCATATGCTTGTGAGAACAGGCGTTGGCTCTATTTATAAAAGTGACAGTAAGGACGGCGGAAAAACCTGGTGCAAGGCTTATGATACAGGTATGCCCAACCCAAACAGTGGTATTGATGTTGTAAAACTCGATAACGGTGTTTTGGTTCTTATAATGAACCCTATTTCAGAAAACTGGGGCGACAGAGCACCTCTTGTGCTTATGTATTCGGAAGATGGCGGAGATACATTTACAGAATTTTTTAAATGCGAAGCAACAACGGGCGACCATGAGTTCAGCTACCCTGCAATTACCGCAGTTGATAATACTCTTCATATTACATATACCCACGAACGTGAGGGTATAGTGTATCAGAAAATTGAACTTTCTTTTTAAGGTGAATTATGAAGAAAAATGAATTGAAAAATTTAGTTATTGCCGCAATGCTTTTAGCACTTGGTCTTGTTCTGCCCTTTTTAACAGGGCAGATTCAGCAAATCGGCAATATGCTTTTGCCAATGCATTTTCCCGTTATTCTCTGCGGTCTTATCTGCGGTTGGAAATATGGCTTGAGTATGGGCTTTATATTACCGATTTTGCGTTCAACAATATTCGGAATGCCGGTTATGTATCCCAATGCTTTTGCAATGGCATTCGAGCTTGCGACATACGGCTTTTTCGTAGGCTTTTTATTCTCCCATGCAAAATGGCAGTGTATTAAATCCTTGTATCGTTGCCTTATAATGTCAATGCTTTTAGGCAGAGCTGTATGGGGCGTTGTAATGACAGTTATTTTAGGTCTTGGCGCAGACGGCTTCACTCTCACTGCCTTTTTAACAAGCGCATTTATAAATGCAATTCCGGGAATAATTGCACAATTAATTTTAATTCCCGGCATTATGTTAGCCTTGAACAGAACACATTTGGTACATTTTAAGAAAAATGCAGAATGCAAAATGCAAAATGCAGAATTATAGGGTGCTGCGCACGGCATTATTATAGTTTCAATTTGTAGGTGGTGAGGTTATGATTACTGATGAGCAAATAGAAAAAGCAAGAGAAAATTTCAGATTAGCTTCATTAGATTATGGATTTGTTTTTCACAGTCCCTTTGAATTAGATGATAACCTGACTGCTTTTGGATACCTTGAAAATTATGGAAGTAAAAATGGTGCAGTTATAGGGTTGTTTTCGTCACAAGACTATACAACAGATAAGAGAATCAAAGAATGGTGTTCTGAAATGGATTGCTTTTGTTCATTTCTCAATATTGACCTTTTAACAGGTGACTATTATAGACCTTATTTCAGGGAAATGTTGAGAGATTGGGGATATTTTGAATAAAAAGGAACAACACCTCACCGAAACCAAAAAATTTCGGTGAGGTGTTGTTTTATATTTCTAATATTTCTTTATTCTCTCCCCAAACAATCTCAACCGTAACAGGTATATTTGATTTCACTGTTACATTGGGCTTTTCGTCAGGAGAATTTCTTTCTTCGCAGATAAGGGTTAATTCGCCCTTTGTGCCGAAGGGGTATTTTTCAATTCCGTGTTTATCAAGAAGATTAATGTGCCAGGTAATTTTATTGTTTGCAGCATCGGGCTTAATACCGAAAACATATTCGAACATAACTGAAATCGGAATAAGTCCCGTCCAACCGACGAAATCAGGCAATGCCGAATTGCCTTTCATAAATTTGCCGTTTTTCTTTTCAGGAGCATAGTTTTCAAAAACTGTTCCCGTATCTTTGAACACATTTACTGCAGCATCAAGGTGAGCGCAGGCAATTTCGTGAGAAAGGGCATATTTCCCATAAGAGTCAAGACCCTTTAAAACCATATAGTTTGTTGGAGCCCACACTGAACCGCACCAATAACCGCCTTGATTATCATATTCGGGATGGTCCTTTGAAAGAGTGGGAACTCTGTGGTCAGTTTTAAATTCGTTTTCGTTATTAAGGTGAGCTATGAAGCTTTCCTTTCTTTCTTCCGGAACGCATTTTGCAAGAAGTGCCCAGAAAGCACCTATATGCTTAACACCGTTAAAGGTATCGTCATTTTTAAGGTCGTAATAAAACTGAGTTTTTTCGTCCCACAGCTTTTCATTTATAACCTTAAAAAGATGGTCGCTTTCCTCTTGGAGCGCAGGAATAAAATCCTCTCTGCCAAGCTCCTTTGCCATTTTTATGAGAAGGTTGCAAGCGTTAAGCTCCTGCATACAAGCGTCAACCCAAATCATATGTCCGTGGCTGTAGCAAACGTGGTATTTTTCATCTAGTCTAGGGCAGTTATCCATACCGCAACCATAGCCCGAGGAAAAATATGTGCCGTCTCGCCAGGTGAAATGCTCCTGCATCCATTGATGATATGCTACAAGGCAGGGGAAAACTCTTGCAAGTCTTTCCTTGTCACCGAAATTCAGATAATATTCCCATTCGCACCAGGTCATAACCTCGGGTCCTGTTGAAGCAGGGTCGTGACGGGCGAAAACATCTAAGCCGGTTTCTTCTTCAATTTGTCGGCAGATAAATCCATCCACGTGCTGATGGGAATAGAAGTTATCAAGGGTTTCCTGAAATTTGAAAATTCTATCCGCATATTTTCCGAACATAAGCATAAACGCGGAATCCCACATGAAAATACAGCCGTTGAAAGCCGCGTCAATGTAATTGGCAACAAAGCCTGTATCTTCTTTCGGTTGGCGAAGATTACTGAAAGCAATTTCCCATGCCTTCCAGTAACAGTCAATGGAATCCCGGTGATTCTCCCAAATAGGTTGAGGGAGCTTTTCTTTTGCTTCACTAAAAATCGGAAGCGGAGAATTATCAATCTTGGCGCCTATAAAGGAGTTTTCTTCCATCAATTCTTTATCGTCATATGTAATTTCGTTATTTTGTTTAAAAGCTATCATAATACCACCATAGAGAAATGCTTTGTTAATTTTTGTATTCGGTTACATTCTTTGTGTCGAATGGCTCGTTGTCGCCGTTAAGGATATTTTGAGTATAGAATTTGCTACCGTAGTTAAATTCCTCGTTAATCTTTTCCCAACCTTCTTTGCCTCCGTTCTCTTCAAATAGGGTGGGGGTGTCTGAAAACAGATTAGTACCAAGAGCCAATCTGTCACCCTCTATTTTTACACCGATACTTGCAAGAATTGTAGGGAACATATCTCCGTTATACCACCAACGGTTTTGTGTTCTTTCTTTTGGAATATCTGTCACATTAGGTGCGGGGTTGAGAATAAGGTTAAAGGTTGTGCGTAAATACGTTTCATCAAAATTTTTAAAGAATTTTGTGTCCATACTCAAATGGTCACCAATAATAACTATTGTTGTATTTTCATAAAAAGGCTGCTGTTGGATCCACCTTACAAATTTTTCCGTTTCAGATGCACTGTACGCAATAACATTTGCATATTGGCTTTCTCTTGGCGTAGGTGTATTAGGACCAACATACCCATCAGGGAAATGAGTGTCCGCTGTTTCCATAACAAAATTAAATGGCTTCCCTGTTTCATGTAGTCGTGTCAATTCTTTTTTCGCAAACTCATAGAGCTTGTCGTCTTCGTAGCCCCACCATACATGATACTCTTTAGGAATCCATCCTTTTTCTTTTACTTCATCGTAGTCAAGAATATTAAAATTACCATGACTTTCATAAAAGAAATTTAAACCGCCAAATTTGGCAGTAGCACCAAACATTAAAGTTTGCTCATAGCCTTGTGATTCAAGTATATCGCCAAGGGCTATAGCACCAGGCAAAAAATTATCAGCGGTTCCATATTTGTTTCGGTTTGTGGGTGCTTTCATAGGAATACCCGCATTCATATTAACCATTGAAGCAACAGACCAAACGCAACCTGTGGTTGAGACAGGCCCACCCAAGCCCTTTTCCAGATGAGAAAAACTGTAGCCCTCTTTAGCTAAATCAGTAAGTGGCTTAATAAGATTTTCCTCCATATAGCCACCCATATCTGTTGTGGCATAGGAGTTTTCCATTGATTCAAGGTAAATATGTATAAGGTTTCTTTTCGTTTCAGGAAATTGCAGCTTTACATCTGATGGGTTGATGTAGTTATTTTCTATGAATTTTGACTCGAAGCAATACATTTTAATTACATTTACAAGTCCAAATTCGATTATGCCGAATGTGCAACCACCAAAAAATATTGTCACTGCTAAAACTACACTTATCATTTTTTTTAAGGACAGAGGTTTTATGTTGCGATCTTTGAATTTAAGGAAAATGTATTTTGTGGAAAAAGTCAAAAGAGCAAAAACTAAAGTGATTAATATTGTTTGAAAAACAGGCCCTGAAAACAAGGTGCTCATAATGTCATCACTTGTGCCCTCTTTAGGGGTGATAAGATTAATTATAAGTTGGTCAGCAGCAAGCTCACCAAAAGTGTTTTTTCCCCATATAGTTCCGGTAAAAGCAGCAGAACCCAAAACGACAAATATGGCAGATATTTTTGTGATAATAGATCTTTTGTTTTGGGTTGTATTGAAGATAAAAGATACGTATCCACCTAATAATGCAGTGAAAAATATAAAAGCCAAACCACAAAGAAGTGTACATGCAGAATAAATAAAATTAAATCTCAGCGAATGGTTTGCAAGGGGGAACATTGTACTTATATATATAAATTTTAATAATAATTCAAAAACCACAAAGCTTAACAAATTGCTGAAAAAAGCATCAATTGCTATTGTGCAAATAAAGATTTTGCTTTTGTTTTTCTCCGGATAGCAAAAGTATCAAAAACACCAACTAATACGCCTGATATAATTGCAAATAAATAAAACATAATTTCACCCCATATAAATCAGCCCCACAAAAATTGTGGGGCATTTTTAATTGTATTATTCTACACCGAAATATTTAATAGCGTTGTTATAGGATACGTCCTGAACAACTTTTGAAAGAAATTCTATATCTTCAGGGTATTTGCCCTCTTCAACAAGGTCGCCGAAAAGCTCACAGAGAATTCTGCGGAAATATTCGTGACGAGGGTAGGAGAGGAAGCTTCTTGAATCGGTAATCATACCAACAAACTTTGAAATAACACCTAAATTCATAAGAGTCTGCATTTGGGTTCTCATACCATCATAGTTATCATTGAACCACCATGCAGAGCCGAATTGAATTTTACTTTCTGCTTCATCGCTCTGGAAGTTACCCAACATTGTGCCGAGAACATAGTTGTCCTTAGGGTTGAGAGTGAAGAGAACAGTTTTGGGGAGCTTATATTCAGTATTCATTGCATCAAGAAGTCTTGAAAGATTAACGGCAATTTCATAATCTGCAACAGAATCATAGCCTGTATCAGGTCCAAGTTGTTTGAACATAACACCGTTATTGTTTCTCATAGCACCGATATGGATTTCCATACCCCAACCAAGACGTGCATATTCATTTGCAAGGAAGAGCATAAGCTCGGTTTTATATTTATCAATTTCTTCTGTTGAAAGAGTTTCACCTGCAAGGCGTTTTTTGAATATAACATTCAATTCTTCTTCACTTGCTCTTTTATAGGGAACATAAGTGAAAGCGTGGTCAGAAGCACAGCATCCCATTTCTTTGAAAAATTCAATTCTTGAAAGAAGAGCAGCTTTAAGCTCTGTAAACGTGGGAACTGCTTTACCTATAACATTTTCAAGAGCCTTTACCCAATCATTATAGCCGTCAAGTTCGATGCCAAGAGCTTTATCAGGACGGAACGCAGGAAGAACTTTGCATTTGAATGATTTATCTTCTGCGAGAAGCTTGTGATATTCAAGAGTGTCTGCTGCATCATCGGTTGTGCAAACATATTTTACATTGCTTTTTTCAATAAGCTCGCGAGGCGTGAAGCCACCAGCCTTAATTTTTGCATTTGCCTTTTCCCAGATTTCGTCACAGGTTGCAGGTGAAAGAGGTTCGTAAATATCGAAATATCTCTGCAATTCAAGGTGAGTCCAATGGTAAAGAGGATTGCCGATAAGGTTGGGCATAGCACTTGCCCATGCCTTAAATTTTTCATAAGGTGTTTTATCACCTGTAATATAATCTTCGCTTATACCGCAGGAACGCATACCGCGCCATTTATAATGGTCGCCGGAAAGCCACAGATATGCAATATCCTCAGGAGTTTTATTTTCATAAATTTCTTTAGGTTGTAAATGACAATGCCAGTCGAAAATAGGAGTATTTTCGCAAGCAGCGTAAAGCTTTTTAGCAGTTTCGGTGGAAAGAAGGAAATCCACTTCCATAAATTTTTTCATAAAAATCGCCTCCGAAAAATTTCTTTTAATATATTAACACAGAAAAGTAATATTTTCAACGAAAAAGCCTAAAAATAATGATGCTTACAGTATTTAGCAGTACTTACATTATTTTAAAGAGGTGATATTTTGTTCATCGAAAGTGAAGGCATTATTGATGATAAAAGTCTTTTTGAAATTATTAAGAAATCCGTTGAGGGCAAAAATCTAAAAAAAATCCTTATTTTACCACCGGATTATACAAGAATGTATTCGGGGGCGGGAAAAATCACAAATATGTATTATAACCTTTTGAAAGAGAGTTGCATTGTTGATATTATGCCGGCTCTTGGAACTCACCGACCTGTTACAAAAGAGGAGAGTGAAAATTTTTTCGGGAAAGACATACCTTATGAAAAGCTTATTGTTCACAACTGGCGAAATGATGTTGTGAAGATTGGTGAAGTACCAAGTGGTTTTGTGAAAAGCATTTCCGAGGGTCTTGTTGACATAAAGATTGATGTTGAAATAAATAAAAGACTTTTAGATAAATCCTATGACCTGATTATTTCTATCGGTCAGGTTGTACCCCATGAGGTTGTGGGAATGGCAAACTACTCGAAAAATATTTTTGTTGGCTGTGGAGGAAGCAGTATGATAAATTCTTCACATATGCTAGGTGCTTTTTATGGCCTTGAAAGGATTATGGGCAGGGATTTTTCTCCTGTAAGAAAAGTTTTTGACTATGCTGAAGAAAAATTTATAAAAGATATTCCTATAATGTATGTTTTAACAGTTACCACCACCAACGAAAAAGATGAAACTTTGATTCACGGTATATATATAGGTAGAGAAAGAGAACTTTTTCAGATGTCTGTTGGAAAAAGTCAAAAAGTTAATATGACAAAACTGCGAAAGCCTATTAAAAAGGCGGTAGTATATCTTGACCCGAGAGAATTCCGAAGCACCTGGCTTGGTAATAAGGCGGTGTATAGAACTCGAATGGCAATGGAAGAGGGTGGAGAGCTTATCGTTCTTGCACCCAATGTTAAAAAATTCGGGGAAGATGATGAAAATGACAGACTTATAAGAAAATATGGTTATGTGGGAAGAAAAAAAGTTCTCGAGCTTGTGGAAACAGAGGAAGAGTTAAAGAATAATTTATCAGTTGCAGCACATCTTATTCACGGCTCTTCCGACGGGAAATTCAAAGTCACATATTGCACAAAATATCTTTCAAAAGAAGCGGTTGAGGGCGTTGGATTTGAATTTATGCCTTACGATGAAGCAGTGAAAAAATATAATCCTGAAACTTTAAGTGAAGGTTACAACACAGTTGGCGGAGAAGAAATTTATTATATAAGCAATCCGGCACTTGGGCTTTGGACGATATAAATTATTATTATCATCCCTGTTTTGTCGCAGACAAAATAGGGAGGGTGAGCGTTTGTGACCGCGTCCTGTGGACGATGAAGGGAACAAAAAGCTCTGGGCGCAATAAGAAGTATCGCGAAGTGAATAGCGAGCGAGACGACTATATTGCAACCGGTTGACCGCGTAAGCGGTGGTGGGTTGCCCCGTCCCCATTTTACTTTGTTAATGAAAGGAAATGAACGAATGAAAAAAGCAGATATAGGACTTATTGGTCTTGCGGTTATGGGCGAAAATCTTGCAATTAATATGGAAAGCAAGGACTTTACTGTAGCGGTTTACAACAGGGAAACTGAAATTGTTGATAAATTTATAAACGGCAGAGGGAAAAATAAAAATTTTATCGGTGCGCATACCCTGAAAGAATTGGTTGAGGCAACGGAAAAGCCAAGAAAAATAATGATGATGATAAGAGCCGGAGCACCTGTTGATGAGGTTATAGAAAAACTCATTCCATTGCTTGATAAAGGCGACATTATTATTGACGGCGGTAACTCTCATTTCAAAGATACTGAAAGAAGAACAGCTTATGTTGAAAACAAGGGTCTTCTTTATATAGGCACAGGTGTTTCAGGTGGTGAAGAGGGAGCTCTGAACGGACCCTCTATGATGCCCGGTGGTTCAAAGCTTGCCTGGGGTAGTGTTAAGCCGATTTTTCAATCAATTTGTGCAAAAACCGAGGACGGAACACCTTGTTGCGATTGGGTAGGAGACGGCGGTGCAGGGCATTTTGTTAAAATGGTTCATAACGGCATTGAATATGGGGATATGCAGTTGATAAGTGAAATTTACCATTTTATGAAAGTGGTTTTAGAATTTTCTGCAGAGGATATGCACAGAATTTTTTCTGAATGGAATAGAGGTAGGCTTGATAGCTTTCTCATTGATATTACAAGTAAGATATTCATTGTAAAGGATGAGGATGGTTCACCTCTTGTTGATAAAATTCTGGATTCTGCAGGTCAGAAGGGTACGGGCAAATGGACAGGGATTACAGCCCTTGATGAGGGAGTTCCTCTTACTCTTATAACCGAAGCGGTATATGCCCGATATTTAAGTTCGATGAAAGATGAAAGAATTGAAGCTTCAAAAGAGCTTACGGGACCATTTGTTGATTTCAAGGGTGAAAAGGGTGAATATATCGGACGAATGGAAGAAGCGCTTTATTGTGCAAAAATCATTTCCTATGCCCAAGGTTACGCACTTATGAAAGCCGCTTCAGAAAAATATAATTGGAATTTGAATTTTGGTGCGATTGCTCAGCTCTGGCGCGGTGGTTGTATTATAAGAAGCGTATTTTTAAATAAAATTAAAGAAGCGTTTGATAAAAAGCCTGATTTAAAAAATATTCTTCTGGACGGTTATTTTAAAAATGAAGTTCTTGAAGGTATGGAAAGCCTTAGAAAAATCTGTGCAATTTGTATGCTTAATGGTGTATATGCTCCGTCATTAACGGCAGCACTCAATTATTTTGACGGTTATCGTTCCGAAAAGCTTCCTGCAAATCTTATTCAGGCACAAAGAGATTTCTTCGGCGCTCATACCTATGAAAGAACAGATTTCCCCAGAGGAAAAATCTTTCATACTAATTGGTCGGGTAAGGGAGGAAATACTGCATCAACAAGTTATAACGCGTAGTGCAAAACGCAAAGTGCAAAGTGTCGGGTCTGCGACGCAATAATATTATGGCGCATTTCTGCGCCCCGAAACTTGCCACTTGCCACTTCCAATTTGCCACTTAATAAATGAGGAGTATAAATGATAGAAATTAAAAAAAATTATAAATATGCTTTGGTAGTTCCAACAAGCATGGGCGTTCGGCTTTTGCCACCGGACAGGCAGACAGTCTTTTCCTCTGATATTTTTTATATGCAGGCTACCTCTGCGGAAACCAATGTTGCATCAATCTGTTCATATTTAGGTCTTCCGGTAAAGGTGCTCACAACTTTTGTTAAAGACAGCCCTATTGCCCATTTTATAAAAGCAAATCTTCGCTCTCGCAATATGGAATTTGAGGGCAAGGATATTGAGCAGGGAGGTCCCTGGGGATATCGCCATCAATTCAATATTGCCGATAGCGGTTTCGGTCTTCGTGGACCTCGCGTACACAACGACCGAGCAGGTGAGGTAGGGAAAACACTTAATATAAAGGACTTTGATTTGGAAAAACTTTTTAAAGAAGATGGTGTCGGAATACTTCACCTGACAGGTCTTATCTGCGCTCTTTCAAAGGAAACAGGCGAATTCTGTCTTGAGCTTGCAAAAATTGCAAAGAAATACGGAACTGTTATTTCCTTTGATTTCAATTATCGTGCATCCTTTTGGAAAAACCGAGAGAAAGAATTAAAAGAGACTTTTCAGAATATTGCAGGAATTTCCGATATAATTATCGCTAATCAATCGGATTTCAGTTTGTGCTTAGGAACAGAATTTGATTTAAGTAAATACAAAACTGATATGACACCTGTTGAACAGTTTAAGGAAACCATAAATCAGGTGAAATGCAAATTCCCTGATACAAGCGTTTTTGCAACAAATCTCCGTGAGGTAATGCACGCAAATCGTCATTTATGGGGTGCTGTTATGCTTAATGATGAAGAATGGGAGAGTATAGAACCTAAACAAATTGCTGTAATGGACCGCATCGGCGGTGGAGATGCTTTCGTTGGCGGTCTTCTTTACGGCATTTTAAAAGGCTACACCCCCGAAAAGCAACTTCAATTCGGTTGGGCGTGCGGTGCTCTTGCTTGCACATATATTACCGACTACCTCCAACCCGATAATGAGGAACAGATATGGGATGTATGGAATGGTAATATGAGAGTGAAGAGATAGAATAGTGCTTGTTTTCACCGTAAGGTGAAACATATCGAGTGACTTGTCACATATCGAGTCGTTGGCGACATATCGAGCCGTCAGGCATATCGACAGTCAATATGTTTGTCTTGCAACAAACTAGATATATTGCTATGCAATTCGATATATAAATCAAGATTTATTCGATATGTTTTGCTAAAGCAAAACGAGAAATATCCCAAAAATTACAAAAAACTGCCCGAAAGTTACATTTCGGGCAATTTTTTTATTGTTTTTGTTATGATACAGACAAAGAAAGGAGATGTTAAATATGACAAAGAAAAGAACATCTGAAAAATTAAAAAAATTATACAAAATATTCGGTGGAGTGTTTGGTGCATCACTTCTGGTTGGAGTTGCAAATATTATTTTAAGCAATTACTGGAATAACAGTTCAGCTTTATATGAGCTTGCAGAATTAATATTCGGTGGAGCAGGACTTTTCTTCGGCTTCCTTAGTGGCTTCGGAATTGTTCCCTTGTTCATAATGGCTGCTCTTGTAATTGTGAGCATAGTTTTCGCAGTGAAAGAAAACAACCACAAAAACGTTTTAAACTTCGGCTTATTTGCAACTCTCGGCTTAATTACAGTAAGCGCATTTTTGCAGAATATGATGTTAACTGAAATGGTTTGATAATAGATATTAAATAATTAAAAGGGGTGCGTTTATGAAGAAGGAAAATGATATTGCTGAAAACTTAAAAACTTTTTTAGCTGTGCCGTATGCTTATTTTGCAGCTCTTTCAGTTTTGGGTCTTTTTAGTTTGATTTTTGAATTCTTGATGGACACACCTTTTTATAATATGTTCGAAGGCATCAGAGAGATTGTGTTGTTTTTATTCAGCATAGTACAAATGATAGGGATTATTAATGTAGTCTGGTTGGCAGTTGCAATCATATGGTGCATAGTTATATGCCACAAAGAGAAAAGCAAAGAAATCTTTTTTAAACCTTATGTGGCTATAGCTATGATTCTTATGACAGTTTTTATAATTGCTACTTTTGCGATGCCTTGGTAAAGATGGGGAGGGATTTATATGAAAAAGCTTAATCCGTATATTCAGTTTGTTATAGGCTTTTTCAGTATTACGCTGTTATGGGGTATTGGAGCTTTATTTAATACATATTCTGTGGATATTTGGTGCTCAGAAAATATAGATACAGAAGAACTGATTTTTTCTTGTATCGTGCCTATGATAACTGCAATACTTATTCCTATAGTTTTACTTATTTTTACTATCATCTGTAAAAGAAAATTATTAAAAGTAATGTATATATCAGCTTTATCAGCTACGGCTATTCCGATATTTGCAAGTATTATATCAGCAATATGCAGTAACGATGGAAGTATTTTAACCTGGATTGTTGGTTTAACTATCGGTTTGGTTTTATATCCTTTCGGAAGAATGGCTTATGAGCTTTTTGATGGAGTAAATTCATTTTACTTTGTCTATTTAGACAGTTGGATTGATAATAGTACTATAATCGTTTTCTTGGTTGTGGCAATAATAATATCGCTTATATTATATAAATCAATAAAACCTAAGAAAGAAATATGAACAGAATGAAATTTTCAAAAAACATCAAGGGGATGAGGGTATGATTAAAAAATTCAGAGAAAACGAAATCCGACAAATTTTATGGGGCTTTGGTATATTTAGTGTATTATGGATTTTAGCTGTGATTTTTGCAGGTGAAATTCATTTTATAGACACTATAGAGCTGAATTGTGGCAGTCCGGTTTTAAGCGAAATATTTCCGTTTGCTTTTTCAACAATTTTGGTAGGGATTGCTTGTTTTAGTAAGCGATGTGGAACTAAAGTGTTTTTTAAAACTTCATATATTCTTGCAACCATACCAATTGTAAGCAATATACTTTTGATGCTTTTGGCGTATATTGCTGAATGGAATGACGTTTTTTCATTGGTTTTGGGCTTACCTATGTTTCTTTTTATGTTGATTGGTATTCCTGCCATGTCTGCCATAAACGCTTTTGCATATGATTTTTCATTCTATGTTGCTATTGGGATTTTTGTATTGTCCTTGATTATATCAATGGTATGCTATTTAACAATAAAAGAAAAGATTTCAGAAAGACCGGGAATATGGTGCTGAAGATAAAAGTCTGAAAATCAGTAGCAATATATAAAAAGATATGTTATATTAAAACTAACACAATTTCCGAGGTGGGAATATGCTTAAAATTGCAATATGCGATGATGAGAAAAATGTTTGCGATTACATAGAAAAGCGAACAAGGGATTACCTTGCAAAAGTTGATGAAGAAGCTGAATTAGAGGTGTTTTATGATGGAACACCTCTAATAGAGCATTGCAAGGTAATCCCTGATGATTATGATATAATTTTTCTCGATATAAAAATGAAAACGGTAAACGGGGTTGACTGTGCAAAGCAGCTTCGTGATTCGGGTGTTGAGGCTCTCATTGTTTTTGTTACCTCTTCAGCAGAATATGTTTTCTCAGGCTATGAGGTAAAGGCATTCAGATATATTCTTAAAACTGACCTTGTTAATGCTTTTGACAGAATTTTCGGAGAATGCTTAAAAGAGCTTTCAAAATCAGATGACAGCTTTTATACAGTAAAAACCGCATCTGCAGTTAAAAATATTCCTCTTAATGATATTCTCTATTTTGAAAGTAATCGTAGGGTTCTTATTGTTCATACAAAAAATGACGAATATTCTTTCTACGGAAAGCTCGACCGGGTGGAAGATGAACTTGAGGGTAAGGATTTTATAAGAACCCATCAAAGCTATTTTGTTAATGCCCGAAAAATTAAAAGCGTTTCCAAAGATAGTGCAGAGCTTTTGAATGGTGAATTTCTCCCTGTCAGCAAAAGTAAAGCGACAGCCGTTAAAAATGCATATCTCTGGGCGAAAAGGTGATAAAAAATGCTTGAATTTATTGAAACAACCTTGTTCTATCTCATAAGGCTGTTTTCATCAACCCTTGAAATGCTTTTTGCGTTTCTTCTGATGAATGCTTTTTTTGATGAGAAATATAAAAGTAAATTTCCAAAGTGGATTGCATTTGTTGTAAGCTCGGGTGTGCTTCTGGCACTTCAGGAAACAGGGCAAAGCGGTAACATTAAAACAGGTGTGCAGATGCTCCTGATATTTGTTGTGGCACTCGTGATTTTTGATGGTAAAAAACGGCTGAAAGGTCTTTTTTGCGTTGTTTATTCGCTTTTTGTTGCTCTCTCAAAGCTTCTTTCCTATTTTGCGTTTTCTCTGTTTATAGATAAAATTTTTGATAGAATACCCTATCTTGAAACTGATAGCTTTTTTTACAGAATTCTTTCAATTGAACTGCCTAACATTTTTATGCTTGTTATAATCATTCTTGTTGGTATGTTCACAAAGTCAAAAAACAAAGCTGTTCCCATAAGATACTGGCTTCTTCTTTTAACAGTTCCTGTTACAACTCTCGGTACACTTACAGTATATCAGTATTATATAGATTTATTAGCACCCGGTGAAGATATTAATATTTATATTATTATTTCAACAATTGGTCTTGTGTTTATTAATGTTCTCGTTTTCACTCTTTTCTCAAAATTACAGAATCAGCTTGAAATCAGGCGAAATGCCGACCTTCTCAATACTCAGATGCGACTTGAAAAAGAGTCTTTCAAAAGAATTGAAGAAAGCTATAACCGAACAAGAGAGCTAAGACACGACCTGAAAAATCATATTTTCGTTCTTAAAGGAATTGCAGAAAACGGAACAAAGGAAGAAATGCTTTCCTACCTTGAAAAAATGACAGATGCAGTTGAAGAAGCAACCTATGTTTCAATGAGTAAAAATTCCGCAGTTGATGCTATTCTCAATGAAAAGCTTTTATATGCACAAAAAAACGGTGTTTCAACTCAGTTTGATGTTACACCATTAGAGAATACAAAAATCTCCGCTATGGATATTTGCACAATTCTCAGTAATGCTCTTGATAATGCGGTTGAGGCTTGTGTCAAGTTTGAAAACTTCAGCGACCGATATATTGATGTAAAAATTGAAGATACGGAAACTGAAATGATAATTT
The DNA here is from genome assembly GCA_045606545.1 of Acutalibacteraceae bacterium. Classification (GTDB taxonomy): domain Bacteria; phylum Bacillota; class Clostridia; order Oscillospirales; family Acutalibacteraceae; genus DTU089. Next base: position 10,733 of record JAZUSD010000028.1, on the reverse strand, counting down.
CAGTGAAAAATCCCTCAACAGAAGCACCAAAGCATAGAGCAGGTGCATATATTTCGAGGAAAAAGGATAAAGAAAATCACGGACTTGGACTTAAAAGTATTAAAAGAACAGTCGATAAGCACAAAGGCGATATGCTTGTTAAATACGAAGATGGAATATTTAATCTTGTAATTTCACTACCTCATAAATAAGCACAACCACCTTAGAATTTCTTAAAATTCTAAGGTGGTTGCATCTTTTATAATTTGATTTTAAACACCAATTTGTGAGCAAAGTCAGAATTTACACTTTTTCTGCAAGGTGCATGAGCATCCTGAGGGAAGAATACCATAAAATAGCCTTTTCTTAAAGCAAGGAACTGACCATTTGGAGCATCCATAAATGCAATATCAGAGCCTTCCTTGAAATCCTCGGTGATGTTGCACTCTTCGAAATTTGCCCAACCGATATTTTCTTCTCCATCAAACATAAGCTGAACATCGGCATATTCCTTATGGGATTCATATTTCAAAGGATTATTGGGGTTTACATCATATTTGCAAACATTGCACCAGGCATTTTCACCGTCAATTTCAATTTTGCCGTTTTCAAAAGGCGCTTTGCAGAATTCTTTATAAGCTTCTTCTACTTTTTCAAAGCCATTAAGCTTGTTAAAATACAAGCTCATATTCTCAACTTTATCGTAAATCATTCTTCATCAGCCTCGCCCAACATTAATTTTCTTTCTTTTTTCTCTTTTTCGGGAAGAGTGTAGTTGTAAAGCACAGTCCAGAGAATAATAGCACCAAAAACAGCGGGTATGAACCAGAAGTTTGTGTTAAGTAAAAATTCTTCAAACTGACCGATTAATCCTGCCCAAGTACTATCCATAATTGTAGCAAGGCTGATTGTTCCGTCGAGAATGGGTGCAGCAAGGCATTCAAAACATTCTTTGAGCATAAATGAAAGTCCTATTCCTGCTATCGAAGAATAAATAACCTTACGGTTGTTTTTTACAACAAATGCCAAAACAGCAGTAACAATCGCGCATAAAGCAAGAAGAATAAGAACAACACCAGCAACAATTAAAGGTGTAATGAGAATATCAATACTTTCTATTATTTTACCTTCTTCTCCGAGATCACCAAAGTTTGAAAAAAGATCATACAATTCGTATAGCGAGTATGTGTCCGCAATAGCTTGGGGGACTGCACCATTGTTATCTTTTATTGCTTGAGATAAAGTCTCATTTCCTAACATCTGACCAATTTGGAAGATTGCGTTTAATGCTGTTGAGGACATCTTAAAGTAAATTGTTTCAAGAAAAACCAAAAGCGGTAATACTGAAATTGCACCCAATGCAGCAACGATTTTATATACATATTTCATTTTTAAATCGTCCTTTCGGATTATTATTTCCAAGAAGAGTTAAGTTGAACAGTTCTGTTGAAAATGGGTTTTTTTTCGGTTGAATCTTTGTCAACACAGAAATAGCCGTTTCTCATAAACTGGAAAGAGTCAAGGACTTTTGCATCCTTGATACCTTCTTCAATAAGGCAATCTTTAACAACAACGAGGGATTCAGGGTTAATTGCATTAACAAATTCATCATCGGGAACACCTGCAGGATCTTCAACATTGAAAAGTCTGTCATAAAGGCGGACTTCTGCTTTAAATGCTTTAGGACCTGCCCAGTGAATTGTACCTTTAACTTTTCTGCCGTCGGGAGCATTACCGCCCTTTGTTTCGGGGTCATAGGTACAATGGAGAACTGTTACATTGCCGTTTTCATCGGTTTCATAAGAGTTACAGGTGATGAAATATGCACCTTTAAGTCTTACCTCGTTACCGGGGAAAAGGCGGAAATATTTTTTTACAGGCTCCGCCATAAAGTCGGTTCTTTCAACAAAGATTTCCTTGCCGAAGGTAACCTTTCTTTTGCCAAGCTCGGGTTTATCGGGATGGATTTCAACCTCTAATTCTTCTGTCTGACCCTCGGGATAATTATCGATAACAACTTTAATGGGGTCAAGAACTGCCATTGCTCTGGGAGCGTTTGCGTTAAGTTCATCACGAACACAAGCCTCAAGAAGACCGTAGTCAACAACGCTGTATGCCTTCGAAACACCAACCTTTTCGATAAAGGTGCGGATTGCTTTTGCAGGATAACCGCGTCTTCTCATACCGCAGATTGTAGCCATTCTGGGGTCATCCCAACCGCTTACAAGGTTATCTGTAACAAGGCGGATGTTTCTTCTCTTACTTGTGATGCAGTAGTTAAGGTTAAGTCTTGCAAACTCAATCTGTCTTGGTGGTTCTTCGAAACCAATCTGCTCAATGAACCAGTTGTAAAGAGGTCTGTGGTTTTCAAACTCAAGAGAGCAGAGAGAATAGGTTACACCCTCGCGGGCATCAGAGAGGGGATGAGCAAAGTCATAAATGGGATAAACGCACCATTTGTCACCTGTCTGATGATGGTCAACGTGCATAATTCTGTAAATTGCAGGGTCACGCATATTCATATTGGGTGATGCCATATCAATTTTAGCACGGAGAACCTTTGCACCATCGGGGAATTCACCATCAGTCATTCTCTTGAAAAGGTCGAGGTTTTCTTCTACGCTTCTGTCACGATAGGGGCTGTTTTTACCGGGTTCTGTAAGAGTTCCGCGGTATTCTCTCATTTCTTCTGCGGAAAGGTCATCAACATAAGCCTTACCATCTTTAATGAGCTTGATTGCGCATTCATAAAGGAAATCAAAATAGCTTGAAGCATAAAGGCATTTCTCCCATTTGAAGCCAAGCCATTCAATATCTTCCTTAATGGATTCAACATATTCAATATCTTCTTTTGAGGGGTTTGTATCGTCAAGACGAAGGTTGCAAACACCGCCGTATTTCATAGCGGTTGTAAAGTCAATGCAAATAGCTTTAGCGTGACCGATATGAAGATAACCATTGGGTTCGGGAGGGAAACGGGTCTGAACCTTGGTATTGACACCACTTGCTAATTCTTCGTCAATAATATCGTGGATAAAATTACCCGCGGTTTCGTTAATAATTTCTTCCATTGTGTATATCTCCTTAAAGTGTATCAATTACACTGTTTATTCTTTTATTTACCTTGTCCTGACCAAGAAGGCTCATAATCGAGCAAAGGTCGGGAGTATTTTTTCTTGAGGTTACTGCAAGGCGGATAACTGTTGAAACATCGCCAACGTGACCTTTGAAATGCTCGGGGTTTTTCTTGAACTCTTTAACATTGGGTGTGAAGCCCAAAGGCTCGCAAAGGTCTTTGATTTTAGAGAACCAAATATCTTTATCGTCTTCTGAACTATATACCTTGAGATAATTTTCAAGAATTGCTTTTGCATCTTCTTTTTTGATGTTTTCAGGAAGCTCGAAAGATGCTACATAATATTCATCAAACATATATGAGAAATATTCCTTAACCTCGCTCCACTTTGCAATATCTTTACGGGGTTTGGGACTTTCTCTGTCAATATTCACTATCGCTTTTGACTTTTCAGGGTCTGCAGTGAATACCTTGAAGAAATCCTCGTCATATTTCTCTGCCCAAGCTGAAATATAATCATAAACAGTTTGTGCATTCATAACGGAAATAACATTTTTACTTACATCATTAAGCTTTACAAGGTCAAAAAGGCAACCGCTGGGACTCATTTTCTTAAGGTTAAACGGAAAACTGAAAGCATCTTCTTTCGGGTTTGCTCTTCGCCAGTCTTCAAAGTTGGAATTGAGAAGAGTGAGAAGATATTCAATAAGGCTTTCTTTAGGGAAACCTTCTTCAACAAAGTAGCTTACTGCTGCTTCAGGGTCTTTACGTTTTGAAAGCTTACGTTTTGTGCCGTCCTCTTCGTCAATTTTCATAACCTGAGGAGTATGGGCATATTTGGGAACTTTAAAACCGCAAGCCTTGAAAAGTGCAATATGCTTGGGAACGGAGGAAATCCATTCTTCACCACGGATAACGTGAGTTGTTCTCATAAAATGGTCGTCACAAGCGTGAGCGAAGTGGTAGGTAGGAATACCATCGGATTTGAGAAGGACCTCATCAATGATATTTTCAGGCATTTCGATTTTGCCACGGATTATATCGTCAAAGAAAACTCTTTTATCTTCTTGTCCGTCGGAACGGAAACGAAGAACATAGGGTTTGCCATTCTTTATGTTTTCTTCAATTTCTTCAAAAGTAAGGTCACGGCATTTTGCCCATTTACCAAAGTAGCCCCAGATAAGAGCATCGCCCTTTTCCTGCTCCTGACGTATTTCGGAAAGTTCCTCTGCAGTGCAGAAGCAAGGATAAGCAAGACCTTTGAGAACTAATTCTTTTGCAACAATGTGGTATATCTCAGCACGTTGGCTTTGGGTATAAGGACCGTAAGCACCTTTTTCTGTATTGAAGCCGGTAACGCCTTCATCAAAATCAATACCGAAGGAGTCAAAGCCGTTGATTATTGCAGAAACACCGTCTTCAATTTCACGCTTTTTGTCAGTGTCCTCAACGCGAAGGTAGGCAACACCACCAGTGGCTTTTGCAGTAAGAACATCAACAAGTGCACCGAAAAGACCACCGATATGAAGATAACCTGTAGGAGAGGGGGCGAAACGTGTAACACGGGCACCTTCCTTTAAGTCTCTTTCGGGGTATCTTTTTTCAAGATCTTCTATAGTTTCCGTTACATCAGGGAAGAGAAGCTCTGCTAATTTGTTGCAGTCGTAATTCATATTAAAAACTCCAATAAAATAAGATTGCATAATTTGACACTTTATTATCGCAGAAAAATGAAAAAGTATCAATAGTTTTTAATGATTTTTTTGTTAATTATCTTGTAATTATACATATTATTTGATAGAATTTTTCTAAAGAAAGCGAAAAGAGGTGCTTTTAATGAATAATAATTTAACCACCTTAGGTAAAAGAGAGAATGCTGTGTTTATTCTCACACCACTATATTTGGTTTTGTTTTATTTTTTCAGGCAGTTTTATCTGATTGATGAAAGCGGTTTAGGGTTGCTTTTGATGATATTACATACAATTGGATTTATAGTTGCTGTTGTAGCTGTTTTGCGTTTCTTTCGCAGAATTATTTTGCCGAGTAAAATTCTTGAATATGATTCAATGCATTTATATATAAACCGAGGTCTGAAGGGTACCGAAATGATTCCCTGGACAGATGTTAAAAGCGTTGATAATCTGCAAGTGCATGGCAGTCTTGATGCTTTTTTAGATGCGATAAGAAGAGTGACTGATATTGGTGAGTTTATGGGAATTTTGTCGGCTGCTTGGGATTTGTCCGCAACAGGTGTAATAGTTCTGAATTGTAAAGGCGAATTAGTAAGAGTTCACGGAATAAAGAATGCCAGAGAAGTGAGAAACGAGCTTCATAAAATTATTTCTTCAAAAAGAAGACAGACTGAAAACACTTTAAGGTTGAGATAAAATGGATGTTTCTGAGGTTAAGGTTTTAGCCCGAAGAGCCAATGGTTTGTTAGTGGTTTCGGCAATTTTAATGGTTGTCTGTGGCTTTGCTGTTGTTTATTCACTTCTGGTTTTAATAGGTGAAATAGAACCGAACAAGGATTTAATGTATGCTTTGTATATGCTATCGTTGTTTGATGGCAGACATAGGCACAGGCATTTTCACAGTTATTATCGGGATATGCCTGAAAGGTTAGCATTCAGGTGTGCGCTTTCTTTCGGTATGGAATTTATGTTTCTTTTATGGATTCTGATAAGACGCTTATCTATACCAAGAATTATAATTGAATATGATGATTTCGGACTGTATATTTACAGAAAAGGTATGCCTGTTACACTTTTAAGGTATGAGTCCTTATGGAGTATGTATGTTCACGAAGAGGTGATCGATTCTTATGAAGATTTTGACAGTTCAGGGAGTGTCAGAATGCAACAATCTCTTTTGGGCCTTTCAGCAACAGGAGCTATAAGGTTTGAAACACCGAATGGTTTTATTATTGTAAGTGGTATTTCTCAGGTGAAAACGGTTGAAAAAGAAATAAGAAGAATGGTTGAAAAGAATCGTCAGGAATTTATTGACGAAATGTATGAGAGAATAGAAAAAAGCCAAAGAGAAAGAGAACTTGAAGAGTTAGCAAAGCATAATCCTGATACGTAAATGTAAAAGTAGAGCGAAGTTTATCATCCCTGTTTTGTTGAAAACAAAATAGGGAGGGGGACCGCGTTAGCGGTGGTGGGTTGCCCCGTTCCCTCTTTACTTCGTTGATGAGGGAGGAGAAGCAGATGAAACTATATATCATCCGCCACGGAGAAACCTTCGGAAACCTGAATGGTGATGGCTTTTCAGAAACTGACCTTACTCCAAAGGGTGAAAGGCAGATTGCTCTTTTAGGGGAAAGATTTAAAGATGAAAATATTGATAAATTCTATGTGAGCCCTTTGGTAAGAGCGGTTAAAACCGCAAATGCAGTAAGGAAATATCATAAAAACACACCAATTATTATTGATACACTTCTCCTTGAAAAAGGAACTGAACCCGATTACACAGGTCTTCCCGATGAAGAAATAAAAAAGCTTTGCCCCGATGCAGAAATTAACCATCGCATTCCTCTAGGTGAGGAAACTGATGAAAAAGCATATTGCAGAGCAAAGGAAATAATAGAAAAAATCAAAGCCGAAAATGACTTTGAAAGCACGGTTGTTATAATTGCCCACGGCACATTTAACAGCTACCTTGTTCTTGCTGCATTGGATTTTCCTTTTAAAGAAAATTTCAATTTTTCTCATGTTAATACGGGGGTAACTTTAGTGCAGACTATAAAAGAAAATGATGTTATTAAAACAAAGCTGAAATTTCTTAATGATTATTCCCACTTAGACGAAAAACCACAATTATAACCCAACGAAAAAAGAGATGGCAAAAACCATCTCTTTTTTGTTATTTTGGTTGAGATTTTAATATAGAACTCAGATTTGATGAATGAAGGCGTATGAAGATACGCCGAATGAAGCAAATCAAGTTATATATAAAATATCACCAAAAGGGGTAAAACTGTAAGCCGGGTTCTGTCGTTTAAGGCAATCATTTATCTACCCCATTTGTTGCCAAATGCCTCTAGCCACCCTTCGGGGTTGCGAATAAATTCGCTGCACGGCGCACCCCTGTCGGTGTTGCATCGGGTAGGGTTTACATGGCAGCAATGTCTCCATTGCCCCGGTGAGCTCTTACCTCGCCTTTCCACCCTTACCGAAAAATCGGCGGTATATCTCTGTTGCACTTTCCCTAAGGTTACCCTCGGCTGCCGTTAGCAGTTACCCTGCCGTGAGATGCCCGGACTTTCCTCGTCTGTGAAAAACACATCCGCGACTGCCCATTTTACCGAAAAGAATTTTACAATAGAATTAATTTAAAGTCAAGAGGAAATTAGCTGTCAGCCGCCAGCTACCAGCTACCAGTATTGGAACAATGACTTTATTTTCCTTGATTTACTTTGTTAAATAAATAGAGTTAAGAGGATTCGTAACGATTTAGTTTATGTTTTGAAAACCGGCAGCTGGAGACTGGGGACTGGAGACTATTATCTCTGACAAATTGCAGTTGAAAGTGACAAAACTTTATTGTATAATGTACTTGTATTGTTATGTAATTTTCTTGTTAAGAGGTAGTAATTATGAAGCTTGAAGAAAAGAAGCTTTCTTCTGAAGAAATTTTTGACGGAGTTGCAATTCATCTTTTTAAAGATGAAATTCTTCTTCCCAATGGTAACAAAGGTATCCGTGAGGTTATCCGCCATCCGGGTGCAGTGTGCGTTTTGCCCTTTACTGATGACGGACAGGTCGTTTTTGTTAATCAGTTCAGATATGCTTTGAATAAAGTGACATTGGAAGTTCCTGCAGGTAAGCTTGAAAAAGGTGAAGACCCTATGGAAGCTGCTCTTCGTGAACTTTCCGAGGAAACAGGTCTTACCGCAAACAATATTTTCTCAATTGGAGATTTATATACCACACCTGCTCTTATTGACGAAGTAATTCATATGTATATTGCAACGGATTTAACAGAGGGTGAACAGCATCTTGATGAGGATGAGTTTGTTAACACTCTTAAAATGCCTTTAAGTGAGGCAGTAGAAATGGTTATGAACGGAGAAATTAAGGACTCTAAAACCCAGACAATAATTCTTAAAGCTGATAAATATTTTGAAAAGCAAAAGGAGGGCAATAAATGAAAACAATGAAAAAGTCACTTGCAGTTTTTCTTGCGGTTTTGTGCTTGCTTTCTGCTTTTTCCGTAACAAGCCTTGCGGCAACAAAATATAAATCCTATGACGGAAAATATGGTTTGATGGTTCCTGTTAAATCCAATTATAAAAAGCAATGCAAATCTTATGACATTAAATCTGATAAAGGCGCATTGTATTTTTCCTTCAAAAGCAAGGGTCATAAAAAAAATGTTTACTACGGACTTACAATTTATTCTGACGAGAAAAGGCAGGATATTCTTATTAACAAAAGTGGTGCATTTCCTACAGTTAACAGTAAAGGTAGTATGACAATTGATTTTTCACCACTTGAAAGCGGAACATATTACGGACTTACTTTTACTTATGTAAAAAAAGGTAAAAATCTTTATGTTGATAAAGACAGTATTTATCAATTTGATATAAAGCTTAATAAACTGGGAAATGTAACACCCAAGGTAACTGAAGCTGAAGCTCTCTATTCAGGAAATTACCTGAAATGGAAAAAGGTTGAATATGCAGATTTTTACAGAGTTTACAGAAAACAAGAAAATTCATCATTTGAGAAGCTTGCAGATGTAACAAAACTTGAATACACAGATAAAACTGCTGTAAGAGGGGAAAAGTATATTTATACTGTAAGAGCTTTTGATGAGGATTGTTACAGTAAATATAACAAAAACGGTGTTTCTTTGGTTTACCTTGCACCTCCAAAAATAAATGACTGCGCAGAGCTCCTTGAAGATAATAAAATCAAAATCTCCTGGGAAGCAGTCAAGGGTGCCAGAAAATACAGAATATACAGAAAAACTCCGGATGCAAAAAAATACACCCGTATAGCAACTGTTGGTGAGGATGTTTCAGAATATATTGATAAATCCTCGAAAAAAGATGGTGAAACCTATTGGTACACAGTTAAAGCTGTGAATGGTACAAATTCAGGCGCGTTATCAAATAAATCTGAAATAACACTTTTTGGTGTTAAAAAACCGACAGTTTCTTGCGTTGACAATGTTGCAACAATTAATTGGGATTCAGTTGAAAATGCAACTGATTACAGGCTCTTCAAGAAAAAATCTGATGGTAACTGGGATTTGATTTATACCGGTACTGATGCTTTTGAATATGTTGATACAGATATTTCAATAGGCAATAAATATATATATTCTCTTGTTGTTGAAAAGGATGGTCAATACAGCAGCTTTGATACAGTAGGTGTTACTGTTTACTGCCTTGCAGAACCGAAAATTTCTTCAATAAGATCTTCTGTTGATAACAGTGTACTTCTTAAATGGAAAGCTGTTAATGGTGCAACAAATTATAATATATACAGAGAGTCGCCTTTTGAGGACTATAAGCTTATAGGTTCAACTAACAAAACAAGCTTTTATGACAGCACAGAAAAAGAAAGTAATTATTTCTATACTTATTATGTAGAGGCTACCAGTGAAAATAGTGTGGGTATATCAGGTAATAATATGCACACACATTTATATATGAAAGCGCCACAACTTGTTTCACTCAAATGGGATAACGGAAATGTTATTAAATGGAAGCGTGTTGCAGGTGCAACGTCCTATGTGATTTTAAGAAGAAAACCATCAGGTGAGTATAAGAAAATTGCAGAAGTTAAGGATGTTCTTTCATATAAAGATACTAAAGCGAAAAAGAAAACAAAATATTATTATACAGTTGCAGCTATGAACGGAAAGCATCAAGGCTCTTACGAAAGTGGTTTAAGAGTTAATTGATAACAAAAATATGCCCCAACATCTTTGGAAAGACAAAGATGTTGGGGCATTAAAATTTTTATTTAACTCTGTCAAGCATACCTTTTTTATACATAAACAATGCGCCGCCTACGGAAGCAACAATACCTACGAAAAGGAGTGTGCTTGCGCCCATTGTGGGAGCAAAAACAAGAACGATTATCATAATGATAATGGGGAAGAATGAAATTCTCCAATGCTTTATAAAGTAGCCTGCACCGAGAGCACCGAAAAGTGCGGGAAGAACCTGAGCAAAGGCGGGTTTAAGAAGCGCATTGTCAGAGAATTGCTGAAGAACGGGAGCGAAAGCAATAACGCCTATTGCAAGAATAAATGTTGTAACAATAGAGGATGTTGCGATGGCGATTGTTGAAACAACCTCGCCCTCTTCAGAGTTTGCTTTAACATCTGCGCCTTCCATTGCATTGATTGCGCAAGGAAGTTTAAGGTTTGCGATGTTACCTGTTACGAATGAAAGGTATGTACCACCTGCACCAAGCATGGGAGTATAAACGATAACTTCAACAACTGCAACAGTCCAATAAGTGGGGATGAGTTTGAGAAGTCCTGCAAGAATACCGTTTATAGGTGGGAAAACATTAAGATAAAGGCAGATGCCTATGGGGAACATAAGGAGCGCACAAAGTGCGGTTACAGTTGAAATTCTGCCCCAGGAATGAACTCGGTCAAAATATGATTTATTTGTCTTTTTAGCCATTTTTAACCCCTCCATTCAAACATTGC